>NZ_JBIVVA010000006.1:0-250184 GCF_044757465.1 Streptomyces sp. NPDC091279 | reverse complement strand
CGGCGCCGCACTCGCCCACCGAGCGCGACCGCATCGCATCTCCAGGGGCGCGGGGAACTGCGCACACCCCACCACGCGCCCGCACTCTCAGTGCCCCCGCCCTGGGCACAAAAAGGGGGCCGGGCCTCGGCGTCCGGGGGGAGGGGCGCCGAAGCCCGGCTTGGGAGGTCCCGGCGCCGGGGGGGTGGTGCGTCGGGACGTGGATTGTGGGTGGGCCTGCCGGGGTGATGCACACTCGGGCAGGACCCAGGTCGGTCAGGGGCGGCGGGGTGGTCCGGTGGGGCGCCCGGGTCCGTTGGCCCACTGTCGTTGTTCCCTTAATTCGAACACCCGAAGCGACGCCTCAGAGCCATGTATGCGCGTTCTTTCGCCACCTTCGCAACCCGGCGTATCCAAAACCCGCATCACGTACTCAAATAGTCACTCTACGTGTCCAATTCAGCCTCCGTGGGCACTCCGACCCCCGCCGGCACACGCGCCCCACACCCCCCTCACGCCGCTCGCCGCTCAGGCGGCCGCCTCGAACCCCGTGTCATGCGCCAGCTTCTTCAGCTCAAGCAGCGCGTGCTTCTCTATCTGCCGAATCCGCTCCCGGGTCAGCCCGTGCTCCTTGCCGACCTCGGTCAGCGTCCGCTCCCGGCCGTCCTCGATGCCGTACCGCATCTTGATGATGGAGGCCGTGCGCGGGTCGAGCCGCCCGATGAGGTCGTCCAGCTCCTCGCTGCGCAGCAGGGTCAGCACCGACTGCTCGGGCGAGACCGCCGACGTGTCCTCCAGAAGGTCACCGAACTGGGTGTCACCGTCGTCGTCCACGCCCATGTTCAGCGAGACGGGGTCACGGGCCCAGTCGAGGACGTCGATGACGCGCTCGGGCTTGGAGTCCAGCTCGGCGGCGATCTCCGCGGGCTCCGGGTCGCGCCCGTGCTCACGGTTGAACTCCCGCTGCACGCGCCGGATACGGCCCAGCTCCTCCACGAGGTGGACGGGGAGCCGGATGGTGCGGGACTGGTCGGCGATGGAACGGGTGATCGCCTGCCGAATCCACCACGTCGCGTACGTGGAGAACTTGAAGCCCTTGCGGTAGTCGAACTTCTCGACCGCGCGCACCAGACCCGCGTTCCCCTCCTGGACCAGGTCGAGGAGCGGCAGACCGCTGCGCGGGTAGCGGCGGGCGACCGCGACGACGAGCCGGAGGTTGGAGCGGATGAAGATGTCCTTGGCGCGCTCACCGTCGGCGATCAGCGCCTCCAGCTCCTCGCGGCTGGCGTCGGCCTTGGCGTCCTCGTGCCCGTCGAGTACCTGCCGGGCGAAGACTCCCGCCTCGATCGTCTGGGACAGCTCGACCTCCTTGGCGGCGTCGAGCAGCGGTGTGCGCGCTATCTCGTCGAGATACATGCCGACCAGGTCACGGTCGGCGATCTCGCCGGTGTGGGCGCGAACACTGCGTGCTGCGTCGGTCGTCCCACCGGAGGCGGACTTTCGACGGGCGACGGCACGGGTTGCCATGCGAGCTCCCTTGCGATGGTGGGCTGACGGGTTGCTTCAGACGCCCGGTACTCACCTTGGAGTACCCGTCGGCACCTCTCTCGGGTGCCCGCATCTGATGGAAACAACGACTGGAATCCGGACAGAATTCCCCTCGCGACCCCCTATTTTTCTGATCATGCAGTACCCTGTGCCGCGACTGGGGAGGTCCGATGTCGTCACGACCCATAGAGGTGCAGGTCAGGCCGGGAGTCGAGGGGGATCTCAGCGCACTCACCGACCTTTACAACCACTACGTACGTGAGACGTCCATCACGTTCGACACCGTCGCTCTCACGGTGGAGGAGCGCCGCCCGTGGCTGCTCTCCCACCCTGAAGACGGTCCGTACCGCCTGTTGGTTGCCGCGGATGCGGACACACAGGAGATTCTGGGCTACGCCACATCCAGCCTTTATCGCGCCAAGCGTGCCTACGACACCTCGGTGGAGGTCACCGTCTATGTCGCCCCGCACGCGGGCGGGCGCGGTGTCGGCACGGCGTTGTACGAGGCGCTCTTCAAGGCGCTGGAGAACGAGGATCTGCACCGCGCCTACGCCGGGATCGCGCAGCCCAACGAGGCGTCGACGCGGCTGCATGAGCGGTTCGGGTTCCGCCACCTCGGCACCTACCGCGAGGTCGGCCGCAAGTTCGGCCGTTACTGGGATGTCGCGTGGTACGAGAAGGAACTGTGACCCACCGACGCCCCCTTCAGGCGAGCGCCGGGCGCCCCCTTCGGGTACGCGCGCGGCGTCCTCTTCAGACGGACGCCCAGCGCCCCCTTCGGGTGAATTCGCGGCGCCCCGGTCATACGGACCCGCGCCGTGCCCATCAGGTGTCCCGGCCGTGGCGCGCCCATCAGGTGTCCCGGCGGCGCCTCGCCCCGCCGGGTCCCGGCCAGGGCCCCCGCCAGGGTCCCGCTCAGCCGAACTGCACCGACCTCTTAGCGAGCCCCAGCCAGAAGCCGTCGATCACGGACTTCTGAGTGTCCAGTTCGCCGGTCGCGTCCGCCGCGCCGAGGGTGACGAACAGGGGGGCGAAGTGCTCGGTGCGCGGGTGGGCGAGCCGGCCCGCCGGGGAGGTGCGCAGGAAGTCGAGAAGCGCGTCGACATCGCCGTTCTCCAGCATGTCGCGGCCCCAGGCGTCGAACTCGGCCGACCAGCCGGGCACGCCCGCGTCCAGGTTGCGCAGCGCGGCGAGGTTGTGGGTGAAGAAGCCGGAGCCGACGATCAGGACGCCCTCGTCGCGCAGCGGTGCGAGGCGGCGGCCGATCTCCATGAGCCGCGCCGGGTCGAGGGTGGGCAGGGAGACCTGGAGCACGGGGATGTCGGCGGCCGGGTACATCTCGACGAGCGGCACATAGGCGCCGTGGTCGAGGCCCCGGTCGGGGATGTCCTGCACCGGCATGCCGGGGGCGCGCAGCAACTTGCGGACGGACTCGGCGAGTTCGGGGGCACCGGGGGCGTCGTAGGTCACCTGGTAGTAGTGCTCGGGGAAGCCCCAGAAGTCGTAGACAAGGGGTACCCGGGTGGTGGCACCGAGGGCGAGCGGGGCCTCTTCCCAGTGGGCGGAGACCATCAGGATCGCCCGGGGGCGGGGCAGTTCGGCGGACCAGGCGGCGAGTTCGGCGGTCCACTGTGAGTCGTCCGCGAGCGGCGGGGCACCGTGGCTCAGATAGAGGGTGGGCATCCGCTCCTGTGCTGCGGCGACCATGGCGACCACTCCTTACTTGAAGTCTAAATCTTCATTATCATGCAGCTTACACCTGTTTTGTTTAACATTAAAGGAGAGTGCTCGTACAGTGGAGCCCATGAACCCGGCACCCGAAGACCCACGCTGGCTCGACGACGACGAGCAGCGGGTCTGGCGCGCCTATCTGCACGCCACGATCCTGCTGGAGGACCACCTCGACCGGCAGCTCCAGCGGGACGCGGGCATGCCGCACATCTACTACGGGCTGCTCGTCAAGCTCGCCGAGGCGCCGGACAGCCGGCTGCGGATGACCGAACTGGCGATGCGGGCGAAGATCACCCGCTCCCGGCTCTCGCACGCCATCGCCCGCCTGGAGAAGAACGGCTGGGTACGCCGCGAGGACTGCGTCTCCGACAAGCGCGGCCAGTTCGCGGTGCTCACCGCCGAGGGTCACCAGGTGATGGGGCGGACCGCGCCGGGCCACGTGAGCGCCGTTCGGCAGGCCGTGTTCGACCGGCTCACCCCGCAGCAGCAGAAATCCCTCGGCGAGATCATGGAGATCGTCGCCGAGGGACTCCAGCCGGACGAGGTCGGTGCGGACCTGCCCTGGCTGCGCTAGCGGCCCGCCGGGTGCGGGCCGCACCGGCCGGTCGCGGGGTGCGCCGGTCCGTCAGGGGACCGGACTGCGGTGCGCGAACGGCGTTGTCGTCAGTGCGCGATCACCGGCACCGCCAGCTCCTCGTCCGCGTGGTCGCCGGAACCGGTGACCGGGCGGCTGCCCTGGCTGGGGGCGTTCACGAACACCGTGACGATGACGGCGGCCAGCAGCAGCATGCCGACGGCGAACCAGATCGCGTTCGTGTAGCCGTGCACCATTCCTTGCAGCTGGACCAGTTGCCGCTGGGACGCGGACGTGACACCGGCGAGGTGGTCGGTGAGGTAGGCGGTGGTCGCGGAGGCGGCGATCGTGTTCAGCAGGGCGGTGCCGATCGCGCCGCCCACCTGCTGCGAGGTGTTGACCATCGCGGAGGCGACACCGGCGTCCCGGGGCTCGACGCCCAGGGTGGCCAGGGACATGGCCGGCATGAACGCCGTGCCCATGCCGAGCCCGAGCAGCAGCATCCCCGGCAGCACCGTCGAGGAGTACGACGACCCGATCTCCAGGCGCGTCAGCAGGAACATGCCGACGGCGGCGACCACGAAGCCGGGCGCCATCAGCATCCGGGCCGGGACCCGGGTCATCAGGCGGGTGCCGATCTGGGTGGAGCCGGTCATCATGCCGACGATCATCGGCATGAAGGCGAAGCCGGTGGAGATCGGCGTGTAGCCCTTCACGACCTGGAGGTAGTAGGTCAGGAAGAGGAACGTGCCGAACATCGCGATGATCGCGATGCCCAGGGAGAGGTAGATCCCGCCGCGGTTGCGGTCGGTGACCACGCGCAGCGGCAGCAGCGGCGCCTTGACCTTCGTCTCGGTGATGACGAACGCGATCAGCAGCACGGCCGCCGCGACGAACAGCGAGATCGTCGACGCGTCGCTCCAGCCGTTGGTCTCGGCGCGGGTGAAGCCGTAGACCAGGGAGACCAGGCCGAGCGTGGACAGGACGACGCCGGGGATGTCGAGCGGGGAACGGTTGCGGCCGCCCTCGGGCTCGCGGATGACGAAGTACGCGCCGAGTGCGGCGGCGATCGCGAACGGGATGTTCACGAAGAACGTCCAGCGCCAGTCCAGGTACTCGGTGAGCACGCCGCCGAGGATGAAGCCGACGGCGCCGCCGCCACCGGCGATCGCGCCGTAGATGCCGAACGCCTTGGCGCGTTCCTTGGCGTCCGTGAACATCACGGCGAGCAGGGACAGCGCGGCCGGGGCGAGCAGCGCGCCGAAGACGCCTTGCAGGGCCCGGGCGCCGAACATCATGGCGCCGCTGGTGGCGGCGCCGCCGAGCGCGGAGGCGAGGGCGAAGCCGATCAGGCCGGTGACGAAGGCGCGCTTGCGGCCCCACAGGTCGGCCAGTCGGCCGCCGAAGAGCAGCAGCCCGCCGAAGGCCAGCGCGTAGGCGGTGACGACCCACTGCCGGTTGCCGTCGGATATGCCCAGGTCGGTCTGGGCGGAGGGCAGGGCTATGTTCACGATGGTCGCGTCGAGGACGACCATCAGCTGGGCGAGCGCGATGAAGACGAGCGCTTTCCAGCGGTTGGCGTCGCCGCTCTTCTCGACGGCGCCGCCGGCCGGTGCGGCAGTTTCAGACATGGAGGTACCCGTTTCGGAACTTCGGACGGAAAAAGTCAGGTGGTCAGCGACGGCCCCGGAGGGACCCGGGCGTCATGAGCGACGGCGCGTCGACAGTGACGTCCGTTGTGCTGCTGTCTGTGTGGGGGGGCGCTGAGGGGACCGGCATACGGTCCCGGCTGATCGGGCTGATCGGCGTGGTGGGTCAGGGGCGCGTCAGTGGTTCAGGACTGGCGCAGGTCCTCCAGGGTCACGGCCGTCCCCGGCAGGGCGGAGCGGGCGGGGGTCCGCAGTCCGTCCAGGAACAGTTGCAGATGGCGGTGGACGAAGCGGTCGGCGCTGAAGCAGCCCGTACCGGCCGGGGGCCGGCTGAGCTGGGCCACGGCGACCAGGACGTCGCCGACGTCGACGTCGTCGCGGAGCTGGCCGGACGCCTTGGCGCGGTCCATGACCTCCACGACGGTGCGCTCGATCCGGGTCCGCGCCGCCACCAGGTCGGGATGGTCACGGTCGAAGGTGCTGGAGGCCATCGGGCACAGGGCGCTGATGCGCTCGTCACCGGCGGCGTGCACGAAGCCCTCCAGGGCCTCGAAGGCGTCCCCGTTCTCCGCGAGCGCCGATTCGGCGGCGTCGGAGACGCGGTCCACGACGGACTTCACGACCTCGCGGACGAGGGCGTCGCGGTCGGGGAAGTTGCGGTACACCGTGGCGTTGCCGACACCGGCCCGGCGGGCGATCTCGTCGAGCGGCACATCGGCGCCGTGCTCGACGAACATCTCGCGGGCGGCGCCGACGATCCGCTCCCGGTTGCGCTGGGCGTCGGCACGCGGCCGGGGCACCTTGCGCAGCACGGCCCGAGCGGTGGTCGTCACGGCGTACTCCTGGGGTCGGCGGGTGGTGCGATGCGGGGAAGCGCTCCCCGTTTCACTCGGACACAGCTTTAAACGGGGAAGCGATCCCCGTTTGTTTCCAGCCACCGGAAGAAGTTCTGTGACCTAGCTCACTCACTTACGCCCATTTACCCCGTTTCCCTCCCCTTTAGGGGGCTTCCAGCGCGCGCCCGTGCGGCCTCCGTCCCAGGGTGAGCGAAAGGGCGCTGTCGGACACCGGTGGCTGCCGTGGACGAAGGGGCGCGTGCATGCAGCAGCCGATCAGCCGTCGGATACGCCCGCGCCGCGTGGCCGCCCTCGTCGCCGTCACCGCCCTGACCCTCGCGGTCAGCACCTCGGCGGGAACCGGACGTCCGACGAGGGGCACGACGGCGGTCGGCGCAGGACCGATCGCCCTGGCCCGCGGCGCCGGGCTCGACCCCTGCATGATCAACGGCGGGCGGGCCGTCCAGATGTCCGAGGGTGTGCCGACCCCCGGCGTCTACTCCCGCTCCACGGGCACCGTCCGCGCCCTGACCCTGATGGTCGACTTCTCCGACGCGCCGGGACAGGGCCAGGCCCTCGAACGGTTCCGGGAGTTCTTCCCGCAGACCCAGGACTGGTTCCGCACCTCCTCCTACGGCCGCCTCGACTACCGCGCCGAGGCCCCGGTCCCGGGCTGGCTGCGGATGCCGAAGTCGTTCAAGGAGTACGGCATAGAACGCGGCGCGCCCTTCGACCCCGCCTACCGCGATCTGGTCCAGGACATCGTGGCGGCGGCCGACCCGCAGGTCGACTTCCGCTCCTACGACTTCCTCAACGTCCTGGTCAGCCCGAACGCCGGGCCCTCCGCGCTGGACACGGTCCTGTCGGTGACGTTCGCCGGGAACGCGGACGCGCCCGTCGCCGACGGCGTGCCCATCGCCAACGCGTCGTTCGTCTACTCACGCCAGGACGACGGCTCCGGCTCCTACACCCGCACCGGCTACCGGGTGCTGCCGCACGAGAACGGCCATGTCTTCGGGCTGCCCGACCTCTACACCCAGGAGGGCGGGGGCGCGGTCGGGCACTGGGACATCATGAGCGAGGACTGGGGCGTCAACAACGACCTCCTCGGCTGGCACAAGTGGAAGCTCGGCTGGCTCGACGCGTCCCAGGTGCGGTGCGCGTCCCGGCGCGGCACCTCGACGTACACACTGACGCCGCTGGCCCGCACGGGCGGCCCGAAGCTCCTGTTCGTCCCGCTCGGCCGCCGCTCCGGTTACGCCGTCGAACTACGCACCCGCGAGGGCAACGACGAGGCCGTCTGCCGTCCCGGCGCCCTCATCTACAAGGTCGACGCCAACGTCGACACCGGGATGGGCCCGGTCAAGGTCTACGACTCCCACGCCGACAGCGGCGGCTGCACCCGCTCCCCCAACGTCCACACCGAACTCTCCGACGCCCCCTTCACCCCCGGAGAAACCTTCAAGGACCCCAGAGAAGCCATCACCATCAAGGTCCACCCAGCAGACGACAAGGGCAACTTGACCCTGACGGTGACACGACGGTGAGACTCGGCCCACGGCGGGGCAACGCCGCCAAGGGGCGCGGGGCTGTATCGATATGCGGCTCCGCCGCGCGGGCGCAGACCCACAACGGCGCCGCACACAGAGGCAGATCCCCGCGCCGGTAGGCGAACTACCCGTAGAACACGGGCCGTTCGATCAGGTCGACCTCAACGCGCCGCCCCTCGTGCTGAGAACGCACACCCGCCTCACACACCGCAGCCGCCGCGTACCCGTCCCACACGCTGGGCCCCGTGACCAGACCCTGCCGGGTGGCGTCCACCCACGCCTGGACCTCCCGGTCATACGCGTCCTCGAAGCGTTCGACGTAGTCCGGGGTGATCCGCCCACCCCACCGCCCGTCCACACTCACCCGGGGCCCCGGCTCATCACCGATCCGCGCAGTACCCCGCTCGCACACCGCCTCGGCGGTCACCTGGTACCCGTACCCGCAGTGCCCGAACATCTCGACGTCGGCGAGCGCACCCGCCTCGGTCTCCAGCAGGACGAACTGCGGGTCGTTCATCCCGGCCGGGGCGTGCGAGGTGGGGGCCGGCTTGAGCACGGTGATCGCGGTGATCTCCTGGTCGAGCAGCCAACGGGTCACGTCCATCTCGTGGACGACCGAGTCGTTGATGAGCATCTCGTTGGTGAACCACTCCGGCATGGACAGGTTCCGGTGCCGGTGGTGCAGCAGCAGCGCCCGCCCCAACTCCCCACTGTCCAGGAGCCGTTTGAGCTTGGCGTACTCGACGTCGTAGCGGCGCATGAAGCCGACCTGGATACGCCGGTGCCCGAGCCGCTGCTCGGCCTCAAGGACCCGCAGGGCGGACGCGGCGTCCGGGGTGAGCGGCTTCTCGCACAGCACCGGCAGATCGTGCGCGAGGGCGTCGATCAGGGCCGCCTCATGAGCGGGCCCCGGCGAGGCGATCAGAACGGCGTCCACGTCCGGCGCCGCCAGGGCAGCCGCCGGTTCGGTGTACGCCGTGCAGCCGTCGATGCCGTCGGCGAGACTCCGCACGCGCTCGGCGTCGATGTCGACGACGGCGGTCACCCGCGCCCCGCTGATGACCTGCTGGAGTCGGCGCACATGGTCCGCGCCCATCTTGCCGGTGCCGACGACGGCGACCCGCAGTGCATTCTGAGATGGCATGTTCGTGATCTCTCCGGTACGGGTGAGAAACGGCAACCTGGAGGGCGCGGGGAACCACGCCCCCCGCGCCCGCTCCCGCGAAAAGGACTACGCGGCCCCGCGCAGCACCGCGCGCAGGTGCTCGGCGCTGGCCCACACGTCCTCGACCGGGCCCTTCTTCTGGGGCTCCTCGGTGAGGATGGTGTCCTGCTCCAGGACGTACCAGCCGTCGTAGCCCCGGGCGCTGAGGTGGGTGACGATGGCCTCGACGTCCACGTCCCCCGCGCCCAGCGGGCGGTACATGCCCTGGCGCACGGCGTCGGTGTAACTGAGCTTGCCGTCCTGGACCTTGGCGGCGAGGGAGGCGTCCACGTCCTTCATGTGGGTGTGGGCGATGCGCTCGGGTGCCTGCCGGGTCAGCTCGGCCGGGTCGGTGCCGCCGATGAGGAGGTGCCCGGTGTCGAGGCAGAGGGAGATCGACGAGTGCTCCAGGACGCGCCGGACCTCGTCGCCGTTCTCGATCATCGTGCCGACGTGCGGGTGCAGGACGGCACGGACCCCGCGTTCGGCGGCGAGGGCGGCCAGCCGGTCGAGGTTGGAGAGCAGCAACTTCCAGCCGTCCGCGTCGAGTTCGGGGCGGGAGTCGTAGCCGTCCTGGCCGGTGACGGCCGACAGGACGAGGACCTCGGCCTTCGAGGCGTCGTAGCCCGCCAGGAGCTGTTCGGCCTCGGGCAGCGGGTCGTGGCCGGGGACGTGCAGCAGCAGCGGGGTGAAGCCGCCGACGGCGTGCAGGTCGTGGTGGGCGAGCGTCTGCGCCATGGCGTCGGGCTCGGCGGGCAGGAAGCCCTCGGGGCCGAACTCGGTGGCCGAGAGCCCGACCTCACGCATCTCGTTGAGCACCCGCTCGGGCGTCAACTGGTAGCCCCAGCCGGGCACTTCACAGACGCCCCAGGAGATGGGGGCGCCGGCGATCCTGTTCAGGGGTGAGGTGGTCATGCCGTTGCCTTTCGATGGTTCGGGGCGACCCTGGCGACGGCTGCCCACGGGCAACAGCGGGCCGTTCACCTGCCCGCAACGGTAGATGCCCCACAGCCCCTTCCTGAAGGCCCCAAACCCATCATTCTTCCCTCATTTAACACGTCTGTTTCCCCTCATCCAGAGAGAGGAGACGTGGAACGAGGGGCCCTACGGGACCTGGCCGGAGGTCGGGCGATGCCACCCAAGGCCCCTCGCACCCTTCAGGCGCGGCTGAGTGCTGGTGTCGTTACCTGGACCGCGTCCAGCAGCCCGGGGAACAGGAAGTCGATGTCATCGCGCCGCAGGGTGATGACCCGGGTCGTCCCCCGGACCTCCGTGTGCATGATCCCGGACTCCCGAAGCACCTTCAGATGGTGGGAGAGCGTGGACTTCGCGATGGGGTAGTCCAGCTGCCCGCACACCCGCGACCCTTCCCGGTGCAACACCCGCGCCACATCCCGCCGGATCGGATCGCTCAACGCGTGAAGCACCCGGTCCAGGGAGATCTCGTCCCGCTCGGGGTGGAAAAGTCCCGCCTGCATGGCCACCCGCCTCGTCTCTGTTCGGCCCGCCCGACCCCCGTCGCACCCTCTTTCAAGGTTCTACGATCATAGAACATGGGAGGGGAACGCCGGAAGCGACCGCCCGCGCGGCCCGCACCCACCGCCCCCTCCCCAGCGGAGCGTCACCTCAGCCGTGCAGCGCCGACCGCAGCACCACGATCCGTTCCTCCGCGCGCCGCAGCGACACCTTCGCCGTCGGCATCAGATAGGCGAGGTGGTAGGCGCCGGAGAAGACGTGGGTCTCGACCGGGATGCCGGCGGCGAAGAGGTTCTCCGCGTAGGCGACCGCCTCGTCGCGGCAGGGGTCGAACTCCAGGGCCGTCACATACGCCGGGGGCAGCCCGGAGAGGTCCTTGGCGCGACCGGGTGCCGCGTAGACGGGGACGTCGTCGCCGCCCGCCCGCTCGCCGAGGTAGTGGCGCCAGCTGATCTCGGCGTTGGGGGTGTTCCAGCCGGGGGTGTCGGTGAAGCGGGCCATGCTCAACGAGTCGCGCCGGTCGTCGAGTTCGGGCAGGTCGAGGTACTGGAAGGCGAGCTGCGGGCCGCTGCGGTCGCGGGCCAGCAGGGCGACCGCCGCCGCGAGTCCGCCCCCCGCGCTGATCCCGTGCACGGCGATCCGCCCGGCGTCCACCCGCAGCTCACCGGCGTGCGCGGCGAGCCAGGTCAGGGCGGCGTAGCAGTCCTCGACACCGGCGGGGTAGGGGTTCTCGGGGGCGAGCCGGTAGCCGACCGAGACGACGACGGCGCCCACCCGGCGGGCGAGGTCGAGGCAGGTGGCCTCGTCGACCTCGATGCGGCCGATGACGAAGCCGCCGCCGTGGATGTTGAGGATCGCCGGGAGGTCGTCCGGGACGTCGGCGGGCCGGTAGACGCGGACCCGGACCAGGGGGTTGTCCGGCGGTCCCGGCACCTCCAGGTCGGTGACCTCGACGCCGGTGGTGTCGGGGGCGGGGCGTCCGGCGCTGGCGGCGATGAGGGTGGCGCGGGTCTGGGCGGGGTCGGTCAGGTCGAAGACCCCGAAGTTCCCGGCGGCCGCGACGAGGTCGGCGTCATAGCGATACGTCATGGTCGGAGTCCTCTTCAGGTGCGGGGGTGGTCGGGTTCAGCTGCGGGGCCGGTCAGGAGCACGATCTTCCCGCCGAGTCCGCCCTTCTGGCCCAGCGCCAGGGCGTCGGCGGCGCGGGTGAGGGGGAAGCGGGCGACGACGGGCAGTTCGAAGGGGCTGTGGCCGATGAGGTCGAGGGTGGAGGCGAGTTCGAGGGGCACATGGTCGAGGTAGGGCACGCCGAGCGCCTGCACCGCCGGGTCGGCGACGATGGTGACGCGCCGGGCCTCCTCGGCGACCGCGGCGAGCGCGGCCTCGGCCGGTGCGAGGCCACCCGCGCAGTCGATGGTCGCGTCGAACGGGCCCAGCTCCGCCAGCTGTTGGTACAGCCCGGCGCCGTAGCCGACCGGGACGGCTCCGAGGCGCCGCAACTGGTCGTGGTGGCGGGCCGATCCGGTGGCGACGACCTCGGACGCGCCGGTGAGCAGGGCGAGTTGGACGGTGGCGAGGCCCACTCCCCCGGAGCCGCCGTGCACCAACAGCCGTTCGCCCGCGCGTAGTTCGACCTGGCGCAGGGCCGAGTAGGCGGTGCCCGCGGCGACCGGCAGCACCGCGGCCTGCTCTGCGGTGAACCGGTCAGGCCAGGCGGTGAGTTCGTCGGCCTCCTGGGCCGCCGGGACGACCTCGTGCAGGCGGAAGGTGCCGGGGCGGCCGTGCCGGATGACCCGGTCGCCGACCCTGAACCGCCGTACGCCCGCGCCGACTTCGGTGATCTCACCGGCCGCCTCGACGCCCAGGCAGCCGCCCGGCAGGTCCAGCGGGACGTAGGCCTTCAGGTCGCCGCCGAGGATCTTCCAGTCGATCGGGTTGACGCCGATCGCGGTGTACCGGACGACCACCTCGCCGGGGCCCGCCGACGGCACCGGCACCTCGGTGGCGTACAGCTCGGCCGGGGTGCCGTACCGGTCGAAGAGGACGGCGGTGCTCATCCGGCGCCCTCCGTCCGGCGGAACGCCCCGGCCGCCGTGTACACGGCCAGCGAGACGAGGTAGGCGGCGACGGTGAACGCGGCGACGCCCCAGAAGCCGTCGACCTTGGCGAGCAGGAGGCCGCCGACCGCGCCGCCGATCGTCGTGCCGACGTACATCGCGGCGTTGGCGAGGGAGGAGACGGTGCCCCGGGCGGTCTCGGTCTGCTGCTGGAGGATGCTCATGAAGACGGGGAACACGAACCCGGCGACCATCATCACCAGGGCCAGCAGCACGAGCGCGGTGGCGAGGTTCGGGGAGAGCGGCACCACGCAGTACAGGGCGCCCATCGTGAGGACGGCGGCGAGCAACGACCGGTACAGGCCCAGGCGTTGGACCAGCCGGGTCCCGAACAGCGAACCGACGACGTTTCCGGCGCCGACCGCCATCATCGCCGTTCCGACGGAGCCGACACTCAGCGCGAAGTCCTTGGTGAACCAGGAGCCGAAGAAGGAGATGGCCTCGAAGTTGCCGGTCTGGAAGACCAGGTAGCCCAGCAGGTACCAGCGGAGTCGGCCGCTGCCCAGGACGGTGCGGTAGGTGCTCAGGATGTGCCGGGCGCCGCGTCCGGCGCCGGGGCGGGCCGGGACCGGCGGGAAGAAGCGGGCCAGCAGCAGCCACAGCAGCGCCGAGACACCGCCGATCACCCAGAACGGCAGGTGCCAGGAGACCGCCGCGAGCCAGCTGCCCAGCGGGATGCCGGCGAACTGGGCGATGGAAAGGCCCGCGGTGGCGAACCCCATGGTGCGCACGATGAGTTCGGGCCGGACCAGGACCGGGATGGACGCCCAGATCTGCGGGGAGACGAACGCGGCGCTCACCCCGGCGAGGAACCGGAACAGGATCATCGTCCAGAAGCCCTGCGCGAACCCGCACAGCGCGGTCGTCGCGGTGAACGCCACCAGCCCGCCGAGCAGCACCCGCCGCCGGTCGAGGCCGTCCGAGAGCGGGCCCGCGACCAGCGCGAACAGGGCGTAGCCGAGCGCGTAGGCGCTGACCATCCAGCCGGAGACATCGCCGGAGATCCGGAACGTCTCGGCGAGGGTGGGCAGCAGCGGGGCGACGAGGAAGGTGTCCGTGCCGATCACGAACATGGTGGCGAAGGCCAGCAGGGACACGGTGCGCGGGGTGGGGCCCACGGTCTCTGGCGCGGCGTCGGCCGCGGTGGAGGAGAGAGAGGTCATGTCATCATCACCGCCCAGGAGCGGTTCAGTTTCCCTTCGAGCATGTGAAGGGCCTGGACCGCGATGAACCCTTCGTCGGTGGTTTCCGAGGGCCCGCCGGGTGTCCGGGAGAAGCCGCCGTCGGCGCTCTGCCGGACCGCGATCCACCGCACGCAGGCGTCGGTGTCGACGGAGCCGTCATGGAGGGCGCCCAGCATGTAGAGCGCCCCGATGGCGTGGTAGGAGCCGACGAAGCTCTCCACCGCGCCGTCCCGGTAGCGGAAGCCGCCGGTCTCTGTCTGCAACCCGGCGAGCCAGGCGGCGGTCTGTTCGGCGCGCGGGGGGCGCAGGCCGAGGGCGATCAGCGCGCCCACCACCCGGAAGGTGGCGAAGGTGTCGGAGGGCGAGCCGGGCAGGTTGGCGTAGCCGCCGTCCGGGTTCTGGCAGGCCAGCAGGAACGCCACGAGGTCGTCGGGGCGTTCGGGGCGGGCGTCGAGCGCGACCAGGGTGAGGGTGGCGAGGTGGGAGTGCCAGGCGTCGCCGGGGAAGCCGGGCGCGTTGCCGAAGCCGCCCTCGGGGCGCTGGCAGGCGCGCAGGAAGTCGACGCAGGCCGCGAGGTCGAAGGCGGGGTGGTCGCCGCCGTCGAGGACGACGGCGGTCAGGACGGCGCAGTAGGTGGTGAACGCCTCGGAGGGCAGGGCGGGTTGCTCGCCGAAGCCGCCGTCGGGGTTCTGGGTGGCGAAGACGCCGCTGAGCACGCCGGGCCGGTCCGGGACGGGTTCCCCGAGGGCCAGCAGGTCGGAGACGACGTGCAGCACGGAGAACGTCTGCGCGGTGCGGTCGGAGCGCAGCCCGAGCGGCGCGCGGTAGGGCGTGAGGCCGTAACCCAGCCCGGAACGGGTGGACTTGAGCCAGCGGAGGTAGGCCGCGAAGTCGACCCGCTGATCGGTGACGGGTGCGGTGGTGACCTGGCTGAGGTCGTTGTCGAAGGGGTCGGGCGTCGGCGCCTCGGCGAGCGGCGGCGCGGCGGGCGCGGTCGGCACCCGGTCACCGAGCGCGGCCAGGGCGAGCAGCTGGGTGTGGGCGTGCTTGCCGTGGAAGGGCACGTAGGTGGTGTTGCCGACGGCGAACGACCCGGTGCTGCGCGGCGGGACCATGACATGCCGGGCCAGCGGCACGGTCGGGTCGACCGGCGTCGAGAACCAGCTGCCCTGCCCCTGGAAGACCCCGCCGGAGTGCACGTCGGTGTACCGCTCGACCTCGGCGGCGGCGTCCTCGGCGAGCGCTTTGAGGCGAACGGCGGTGTCGTCGTCGCCGCTGTCGAGGGCGCCGGTGCGGCGGGCGGCGAGCGCCAACAGGGCGTGATCGGCGACGAGTTTGGCGGGGAACGGCGAGTCGGGCCTGCCGTGCAGGGCGGCGACTGCGTCGACGCGGACCACGGAGGCGGCGTCGCTGCGGTCCCAGTAGCCACGTGCGCCGACGTGCGGATGGTGGGCCTGGATGTGCAGCAGGGCGGCGCGGGCGCGGCGGGCGGCGTGGTCGTGGCCGCGGGCGTGCAGGGCGCTCCAGGCGAGGGCGGCCAGGGCCCCGGCGCGGGTGCGGTGGCCGTGCAGGGTGTCGGGGGTGCCGCGCGGGGTGAGGGTGGCCCAGACGCCGTCGCCGTGGACGTAACGTTCCAGGTGGCGGGCGGTCTCGTCGAGGAAGGCGGTGTTCTCGCCCGGCGCCGTCAGCGCGTCGGCGGCCAGCACCAGGACGGCGGTCTCCTCCAGCGGGCTCGCGCCGTCCAGGACGGTGGACCAGGTGCGGTCGAGGCGGGCGGGCCAGCTGTGGGTGCGGACGGCTTCGACGACGTGGTGCAGGCTGCGGGCGGCCTCGGCGGTGAGGCCGGGGTCGTCGAGGAGGGTGCCGGCCCGGTGCAGGGCCCAGGCGGCCAGCGCCTGCCAGGAGGGGGTGCGGACGTCACCGACGGGGGACGGGACGCCGGTGACGTCGAGGAGTTCGTGGAAACCGGGGTGCTCGGGGTCGGTGAACTCCCGCAGCGCGGCGAGGAGTCGGGCGGCGAGGTCGCGGTCACCGGCGGCGGGCAGGACGACGAGGGCGAGGGCCGCGTCGCGCAGGGTGCGGTCCGGGGTGATCGCGTCGGCGGCGTCGCGGCCGATGACCGCGGGGACATGGGCGTCGGCGTCCAGGAACTGGTCCAGGACGAAGGTGCGCAAGGAGGGGGCTGTTCTCATGGTGGAACTCCTCGTCGTCGCACAGCATCTTCGTTGTTCGTGAAACATCGAATAAGCGGCGATCGTAGCAGGGGAACGGCGTCGGGACCAGGGAGGTTTCAGCCGGTGCGGGGCAGCGACCCGGCCTGCTCGGTGTCCGGCAGCGGGCGGACTCGGTCGGGGCTGAACCTCTCGTGGACGTAGAGGCGTTGGCCGTCGTCGCACGTGATGACGTACTCCTTGTACGCGCACGGGCGCACCCGGCCGCCCTCCTGCCAGCGGGCGGTGCCCGAGGAGAGGATCTCCCGGTGCTGCCGGGTCCGCCCCTCGCGCAGCCGCCGCCCCAGGGGGGCCTGGTCGTCGGCCGACCCCGACCAGCCGGCCGGCGGGGCGGTGAAGACGACGGTGTTGCGGCTGACCTCCACCCCGGCCGGGGTGTGCAGGGCGGAGGTGCGCAGCACGGCCGTGCCGTCGGCGGCGAGATCCAGCGCCGCGACCGCCGCCGCGCTCAGCTTCCGTACCGGCACCTGTTCCTGCCGCTCCACGTGGACGGTGAGCCGGGTGTCGAGGAGGGCTTCCAGGAGCAGCGTGGTCGAGCCGTCCCCGGCGAGCAGCATCCGGGTGGCTCCGGCGATCAACGGGACGTCACTGGACGGGAGTTCACTCATCGGACGGTCTCCTCGACGCGGGCGGGGCGGCGGGCGCGGGCGGTGCGGGCCGCGCGGGCGAGCAGTCCGGCGGCGCGGGCGGTGCCGGACCCCTCGGGGGCGATGGCGAGGTGCGCCGGGGTGGGCTCACGGTTCCCGGCGTCGAGGAGCGGCCGTACGGCGTCGGCGAGTTGGTCGGCGGTGGGGGCGACGAGGGAGGGGAAGCCGAGGCGGCCGAGCCGGTCGGAGGCCTCGACCTCGTGGTACTCCCCCAGGCTGCTGAGCACGAACACCGTCGGCACCCGCAGGGCGGCCACCTCGGTCACGGTGATCCAGCCGGGCGCGGACAGCAGCACGTCGGCCTCCTGGAGCAGCGGCATCCAGTCCGGCAGATAGGTGAGAACCACCACGTCGTCCGGCGCCTCCACGAACTCCCTTCCCAGCAGCACGAGTTGGAGGTCGGGGTGGGTCTGCTTCAGGCGCCGGTGGGCGCGGATGTACGACTCGATGACGCGCTGCTTGTTCTCCCAGAACATGCTGGTTCCGCCCACCGAGCCGACCATCACGGGCCCGGGGCCGAGCCCGAGGGAGGCGCGAACGCTGTCACCGGTACCGTCGCCGCGTTCGGGTATCTCGCGGATCATGGGCCCGGTGAAGACGGCCCGGCCGGTGTCGAGGGCGGCGGCGACCGAGGTTCCGGCGTCGAGTTCGGGGACGTAGGGCTTGTCGGTGAGGACGATCTCGGCGGTGGAGACGATCCAGTCGAACACCGCGTGCAGGGCGTTGCGGCCGCGCCGCAGGTCCTCGTGGTGGACCCGGAAGCCGCCCGCCTCCAGGGTGGGGTCGTCGATCTGGAGGAGGGTGAAGTCGTACCGCTCGGTGACCAGGGCGTGCGGCACCCCGGCGATGGCGGCGGCCATGCTCGCGGAGATGTTGTAGTCGCTCACCACCAGGTCGGCGGCGAGGTCCTGGTAGTGGGAGAGGTAGCCGAGGACCCGCTCGCCGTTGACGAACGCCGGGGCGACATACCCCTTGATGTACGTCTGCCAGCCCAGGTCGCGGGTGAGGTTGGAGTGGGTCGCGTGGTCGACGTGGTCGCCCGCGATGTCGACGACCTCGACCCCGGCCGCCGCGAAGAGCGGGCCGAAGGTGGTCTGCAACGAGCCGAGCAGGACGGTGAGTTCGGCGTCCGGCCACTGGCGGCGCAGCTCGCGGGCGAGGGCCAGGGAGCGCATGTTGTGGCCCGAGCCGGTCGGGGCGGGCGCGAAGACGATCCTCATGAACGGTTCCTCTCCAGAACTCCGGATGTGGTGTGCCGGGCGGGCACGTCCCCGACGACCACGGCACCGGCCCGCACCTCGGCGCCGTCGCCGATCACGCAGGGGCCGACGACGGTGGCGTCCGCCCCGATCCGCACGCCCGCGCCGATCGACACCGGCCCGCCCTGCCAGGGCAGCGAACGCCGGGTGAGGTCATGGCCGCTGGAGACGACGAGGACACCCGGGCCGAGCGTGCTGCCGGCGCCGATGCCGATGCCGTCGGACGCCTCCAGGACCGCGCGGGCGCCGATGCTCACGCCGGGTCCGACGCGCAGCCCGCCCCGGGGCGAGGGGCCGTCGGAGCGGCCCATGGCGATCACCCCGGCGCCCAGGTGGACGTCGGGCCCGCCGGACAGCTCGGCGTCGAGCACGCCGCCGCCGTCGGAGGCCCAACCGGCGGGCAGCGGGCGGCGGTTGGAGTCGCGCCGGGCGCGGACCCGGCCGATGATGGCCCCGAAGTCGGGCAGCCCGTCCTCGGTCACCTCACGTCGGCGCAGGCTGCGGGCGGGACGGCCGACGACGAGGGTGTCGGCCGGTACGTCCCCGGTGACGTGGGCCCCGGCGGCCACCACCGCGCCCGCCCCGATCCTGACCCCGGGCTCGACCACGGCCCGCGCCCCGATCCAGGCGCCCCCCTCGACCAGCACGCCCGCCCCGCCGGGCCGTCCGATCCGGGCGAGGGAGGCGATCTGGCACCCCGGGGCGATCTCGGCGGACTCGATCCGGCACCGGAACCCGATGAAGACTCCGCCCGCGACGGCCACGTTCCGCAGCACGGTCCCGTGCCGGACCCAGGAGCCGGGACCGACGGTCGAACCGGCGCCGGCCTCCCCGCCGGATTCGACGAGGGCGGTGGGGTCGATGGAGGCGATGGACGCGTTGGAGGTGGTGGAGGCGATGGACGCGTTGGAGGCGGTGGAAATGGTGGAGGCGGTGGGGTCGGACGTGGATAAGACCGGGACGCTGTCATGCTCCACTGAATAATCCATGGCCACAGAAAGTAAGCCCATTAAGGGCGCACCCGCAAGACCTTTCCGGGAACTCTCGACGGGCCGCGGAGCCAACACTTTCAGGTAACGTAGAATTCACATTCGACGGTCCACAGCGGAATGCGAAATTCCGCTATCGACACCGAGGTGGAATTCTTTAGGCATTCATTACCGTTAGAAGGCCAACCGATGCCCGAACCCAGGCATCTGACCCGCAGATCTCGCCCCAGATCGCCGTTGCGCAGGAATGTTCGATGTTCTACGATGCTCCAACGTCGCAACTCTGAATAACCATCGAGCACTTTTCAGCGAAGGACGTGACGCCATGCACATCTTAGTCACCGGCGGCGCCGGATTCATCGGCAGCAATTACGTGCGCAGGCTGTTGAACGGCCATTCCGACATCGCGGCCGACCGGGTCACCGTTCTCGACAAGCTCACTTATGCGGGAAACTCCGCCAATCTGGCCCCGGTCGAAGACCACCCGGAGTTGCGCTTTGTGGAGGGCGACATCGGGGACCCGGCCTTGGTGCCCGAGCTGCTCACCGGCGTGGACGCGGTCGTCAACTTCGCCGCCGAGACCCACGTCGACCGCTCGATCCACGACGCCGCCGCGTTCGTCACGACCAACGTGCTCGGCACCCACAACCTGCTCCAGGCGGCACTGCGCACCGGCGTCTCCCGGTTCGTGCACGTCTCCACCGACGAGGTGTACGGGTCGATCGACTCCGGGTCCTGGACCGAGGAGTGGCCGCTGGCCCCCAACTCCCCCTACGCGGCGGCGAAAGCGGGCGCCGACCTGCTGGTGCGCTCCTACGCCCGCACCCATGGGCTGAACGTCGGCATCACCCGGTGCAGCAACAACTACGGCCCCCACCAGCACCCCGAGAAGCTCATCCCGCACTTCGTGACCACCCTCGCGCGCGGCGGCACGGTCCCGCTGTACGGCGACGGACTCAACGTCCGGGACTGGCTGCACGTCGACGACCACTGCCGGGGCATCGACCTGGTCCTCGCCAAGGGCGCCCCCGGCGAGGTCTACAACATCGGCGGCGGCGTCGAGTTGACGAACCGTCAGCTGACCGGCCTGATCCTCGACGCGTGCGGTGCCGACTGGTCGTCCGTGCGCCGGGTACCCGACCGCAAGGGCCACGACCGCCGCTACGCCCTCGACGACACCAGGCTGCGCGCCCTCGGCTACCGCCCCCAGGTCGACTTCACCCGGGGGCTGGCCGCGACGATCGCCTGGTACCGGGAGAACCCCGCGTGGTGGGAGCCGTTGACGGCGGCCGCCGCCTGAGTCCGAGCGCCTCTCACGCCCCGACGACCCGGAAGGACACTCCCCATGCGCGGCATCATCCTCGCCGGCGGGTCAGGAACCAGACTGCGGCCGCTGACCAGCGTGCATTCCAAGCAGCTGCTGCCCGTCTACGACAAGCCGATGATCTACTACCCGCTCTCCGTCCTGATGCACACCGGCATCCGCGAGATCCTGCTCATCTCGGGCCCCGAGCACCTCGACACCTACCGCTCCCTGCTCGGCGACGGCAGCCGCCTGGGCATCCGCCTGGAGTACGCCGTCCAGGACGCGCCGCGCGGCATCGCCGAGGCCCTGGTGCTCGGCGACTCCTTCGCCCGCGGCGAGCCGGTCTGCCTGATCCTCGGCGACAACATCTTCTACGGCCACCGGCTGCCCGACCTGCTGCGCCGGGAGGCCGAACGCCTCGACGGCTGCACCCTGTTCGGCTACCCGGTCAGCGACCCCGAGCGCTACGGCGTGGCGACCGTCGACGACTCCGGCGCCGTCGTCACCCTCACCGAGAAGCCCGCCCGGCCCGCCTCCAACCTCGCCGTCACCGGCCTCTACATGTACGACGGCACCGCCGCCGAACGCGCCGCCGCGCTCGCCCCTTCCCCGCGCGGGGAGTTGGAGGTCACCGACCTCAACCTCAGCTATGTGCACGAGGGCCGGGCCCGCCTGGTCGACCTGGGGCGCGGCTCGGCGTGGTTCGACACCGGCACGCACGACAGCCTCCTGGAGGCGTCGATGTTCGTGCAGGTGCTGGAGAAACGGCAGGGCATCCGCATCTCCTGCCTGGAGGAGGTCGCGTACCGGATGGGCTACGTCGACAAGGACCGCCTGGCGCTGCTCGGCAAGGAGCTGTCGGCGTCGTCGAGCTACGGCCGATACGTACTGGGGCTGGCCGAGGTCTAGCCAGAACTCCCCCCACCTGTCCCATACTTCAAGCCACACCGCCGTCATCTCCCGTACGCCCTGGGGCGCTTGACTCACCCCAGCACCCCTTCTCCCAACTCCCCCCAACTCCCCCCACCCGCACAGCACTTCACGACCACCGCACCTGCGGACGACGATGTCCGGCCGACCAGCCAGCGCACCCCGGGCCCCGCCCGGACCAGTCACTCAGGAGAGGCCGTGGACACCCTTCTTCCCGCCGCGCAACAACCCATCTGGCCGGACCGGGCCGCCCTCGACGACGTCACCCGCCGCCTCGCGGGTCTGCCGCCCCTGGTGCTGTGGAGCGAGTGCGCCCGGCTGCGCGACCGGCTGGCCGCCGTGGCCCGCGGTGAGGCGTTCCTGCTGCACGGCGGGGACTGCGCGGAGACCTTCGCGGGCGTGGGCGCCGACGCCGTCCGCAACAAGCTGAACACCCTGTTGCAGATGTCCGCCGTCCTCACCTACGCGGCCACCATGCCGGTCGTCAAGGTGGGCCGGATCGCAGGCCAGTACGCCAAACCCCGCTCCCGGCCGACCGAGACCCGCGACGGTGTCACGCTGCCGGTCTACCGCGGCGACGCGGTCAACGGCCTTGATTTCACCGCCGATTCCCGCACCCCGGACCCCGAACGCCTGGCCCGCGTGTACCAGTCCTCCGCCAACACCCTCAATCTGATCCGGGCGTTCATGACGGGCGGCTACGGCGACCTCGGTCAAGTCCACGAGTGGAACCGGGACTTCGTCGCGAACTCCCCCCTGAAGACCACCTACGAACAGCTCGCCGACCGTATCGACCACGCCCTCGGTTTCATGCGGGCCACCGGCGGCCACCCCGAGGACTTCGACAGCACGGAGTTCTTCGTCTCCCACGAGGGCCTGCTCCTCGACTACGAGGCGGCGCTCACCCGCGAGGACGACCGCACCGGGCTGCCGTACGCCGCCTCCGGCCATCTGCTGTGGATCGGCGAACGCACCCGGGACACGGCCGGCGCCCACGTCGAGTACCTCTCCCGGGTCGCCAACCCGGTCGCCGTCAAGCTCGGTCCCGACGCCACCCCCGACACCGCGCTGCGCCTCATCGACCGGCTCGACCCCGAACGCGTCCCGGGCCGCCTCACGTTCATCACCCGCATGGGCCGGCACCGGGTCCGCGACGCGCTGCCGCCGCTGATCGAGAAGGTGACCGCCTCCGGCGCCCTGGTCGCGTGGATCTGCGACCCCATGCACGGCAACACCATCGAGGCGCCCTCCGGCCACAAGACCCGCCGCTTCGACGACGTCCTCGACGAGGTCAGAGGCTTCTTCGAGGTCCACCGCGGCCTCGGCACCCACCCCGGCGGCATCCATGTGGAGTTCACCGGCGACGACGTCACCGAGTGCGTCGGCGGCGCCCACGACCTCGACTTCGTCGACCTCTCCACCCGCTACGAGTCGGCCTGCGACCCCCGCCTGAATCGCACCCAGTCCCTCGATCTCGCCTTCCAGACAGCCGACTTCCTGACAGAGGGCCGCCGACGGGCGAGGTCGACGCGCGGCTGAGGTCGACGCCCGGCTGAGGTCGACGCCCGGCTGAGGTCAGTGGGCGGGCGAGGTCAGCGCGCGGCTGAGGTCAGTGGGCGGGTGAGGTCAGCGCGCGGGTGAGGCGTCCTCGGCGGTCAGCACGGCGAGGGCGGCGTCAAGGGCGCCCTCCAGCCCGGCCGACCGCCACTGGACGTGGCTCACCAGGACGCCGCCCTGCACCGCGGCGAGCAGCAGGCGCCCCGCGTCCACGGGATCGACGTCCGCCCGCACCCGGCCCCGCTCGCGCGCGCGGGCGACCAGGTCGGCGAGGCTCCGCTCCCAGCGGCCGGACAACTCGGCGAGGATCGCGCTCAGTTCGGGCTCCTCGTCGACCTGCCGGGCGAACACGCCGAGCGGACACACCCCGTACCCGCTGCCCCGGTGCGCCGCCACCACCTGCTCCCGCACCAGCCGAAAGGACGGGCTACGACCCGCCCGCCGACAACTCCGGGACGCCTCCCGCACGGACGCCTAACGACCATCTCGCGGACGCTGTACGACAGTTCCGCCGCCACCGGCACCGGCACCGGCCGACAAACGACGGTCACGGCGACCCCTGCGACTCCCCGCGCCCCACACATCCCGCCCGCCCCACACGTCCCGCACGCCCCGCACGCGACGTCAGCCCCGGCCCCCCAAGGCCTGCGAGAGTGCGCCCAGGCTGACGTCGACGACCGCGTCGAGTTGCTCCCGGCTCGCCCCGGCCCTGCTCATCACGGCCAGCGACTGGTTGACGGCGACGAGGTGGGTGGCGTAGTTCTCGGCGTCGCCTTCGGCCAGCTCCGCGACGTTCAGGGCCGTCCGCAGTCGCGCCCGTTGCAGCCCGACGGCTTCGACCGCACGGGCGGCGACGGCGGGGCTGAGCACGGGCATCGCCATCGCGGTCTGCGCGACCAGGCATCCGTCGGGCACGTCCGGGTCGGCGATGCGCTGGAGGGTGACCTCGAAGAACGCCCGTACCGCCCGCAACGGCTGCCCGCCCGCACCGCAGGACAGCGCCTGCTCATACCTCTCCCCGTACCGGCGGGCGTAACGGTCCAGGCAGCGCAGATAGAGCGCGTCCTTGTCACCGAACGACGAGTAGAGGGAACTCCGGTTCAGCCCCGTCGCCCTGGACAGGTCGTCGAGCGAGGTCTCCACATACCCCGCCCGCCAGAACTGCACCATCGCCGCGTCGAGCGCACGGCCCACGTCGAACTGCTTCTTCCCGACCATCCCGCACGCACCCCGCTCCTGAACCGGCTCCCCGTGACACCACCCATCTTATCTTGAACCGATCAGTTCAAGATGCGTTAGGGTCGAGACATGACCGACTCCACCACCACCCCGAACCCCTCCCCCGCCCAGAACCCCGTCCCCGAACTCCCCCTGCGCCACCTCCCGGGCTTCACCCACCGCTGGGTCGACGCGGACGGCATCCGACTGCACGCCGTGGAAGGCGGCCGGCCGAGCGGCCCCAGCGTCGTGCTGCTCGCCGGATTCCCGCAGACCTGGTGGGCCTGGCACCAGGTGATGCCGCGCCTCGCCGAACGGTTCCATGTGATCGCCGTCGACCTGCCGGGCCAGGGCCACTCCGAGCGCCCCGACGCGAGCTACGACACCCACACCCTCGCCGCGCACGTCCAGGCCGCGGTGACCGCGCTCGACGTGCCGAAGTACTGGCTCGTCGGCCACGACATCGGCGCCTGGGTCGCCTTCTCGCTCGCCCTGCGCTATGAGGACCACCTGCACGGCGTCGCCCTGCTCGACGCCGGCATCCCGGGCGTCACCCTCCCCGACACCATCCCCGCCGACCCCGAACGGGCCTGGAAGACCTGGCACTTGGCCTTCCACCTGGTGCCCGACCTGCCCGAGACCCTCATCACCGGCCGCGAACGCGACTACGTGGGCTGGTTCCTGAGCACCAAGCCACTGTCCCCGGGCACGTTCGACAGCGCCGACGTCGACCACTACGCCGCCTCCCTCGCCGCCGACGGCGGACTCCGAGCGGCCCTCGCCTACTACCGCGACGGCGCCGAGTCAGCCCGCAAGAACCACGAGCCCCTCGCCGGACAGGCCCACCTGACCCTCCCGATCCTGGGCATCTCCAGCTCCCACGGCTCGATCCCCGACATGGCCACCGCCCTCACCCCCTGGGCAACGAACGTCACCGGCACCGTCATCCCCCAAGCCGGCCACTTCATCCCCGACGAACAGCCAGAGGCAACGGCGACAACACTGACAAAGTTCATCGACCAGGCGAGCACGAGCTAGGGGGCCCTACCACCGGGACCGACCCCGGAGACGGCCGGGGGGGGGCACCCCCGCCCCATGCCCCCATCCCGATACCCCTCACCTTCACGCATCCGCTACGCTGTCCTGGTCAGACACTGATACACAGTTGCCCGCTCAGTCGGCAGCGCCTTCGTAGCTCAGGGGATAGAGCACGGCTCTCCTAAAGCCGGTGTCGCAGGTTCGAATCCTGCCGAGGGCACAGCGAAACACCAGGTCAGGGGCCCTTCCGTCCGCGAGGCGGGAGGGCCCCTGCAATCTGTGGGAGACGCAAGAGGGCACGCCACCGCATGAGCACGGCAGGGTGCCCCCTTCGGCTACAACGCCCCGGCACGGGTCAGGCACACATCACGCGGCATCTTCCTCCAGGACGGACACTGCCTGGGCGGCGTCCGACCAGCCTGGTTCGAGGCTGGTACCGCCCGGCACATCCACGACGTCCTCTCACCACACGTACGAGCGTCACGCTCATGGTCACCCTGCCGCTGACTGACGGAATGCGCACTCTCCCTCAAGTGCCGACCGCTGATCCCCCATCCGGACGGCGCCGAGCGACGGAGGCCGGCGTTGGGCGTTGTCTGGAAACGTTGGAGGTGCGACCACGACCTCGATCCGCGGTCGCACGCGGAGAAGATGGAACGTACGCGAAGTTCAAGAAGTCGTTCAGTCCCATGTTCCGCAGTGTGTGCCTCGTCCAGCCGGAGTTGCACGGTCGCAGCCAGTTCCGGGTCGCTCACCACGTCCGCCACCGAAACCTTCAGCTCGACCATGGCCCATGCATCGCGGTACCGGTCCGGACGAACACTGATCGCGCTCGGATCGGCTGCGCCTTCGCAGCTCAGGGGATGGAGCACCGCTCCCCTAACTCTTCACGCCTCCAGGTCCCGACCGGGGCGCCGACGGCGGGGGACGTTCCAGTCGTCGAGGCGTTCGGTGATCCAGACGGGGTTGACCTGGTATTCGCGGGCGAGGGTGGTGATGGAGGTCCCGGCGAGGTAGCGGGCGGTGACGTCGGCTCGGTCGCCGGTGAACTGGGCCTGGGCGGCCCTGACTTCGGCGGTGGAACGGCGCCGGGTCCGGCCTCGGAAGACGTGCCCGGCGGGTCGGCGCAGCGCGTGGGCCTCGTGCCGGTGACGCCGGGGCACGCCCCACTCCACGAGCCGCAGCGCCAGCCAGTTGGCGGTGACGCCGTAGTCGGCGGCGATGCGGGAGACGGGCTCGCGGGCCTGGTAGCGCCGGATGATGGCCTCGCTGTCGGCGCGGGCTGCGTCACGGGCGGCGGTCTTGGAGCGGGGCTCGGGTGTCTCGGTCACGTCCATGGGTCTTCCGGTGCGAGTGCGTAGAGGGGGTGGGTGAGTCCGCCGATGCGGTGCCGGACGGGGGTGTAACGGCCTTGCTGGGCAGACGCGTTGGTGTGGTGGAAGGCCACCGGCCAGGCGGTGAGGGTGTAGGTGCAGTCGGTGTCCGTGAACCTCACGTAGAGGGGGTAGCCGTTCTTGATGTGTGCGCGGGCGGCGTGGAGTTCGGTGGGGTCGGTGGCCCAGGCGCGGAGGCGGGCGGGTCCGGGGGGTGCGGGGTAGGTGATGGTGTGCATCAGTGGTGATACCCACGGCGTGCGGGTGGGGGTGGGGTCGAGCCGTTCGGCGAGGTGCAACGCCTGCCCGGCCAGCCAACGGAGCACCAGCTTGGGGGAGATGGACTGGAAGGTGGCCAGCACGCACTGGGCGTTCTCGCCGGTGCCGTGGACGGGACCCTCGGCGCGGACCTCGGCCCGGTACAGGGAGGGCTCCAACGGCCTGACGCCGGTACGGTGAAACGGCTTGCAGCGCAGGCCAGTTGGGCGTCGTCGGCGTCGGCGTAACCAGCGAGGGAGACGGAACCTGCGTCGGGCGGTCACCGGGATGCCTGCCTGGCCTCGATGCGGGCGCGTTCCCCGGCGGCGAGGGCGTCCAGATCGGTCACCGGGTCGATCTCGTGCAGGGTGACGATGAGGCGGGCGGCGAGGACCCACCGCAGCGCGACGGGGTCGGAGAAGTAGCGGACCTCGTCCACACGCCCGGTGAGCGGGGTGAGGGTCTCCGGGTCGTAGACGGTTCCGGCGACGCCCCAGTCGACGGTGTATCCGACAAGGGCGGCGACCCACCCGCGCCGGAGGAACGGGCAGTGCTGCACGGCGAGTTGAGCGCAGGTGGCGTGCAGCGGGGGACTGGAGGTGCGCTCCCCCTCCCCGATGGGGTGCCGGTCGGCCGACGCCCCGAACAGGAACAGCAGGCGTTGGTCCGCGCGGGCGTCGAGTACGGCTCCGCCGCAGACCTGGCAGCGGGAGCGGGTCATGGTCTGGCGCTGGCGCAGGGCGTGGACGGTGTCCCAGCGGGGCTCCCCCACTCCGGGCACGGCGGGCATGCGCATCCACAGCACGTTCAACTGCCGGTCGACAGCCGGGTCTTCGTCACGGAAGCCGAGGCCGCTGACCTGCCTGCCGTGGCGGACGACCAACGCCTGCGGCGGCGGGTCCTCGCCGGACCAGGCGGTGAGGAACGGGACGGGGACGCCGTTCCAGTACCGGATCGGCCGGATCACCGGCGGCCCTCCCGGATCAGCCGCAGCAGGACACGGCCCAGGCCGCAGCCACCGGCGTTGTCGGTGCACTGCTCACAGCTCGGCGCGTGCTCCATCAGGGCGCGGTGGGCGACCTGACCGGCGTGCTTGCGGCAGGACCGCAGGAAACAGACGCGGCCGGCGGGGTCCGTCTGTTCACCCAGGGCGACGGCGGTCTCGATGGTCAGCCGCTCGCCGCCCCAGACGCATGCGCGGCCGGTCGCGCGGGGCTCGTCCAGGTCCGCGAGGGCGGGTAGGGCGAGGGCGGCCTCGATGGGTGGGCGGTAGGTCTGGGGTGTCATGGGGCGACTCCATGTGACGGTGAGTGAGTTACTCGTCACATCGTGCCGAGGTGGCAAGACGGGAAGTACCCCGGATTGGGGTACCGCCGCCGCAGTCTCCGCCTTGACTACTCCAGCCCGAACCAGCTACTCAGCAACCGCAGTTCCTCCGTGGTGCGCCGGTACTTCATGGTGAGGAGCAGGGCGGCATCGCGAGCCATGGGCTTGTACCGCGTGATCTGAGGCGCCGCCCGTCTGGCCTTCTGGAGATGCAGCAGTGCTTGCTCGCGTCGATCTGCTTCGACATGCACCCGGGCAACGTTGATGTGGTAGGCGCTGACGCGGGTGGGCGGGACCGAACTCGGGAGGTGCGTGGCCTCGATGACCTTGTCCGCCTCCGACACCTGTCGTAGCTCCAGGCGGGCCTGGATCTCGTGAATGGCCAGGTTGCCCGCGCCGAAGACCACGCTGTGCTGGCGGCGGTCGGCGGGCGCCGACAACTGGCCGAGCACCCGACGCGCCTCCTCCATATGGTGAGCGGTGGCCTCCTCGTCGCGGTCTCTGGACGCGAGCGTGATCTCGCGCAGCCGGATTCCACCCACGACGGTGAGGTACTCGGAGTCCCGGCCCGGCCCTTCGCCCTCCAGCCGCTCGCGTGCGGCCCGGAGGACCCGCAGCCCCGCTCCGTACTCGTGAGCCGACTTGAACGTCTCGACACGCTTGTACTCGGCCAGAGCGACCAGCACCGGGTCACCGGAGAGTTGCGCCGCCCACCTGAGCCTGTCCTCGACCTGGCCTCTCAGGTCGGGATAGCCCAAGCGATAGGTGAAGTTGTGCGCCATGTCGTAGGCCAGCGCCAAGAGGCGCGCGGCCTGCTGCTTCTCGGCTCCCGAGCGCAGGTGCACGGACGCCGTCAGCTCCTCGATCAGCGCCGGGAGCACCCGGCCGAGCCGGGTCAGTCGGCCGTGCACGCGGTGGTCCATGGCGACCTGTACATCCGCACGCAGCCTCGCCAACGAGCGGGGTGTATCGAACCAATCACCGGGGAGGTCCCAGTGGCGCAGGGCCGCTCGCACGTCGGTGATGGGCGCGTGTATCCGGTCATCCTGGGGTTGTAGTCGGTACGGCTGGCCCGTCAGGTCCTCGACTGTGACGTGCAGGGCTCGCGCGACCCCGGCCAGGAAGCTCGGGGTGGGCACGCGCTCCCCGCGCTCGACTTTCCGGATGATGCCGAGGGACAGGTGTGAGTGCTCGGAGAGCTGACGTTGCGTGTAACCAGCCAGCTTTCGGCGTGAAGCAACGCGCGCGCCGATGTGAATGTCAGTGGGGTCTGGCATGGTGAACTCCGTTCTGACGTCGACGCTCAGAACGGTACGCCCGGTCCGCTCCGGGCGCGGCGCCTCGGCAACCGGTCACCCGGGCCGGGGAGTTCCTCATCCCCCGTGACGCGGGGTTGTTCAGCGCCAGGGTGTCAGGCCGAGGTCGGCGGGCGGCCCGGGCGTGGGGCCCGCCGAGGTGTCCGGCCCGAGAGAGAGGGTTCCAAAGGTCGGACATCGGTGCGGAAAACGGTTACAGCTCAGGTCAGTTGGCGCCGTACCAGCGCGCCGATGGTCTCCCGCATCAGCGGGTGGTACCGGGCCTGCTGCGGAGCGGCCTCGCGGGCGCGCTTCAGCGCACGGTACGCGGCCTCGGTCTTGCCCATCTGGGCGTAGGCGCGGCCCATCTCCATGTAGTACCGGCCCACTCGCATCTTGGGGTGGCCTGGTGGGAAGTGGAGCTTCTGGGCCTCCTTGACCGCGTCTCCCAGCCGGCCCAACTCGACCCGGGTCGCGACCTCGTAGTGCTTGACGTTGGTCACGCCGAAACTGCACCAGTAGGCGCTTGGCACGTCGCGGCCGATCTGGCTCGCCGCCCGGCCCGCCAGTTCCAGGTAGCCGAGCACGCTGTCCTCGTTCTGGGCCTGAGCGGCGGCGATCGCCGAGGCGAGGTGGAGGCTCCCGGCGACAGCGAGGGCATTCACCGACTGCCGGTTCTCCGCCTGCTCGACCAGGCCGTGGCCCCGCTCGATGACCCGCAGTGACATGAGGTTGTCGCCTCGGCGCAGCAGCATGCTGGAACGCCTGGCCAGGCGCACGGCGAGCAGGAGCGGGTCCTGTGCCTGCTCGGCCATCCACCCCATCCGCTCCAGCGCGATCGACGCCAGGTCGTGGTAGCCCAGCCGGTAGGCGAACTCGTAGGACACCCAGTACGACCAGGCGAGGCTCTCGCTGGCACGCCGGCGGTCAGGGCCGGGCGGCAAGAGCGCGACGGCCGTGGTCAGTTCGCCGACCAGGCCCGGCAGCCTGGCCCCGACGTCCTTGTACTCGGTCGCGCAGGACGCGGCGCACAGGGCGGCGACGTCCTCGGCGACGCGGGCGACCGGGCGCGGTGTGACGTCGGGGTCGGGGCCGAGGTCGTACATGTCGAGTGCCTCGGACAGCGGGCTGATGAGCCGGTCGAGATGATCCTGCTGCAACTCGCTGGTGTAGGGCTGGCCGTGCAGCACGGCGACGTCGACCTGGAGGGCGCGGGCGATGGCGGCCACGACGGTGGTACTGGCCGGGGACAGTCCTGCCTCCACTTTGGCGATGGTGCTGCGCGCCAGGAACGCGCACTGCGCCAGGCCGGTTTGGGACAGTTGGCGGAGCTTCCGGTAGTCCGCGATCCGCGTGCCCGTGTGCTCCTCATAGCTCTGCGGCATGCTGAACTCTCCGTTCTGCCTCGACACTCAGAACGGTACGCCCGGTCCGCTCCGGGCGCGGCGGCTCGGCAACCGGTCACCCGGGCCGGGGAGTTCCTCATCCCCCGGACGCGCGAAAGCAGCCCCGGTCCCGTTGCGCCGGAGCGGGGCCGCCGTCGTTCAGCGCAGCGCTGCGGGAGAGGAGGTTCCTCGCCTCCGGAGAGCCGTCGAGGTCGCCCCCTCACGCCCCCTGCGACACCCGGTACCGGCCGTTAGCGCCCCGCCCACGCGCCCCCCTCCGCCACTCCCCCCAGCATCCCCGCCACCAACGCCGTCTGTTCCGGGACCGTGTCCGGGTAGATGTACTCGCCCTTTGCGTGGGCGCCGTTGCCTACTGCTCCCATGCCGCAGAGGACGGGGAGGCCGAGGGCGGCGATGAAGTTGGCGTCGCTGGCGCCTCCTACTGCCGTGTCCGGCAAGGAGGGGCGGCCCTGGGAACGCGCCACCTCTCGGGCCAGGGTCAGGAGGGGGACCGACGCCGGGCCCAGGGTCATGGGCGGGCGGTTCCAGGCGTGGTCGATGTCGATGCGGACGCGCGGGTCGCTGACCTTGATGGCGTCCAACTCGGCGTCGACCCGGGCCTGTTCGGCCGCGCTGCTGACGCGGATGTCGACGCCGGCGGTGGCGTGGCCTGCGACGACGTTGATGCCGGAACCGCCCTTGAAGAGGCCGGTGTTGATGGTGGTGCCCTGGGCGGGGTCGGCCACCGCGGCGGCGGCGACCACGAACTCCGCCAACGCCGTGATCGCACTCGCCCCGTCCTCCGGCGCCAGCCCCGCGTGCGACTCCACCCCGGTCGCCGTGACCTGGAAGATCCCGGTGCCCTTGCGGGCGGTCTTGACCGCGCCGTGGGCCGAGGGTTCCAGGACGAGGGTGGCGTCCACGCCCTGTGCGGTCGCCTCGATCACCGGGCGCGAGGACAGCGAACCGATCTCCTCGTCGCCGTTGAAGAGAAAAGTGACCGTGGGGAGCGGGGTGCCGGACTCGCGGGCCAGCTTCAGGGCCCAAATACCCTGCGCCAGGCCGGACTTCATATCGAAGATGCCCGGGCCCGACAGTTTTTCGCGGCCGTCGGCGGAGGGCTCGGGCTGCTGCCAGCCGGACAGGGTTCCCGTCGGCCAGACCGTGTCGTAGTGGCCGACCAGCGCCAGATGGCCGGGGCCTGTGCCCTCGTAGGTCAGGGTGAGGGTGTCGCCGCAGGCGCCGCCGGGGTGGCGTTCCTCGCGGTCGGGGCGGCCGAGGCGTTGCACGGTCAGGTCGCGCAGCAGGTCGAGGCCGCTCGCGAGCGCGGGCAGGTCGTAGCTGCTGGTCTCGTGGCCGACGAGGGTGACGATGTCGTCGACGATCCGGGAGGAGACCGACTGGGCGTGCGTCAGGAGGGCGGCGGGGGCGGGTGCGGGTGTCTCGGGCATGGGGTGCTTTCTGCTCCGTTCAGAATTCTTCAACGGCTCTGCTCAGTCTTCTTCGGCGGCTCTGCTCAGTCTTCCTCGGCGGCTCTGCTCAGTCTTCTTCGGCGGCTCTGCTCGGCTTCATTCCTTCTTCAACGGCTCTGGCTGTTGGGTCAGTTGATGCCCAGGGGGAGGCCCAGGAGGTACCAGGCCACGAAGAACGTCACCCAGATCACCCACACGACCGCCGCGATCGGGAGTGTGAACGAGGCCAGGGTGCCGATGCCCGCGGACTTGCGGTAGCGCTGGATGAAACCGAGGGCCATGACGAAGTAGGGGCTCATCGGGGTGATGCAGTTGGTGGCGGAGTCGGCGACGCGGTAGACGGCCTGGGTCGTCTCGGGCTCGATGCCGATGAGCATCAGCATGGGCACGAGCACCGGCGCCGCCAGCGCCCACAGGGCCGAGCCGCTGGTGATGACGAGGTTCATGAACGTGATCAGCACGGCGATGCCCACCAGCACCGTCCAGCCGTGCAGATGCAGGTCACGCAGGGTTTCGGCGCCCTTGACGGCGAGGATGTCGCCGATGTTCGTCCACTTGAAGTAGGCCAGGAACTGTGAGATCGCGAAGAACAGCACCAGGATCGGCGCCATCGAGCGGGCCCCGTCCACCATCGCGGCGATGACGTCACGGGCGGCGGTGAAGGTGCCGTTGACGCGTCCGTAGACGGTGCCGAGGACGGCGAAGAACAGGCCCAGGACGAGCGCCATCCCGCCCAGCAGCGGGGAGTTGACGATGCCGCCGCCCGCCCCGCGCAGCGGTGACGACGACGGGACCATCCCCAGTACCAGGAGCGCGAGGAACCCGGCCGCCACCAGGCCGGTCATGCGCAGCGCCCGCTGCTGGCGGGGGGTGACCTCGATCTCGGCCAGTTCGGCGGCGTCCGGCGCGGCGGACGGTTCGTCGGGCTCCAGGTCGGTGCGGCGGGCGAGGACCTTGTCGACGACGAGGGTGATCACCAGGGCGACCAGGAAGGACGAGCCGAGCCCGAAGAAGTAGTTGGCGACCGGGGTGACGACGTAGTGCTCGTCGATGGTGTGGGCGGCGGCCGTGGAGATCCCGGAGAGCAGCACATCGGTGGTGGTCAGGGACGGCGAGGCGTCGTAACCGGCGGCGATCGACACATAGGCGACGACGCAGCCGAGCACCGGACTGCGGCCCGCCGCGCGGAAGACCAGCGCGCCGAGCGGGATGAGGGTGACATAGGCGGCGTCGCCCGCGACATGGCTGACCATGGCCGTCATCGACAGCGCGAAGGTGAGGTACTTCCCCGGCACCCGCGCGACCATGCGGCGCAGCAGCGCGGAGAACAGTCCGCTGCGTTCGGCGACGGCGATCCCGAACATCACGGTGAGGACGGTGGCCAGCGGCGGGAACGACGCGTAGTTGTCGACGGCGCCCTCGACGGCCATGGTGAGGCCGTCCTTGCTGAGCAGGTTCTCCACCGTGATGGTCTCGTGGGTGCCGGGGCGCACCGCGCTGACCCCGGCCGCCGCGAGCACGGCGCTGAGAACGGCGACCGCGCCCGCCAGCATCCAGAACAGCCAGAACGGATCGGGGAGCCGGTTACCGACCTTCTCGATCGCCGCCAGGCTCCGGAACGCGGCACGCAGGACTCTCGACCGCGGCTCGGTCGGCTGGGGCGGAGCGGAGGTGACGCTCATCGGTACCTCTTCATGCACGGGGGATGTTCCTGCGAACACTGGCATTCGAATGGGAGATTCTCCATCTCAGGGAGGTAACGTTGGGATTAATCGGCGGCCGCACAGCGCAGACGCCCGTCATCGCGCCCGTCTAAGGTGAGGCCCCATGACCCGCCCTCTCCTCGACGAGCTGGACCGGCGCCTCATCGGCGCCCTGCACCTGGCACCCCGGGCCACCTGGGACGACCTCGGCGCGATCCTGGCCGCCGACGCCAGCACGCTCAAACGCCGTTACGACCGGCTCCACGAGGCACGGATGGTCCGCGCGATCGGGCAGGCCGACTGGGGCATGCACTCCACGGCGATGCCGGTGCACGTCTTCCTCGACATCACCGGCGAGACCCCCCTCGCCGTGCTCCAGCGCCTGCGCGGCCTGCCCCATCTCCAGCTCCTGGCGCAGATCTCCGGCGACTACCCGCTCTACGCCGTCGTGCACGCCCCGTCCGAGGCGGCCACCGGCGAGGCCATCGACCGGATGTTCTCGCTGCCCGGCGTCCGCCGCGTCAACGCCCTGCCCGCGCTCAGCACCCTGCGCCGTGGCATCACCTGGGACCCACGGTTCCTGAACGACACCGAGCGCGCCGACCTGCTCGCGCTCACCGGCGCCCGCACCGAGGCCGCCGCGACGGCCGCGCCGCCCGCCAAACCGCTCAGCGACGCCGAGCGCATCGTCGTCGCCCAGCTCATCCAGGACAGCCGGGCCTCCGCCGCCGGGATCGCCCGCACCGCAGGGCTCGCCACCTCCACAGCGCACCGGGTGGTGCGGCGGGTGCTCGACGAGGGGTGGGTCAAGCCGCGCCTGGAGACCGTGTCGGAGTGGCTCGGGTTCCGGACGGCGTTCATCCTGCGGCTGCGGGTGGCGCCGGGCGAGACGCCGGAGGTCATGCGCCGTATCGACCAGCTCCCGCAGACCCGGCTCGTCGCCCACGTCGCCAGCGACCTGTCCGTCCTGGCCACCGGCCTGGTCCCGGACCGCACCGCCCTCGCCCACTTCATCGACAACGACCTCGCCGCCATCCCCGGCCTCCACGCCGTCAACGTCACCATCATGCTGACGGAACCCCGCCGCTACTGGCTGGACAGGGACTTGGGGGAAGGGCTGGGCGACTTCCACGCACCGGTACTGCTGTGACGCCGCCTTGACGGACGGCGCCCTCTCAACTCCCTTGCCGGGATGGGGGACTTGCACGCGGGGACGGTGTGCGGGGGCGGTGCGCGGGGGCGGTGGTGGTGCGGGGGGGGCAGTGGTGGTGCGCGGTGGCAGTGGCGGTGCGCGGTGCTAACTGGCGCCGGGACAAGCCCCGTTGAAGCAAACCCCACTCAACCGGCGCCGGAGCCAACCCCCTTCAGCCCCCGGCGCCGAAACAAACCCCCTCCACCCGCGCCGGACGGACCCTGCCACTCCCCCACCGAACGCCCCCTCACTCCCCCACCCTCACCACCACACCCCCCGCCAACTCCCCGACCCCCACCGTGCCGTCCGCCGCCACGGTCACGTCGAGCCGTTCCCCCGCGATCCGAAGTCCCGTCAAGGTCAAGGGGCCGTAGGCCGACGCGAAGGTCGGGTGCACCGTGACCGTGCCCGACGGGACGTCCGCTTCCAGGCCCAGGGCGGACTGGAGGACCGCGACCACCGAGGCCGCCGACCAGGCCTGGGGGCGGCAGGACGCCGGGTAGGGCGCCGCGTCCGGGGTCTCCGACGTGCCGTGGCCCGCGAAGAGTTCGGGGAGGCGGGCGGCGAAGGAGGTGGACGCGGTCAGCAGGCCCTGCGAGAGGGACGCGGCCGCCGCCGGGAAGCCCGCCCGGACCAGGCCCCGCACGGCGATCGCGGTGTCGTGCGGCCAGACCGAACCGATGTGGTAGCCGTACGGGTTGAAGCCCGCCATCTCGGTGCTCATGGTGCGCAGGCCGTGCCCGGAGTCGAGGTCGGGGGCGGCGAGGCGGGCGGCGAGCAGGGCGCTCTCCTCGTGGTTCAGCAGCCCCGTGCCCAGCAGGTGGCCGAAGCCGGAGGTGACCGCGTCGACCGGGCGCCCCTCGCCGTCGAGGGCGATCGCCGGGTACCGGCCGTGCGCGTCCTCGACCCAGAAGCGGGCCCGGAACCGGTCGGCCAACTCCCGTGCCCACGCCTCCCATTGGTCCGCGCCGGGCCGGCCGAACGCGCGCAGCAGGGCCGCTCCGCCGACGGCGGCCTCGTAGGCGTACGCCTGCACCTCGCACAGGGCGATGGGGGCGCCGGCGAGGCGTCCGTCGCGGTGCCGGACGGAGTCCGAGGAGTCCTTCCAGCCCTGGTTGGACAGGCCCTTGCCGCTCTGGTCGACGTACTTGAGGAAGCCGTCGCCGCTCGCCGCGGCCTGGTCCCGCATCCAGGCGAGGGCGGCCTCGGCGTGCGGGAGGAGTTCCTCGACGTCGGCCGCGGGCAGGCCCCAGCGCCAGGCGTCGTGCAGCAGGGTGACCCACAGCGGGGTCGCGTCGACGGTGCCGTAGTAGACCGGCGGCAGGAACAGGGCGTCGTTGAGGGAGGCGCGGCGCACCTCGTGCAGGATCTTGCCGGGCTGCTCCTCGGTGCTGACGTCGGTGATCGCGCCCTGGCGGCGGGCCAGCGTGCGCAGGGTGCCGGCGGCGAGTTCGGTGCCGAGCGGCAGCAGCATCCGGGCCGCCCACAGCGCGTCGCGCCCGAACAGGGTCAGGAACCAGGGCGCCCCCGCCGCCAGGAACTGGTCCGTGCGGCCGCCGCCGGAGAACGCCGCGTCCGTCAGCCGCAGCCGGTCCAGATCGGCCAACGACTGCTCAAGCAGCCGGTCCAGGGCACGGTCGGCGCTGCGCAGTTCCGGCACGCTCCACGGCAGGCTGTCGGCGGGCGGCGCCGGGAACAGGTCACCGTCCGCGTACCCGGCCACGCAGATCAGGGTCAGCGACCACGCCTCACCCGGCGCGAGCCCGATGTCGTAGGACAGCCGCACGACAGCCCCCTCGGCGGTGTCGACGGCCTCGACGGCGTCCGGCGCCGGGCTCGTCGTCAGCCGCACGGTGAAGTCATCGGCCGCCCAGGACAGATCGGCCCCGCCACTGGCTCCGGCCCCACCACCGGCACCGCCACCGGCTCCGGCTCCGGCTCCGGCTCCGGCTCCGGCACCATCACCCACCACCCCCGCCGACCCCGGCTCACCCACCACCCCCGCCGACCCCGGCTCGCCCCCCGCCGCCAACCCCGCCGACCCCGGCTCCCCCGGCGTAGGCCACAACGGCCCTCGCCCCGGCGCGAGTTGGGGAACGCGCCCCGACTTCACACGTTCCATCGGCGCGAGGTCCGTGCCCGCCGTCACCGTCAGCCGGAACAGCACCGGGCGGGTGCCCGCGTTGGTGACCTCGAACGTCTCCTCCAGGCGTCCGGCGCCCGTGAGGCGGCTGTGGCGCAGGGCGACGGCCGGGTCCGGGGTGACCTCACCGAGGCCGCGCAGGATCGACCGGAACTCCGCCCGGTCCGCACCCCGCAGCCCGCCGCCGACCGGCGCCAGCGGAACGCCCTCGGCGACGACGGTCAGCCGGGACAGCGCCCGGCGGTCGCCGTGGTAGAAGCCGTCGGCACCGCCGTCGAGCCGCCCGTCCGCGCGCGAGACGACCAGGCTCGGGGCGTGCAGCGTGACGACCGCGTCGTGCAGGAACGGCTGGAGCCCGGTGGTCACGACGGGCGTCGCCGTGACCGATCCGTTGGCGTCCTGGGGCTTGACAGTGGTGTCCAAGTGAGTAGAACCTCTCAGCGTTAGATCGTTCCAAAGACAGTAAGCAGCTCTTCAGGGCGCTGACAATCCCTTTGGAACGCTAAAACTCACCACCAAGATCACACGAACAAGATCCACAGCCACCCTCGTGAGATCACGCACCACCGCACCACCGCACCACCGGAACCGCAGTACCGTTCCGCATCCGAAGTTTTCTCCCGTACGCCGGAGACCCCGCATGCCCCGCTCCAGCAACAGCGCCACGGCCAAAGGCGGCCCGGTGACCCTCGCGATGGTCGCCCGCCGGGCCGGGGTCTCGCCGCAGACCGTCTCGAACGCCCTCAACTCGCCCGCCCTGCTGCGCCCCGAGACCCTGGACCGGGTCCGGCGGACGATCGACGAGATGGGCTACCGGCCCAGCCGTGCCGCGCAGACTCTGCGCACCCGTTCCAGCAAGCTGATCGGCTACGGCGTCCAGCCGTCGTCGTTCAGCTATCCGGTGCTCGACCGGTTCCTGCACGCCGTCTCGCAGGCCGCCGACGACGCCGGGTACCGCGTCCTGCTCTTCGCCTGCCCGCCGGGCACCCCGACGCTCGCGGGGTACGAGGAGCTGCTCGACCAGCACGAGGTGGACGCCTTCGTGCTCAGCGGCACCGAGCACGGCGACCCCCGGCAGTCCTGGCTGGCCAAGCGGAACGTGCCGTTCGTCAGCTTCGGCCGGATGTGGTCGGGTCGGCAGATCGGCGACTGGGTCGACGTCGACGGCGCCTCCGGGACGGACGCCGCCGTCGAACACCTCGTCGCGCTCGGCCACCGCAGGATCGCCTTCCTCGGCTGGGAGCGCGGCGCGTCGGGCGCGGGTGACGACCGCGCCGAGGGCTGGCAGCGGGCGATGAAGCGGCACGGGCTGTCCACCCGGGGGCGGCGCGGGCAGAGTGTGAACGACATCGAGGCGGCCCGCGCGGCGGCGAAGCCGTTGCTCGACGCGGGAGCCACCGCTGTCGTCGGCGCGAGCGACCTGCTCGCCCTGGGCTGCTATCGGGCGCTGCGCGAGCGGGGCGCGGTGGCCGGGCGGGATGTCTCCGTGGTCGGCTTCGACGACTCACCCACCGCCGATCTCCTCTCGCCGGGCCTGTCGTCGCTGGCCCAGCCCCTCGAACAGGTCGGTCGGGAGTGCGTCCGGCTGCTGCTGGCCCGGCTGGCCGCGCCGGACGCCGAGCCCGAACGCATCCTGCTGGAACCGTCGTTGGCCGTCCGTGACAGTACGGCGGCACCGCCGGACCCGGCCTCCTAGCCGCCGGTCACCCGGGCGCCGCTGCCCCCCGTCACCGGCGCCCGGGTGGCCGGCACCCCAGCCGACGCGAGCCGATGACGACGGCCGGCTGCCGCTCACCCGCCCCACCCACCCCGGCCTCCGCATCCGGTGCGGTCCGGGCGAGCCCTCGACAGAAACGTTTCTCCACCACCTCAGAAGCCCCATCAAGCCGCACGTCACCCTCCTCCACCCCCACACCCCGGGCCCGGCCCCTGTGCCTCGCCCGGGTGGAGCCGCAGACGAACCACCCCCCGATTCCCGGAGGAATCCATGGCTCACCGTACGGCCGCCGCGGCCCTCGTCACCTGCGCGGCGCTGGTCGCCGTCAGCGGTTGCTCGTCGAACTTCGACAGCGGCCGGAAGACGGAGCAGGACACCGGCAAGCAGCAGCAGCTCAGCATCCTGATCGCCTCCTCGGGCGACGCGGAGACCAAGGCCGTGCGGGACGCCGTGGCCGCGTACGAGAAGGCGTCCGGCAACAAGGTCACCGTGGACGTCGCCAAGGACATCAACCAGCAGCTGGCGCAGGGCTTCGCGGGGCACCGGCCGCCGGACGCGTTCTATGTGAACTCGGACCAGTTCGCCAACTACGCCAAGGGCGGCTCGCTGTACGCCTACGGCGACCAGATCAAGGACGCCGACGACTTCTCGGCGCGGCTGCGGGCGTCGTTCACCTACGACGGCAAGCTGACCTGTCTGCCCAAGGACGTCTCCACGCTGGCGCTGGCGATCAACACGGACCTGTGGAAGAAGGCCGGGCTGACCGCGAAGGACTACCCGACCACCTGGGCGCAGCTGCGGACCGTCGCCGCCAAGCTGACCGGCAAGGGGGTCACCGGTCTGGTCACCAGCGGTGAGCACACCCGGCTCGGGGTGTTCCTGAAGCAGGCCGGGGGCTGGATCACCAACGCCGACCAGTCGAAGATGACCGCCGACAGCAGCCAGAACATCGAGGCGCTCACCTATGTGCGGTCGCTGCTGAAGTCCGGGGACCTCAAGTACGCGTCGCAGGTCGACACCAACTGGGGCGGGGAGGCGCTCGGCAAGGGCAAGGCCGCGATGACGATCGAGGGCAGCTGGCTGACCGGCGGCATGAAGACCGACTACCCGGACACCACCTACACGACGGTGCCGCTTCCCGCAGGGCCCGGCGGCAAGGGCACGCTCGCGTTCAGCCAGTGCTGGGGCATCGCCGCCGACAGCACGCACCGGGCCGCCTCCGTCGACCTCGTCAAGTACCTGACGTCGGCGAAGCAGCAGGTCGAGAACGCCCAGGCGTTCGGGGTGCTGCCGTCCAGGACGAGCGCGCAGGCCGCGTTCGTGAAGCTGGACCCGAGCGCCAAGGTGTGGGTGGACGGCACCGCCTACGCGCAGGGCCCGGTGACGGTGCCCGGCTTCGAGAAGGTGCTGACGCAGTTCAACACCGACCTCGCGACGCTGGCGACCACCGACCCGAAGACGATCCTCACCAGCCTCCAGCGCAACGGCGAGCAGGCGCTCACGAAGGACAAGGACAACTGAGCCGCCATGTCACCCTCCGCACCCCGCTCGTCGCACCCCCGGCCCGGCCCGCGCACCCGCGCGGGCTCGGCCCCCCGGGCGGCCGACCACTCCCCGGGCGCTCCTGACGCGTCCGGGGGGCCCGGCCCCGCCGCGTCGCCCCGTGCCACCTCTGCCCCGCGCGCGGGGCGCCGCGGCGAATCCGCCTGGGGCTGGCTGTTCGTCAGCCCCATGGTGCTCGTCCTCGGCCTGTTCATGGTGCTGCCGATCCTGATGGCGCTGTGGGTGAGCCTGCTGCACTGGGACGGGCAGTCCAACCCGTTCAGCGGCCGGGCGGACTTCGTCGGCCTCGCCAACTACCGTTCCCTGCTGACCGAGGACGGCCTCGACCGCACCCTGTTCGCGACCGCGCTGCGCAACAACGGCTACTACGTGCTGCTGACGGTGCCGTTGCAGACGGTGCTCGCGCTCGGGCTCGCGCTGATCGTCAACCAGCGTCTCCTGCGCGCCCGTTCGGCCCTGCGGACCGCGTTCTTCTTTCCGTCCGTGACCAGTTCGATCGCGGTCTCCACGATCTTCCTCTTCCTCTTCCAGGGCAGCGGCGCCGTCAACACGGCACTGTCCTGGGTGGGGTTGAAGGGCCCGAACTGGTTCAACGATCCTCGGGGCGTCCTCAGTCTGCTCCTCGGCGGCCTCGGTCTGGTCGACACCGGGCATCCCTCGGGTCTCCTCGCCGACCACACGTTCCTGGGCCTGTCGTGGTTCGAGTGGCTGTCGGGGCCGTCCGTCGCGATGTGCACGATCATCCTGCTCGCCGTGTGGACGACGTCCGGCACCTTCATGCTGATCTTCCTCGCCGCGCTCCAGGACATCCCGCGCGAGCTGGAGGAGGCGGCGGCGATCGAGGGCGTGAACCGGCGCCAGCTGCTGCGCCATGTCACGTTGCCCGCGCTGCGCCCGGTCCTCTTCCTCGTCCTGACGCTGGGCCTGATCTCCACCTGGCAGGTCTTCGACCAGGTCTATGTAATGGGCCAGGGCAAGCCGGGCAACACGACGCTCACCCCGGCGTTCCTCTCCTACTCGTCCGCGTTCGACGACGCGGACTTCGGGCAGGGCGCGGCCATCGCGTTCATCCTGCTCGCCCTGATCCTCACCATGACCGCCGTCCAACGTCTCGTGCTGCGTGAGCGCACGCCCCGCCCCCGGAGGAGCCGATGACCACGAAGTCCCCGGCCCGGCCGGTCCTGCCGCGCTTCGCCCGCCCGCTGCGGTGGGCCGGGTACGCGGCGGTGGCGGCGGTGGGCCTGCTGTATCTGCTGCCGTTCGTGCTGCAACTGGTCACCGGCTTCAAGACCGACCCGGACGCGGCCGCGCACCCGCTGGGACTGCTGCCGACCACCCCGACGACCGCCGCCTACCAGCGTCTTTTCGGGCTGAGCGACACCGCGGCCGGGGTGCCGTTCCTGCGCTGGCTGTCCAACTCCGCGTTCGTCGCGGTCGTCGTCACGGCCGGGCGGGTGCTGTTCGACGCGATGGCCGGGTACGCGCTGGCCCGGCTGCGGTTCCGGGGCCGGGGGGTGCTGTTCGGGTTCGTCATCGCGGTGATGGCGGTGCCGAACGTCGCGCTGCTCATCCCGCGCTTCCTGGTGCTGAACACGTTCGGGCTCTTCGACACCTACAGCGGCATGATCCTGCCGCTCCTGGTCGACGCGGCCGGGATCTTCATCATGAAGCAGTTCTTCGAGTCGATCCCGAGGGAGGTCGAGGAGGCGGCCCGGGTGGACGGCGCCGGGGTGTTCCGCACGTTCTGGTCGGTGGTGCTGCCGATGGCCCGACCGGCCCTGCTGACGCTGACGATCCTCTCCTTCCAGGGTTCCTGGAACGAGTTCACCCACTTCCTGGTCGCCACCCAGTCCAGCCGGTACGAGACCCTCACCGTCGGCCTCGCCCGCCTGGTCTCCGGCGGCCTCGGCGGCGGCACCCAGTACCCCCTGAAACTGGCGGCGGCCCTCCTGGCCACCCTCCCGGTGGCAGCCCTCTTCTTCTGCTTCCAGCGCTACTTCGTCCAGGGCGCGAACGCCGGGGCGGTCAAGGAGTAGGCCGGGCAGCGGAGTTGGGGGCGGGGGCGGGTTTCCGGCGCTGTGCGACGGCGGCTGCCGCCAGCGTCCCCGTCACCGTCAGGGAGGCCAGCGCCAGGGCGGTCATCGCCGTTGCCGGGGTGGTGAGTTGGGCGACGGTGCCGGCCAGGGTCGCGGCCAGGCCCTGGCAGGTGAGCATTCCGGCGGAGTGCAACCCCAGGGCGTGGCCGCTCAGTTCGTCCGGGGTGAGGGCCATCAGCCGCTCCTGCTGGACGAGGCTCGCGCCGAACCCGATCGACGCCGACCCGACCGCGAGCGCCGCCACCCACACCGTCGGCCGCAGCGCGAACAGCAGATAGGGCGCCGCCAGCAGCACGAGCAACGGCACCGCGAGCCGTCGGCGGACCCGGCGTGGCAGCAGACGGCCGACGGTCACGTCCCCGATGAGCATCCCGGCGGCCGCGCAGGCGAAGAGGGGGCCTGCGGCGTGCGGGGCGTAGGCGACGAAGAGGGCCTCGCAGCCGACGACCAGACCGTTGGGCAGCCACAGCCCGAGCAACGTCAGTCTGCGGGAACGGTCCGACCAGAGCAGGGAGTTGGCCCGCCAGGTCGCGCCGATCGAGGGGCGTCCGGTGGCCCGGGGCGGGCGGCGGCTCAGGCCGAGGCGGGCGACGGAGGCGGCCAGCAGATACAGCACGGCGGCCACCAGCAGCGCGGCTCGCGGGGAGAGCGCGGCGACCAGGACGCCCCCGGCCGCGTAACCGGCCACCTGCATCAGCCCGTTTGCCATGTTGCACACCGAACGCCCCAGCAGATAGCCCTCCTTGGGGAGGATCTCGTGCAGCAGTCCCCACTGGACGCCGCCGCCGAGGGAGGCGACCAGGCCGAGGGTGAGGGACACCGCGAGGAGCACGCCGACCGGCAGGCCCGGGGTCGCGAGGGCGGCGGTGCCGAGGGCGTACGCGAGGGCGATCAGCGTCAGGGCCGCGCGCGGCGGGATGCGGTCGGCGGCGGACAGCAGCGTCGTCGCGCCCACGACCTGCGCCAGCTGCGGGGTGAACATGCTCACCGCCGACAGGAACGGCGAGCCCGTCGCCCCGTAGACCAGGGTGCCGAGGGCGGGCCCGGCGACCGTCATGGCGGCCGACCTGGACGCGGTGTGCAGGAACAGCGGGGTGAACTCCGGGGCCCGGAACAGGGCTTGGTAACTGCGCATGCGGGGAGTCTGAGCAGCCACGGCGGCGCCGGGTACTCTTTCGCACCCGCGCGAAACGTGACCGGAAGGGCGGCGGACATGGGCTGGTGGCGGCTCGACGCGGACACCCTCGCCCGCAGCCGGTTCGTGGTGTCGCCGTTCGCCGAGACCTTCGCCTGCCTGAAACTGCTGCACGCCGGGGTGGGCGCCCATCCCGGTGAACGGGACTGGCTGCGCCGCCAGTTGCCGGGGTACCGGGCGCTGCTGGCGGCCGACCCGGTGACCGCGCTGCTGGTGCGGGCCGGGCTCGGCCGGGACTGGATCGCCGACTTCCTCACCCCCACGCCCCGCGACGGCGAACCCTTCCCCGACACCCTGGCCCGCGTCCGCGCCGTCGCCCCCGAGGACGCCCATGCCCACCTGCGCCTCTCCCTCGCAGGCCCCCTCCCGCCCGCCCTGGCCGACCGCGCCGACCTCCCCCGACGAGCCGCCGATCTGCTGGAGTCGATCTGGCAGAACGGCGTCCGCCCGGACTGGGAACGGCGGCGCCGCATCCTCGAAGCCGACGTCGGGGTACGGACCGCGCAGGTCAGCCGGGGCGGCTGGGCCACCGTCCTGGACGCGCTGCGGCCCGGCACCCGGTGGCTCGGCGAGAGCCGGTTCCAGGTCAACCGGCACGCGTATCCGCCGCGTGCCATCGAGGGCGCCGACCTGCTCCTGATGCCGGTCACCCCGCAGCGGCACGGCTGGGTGTCCTGGGAGGACGGCGCCCGGTACGCGCTGGTCTACCCGTGCGCGGGCACCCTCGCCGACCCCCGGGGCGCCCCGGTCCCGGCCCCGCTCGGCGCCCTCCTCGGCACCGCCCGCGCGGGCGTCCTGGTGCTGCTCGAAACCCCGCTCAGCACCAGCCAGTTGGTGGCGATCACCGGCCAGCCCCTCGGCTCGGTCGGCCGCCACCTCCGCCTGCTCCTCGACGCGGGCCTCCTGGAACGCCGCCGAACGGGCCGCTCGGTCCTGTACACCCGAACAACAGCGGGCGAGGCACTGGTCGGAGCGGCGGCCGGGGAGGGGGACGGGTAGGCCCCCAGGAAACCACCCGCCCCCTACGGAACACCCTCCCCCGTAGGAGACCGCTCCCCCTAGGGGCCGCCCGGATCGCTTCCTGGCTCCCGCCTCCTCCCCAGGGCCCGGCGGGCCGCCCCCTCTCCCGGCGGAGTTAGCATCCGGGGATGACGACTTCCGACAGCAGCAGCACAGCTCCCCTCGGGGTGGAGATCGGCGCGCTCACGGGCGGGTCCGCCGATCTCGGCCAGTACGCCGGGCAGGCCGTGCTCATCGTGAACGTGGCCTCCAAGTGCGGCCTCACCCCGCAGTACTCCGGCCTCGAACGCCTCCAGGAGCGGTACGCGGCGCAGGGCTTCACCGTGCTCGGCGTGCCCTGCAACCAGTTCCTCGGGCAGGAGCCGGGCAGCGCCGAGGAGATCGCCGAGTTCTGCTCCGCGACCTACGGCGTCTCCTTCCCGCTCACCGAGAAGACCGAGGTCAACGGCGATCACCGGCACGCCCTCTACCAGCGCCTGGTCGACTTCGCCGACGGCGAGGGGCACACCGGCGACATCCGCTGGAACTTCGAGAAGTTCCTGATCGGCCGCGACGGCACCGTCGTCGCCCGCTTCTCGCCGCAGACCGAGCCGGAGGCCGCCGAGGTCGTCGCGGCCATCGAGGGGCAGCTCGCCTAGGAGCAGCGGCACGGCTCCTGACCGGTCCCGCCTCCAACGGGGCCGGACCGGGCGGGAGTCACTTCAGTTCGTCCGGGCAGGGGGTGCCGCGCGGCACGGTGTACGGGGCCGCGAGCCGGTAGGTGCCCGCCTTGGGGGCCACCAGCATCGTCCACTGGTCGCCGTCCGCGTCCTTCTCCGTCTCCAGCAGACAGCCGTTGACGTTGTCGTACGTCTTCGGGGCGTCGTCGGCGCGGTGCTGGGAGGCCGCCGTCTCCTGGGGCGCGGCGAGCTTCTTGCCCTGGGCGTCGACGATGGACAGCCACGGCGAGTACGGAATCCGGATGAGGACGCGCCCGGCCTTCTTCACCCGCATCGTCATCTCGCCCTGCTCGGCCCGGTCCACCACCGCATTCGGCTCGGCCAGCGGGGCGGGGTCGGTGACCCGGAACAGCTGCCAATTGGCGTCGCCCCAGACCTGCTTGAGGTAGGGCATGCCGCGCTGGACGAGTTCCCGCTCGCGCTCACCGCCGTTGCCGTCCGGCTGGTCCTTGGGCAGCACGACGAAGTGGACGGCCCAACGCCGCAGCCACTCATGGTAGTTGGCGGAGTTGAGGGTGTCGTCGTAGAAGAGCGGGTTGCGTTCCATGTCGGCCTGGCGGTTCCAGCCCCGGGCCAGGTTGACGTAGGGCGCGAGCGCGGAGGCCTCGCGGTGGGAGGCGGCGGGGACCACCTCGACCCGGCCCTTCTCGGCGCCGACCTCCTGCAACTCGTTGACGAGCGGCGCCAGTTCACGGGCCCAGGAGGCGGCCGGGGTGGTGTGGACGACGTCGTCGACGGTCTTGGAGCCGATCCAGGTGGTGAAGACGGCGACGGCCAGTGCCGTCGCGTACCACCTGCGGGTGCCGCGCACCGCGAACGGCAGGGCCGCCGTCAGCGCCACCCCGCCGAACAGCATCACCAGCCGGGTGATGTTCGACCCGATCTGCGAGCTGACCGCCCACACCCCGACCACCGACAGCGCGTACACCCCGGACGTCAGCCGGACCGTCGTCCACCCCTTCGGGACCAGGACCACGCACAGCACCGCGAAGAGGAACGGCAGCACGGCCGAGCCGAAACTCATCGGCTGGGTGCCCGAGAACGGGAACAGCCACGCCGACAGGCCCACCACGGCGGCCGGTGCGAGCCCCAGCGCCCAGGCACCGGGACGTCGTTTCTGGAGGAACATCGCGACGGCGACCAGACCCACGAAGAGACCCGCCACCGGCGACGACATCGTGGCGAGGGCGGCGAGGGGGGCCGCGCACAGGGCCTTCGCCCAGCGTTTGTGGCGCCAGCGGTGCGGCCAGCAGAAGACGGTGGCGACGGCGCCCAGCGCGAACACCGTGCCGAGGCCGAACGTGACCCGGCCCGAGGCGGCGTTGCAGAGGAAGGCGAAGACGCCGGAGAGCGACGCCCACAGCGGGTTCCGCACCGAGCGGCTGCGGATCAGGATCATCGTCAGCAGCCCGGCCGAGACCGTACCGGCGATCATCATCGTCGTCCGCACGCCGAGCAGGGACATCAGATACGGCGACACCATGCTGTACGACACCGGGTGCATGCCGCCGTACCAGGCGAGGTTGTACGCGGAGTCCGGGTGGCGGCCGACGAACTCGGCCCACGCGTCCTGCGCCGCGAGATCCCCGCCGCTGTTCGCGAACGTGAAGAACCAGACGAGGTGGAGGACCCCGGCGAGCGCCGAGATGGCGAGCACGGGGTGGCGCAGGAGCCGTTCGCGCAGGGCGAGCAGGGCGCGGGTGACGGGGCGGACGGGGGCGTCGGCCGGGGTGGCAGTGGGGTCGTGATGTCTCGGCGCGGGTACGTGTATTCGCCCGTCGGCTCCCTGGCCGGGTTCGGCGTCGTCGGCGTGTGTCGGCTCCGCAGTGGCCACCTGTAGGCACTCCCCATGGTGTCCCGAGTTCGGTCGCGGGACACGTCCCGTCGACCGCCTGCCCCGATTCGTGACGCTAGCACGCACCCCGCCGACGGTCGCCCGGGTGGGCACGTCGACGGGGTGCGGGAGCGCTGCCGGCCGCTGCCGACGGGTCAGAGCAGGCGGGTCAGCTTCGCGCCGAGGGCCGGTTCGGTGAGGTCGCTCTGCAACTGCACCGGCACCTTGACCGCGCCGCCGTCCCCGTCGCCGACGGTGAGCGTGCCGACCCGGGTGCCCGCCTTCGCGGTGTGCGGGATGTCGTCGGCGTCGAAGGACAGCTTCACCTTCAGCCCCGACCAGCCGACCGCGCTGACGTCCTTGGAGGCGACGATCGGGGTGTGGCCGCCGAGCTGGTCGTCGACGTACCCGACGACGTCGCCCTTCTTGAGGATCTTCGCCGACTTCAGCGCGTCCTGGGCGGCGACCATCGCGGTCTTGCTGACGGCGTTCACGGTGTCGATGATCGGCGCGGTGTGCTGGCCGAGGATCGCGCCGACGACGGTGACGGTCTCGCCGCCGACCTCCTTGGTGGCGGCGAAGAGCAGGTTGCCGCCGGCCTTGGTGGTGGTGCCGGTCTTGATGCCGAGGGCGCCGTTGTAGGGGACGAGTCGGTTGTAGTTCGTCCACTCCTTGCCGGAGGGGTCCTTCCAGGTGGGCAGCTTGGTGATCTCCATCAGGGCGGGGATCTTCACCAGCTCGTTGCCCAGTTTCACCTGGTCGGCGGCGGTGGAGACGGTGGTCTCCTTGAGGCCGGAGGCGTCGGTGTAGGTGGTGCCCGTCATGCCGAGTTCCTTGGCGGTGTCGTTCATCTTCTTGATGAACGCCGCCTCCGAGCCCGCGTCCCAACGGGCCAGCAGCCGCGCGATGTTGTTGGCCGACGGGATCATGATGGCCGACAGCGCCTGGCGCTCGGTGAGGACGTCGCCCTCCTTGACGGTGTCGAGCGTGGACTCACCGTCCTTGCTGTAGCCGCCCTCCTTCTCGGCGAGCGCGTCCACCGGGACCTTCGCGCCGTCCTGGCCGGACTTCAGCGGGTGGTCCTTGAGGACGATGTACGCGGTCATCGCCTTCGCGACGGACCCGATGGCGACCGGTGTAGCGGTGCCGAAGGCGTCCATCGTGCCGATGCCCTCGACGTCCAGGCTGCCCTGCCCCTCGGACGGCCACGGCAGCGTCGCCTTGCTGCCGTCGAAGGTGTACGAGTCCTCGGCGGTGAGCGCGAGGGTGGGCGACGGCAGCGGCCGGAAAGCCTGTGCGATCGCAACGATGAGAATCAGGAGGAGGACCAGCGGGGTCCAGATCTTGACCCGCCGGACCAGGACGCGGACCGGGGTCTGCGGGGGCGGCGGGGTGTTGGTCAGCTCGGCCAGCAGATCGAGCGGCGGCTTCGGCGGCAACGGCGTCTGCGTGGTCCGCTCGGGCCCGACCTGCGGCACCAGCGCGGTGACGTCCCCGGCGCGCGGCGCCTTCGGCTCGTCCAACGGCTTCAACGCCACGAACCTGCTGGTCCGCTCGGGGTCGCCGCCGAGCTTCAGCATCGTCGTCGGCTGATCGACCTCGGGCTTCGGCGCCGGGGCCTTGAACACGGCGGTCGGCTGATCGAGCTGCTCGGCGCCGGCGTCCCCGTCCTCACCCTTGCCGGTGCCCGTGCCCGTGCCGTCGGGGTCACCCGTAGGGGCGGCACCCTTGGGGGCCTCGTCGCCACCAGCGGGCCCGGAGGGGTCCTCGGGGGCATCCGGGGCACCCTCGCCACCACCGGGGACGACAGCGCCCTCGGGGGCCTCCTCAGCGCCGTCGGCCTTCTCGGCGGCGTCACCCTCGGCATCGGCACCGGCGCCGGACGCGGCCGACTTCGCCGGGGCTTCCTCGCCGGTCTCCTCGCCGGTCTCCTGGTCAACGGCGGGAACGGCGGCCGCCGTCGGGGTCGCACCGCCCTTGCCGCCGGACGCGGCCGACTTCGCCGGGGCTTCCTCGCTGTCCGCCGGTGCGGACGGGTCTATCGGCGCCGTGACCGCCGTTGCCGATCCGGTGCCCTTCGCCGGCTCGGGGGCCTTCGCCTGCTCGTCGGCGGCGCCCTCGGCCGCCTCCGGCCCACCGTCGGCCTTCGGGGCAACGCCGGTGCCGGGCTCGGCGCCGGAACGGGACTCCGGGTCGGCGTCGGGGTCGAGCTCGGGGTCGGCGTCGGGGTCCGTGTCGGGGTCCGTGTCGGGGTCCGTGTCGGGGTCGGCGTCGGCGGCTCCGGCGCCCTGACCGGCGTCGGCGGTGACTGCGTTCCCGGCCTCGGGCTTGCCCGCGCCCTCGGCGGTCCCGGTGGCCGGGGTGGTCGTGCGCTGCGGGTCACCGGCGTCCGGGGTGCTCGACGGGGCCTCGGCGTCCGGGGCGTCGTCGCTCGCGTCGGCGTCGTTGCCGTTCGCGTCGGCGGCGTCGTCGTTGCCGTTCGCGTCGGCGTTCGCGTCGGCGTCGTTCGTCTGGGGGTCGGGGCTGGGGCGGACCCAGCCGGCCACCGCCTTGCGGGCGGGGGCGTCGTCGTCCGGGGTGGGGTCGGGGTCGGTGGTGGCCTCCGTCGTCAGGTCCCGGGTGGAGATCACCCGGGTCGCGGTGTCGACGCCGCCCGAGGCGGAACCGCCGGGTTCCCTTGTCATGCCCACGCGCGGGTCGCGGGAATCCCGCTCCGCGTTCCCGGACCGCTCCGGGGTCCCGGGGTTCACGGAATGGTCGGAATTCCTGGATTCGGGAACCGAACCCCCGCTCCCCGACGTCGGTCCTGCCGACGACTCGCGCTGCTTCGACCTGTCGGGGGACTCGCCCGCCACCGATGCCTCCTCATGCCGCACGTACTCCGTGCGTCTTGCGAACAGTGAACCGTCGCCCGCGACAGCGCTCCACCGCGCTGTCCGAACCATGTACCAGTGTCCTGCTGTGTGGGCCTGGCCACTGCGGTAGACGAGAACGACATACCTACCGGTTCCCTCACAAACAGGTCACGCACCCTCGACAGATGAATGTGAGAGGGGTCACCCTGTCTGTCATCCACGCGGGGAGGCATGGATGGGCAGGAGCCGCAGAACCATTCCGGAAGAGCTTTTGCTGCTGGCGTTGGACCCGGCCACGGGTACCACCGCACAGCCGCAGTCGCTCGACCTCGGTCTGGCCGGAGCACAGCTAGTGGAGCTGGCGCTGGCCGGACGGATAGCCCCAGATGGGGATCGTATCGCCGTGGTGGCACCACGGCCGACCGGAGATCCGACTCTGGACAGCGCGTTGGAGCTGCTGCGTAGGCGTGGCGCTCCGGTACGGGCGGTCCACTGGATCGGCGGGCCCCGACTGGGGCTGCGCCAGACGTATCTCTCGCATCTCGAACGGTGCGGCATGGTTGCCGCCGTGCCCGGACAGATGTGCGGAGTGCTGCCGACGACTCGTTACCAGGCGACGGACACCGAGATCAGCCGGGAGATCAAGGCCCGGCTGGACTGCGCGATCCGCACCGGCGTTCCGCCGGACCCGCGGACCGCGGCGCTCGCCGCCCTGGCACACGCGGTCGGCCTCGGCAAACACCTGTATCCGGGCAACGAGGGTCGCTCCTCGCGCTCCCGGCTGCGGGACCTGATCAGGCACGACCCGATGGGCGGCCTCGTGGCGCACGCCGTGATGGACGTCCAGAACGGTGTGGCGGCACAGCCACGGCGGGCTCCGGCCCCGGCCGGCCGACAGGCCGCGACCGGACCGGGCAGGCCGGTGCCGGAACCCGCTCGCGGTGTTCCGATGCAGCCACGCCGGGACGTCATGGCGCGCGTCCCGGCACACTGAGCCGCCGCCTTCTGGGGCGAACTCCGTTCGGCAGCAGGGCAGTTGTGCACGCCGTACCCGAATCACCGAGATCCGGTTCGGGAGCCGCAGTCCGCGCGGGCGGCGGGATCGTACGTCGGTCGTCCCTCAACGGGGCTGTCCGGTCGGACGGTTCCGTCGTCCGCGCGGCCGCGTGCGCGGCCGCATTATGCGGGACCGGGGCGCCGTTGTGCCGTGATGTGGCGTATGCGCACCGCATATCAACCGTTTCCCAGCGGTAGTGAGCACCTTGGTGGCAGTCTGCTCAACAGCAGATACGCAAAGTGGCAGGTATGTGGCACGCAGCCGGAGGTGCACGTCTCGTGGCGTCCAATGTCAATCCCACCGTCCGGCGTCGGAGGCTGGGGCAGGAGCTTCGTCGGCTCCGCGAACTCAAAGGCATGACGGCGGAAGAGGTCGCCGATCGCCTCTTGGTGTCGCAGTCGAAGATCAGCAGGCTGGAGAACGGCCGGCGCAGCATCAGCCAGCGGGACGTCCGTGATCTCTGCGGGGTCTACGAGGTCGAGGACGTCCGGGTGGTGGACTCCCTGATGCAGATGGCCAAGGACTCGCGTCAGCAGGGGTGGTGGCACACCTTCGGCGACATCCCGTACTCCGTCTACATCGGTCTGGAGACGGACGCGGCGAGCCTTCGGGTGTACGACCCGCAGGTGGTGCCGGGGCTGTTGCAGACGCGGGAGTACGCGCAGGCGTTGATCGCGGGCGCGTTGCCGGAGACGGCACCGGCCGACATCGAGAAGCGGGTCAGCGTCCGGATGCGGCGCCAGGAGCGGATCACGGCGCCGGAGAATCCGTTGCGGCTGTGGACGGTGCTCGACGAGGCCGCGCTGCACCGCCGGGTGGGCAACGGCGCTCTGATGCGGGACCAGTTGGAGTTTCTGGTCGCCCAGTCGCAACTGCCGCATGTGACGGTGCAGTTGATTCCGTTCGAGATGGGCGCGCATCCGGGACTGAACGGGCAGTACGCGATCCTGGAGTTCCCGGACGCGGCGGATTCCAACGTCGTCTACATCGAGGGCGTCACCAGCGATCTCTATCTGGAGAAGGCGAACGACGTCCAGAAGTACAGCGTGATGTATGAGCACTTGAGGGCGCAGGCGCTCAATCCCGACCAGTCCCGGCAGTACATCGAGGACGTCGCGAAGACCTACACGCGGTGAGTTTCGTTCCGGTCTCCGGGAAGGTCGCGCACGGTACACCTTCCCGGAGCCGGAGTGGAAGACCCCCCGGAATATGCCATCCAGTCGAGTGAACGCCCCCGTCGCGGGTGGGGGATTGCGAGTAGCTTCGAAAACACGCCGGCGAGCACCAGGTTGGCGCGCACCGCGAGGCCGGTTCCGCAGCGGAGTCGGCACCCGGTGACTGCAACTCAACGACTGGCAATACGGAGCGAAAATGGCAATTCTTCAGGGTGTCTCGGACACGTGGACCAAGTCGTCGTACTCGACGGGCAACGGCGCGTGCGTCGAGGTCAAGTCCCCCGTCGTCGCGGCGATGGCCGTGCGCGACTCGAAGGTGACCGACGGACCGGAGTTGGCTTTCCCGGCGGACACGTGGAACACCTTCGTGTCCTCCGTCAAGGCCTAGGGAACGGCCCTCCTGATTCTCGGCCGTAGTCCAGGGGAATAACTGCACACGCTGTACAGAATGAGCCCTCTCGACCAGTCCGCCGTCCTTGCCGAGGGGGCTCGGCCTGTGTGCCGGCGTCTTCTGACCTGACGGTCAACTCCGGGCTTTCGCGCCGGTGTCGGTCTGTTTGAGAATGCGGGCCGCCGCGTTGAGTCCCTGCCGGATGGCCTGGTCCATGTCGATATAGGTGTAGGTCGCGAGGCGTCCGGCGAGGTGCACCCGGGGGCCCAACTCCTGGGCTACCAGGGCGCGGTAGTCGTGTGCGAGGCCGCGGTTCTTTCCCTCGACGTCGTCGACCGGATAGTGGCGGGCGGGCGCGCCGGGGTATTCGTAGCTGACGACGGTGCCTTCGCGGGTCTGGCCGCTCATCCACTTGGTCTCGATGCGCCGGGTGTACGTCTGGTCGAGCCCGGGGTGGTTGACAACGCCGCACGGCAGGACGTGATCGGCGCCCGGGATGAAGTGGCTCTCCAGGCGGACGCCCCGCCACGGCAGTTCGCCCAGGGCGTGCCGGAAGAAGACGTCGAGGGGCGCGGTGAGAACGACGGCGTCCGCGCCCCGGGTCCGCTCGGCGACGTTCTCGGCGTCCACCGGGGCGCCCAACTCGACCGGGACGCCGCCGAGCAGGGCGTCGATGAGGGTGAGGTAGCCGCCGCGCGGCCAGCCCTGATAGGGGTCGCGGAAGAGGTCGCGGTAGCCGTCGACGCGCAACTCGATGCGTTTGGGCGCCCATTGGGCGGCGAGTTCCCTGGGGTCGGTCCCCCACTGCTTGATGGTGTAGGGCCTGATGAACAGCGCGTAGAGGGTCGGTCCCATGATGTCCTCGCACCAGGTCTCGAAGTTCGTGGTGCGTGGTGTCCTCGGGCACTGGTCCAGCTCGCGGCGGATGTCGGCCCACTGCGGCAGCTGTTCGAGTTCGGAGATCTGCGGTGGCCAGGACAGCACCCGGTCGTCGACCTCGGTCATCACCCGGTGCCGGTAGGGCAGCATCTCCACCCGGTCGGTGACGAAGTCCCACACCTGCCGGTCGGTGGTGTGCAGGATGTGCGCGCCGTGCGGTTCGTAGAGGATGCCGCCCGCGTGCTCGGTGCGCAGCTGGCCTCCCCACACGGGGCTCTGTTCGAGGACGCGCACGTCGGCGCCCGCGTCGTGCAGGGCTGCGGCGGCGGTGGCTCCGGCGAGGCCGCTGCCGATGATGGTCACCTTCACTGTGACGCCTCCTTCTTGGCCGGGAACGCCGTGTCCTGTCCGGCGAGGACGCGGTGACGGAAAACCCACAGCCGCAGGACCACGAACCGGCCGACGGTGCCGACGGCCGACGACACCACCAGGGCGGCCAGTTCGAGGCGGCGGGGCGGGGTGGCCACCACGGCCCGCAGCAGGACCAGGGCGCCGGAGGTGAGCAGGGAGTACGCGGCGAGGACCAGCAGGCCCTGGGCCTGGGTGCGGGCGGCCGAGCCCCGGTGCGCCGCGAAGGTGAAGCGGCGGTTGGCCTCGGTGTTGACGAGCGTGCACACCAGGAGGGCCGCGAAGTTCGCGGGCAGCGGGGGCAGCCGGGTGCGCAGCAGCGTGTACAGGGCGAGTTGGAGCAGCACGCAGGCGGCGCCGACGACGCCGAAGCGGACGGCCTGGCGCAGCAGGGGCCGCTCCGGGGGCCGGTTCACCTGTGCTCCCCGGTCACCCGGCGCCACAGCGACGACGAGAATCGGGGGTCGACGAACTCGCTGAACGCGGTCCACTGCGGATACATCAGCCGGAACGTGTCCGGGTCGAGCGCGGAGTCCTTGGCGAGGTAGACGCGGCCGCCCAACTCGGCCAGCAGCGCGTCCAGTTCGTGGAAGAGCCGCAGGGTGCGCCCGCCCCTGTTCACGAAGTCGAAGGCGCCGCCCAGGCCGTGGAACGGGAACGACATCATGCCCGGCGCGGTGGCCGGTCCGTAGCGTTTGAGGATGGCGAGCACGACGAGGTTGTCCGAGCGGCGGACGGCGTCGAGCAGCCGGGGCAGCCCGGTCCGGACGGCGGCCGCCGGGAGCAGGAAGTGGTACTGGTAGAAGCCTCTGCGGCCCAGGAGCCGGTTCCAGTCGCCGAGCGAGTCCATCTGGTAGAGGTAGGTCCGGTAGTCGACCGGGCCGGGCTGCTTGCGCGCGCCGAGCCGGAACCAGGTGCGGTTGAACGCCTGTGCGGCGGGCCGGTTCACGCACCATCGCGGCAGGTCGAACGGCACCCGGGGCCGGGGTCCTTCCGGTGGCAGGGAGCGTTCGCCCGGCCCTTCGTCGCCCAGCTCAAGGAGCCCGCGAAATTTCTGACGGTCCGTCATGTCGAGCCATGCGGTGGCGTGTTCCGCGCGGCCGGCGGTGGTGTCGAGGTGGTCGAGGAGTCCCGGCAGGTCGGTGTGGGCGTGGGTCTCGACCTGGAGGAACGACGACTGCACGCGCCGCAGTTGGAGCGTGGCGGTGGTGATGAGGCCGGTCAGGCCCAGGCCGCCGATGGTGGCGCGGAAGAGCGGCGCGTCGGTGTCGGGGCCGCAGCGGTGCGGGCCGTCGCCGCGCAGCAGCTCGATCTCCAGGAGGTGGTGGCCGAAGGAACCGGCGCGGGGATGGTTCCTGCCGTGCGCGTCGTGGGCGACGCAGCCGGCGACGGAGGCCAGGCCGGTGCTCGGGGAGACGGCGAGGCGCCAGCCGTGCGGGGTGGCGTGCCGTTGCACCTCGCCGATGGTCACGCCGGCCTCGCAGTGCAGGACGCCGGTGTGCGGGTCGAAGGAGAGGACGCGGTTCAGTCCCCGGGTGTCGAGCAGGGTGTTGCCGGCGTTCAGGCAGCTGTCGCCGTAGGAGTGGCCGAAGCCGCGTGGCAGCACCGAACCGGCGCTGTCCGGGAGGGAGTCGAGTCCGCGCTCGATGTCCAGCACCCGCTGCCGGTACCGGTGCACCCGGTTCCAGGCCAGCGGTGCGGCCCCGTGGTCAGTGCGCATGAGGGTCCACTCGTTCGGGTGCGGTACGGGGGCCCCGGCGCAGGGCGAGCAGGGCACCGGCGCCCAGCAGGGCGGCGCTGGCCGGGAGCAGCGGGAGCTTCGCGGGGCCGGGTCGCACGCCCCGGGAGCGCAGAGCGCGGATCGCCTGCTCCTGCTGGCTCTCCCGGTCGCCGATGTAGCCGTTGACGAGGTCGTCGGTGGCCCGTCGGCAGGCGGCCGCCGTGCTGGTGCCGGGGTGGGTGCGGCGGTCGGTGGCGATGCCGGTGGCGATCCGGTCGTCGCGTACGGGGACGTTCCAGCGGTAGTCGCCGCCCGCGTAGAAGGTGGGTGACTGGCTGCCGGACAGCAGGAACGCGCCGACGAAGACGGCGACGGCGGGTACGGCGGTCCGCAGCAGGATCGTGAGCCGGGCGCGGAAGTCCCGTGCGGGGAACCAGAGTTCCTGCACGGCGAGGTAGGCGCGGGTCAGGGCGTACGCGGCCACCGCGAGGGTGCCGATCACCAGCACGGTGGCGATCGTCGTGACGGTGTCCGCGCTGACCGGGCCCGGTGCGCAGGGCGGCAGCAGGGCGAGGACCGCGTCGGCCGGGTCGCCGTACCCGTAGTACAGGCCGGAGCCGAGGTACTGGAGTCCGGAGAGCAGGTTCACGGCCCCGTAGGTGATCAGGAGGAGCCGGGTCCAGCGCGACCGGGACGTCACGCGGCTGAGGAGCAGGGCGAGGGTGCCGCCGAGGATGTGCGAGAGCGGGCCGACGATCAGGGCGAGGAACCGGGGGGTGGCGCCGGTGCGCGGAGGGAAGGAGAAGTTGCCGTACCCGTCGCCGAACAACGGCACGTGCAGTCCGGCGAGTTGGGCGCCGAGGAGGCCGCTGACCACCAGGTGCGACGACTCGTGCAGGGCGACGCCGAGGCGTGAGGTGACCCAGATCAGCAGGGCGAGCGCGGCGGTGAAGCCGAGCAGGCGTCGCCGGTGCACGCTCAGGCCGCCGCGTCGTGCGGGTACCGGCTTCCCCAGGGTGCCTGGCCGGTGACGTAGGCGCCGTGCACGGTGAAGTTGTACCGGATGCCCTGGAACCGCAGCCGCCAGAGCAGGAGTTGGCCAAGGCACCGCAGGCAGGCGCGGGCCAGCCGCCAGCTGACGATGGAGACCGTGCCGGTGGTCCGTTTCCGGTGGGTGATCGGCACGTTGACCACCGGGACCTGGAGGGTGTGGGCGAGGACCGCGATACAGACGTTGGGGATGAAGACGCCGGTGGGGATGTTCTCGGCCGCGAAGGCGAGGTAGTGCCGTTCCATCAGGCGGTAGGGCACGTTGGCGTCGGGGATGCGGACGCCGAACAGGGAGTTGAGCAGCAGCCGCAGGGAGAAGGAGATGAACCGGCGGGAGGGCGGGGTGCTGCGCCGCACCCGCCACCCGAAGACGAACGGCGCGCGGTCGCGGTGCTGCCAGACCGTGGGGAACTCGTACGGGTCGAACTCGTTGTCGGAGTCGACCTGGAAGATGTGCCGGGCGCCGGATTCGAGGGCGAGCCGATAGCCGTTCACGACCGAGGGGCCGTGTCCGATGCCGGTCTGCCGGACGATGCCGATCCTGGGGTCGGTCGCCGCCAGTTCGGCCAGGATCTCGGGGGTGCGGTCCGTGGAGCCGTCGTCGAGGACGATCACCTGGACCGTGTCCTCGGTGGTGAGCCCGGTGGCGGTCAGGACGTCCAGCCATGCGTCCAACGTCTGCCGGATGCATCCTTCCTCGTTGCGTGCGGGCATGACGATCGCGAGTTCCGTGGCCACGTGAAACCCCTTCCTCTGAGAGTGCGCCCATGCCGTGGAGAGTGCGCCCGTGCCGTGCCGCCCCCAGCCGCCGAAGAGTTTCTCGACAGCCGGTTCATTCCGGCCTCACAGGAATTGCGGGAGACGGCCGGGGATCAGCGGTACGGGGCGGAGAATCCTTCGCCGGGCGGGAGGTTCTTGAGGGTGTGCGGAGAATTGAAAAAACCGTACCGGGCACCCCGGGGGACGACAACCTGCGCCTTCACAGAGAGCGTTCGGGACCACACCCGCATACCGAACAGCCGGTGGCGCGTATTCGGCAGCGGACCTATTCGCCTTTCCGGTCCATGGAAAGGTGAGGATGTGTCACGTCGATAGGGGGCGGTGTCGGCGCGCGGGTGTCAGAGGTCGGCGCCGCCGTCTTTCGTCCCCTGTCCCGCGACGCGCTGGGCGAAGTCGGCCCAGGCCCGCGCGCACTCCCAGGCGAGGTCGGCGACGGACTCCACGCGGTGCGGCGGCACATGCTCGACGAGCCGGTCCCAGTCCTCCGCCCGCCCCAGGTGCAGATCGAGCAGGCGCAGCAGGGCGCGACCGGCCTCGGTCATGCGCAGCGAGGGGTCCTGACGCAGCAGGTCCACGGTGGAACGACGTTGCGGGGAGCCGGCAGGCCGTGGGCGCGGGGTGTCCTGGGGCGGTACGGGGAGCCCTCCGGGCGGGAGGTCGCGCCGGTGCTCGGCGCCGGGCGGACGCTCGGGCGGGCGCTCGGCCTCGTGGGTGGGGGTGGGGGCGGGGGCGGCGCCAGGGGGGCCGCCGGGGTGACCGTCGGGGGTGGCCGGGCCTGCCCGGAACGCCTTCTCCCCGGTGGGCAGGCGGCGTACTCGGCCGTCGCGTCCGGTGCGGGCCGTCAACTGAGGAAATTCCTCAGACAGGCGCCCTCGGATCGCGCCGACGGTCTTGGGCGACAGGCCGACCAGAGCCGCTATCCGCCGGTCGGACCACTCGCCCCGGTCGCGCAGGATGCGGCCCGCGGCGGCCTTCCGGTCGGCCAGTGTCAGCGGTAAGCCGTGGGCGCTGTTCACCCGGACCGCCTCGACGAACGCGTCCTCGGGACTGCCCTCGAAGTACCTGACCTGTATGGTCGCGCGCCCCCGCGACTTCGCCGCCGCGAGCCGGTGCATGCCGTCGATCACCCGCATGCTGCCGAGGTGCACGAGGATGGGCGGGAATTCCTTCCCGGACTCGGCCAGGAGCCTCACGTGTTCGTCGCACGTTCCCCGGAGCCGTACCGCTTCTCCGTCGAGAAGCATCGCGAGGGGCACGGTTTCACTCGCGGACTCCGACGCGACCGGCAACGGCACGGAATGCAGCGACGAATATATCAACTCTTTGCCGTTCACGATCTCTCCCTTGAGCACCTTGGACTTCCGCTCGGTCGACTCACCCCCCAAAGGCCCGGCACGCCTCCATATAGGACATTAGCGGCTCGATAGCGACAGTTGAAGGGCAGCAATACCGCACCCACGCAAGGACCGAAACCCTTTCGAGAACGGAAGGAATCTCCTTCAAACCTCATTTATTTATTCTTGACGGCTCGGCTTTTGAATCTTCACACCGTCTCCCGAAGTGCGCCTCTCGGCCGTTCCGGCTGGTTCTCGACCCCCTACCCCTATTCACATCCATGAATAGGGGTCAGCGAGTCGAACCTTTTACCGCCTCTTGGCCTTAGCCTTACTTGTCGTGTCCATGCGCTCACACCCACGATGAGCGGGCACGTCGCGGTCACCGGCGCCCCGTCCCGCACGGGTGAACTGCCGTGCCGCCGAACGGAGTTCACAAGTCAGACCCCGGAAGGGGGGCGCATGAACAGTCTCGACTGGGCCGTACTCATCGGCTACTTCGGGGTGATGGTCGCGATCGGCCTCTGGTCCCACAAACGTGTGGACGACGTCAGCGACTTCTTCACCGCCGGAGGCAAGATGCCGTGGTGGCTGTCCGGCATCTCGCACCACATGTCGGGCTACAGCGCGGTGATGTTCACCGGGTACGCGGGCATCGCCTACACCTACGGCGTCACCTCGTTCATCACCTGGTCCTTCCCGATCGCCCTCGGCATCGCCATCGGCTCGAAGCTGTTCGCGCCCCGCATCAACCGGCTGCGCTCACACCTGCACGTCGCCTCGCCGCTGGAGTACCTCAAGGCCCGCTACAACCTCGGCACCCAGCAGGCCCTCGCCTGGTCCGGCATGCTGCTGAAGATCGTCGACGTGGCCTCCAAGTGGGCGGCGATCGCCACCCTGTTGTCGGTGTTCACCGGCATGTCCCTGAACCAGGGCATCCTCATCACCGGCGCGATCACCGCCCTCTACTGCACGATCGGCGGCCTGTGGGCGGACGCGCTGACCGAACTGGGCCAGTTCGTCATCCAGTTGCTGGCCGGGGTCGCCATGTTCGTCGCCGTCGTCATGAAACTGAACGACAAGGGCATCGGCTTCCTCGGCGCCTGGGACGAACCCGCGCTGCGCGGGCACGGCGAACCACTGGTCGGCCCGTACGGCACGGTCTTCCTGCTCGCGTTCCTGTTCATCAAGCTCTTCGAGTACAACGGCGGCATGCTCAACCAGGCCCAGCGCTACATGGCCACGGGCAGTCCCCGCGAGGCGGAGCGCTCCGCGCGGCTCTCGGCGCTCCTGTGGCTGGTGTGGCCGGTCGTGCTGTTCTTCCCGATGTGGATGTCGCCGCTGCTGGTCGAGGCGCAGAAGCCGGACGGTTCCGACTCCTACGCCCTGATGACCGAACAGCTGCTGCCGCACGGGCTGTTGGGCCTCGTCATCGTCGGCTTCTTCTCCCACACCATGGCCATGTGCTCGTCCGACGCCAACGCCATCGCCGCCGTCTTCACCCGTGATGTGGCGCCGGTGCTGTCGAAGGGGGCGCGGGGGTGGGGCTCGCGGTCCGCGCTGGTCGCCGCGCGGGTGACGACCGTTGTCTTCCTCGGCCTGTCGATGGCCGTCGCGACGCAGGTCGACTCCCCCGCGTTCAAGGACATCATCACCGTGGTCATCAAGTGGGTGGCCGGGTTGATGGGGCCGATCGCGATTCCGATGATGCTCGGGTTGTTGCGGGCGTTCCGGAGGTCCGGGCCGACCGCTGCGCTCACCAGTTGGGCAGCGGGTCTCTTCGCCTTCTGGCTCGTGAACTATCCCATCAACTGGAGCATCGAGGGTGGGGTGCCGCTGGAGTACCAGGTCTCCGCGCCGCTCGCCGTCTCCCTGATCCTCTACATCGCCGTCGGGTTCCTGCGCCCCGAGGACACCCCGGAGCGCCTCGCGATCATCACCCGCGTCAACACAGACGCCCCAGCCCCGACCCCGGCCCCCACACCAACGGCCCCCCACCCCACGGACTGAGCCCGCCACGAAGGGAACGCAGACCCGCCACAGCTGCCCGCACCCCCAAAACACCGGTCCGTGGCCGGGTGCGGGCCCACCGTGACTCGTCGCGCAGTTCCCCGCGCCCCTAAAAGACCGGTGCGTGGTCGGGTGCGGGTGCATCGTGGCTGGTCGCGCAGTTCCTCGCGCCCCTTGAGGGGCAGAACCCACCGTGGTCGGGTGCGGGTGCGTCGTGGCTCGTCGCGCAGTTCCCCGCGCCCCTAAAAGACCGGTGCGTGGTCGGGTGCGGGTGCATCGTGGCTGGTCGCGCAGTTCCTCGCGCCCCTAGGGGGTGGTGCCCCGAGGCCCGTTGGCGCAAGGGTCCTTGGGTGGGACCGCAGGCCGACTACAGCGAGCCCCAAAGGGGCGCGGGGAACTGCGCGACCGGCCACGACGGCGCCGCAGCCGGACAACGAGCGAGCGTGGCACCCACCCCTCAAGGGGCGCGGGGAACTGCGCGACCAGCCACGACGGCGCCGCAGCCGAACGACAACCGCCCCCGGCACCCACCCCTCAAGGGGCGCGGGGAACTGCGCGACCGGCCACGACGGCGCCGCAGCCGAACCACAACCGCCCCCGGCACCCACCCCTCAAGGGGCGCGGGGAACTGCGCGACCAGCCACGACGGCGCCGCAGTCGAAGGACGGCCGGGTGCCGCACCCACCCGTAAGGGGCGCGGGGAACTGCGCGACCAGCCCTCGCGGTCAGCGGGATCTACCGGTTCCCGGGGTAGTTCGCCGGCCCGGCGACCTCGCAGGCGCGATACGCCGCCGCCGTAAGCCACGCCACCCCACCCGCGTCCTGACGAAGGTCGATGTACACGGCCAACGTGGACACCAGATACCGGTACTTGGACCCGGTGTACCCGTTCTGCGTCGCCCGGGACAACGCCTCCCCCTGCTGACACACCCCCGCCCCCGTCCCCACGGTGGGACACCGATACCGCCACCCCCCGGTGTTGTCGTGCTCAAGCCTGCCGTGGGCGGCAACCGCGGTGTCCCGGTCGGCCAGCGCCAGCACCTCCACGGAGACGAGAACCCGGTCGTCGGCGTCGACGTACGTCCCGGTGACGACCTTGTCGCTGGAGCACCCCGCACGGGCGAGAACGGCCGTGGCCTGCACGTTCGTGGTGAAGGTGCCGCACGTCCCCACGCCCCCGCCGTTGCGGGCGTACCGCACCCCCTTGGCGTCGGTGAAGGAGTCAGGCAGCAGCGCGGCGACGGAGACCGGCGTACGGTCGGTCGCCGCGTCGTCGAGCGTCCCGGCGTCGAAGGACGGGCTGGGCGAGGGCGTGGGCGAGGGCGCCGGAGTGGGGGTCGGCAAGGGCATGGGACTGGACGTCTCCGCATCCGCATCCGCATCCGCGTCCGCGTCCCCCGTGTTCGACGACATCGGCGTCCGCGAGGCCAACTGCCCCCACCCGGAGCCCCGTTCGGAACCGTCGGCGGAGGACGTCGCCTTCGTCGACGCCGTCTTCTCCGTGCCCCCGTCCCAGTTCTGGTAGGTGAACGTCAGCGCCACCCCCACCACCGCGACCACCGCCAACGCCCCGGCCCTGATCACGAACGTGTTGTGCTGCGTGTTGTGGTGGCCGACCTGCACGCCCTGGGCGCCCTGGGCGTTGACGTTCGCACGGCGGTTGTTCGCGGGCATGACTCCCGACCAGGTCGCTAGAACGTGTTGTGCTGCGTGTTGTGGTCGCCGACCTGCACGCCCTGGGCGCCGCTGGCGTCCACGGCGATGCCGCCCGCCCGGCGCATCTGGTCGAGCAGGAGGCCCGCCATGGCGACCGCGGCCCGGTCCCGCTCGATCCCGGAGCCCGCCAGCGCGCCGGCCAGCCGCCGCCGCCACACCTCCGGGTCCGGATCGGACGCCTCCAGCACATCGACGTCCGCCCCGCTCCGGTCCAGCCGCCTGCGCACCGCCGCGCGCAACGTGAGGTACAGATCGTGCACGGTGGACCGCGCGCTGTCCGTGAGCCCGGCCGACGCTCCCGCCACCAGTGCGGCCGCCACCATTTCCACCTCGGACATCAGCCAACCCCCTTGACCCTGAACGTCGTTCGGCATGCAAAGAAGCGTGCCGCCGAGGCGCTCCCCCGTGGCGCTCGGCGGCACCCGCTCAGTGTGCGCCCGCAACGCCACCGTTCGGAAGAGCTTTCTAGAAATCTCCTCTAGAAAATTTATCTAGAACGGAGTTCTGGAAGCTGGCGATCTGGAATAGGATTCCGGCATGAGCCCCAAGCAGCAGCGCGGCGAGATCACCGTCGATCGCCTCCTGGACGCCGCGTTGCAGGTGTATGTGACCGAGGGTGAACGAGGGTTCACCGTCAAGGCGGTGCGGGAGCGCAGCGGGGTGAGCCTCGGCAGCCTCTACCACCACTTCGGCACCATGGACGGCCTCTTCGCCGCGCTGGCCGAACGGTGGCTGGGCCGCCTCCTCGTCGAGATGGTCACCGCGCTCCAGGAGCAGGAGGGTGCCCGGGAGGGTGTCCGGGCGATCGTGGAGTCGTATCTGAACTTCCTCCGCGAGCACCCGGACGCGGCCCTCTTCCTGCACTCGTCCGACGCCGACCGACGCGGCATGCAGGCGGGCAGGGAACTGCGCGACGTCCAGGAGGCCCGGCTCTCCCCCTTCACCCAGTGGGCGCAGACGCACATCGCGTCGGGCGAACTGGCCCCGCTCCCGGTGCCGTTGCTGGAGGGGCTGCTCCTGGGCCCGCTCGTCGGCACGGCCCGCCGCTACCTCGCGGGCTACGGCGACATCGACCTCGACGAGGCGGTCGAGGTACTCCCGGAACGGATCTGGCGATCGGTCGCCGCGTAACCCGCGCAGGTTCGGCAGGCGAAGGTCAGGACGTGGGCAGATCCGCCAAGCCGAGAAGCAGCCCCTTGACCTCGGTAGCGTCAATCTCGTCGCGCCCGCGCCCCCGCCCGCGCCCCCGCCCGCGCTCCCGTCCAGACTCCCGTTCAGGCTCCCGCCCCCGCTCCCACCCGGGCTCCGGGCGGGAGCAGAGCAGGACGGGGCTGTCCTGCGGGTCGTCGGGGAGTCGGCCGTGGCTGCCGCGTATGCCGGACGGGTCGAGCGGCACGGTCCGGATGCGGTAGCGCAGACCGGCCTTCTTGCGGGCGACCTGGGCCAGGGCGCGCGCCTTCACGGCGGGCACGGCGGGGTCGTAGAGGAGTTCGGCGGGGTCGTAGCCGGGCTTGCGGTGGATCTCGACCTGGCGGGCGAAGTCCGGTGCCCGGTCGTCGTCGAGCCAGTAGTAGTACGTGAACCACGCGTCGGACTCCGCGACGGCGACGAGTTCACCCGCGCGTTCGTGCGCGAGCCCGTGCCGCGCCTTGCCCTGCGCGTCGAGCACCTCGGCCACCCCGTCGAGACCGGCGACGAGGTCGCTGACCTGCGTGAGGTCGGCGGGGTCGCGGACGTAGACGTGGGCGGTCTGGTGGTCGGCGACCGCGAAGGCGCGGGACGTCCACGGGTCGAGGTACTCCATGCCGTCCTGCGTGTACACGTCGAGGAGACCGGCGCGGCGCAGGGCGCGGTTGATGTCGACGGGGCGGGAGGCGGGCGCGATGCCGTATTCGCTGAGGACGACGACGGTGGCGTCCTCGTTCCTGAAGTGGTCGAGGAGGGGGCGCAGCGCGTCGTCGAGGCGGCGGGCCTCGCGGGCGGTCTGCGGGGAGTCGGGTCCGGTGCGCTGGGGTTCGTAGTCGAGGTGGGGGACGTAGACGAGGGTCAGGTCGGGCTGGTGCTCGTCGAAGATCTGGCGGGCGGCGCCCAGAATCCACTGGCTGGAGGGCATGCCCGCGTTGGGTCCCCAGTAGGTGAACAGGGGGAACGGGCCCAGCCGGTCGGTGAGTCGGTCGTGCAGTTCGGGCGGCCGGGTGTAGCAGTCGGGTTCCTTGCGGCCGTCGGAGTAGTAGACGGGGCGCGGGGTGACGGTGAAGTCGACGTCGGCGCCCATCGCGTACCACCAACAGACGTTGGCGACGGTGTAGTTGGGGGAGGTGCGGCGGGCGGTGTCCCAGATCTTCTCGCCGCCGACGAGGGCGTTGTGCTGGCGCCAGAGGAAGACCTCGCCGAGGTCGCGGAAGTACCAGCCGTTGCCGACGATGCCGTGGTCGGTGGGCGTCACGCCGGTGAGGAGGGTGGACTGCATCGAGCAGGTCACGGCGGGGAGGACGGGGTTGAGGCGGGCCTGGAAGCCCTGGTCGGCGAGGGCGGACACGGCCGGCATGTGGCGCAGCAGGCGGGGGGTGAGGCCGACGATGTCGAGGACGACGAGGCGCGTCATGGGGCGGTCTCCTTGCGCGGGGTGCGGTGGGCGGTGTGCTGCGTCAGGCCGAGGGCGGTGAACTGGTCGCGGGTCCAGGCGAGTTCGGCGGCGAGTCCGTCGACGAGGCCCTCCCGGTCGGTGGGGCGTTGCCGTGCGGGCAGCACGGACCAGGTGTAGGTCTCGACCTCGACGTGATCGCAGACGGCGTCCGGTCCACCCAGCAACTCCCTTAGTGCCGAGGCGAGTTCACCGGTGGTCGTGCGCAACGGCGGTTCGGGTGCGGCGTGCAGGGGGGCGTGGAAGTGGACGCGCCAGGCGGAGGTGTCGTCGAGGCGTCCGGCGAGGGCGTCGGGGAGGTCGTCGACGCCGGTGACGACGCCGTGCGGGGCGCTGCGGGTCTGGTGCAGGAAGCGGGGTTCGGCGAACCGGGTGAGGGCGCGGCGGGCGGCCGGATCGGCGGGGTCGTCGGCCTGGAGGGCGCTGGAGGCCTGCACTTTGACGACCGGGAGTCCGGCGTCGGCGAGGCGGCGCAGGGCGTCGGCGGGTTCCTCGAACTGTACGGCGAGGTGGCAGGTGTCCAGGCAGATCCCGAGCCGTTCGGGGTCGAGTCCGCCGAGTTGCTGGGCGGCCTGCACGGTGTTCTCGACGACGCATCCGGGTTCGGGTTCAAATCCGACCCGCACGGCACGTCCCGTCTTCCGCTCCAACTCGGCTAGTTCTGCGGTGAGTTGGTCGAGGGCGTGGCGTGCGGTGTCGTGGGCGGGCGTCGGCCAGGGGGTGCGCCAGGCCAGCGGCAGGGTGGAGACGCTGCCGCGCCGGGCGTCGTCGGGCAGCAGGGCGGCGAGTACGCGGGCGCAGTCGACGGTGTAACGGAGCCGGGCGGGGTCGGTCCAGTCGGGCAGGTAGACGTCCCGCTTGACGACCTCGCGGTGGAATCCGCCGTAGGGGAAGGCGTTGAGGGTGACGGTCTCCAGGCCGCGTGCGGTGAGTTCGCGGCGCAGGTGGCCGATGGCGTCGGGGCGGTCGGTGAGTGCGGTGACGACGTCCCGGGCCAGCCAGAGGCCGATGCCGAGCCGGTCGACGCCGAGCCGTTGCCTCACCGGTTCGGCGTAGGAGGCGAGTTGGCCGATCACGCCGTCGAGGTCCTCGGCCTGGTGGACGTTGCTGCAATAGGCGAGGTGAACGGTGGTGCCGTCAGGGTGTAAGAAGCGCACCGGGTCTCACTCCCCGCCGCGCTGGACGGAGTTGCCCTGGAAGAGGGCGGTGGCGTCGGGCGCGACGGTGTCGAGGTCGAGGCGTCCGCTCTGGCCGTAGAAGGTGACGGGGTTGCGCCACATGACCTCGTCGACGGTGTCGTCGTCGAAGCCGGCCGCGAGCATGGCGTCGGCGGTCTTGCGGGTCTTGAGTGGGTCGCTGCGGCCCCAGTCGGCTGCGGAGTTGACGAGTTTCCGTGCGGTGCCGTGCTCTTGGAGTATCCGCACCATGCGGTCCTCGCTCATCTTGGTGTCGGGGTAGACGGAGAAACCCATCCAGCAGCCGCTGTCGGCGACCATCGCGACGGTGAGTTCGTTGAGGTGGTCGATGAGGACGTGTTCGGGCGGGATGCCGGACTCGCGGACCACGTCGAGGGTGCGGCGGGTGCCGACGGCCTTGTCCCGGTGCGGGGTGTGGACGAGGACGGGTAGGCCGTTTTCCAGGGCGAGTTGGAGTTGCCGGGCGAGGGCGTCGTCCTCTTCGGGCGTCATCGAGTCGTAGCCGATCTCGCCGACGGCGACCACGCCGTCTTTGGCGAGGTAGCGCGGCAGCAGGTCCAACACGCCTGTGCAGCGGGGGTCGTTGGCCTCTTTCGGGTTGAGGGCGATGGTGCAGCGGTGCTGGATGCCGAACTGCGCGGCGCGGAACGGTTCCCAGCCGAGCAGCGCGTCGAAGTAGTCGACGAAGCTCTCGACCGAGGTGCGCGGCTGGCCGAGCCAGAACGACGGTTCGACGACCGCGCGTACTCCGGCCGCGTACATCGCCTCGTAGTCGTCGGTGGTGCGGGAGGTCATGTGGATGTGGGGGTCGAAGATGCGCATCGTGCGGCTCCTGTGGGTGTGGTGGCGTGGAAGGCGGTGAGGGCGAGGACGGCGGCGGCGCGGCGTTCGGGTACGGGTGAGTGGGCTTCGGCGGCCAGTCCGGAGGCGTCTGCCGCGGCCCCGTGGGTGCGGAGCACGGGCCAGATGTCGGCGGGTACGGTGCGTCCGGCGGCGACGCGCTCATGGGCGAAGTCCCCGAGCATGCGGGCGAGTTCGCGATCGGCGCGGGTGTCGAGTCCGGTGATGCGGTCGAGTGGGATGCTGTGGAAGACGCACTTCAGAACGGCGTGCCGGTAGCCGTCGGCGTCCAGGTGCCGGGCGGCGTAGGGGCCGAGGGCCGCCTCGATGAGCCGTGTGTCGTTGCCGCGCAGCGCTTCCCGTACGAGGGTCAGTCCCAGGGCGCCGTAGGCCGGGTCCGTGTCCTCGATCGACGCCAACGACCCGAGTACCGCGCGTTGTTCGGCGGCGTCGCCGTACCGGTACAGGGCGGCGACCTCCTCGGCGAGGGGTGTCCCGCGCAGCGGCAGGGCGCCGAGCAGCCGGGCCCGGGCGGCGTCGGCCACCGTCCATCCGGCGAGCAGCGGTGCCCGTCCGCAGCGGCGTCCGACGGCCGGGAAGACGGCACGCACCGCCTGCGGGTGCTGGGCGATCCGGGTGAGGGCGTCGTCGAGCCACTGTCGGGCGGCGTCGTCGAGATGTCGGTCGAGGGCGGCAAGGACCTGGGTATCCACCGCGCATACCTCCTCTTTTCGGGCAGCCGTGGGACACAACTGCCTTACGGTGATGGTGAGTTGAAAACGCCCCGAGGGGAACGAGGGGGACGCCCCGGAATCGGGACGCACCGGTGCCGGAACGCGCCGGCGGCACAACGCCCCGGCGTCAGAGAGCGTTTCAGCGCCACAACACCCCGGAGCCGGAGCGGCTCGCCGTCAGGATGGTTCGGCGGCCTTGAGGAACTCCAGCGAACGGCGGGCGACTTGGGGTGCGTCGAGGGCGGCGCCCTGGATCTCCACCGAGACCGGCCCCTGGTATCCGGCGGCCTTCAGGGCGGCCAGCACGGGCGGGAAGTCGATCTCCCCGGCGCCGAGTTCGAGGTGCTCGTGCACTCCGCGCCGCATGTCCTCGATCTGGACGTTCACCAGGTGGGGCGCCGCCAGTTCGACGCAGCGCGGCAGGGGCAGGGGGTCGACGCAGTGGGCGTGCCCGATGTCGAGGGTGATGCCGAAGAGGTCGGGGTCGCCGAGCCGTCGCCGCAGCTCGACCACCTTCTCCACGGTGTCGATGAACTGGTGCGGCTCGGGTTCGAAGCCGAGGGCCACCCCGTGCCGCGCGGCGACCTCCAGCACCTCTTCGCAGCCTCCGGCCAGCCGCTTCCAGGCCTCTTCCGCGGGCACGTCACGCGGCGCGGGGCCGCTGCACAGGTGGACGGCCGGGGCGCCGAGGTCGGCGGCGATCCGCACGGCGCGGCCGAGCAGGTCGACGCGGCGTTCGGCGCCGGGCAGCGTCATCAGGGTGGGGTGGTGCTGCTGCCAGGGGTCCAGCAGATAGGGCGCCCCCGTCTCCACGGTCACGGTGAGCCCCAGCCGGTCCAACCGCCGTGCGAGGCGGGCGACTTGCCAGGTCAGGTCGGCGGCGTACGGGTCGAGGTGGCGGTGGTCGAGGGTGATCCCGACGGCGTCGTATCCGAGGTCGGCGAGGACGGTCAGGATGTCGTCGAGCCGGTGGCAGCCGAACCCGTTGGTCCCGAACCCGAATCGCAGCCGCTCCAACTCGGGCCCGGGAAACGGCCGTTGGGCGAGCGTGGGTCTGGAGGTCATGTCGGTGACACCTTCCGGGCGAGCCTGCGCGCCAGCGGATGCGCCACGGCGAGGACCGAGGCGAGCCGCACGGCCCCGCCGCCCGCGGTGAGCGCCGCCTGCAAGGGCATCAGCGCCATGATGCCGGTGCCGACGGCGTTCTGGACGTTCGCGGCGGAGGGCTCCCGCACCGCACGTGCCTGCGCGGTGCCGTACGAGGCGAGGTAGCCGAGCGCGCCGACGGCGGCGCCGACGCGGGCGGCGGAACTGCGGCGCCGCACACCCGGAAGTACCGCTGTGGCAACGGCGGTTGCGGTGCTCCCGGCCAGGGTCGCGACCGGCAGCGCGGGCGGGGCGCCGGTCACCTCGTGGCGGCTGAGCGCGGTGAGGGTGTAGGTGTGCGCGCCGACCAGCAGGGCCGCCGGGAGCGCGGCCGCCCGCTGTCCGGGTGCCGCTCCGGCGAGGACGTTCAGGGTGCGGGCGCCGGCCATCGCGGCGGGCCCGGCGGGGGTCGACTTCAGGCGCAGGTCGTACGCCCAGACCAGGCCGGTCAGCGGCACGGCCACCCCGAGCGCCCGGCGGCCACCGGCCAGCGCGGCGAGCCCGAGCCCCGCCGCCGTGAGCCCACCGGCCACCGCGAGCGCGGTCCGGCGGCCAACTCGCCCTGACGGCACGGGTCGTTGGGGCCGTTCCACCGCGTCGACACTCGCGTCGGCGTAGTCGTTGAGCGCCATCCCGGCCCAGTACAGGGCGACGGACGACGCCATCGTCACGACGACCCGGGGATGCGGCCGCCCACCCCCGGCGACCGCACCGGCGAGCACGTCACCCGGCACGCTCAGGGCGGCGGGCATCCGGACGAGGGAGGCGAGATCGGCGAGCCGGGGGGACTGAGACATCCCATTTGGGCTGTGCATGACCAAACCCTATACGCGCCCCTTTGACGTTTAAACACCTGACTGCCTGTCAATTCGGTGAAGAGTCTGCATTCATAACTCTTGGACAGGTACTAGACGAAATCAGGCCAATGTCCAAAACAGCACCTCTGGAACGCCGTTGCGGAAGAAGGCGGGCCGGTATGAGCCTGCCCCAACGCCGTTCTACGCGAACGAGAGGACGATGCGAGAGTCGCCCTTGTCGATGACGTGACCTGCGGGAAGTGCATGGTCCGGCGTGCCCGCCGGGTGGAGGGCGAGACGAGGTACGGCGGTGCGGTCGGCTCCCCACGCGGTGATGTGCGCGATGAGGCGTTCGGCCAGACCGACACCCTCGGGCCCGAGGTGGGCGGCGCCCAAAAGCGAACGCCGTTCGGTGTCCCCGTCGTCGCGCTTGGCGATCAGGTAGGCCAAGGAGCTTTTGGAGACCAGTGCGGGGCTTCGGCCGATGATCGCAGGGCGGCGCAGTCCGTTGTCCACGGCGGCTGGAGTGGCTTCGAGTCGGCAGACGGTGTCCTCGAAGGCGGTCGCGCGGAGCCAGATCCCGTCGAAGGATTCCTCGCCGCCGACCCGGACGTCCGACCATGCCTCTGTCGCCGCCTGGGTGAGGGCGTCGTTCAGCCGGGCGGCGTTCACGTCCTGGTCCTGGTCGTGGTGGATGCGAACGGTGCCGTCGGCCGACTCGGTGGTGTGTTCGCCGTCCTGGCCGACGATGGGGACGAAGCCGCACAGCTCCATGGTGTGACTGACCAGTGCTTCGCCCTGGCGGGTGAGGGCTACGGAGCGGGTCTGGCCGCGCCAGCGCAGCGGGAGGACGAACCGTCCGCCGTCGACGAGTTGGTCGCGCAGCGTCAGGGGGATGTCCCAGAAGCCCACGGTGCCGATCATGCGGGTGTAGGGGCCGTACTCGGGCGCGCCCTTCAGCCCGTCGCGTTCCATGACCCGGACGTGCTCGTATCCGGCCCGGTCGAGCGCGGTGCGGGCGTGCAGGGCGACGTCGGGTTCGATGTCGATGGTGGTGACCTGGCCGTCGTCGCCGACGATCTGGGCCAGGAGCGCGGCGTTGTAGCCGGTGCCGGCGCCGATCTCCAGGACGTGGTCGCCGGGCTGTGCGTCGAGCTGGGTGAGCATCATGGCCACGATGGACGGCATGGAGGCGCAGGACAGGGCGAGCGGCCCGTCGGGGTTGTCCTTGATGGTGACGGCCTGGTCGTGGTAGGCCACGGCCGGATCGAGCCCGGGCAGGTGGATCTCCCGGCGCACGGTGCGCAAGGCCTCTTCCACACGCGGTGGGAGCGGCCTGTCGACCAGAAGCTGGTCGACGAGACTGTTGCGGAGGGCATCGACGGTCGGGGTGTCATTCACGTGGGAATGCCTATCAGTCGAGGAGGAGGCACGTCTGCCAGGTCGGTGCAGCGCGCCGGTTCGGGTCGAGGGTGAGCAAGGTGAGCAGTACGCCGTCCGAGCCTGTGAGAAGTCCGTCCGTGCCGGGTACCGGCTGCTGGTCGAGATGAGCGGCCAACCGCGCGCGCAGCAGGGGTACTTGTGCGGGAAGCGGACTGCCGGGGGCGGCGTCGGCCGCGGCGGCTGCGGCGACGAGGACGAGTCCTGCCCAGCCGTGGCAGACCGTGGCGTCGCGGAGCAGGCCGAGTTGCGGCGGGTCGGTGAGGCAGGCGGTCAGCGCGTCTTCCGCGCGTCGCCGCGCGAGGGCATGGCCGCAGACGAGAGCGGCCAGTTGAAGAGCACGAGCGATGCCGGGGGTGCCGTAGCACCAGGACGGCCGGCCCGGAGTCCTGAAGGAGGGCGGTCCGGTGTACCACTCCTCCACGGTGATGGCCTCGGGCCAGGCCGTTCCACCCGACAGGACACGGCAGGACCACTGTTCCAGCAGTCGGCACGCGTACGACAGCGCCTCGAACTGTCCGGGTACCACGAGGCCTGCGCGGGCGGACAGCGCGAGGAGGGCGACAGGACCCGCTACGCCGTGCGCGAGCCCGAAGTTGCCATGCCCGTGCGGGAGTTCCTCGACGGGCCGGCCGCTCGGACTGTCCGAGGTCCACCAGCCCGGTACTTGCCGGTCGTCGATCGTGACGGGCTCAAGCAACAGCCGGACCTCGTAGCGCAGCACGTCCCGCAGAAGCTCCGGCCTGCTCCTGCGGTGCAGGAGACAGGCGCCGAGCCCGGTGAGCCCACTGATCAGGTCGTACTCCCGCGTCCTCGGCAACTGGCCGGCGGCCAGCCGCGCCCCCGCCGCCGCGAGCCGGGCGCGCACCAGACCGGCGACCGCCTCGTCCAGCGTTTCGAGCGCCGGGCGGTAGGCCGGATGCCCGGCGGTGTGCAGCGCGTAGGCGAGGGCCGGTGCGCCGCGATACAGGCTCGCCTCGTCCAGGTGGACGGAGGCGGGCTCGGCGACGACGGCGCGGGCGGTGCGGTGCGCCGCCTCCCACACTCCGTCGGCGTGGGCCGCGACGGCCTGCCGAAGAAGTGTTCCGACTCCACCCGCGCCCAGCTCGTGGACGTGATCGTTCACTGGCTGGTCTCCGTTCACTGGCCGCTCTCCCGTATCCACGCGGTACGACACGCTTGTCGGGCGGCGTGACGGCAGACGGCTTCCGCATCACGGTCCGGTCCGATGAAGCGGTTGTGATGCATGTGGAGAAGCGACTCCAACACGGTCGTCACCTGCCGGTCGGCAAGGTGTTCGCGGTAGCGGCGCAGCGCATCACGCCGGGCGGCGTCGGCTGCGTCGAGGCGTGGCGTCCAGCCGGGCGGCCGTGCCCGAAGGCCGGTGGATGTCTGCTCCGCGAGCAGGTGGTTGACGTGGGAAAGGCCGCTGCCGGGGGCGGGCGTGGTGGCCATCCAACGGGTGCCGTCCGCGTCGCCGAGGAAGTCGAGAACGATGTCGATCATGCCGAGAGCGCACAGCGCACGTCGATCCGCGTGCGGGAGGTCGGTCAGGGCGTGACGGACGATCCTGCTGTCGGCCGTGAAGACCTCCTCGGCAGCCTTCATGGCGGCGCCGATGCCGTACCGGCCGGTTTCGGGGCGGTACCCGTCGAAGGCGTGCCGGGAGATCAGTGCGTCGTCCTGGAGCTGCCGAGCCCAGGACGCGAGTGTCCGGGTGAGGGTGGCGTGCGTGTCCGGATCGGTCGCGGCGACGCGCAGACGCAGGTGGTTGTCCTCCAACAGCGAGTGATAGCGGACGAACCAGGTGGGGTGCTGTTCCAGCGGGTCGGGAAGCGTGCGGGCGAGGATCTGGTCCATGACGGCCGGGGCGGTGAACAGCTTGACCTGTACCCACGGCTGATCCGCGTCGGGACCGACAGGGGTGCGGTGGGTGACCACAGGCGCGTCGGCGGTGTCCGGGTGGGGCAGCGGCGGCCGGGTGGACGTGAGGGACACGACGATCTCGTGGGCGTGCCCGATCCACCCCGACTCCTCGTCCAGGAAGGCCTCTTGGAGGTCGGCGCTGCCGTGGCGCCGAAGATGGTCGAACAGGATGCGTGCGTGCAGGGCCTCGCGCAGGTCGAGGCGCAGGGTCCGGTCGTCCTCCCTGAGTTCGAGGAACTCCGGGCAGCGCCAGGTGCGGGTCCAGCCGGTCAGGGCGTCGCGCCAAGCCGGTGTGAAGGGTCCGGCGGGAAGGTCGCCCGGTGTGATCTTCCATCGGGCGGGGGTGAGCAGGGCCTTGCCGTAGCGGACGCGGGGCAGGAACGGCATCCCGGCGCCGAGCGGGCCCCAGTCGAACGGGGTCCAGGCAGTGGCGAAGCCCCGGCCGAGCTGGGCCAGGAAGCGGGCGATGGGCGGTGCCTGTTTGTCCAGAGCGAGCGGGTGCAGGACGACCGGCTCGACGACGCGTCGTCGCGAAAGGCTCACCAGGTGCAGGTGCTTGCCGGTGGACAGCACCGCCAGGTCGTCCAGGGGGATGAGATGGGCGGCGGGCGGCCGGTGCTCGCCCAGCGGAATCACGTACGGCAGGAACGCCGGGATGCGCGCGACGTTCTCGGCATGCGGATAGTCCGGGGTGAACGACAGCTGCGCGGGAAGTGCCCCGTCCACCAGGGTCGGCAGCTTCCCGTACGTCTCTCCCAGGCCGCTGTCGGGCAGCATGGCCGCGAACCGGCCGGTGAGATTCCCGGTGCTCCAGGCCGGACGCACCGATACCGTGAAGTCACCTTGGTCAAGGGCCTGTTGGCTCCTGGCGTGGACCTTCACGCCCATCTCGACGTGCGGCGCGAGGGCCACATCGTCGTCGGCGCTCTGCGCGGTGGGGCTCAGTTCGTCGATATCGGCGTCGGTGAGGCAGATCTCGTGCACTCCGGTGACCGCGGCCTCCCAGGCCCGCCGCATCAACAGTTCGTCCCTCGGCAGCGCCCGGTCCTGCTGCTCGGGCCTCAGCGATGTGGGGAAGCCGGCGGGCAGTCCCACTCCGGCCGCGAGGTCCACGGCGTCGCGCACGGGAACGAGGCTGCCCGCACCGTACCGGTCCCAGAACACACTGTGGTAGGCGGCCCAGTTGGGCTTCGCGCCCTGGTGACGGGTGAGCCGGACCAGGACCTGGGCGGCGGCCTCGGCCTCGGCCAGAACAGGTTCGGGGATCTGCACAGTGGCGTCGAGACGAAGGTCCACGCCCAGCCGTACGCGCCCGGCGTCCTTGACCGTGGTCATCCGGCGCTCGGCCTCTTCGCGGATCTCCCGCGCCGCTGACCGGCCCCAGGCCGTGTTGTGGCGATCCAGCAGGTGATGAACGGCGGTGAGTTCGCGCAGTACTCCGATGGTCTCCGGCTTCAGGTGCGCTCTCGCGGGCTCCAGGGCGCGAAGGAGATGACCGAGGGGGTCCATGTCCGTGACCGGGGCGTGGAGTTGAGTGGTGAGCAGTCTCGCGTCAAGGGCCGCGGTGAGGAGGCTTGTCGCTTGTGCGACCGAGCCGCCCATCTCGTTGAGCCGTTCCACGATGTTCCGGCAGGGCACCGGGTCGGTGCTCATCTTCAGGACGACCGCCAGCGGCGGGGTGAGGCGGACGGTCGCCGTTCGGCCGCCGGGCATGGGGCGTTCGAGGGTGTTGCCCCGCCGCACCGTCAAGTTGTCGACTGCCACCGTCAGATGAGGCAGGACGTCCGGGCGGCCCTGGAGGTCGCGACGCACGTGGTCGAGCCAGAGGGCGTCCGGACGGGCCACCGGGCGATGCTCGACGCCGAAGCGGCCGAGAGCGGGCCCGGTGCGCGCGATGGTCACCCCGGCGAAAAGGCCGAACGGGGTCGGTCGGCCAGTAGCACGCAACAGGTACCGGGCTGTGGAGGTGACCGTCTTGCGGATTCTTCCCGGTGACAGGCCCGGATCGTCCATCGCCTGCTCCACGGCACGGACCAGGTGCGGCGCGGCGGCACGTACCGCGGTCGCGAAGTCCGCCTGGGACCACACCTCGGCCAGCCATCTGCGACACGCTTCCGGGTCGTCCGGTGCGGGCCAGTGGCTGTGCTGCCCGGTGCCGGGGGCGACGCCGGCGCGCAGGAGAAGCACATCACCACGCCGGAGAAGTCTGGCCCGCTTCATCGTTCCTCCTTGTCAGGTGTCCGGCCCGGTGGGCCGGATCGCTCCCCGGCGCACAGGATCAGGCCGATGGCCGCGCGGTCAGTCGCTGGTGCAGGAGGACGCGCACGAGGACTTGCAACCGTCGTTGGTGTCACAGTTGGCCGGTACCGGATGCGGAGCGTCCGTGATCGTCACATCGAGGTGCCAGTCCTCCTCCGAGAACGGGAACGACGCGGTGTCCGGCGTGCTGGCCAAGGCTGCGTCTTCAGCCGTCGGAACGGTCATCTCATTGTCTCCGACTACTTGGTTGGAACTGCTCGCACGGGCTGCGGGCAGCGCTGGCCGAGCCCGACACTCGTGCCTGGTCAAAGACCCTCTGCAAGGGCTGATACGAGCGTGGCCATCGTGGCGGTACAGATCCAGCCCCGTCCCTTCATCGGTTCTTCGTACGGAGTCGACGTTCTTCCTCGCCTCTTCCTCGGATGTTCCTCGATTTCGCCAAGTACGTTCTGCACAGGGCATGTTGACGGAGCGATCGGCTTACCGTCGTGGCAGTGATGGGTGGGACGGACAGGAGGGGAGGCGTGGTGCGCACGTTCTTCCGGTGCTGGCTCGACGAGCGGGAGCTACGCGACCACAAGGACTTCCGGCAGCCGTTCCTGGAGGTGGCCGCGCGGCTGGGCCTGAAAGGACTGGAGCCTGCCAAGCCGACCTTTCAGGCCTGGTACTACGGGACGCGAAAGCCGCAGGGGGACTTCCGCCGAGTGGTCGTCGCCTGGACCGACCACAGCATCGATCAGCTGTGGACCGAGGTCCCAGAAGGAACCACTCCTGCCTTCCGGCCCCTGTCCGACACGTCATCCACGGCACGTCATGCCGATCTCGGCATGGACCTGAGCGACATGAGAAGGACGGGCGCGATGGCTGTTCGACGCGCGAAGGAATTCCTCCTGGGGGCCGACCGGGAAAGAGTGGGCACGGACACCCTCGACCTGCTCAAGGACGACGTTGCCCGACTCGTCGCCGCGTATCCACGAGAACCCCTTTCAGCGATCTGGACCGATCTGCTGGATTCTCAGGGAAAGGTGCTGCGCCTCCTGGAAGGCGGCCGGGTTCGGCCGTCGCAGTTGCGTGAACTCAACTTCATGGCCGGCGCCCTGTCCTTCCTCGTGGCCAAGGGTTTCAACGACCTGGAGGACTGGGGCCAGGCAATGACGATGGCCCGGGTCGCCGCGGCCTGCGCAAGGGACGCCGAGCACCCGCCCCTCGTCGCCCTCGTCGACGGTCTCAAGTCCCTGATCGCCTACTGGGCGGACAGGCCAGGGGACGCTCTCCACTTCGCCCGGCAGGGCACGGCAACAGCCGCCGATCACCAGGGCACGGTGGGGCTGTGGTTGCTCGGCCTTCAGGCGCGTGCCGCGGCCGTCCTGGGCGATGAGGAGACAGTCCGCTCGGCGAACCAACTGGCCACCGACCGACGCGACCACGTCGTACCGGATGAACTCGACTCCCTCGGCGGCCTGTTCACCTACGCGGAGGAGAAGCAGCTCTACTACACGGTGGAATCCGAAGCTCTCCTCGGTCACGGTGGCGCGCAGCTCGCCTCGCAGGCCGAACGGGCCGTGCAGGGCTTCAGCGACCCCACCGCCCCGTCCTGGGCCTTCGGGGATCTGGCCGGATCACAGTGCGACCTCGCCCTTGTCCGTCTTTACGGTGGAGACGTAGAAGGCGCCGCTGCCGCCGTTCGACCGGTCCTGGACCTGCCGACCTCGCACCGGAACACCGGCATCGTCGTGTCGGCCGGGCGCGTCCGCCTGGCGCTCACGAGCGATCAGGTACGCACTGCCGTCGCTGCCCGTGAACTCCGCGAGGAGATCGAGGTTTTCCCGCAGACGCGCCCTGCCCTACCGCGATAGCCCGCAGGTAGAGTCCCCCGACATGTACCCGGTCAAGCGTTCCAGCCGGCGCCTGGATCTTCGCGACCTCGCGGTCGATGACGCGGATGCGGTGTTCGCGATCTACGGCAGCAGAGAGGCCACGGAGCACCTGTCGTTCGAACCGCGTACCCGCGACCAGGTCGACGGCATTGTCACCCGATCCGTGGCCTGCGCCACAGAGAATCCACGAACCGAGTACGCGCTCGCGGTCGTGGAACGGGACACGGAACGCGTGATCGGCTTTGGACGGCTTGCCCTGGACCCTCATCAGCAGCGCGCGGCCACCTTCGGCTTCGCGCTGCGCCCGGACGCGTGGGGCGTCGGCTACGGCCTGGAGACCGTGCGACTCCTGCTGGGACTTGGCTTCGAAGAACTTGCCCTGCACCGAATCTGGGGTGCGCGCTCCCCTCTGAACGAGGCTTCCGCGAAGACCATGACGGCGGCGGGCATGGTGGTGGAGGGCACCATCCGAGGCCACATCGAGAAGGCGGGCCGATGGCGCGACTCGGTGGTGCACTCCATCCTCTTCGAGGAGTGGAAGCCCTAGGGCTCCACCCCTAGTACCCGCCCGTCTCCCGCCCTCCGTCACGCCCTCGGGTAGCGCGTCAGCCAGGCCGGGGACGCGCCTGCGGGGCCGTGCAGGGCGGGGCCCTGGGTCATCTCCATGGCGAAGTCGTCGGCGAGTTCGAGGAGGGTGGGGCGGCCCTCCAGTTCGGCGAGCCAGGCCGGCGGGAGCGCCGTTTCGCCGTGCAGGGCGCCGAGGAGGCCACCGGCGAGCGCGCCGGTGGCGCCGGAGGGCCCGCCCTGGTTCACGGCGAGGCACAGCCCGTGCCGGATGTCCTCACCGACGAGGGCGCAGTAGACGGCGGCGGCCAGCACCCCGTCCGCCGTGCCGTCCCCGACCAGCTCCTCCACCCGGGCCGGGTTCGGTATGCCCTGGCGGACCGCGCCGAGCGCCTGTTGCAGCCCGTCGGAGACGCTCTGGTGCCCGGGGCGCGCGGCGAGCAGCGCGAGCGCCTGCTGCACGGCCCCGTCGAGGCTCTCGCCCCGGGCGAGGGCGTGCACGATCACGGCGTACGCCCCCGCCGCGAGGAACCCCGTCGGGTGCCCGTGGGTCTGCGCGGCGCACTCCACGGCGAGCTGGACGACGAGTTGGGGCTCCCAGCCGACGAGGAGGCCGAACGGCGCCGACCGTGCCGTTGCCTCGGGGCCGGGCTCGGCCGGGTTCTTCGGCGACTCCAGGGTGCCCATCCGGTCGTCGCCGAAACCGATCAGCAGGGGGCGGGTGGGGTCGCGGCGGGCGTAGAGCCACTCCTCGCGGGCGAGCCAGCCGTCGTCCTTGCGGCGTTCGTCGGGGCCCCAGTCGCGTTGGGTGGTAGCCCAGCGCAGATAGGCGCGGTGCAGGTCGGTCGGCGGATGCCAGGCGCCGGTGTCCCGCCGGACCTGGGCGCGTATCAGCCCGTCCACGCTGAACAGGGTGAGCTGTGTGAGGTGCGTGATCGCACCCCGGCGCCCGTACCCGAAGCCCAGGTCGACGAGGCCCTCGGCGCCGTACGCGGCCCGGATCTCGTCGAGGGTCAGCCCGTCCACGGGAGCCCCCAGGGCATCCCCGACGGCCGCGCCGAGGAGCGTTCCCCGCACCCGGCTGCGGAAGTCCTGCTGTTCGCCACGGCCCCAGACGGCGCCCACGGTCGCACCCACCAAGACCTCCCCGACCACACTCTGCGCAGGCTCTACGGCTCAGCACTGTATTCGAACGGGGACTCTGGGTTGAGGCCGCCGGAGTGTGGATTAGGTGACAGCGCGTGGCGAAGCGGGCCCCGGATCACTCCCCCGAACCTCCCGGATCACTCCCCCCGAGCCCCCCGGACCGCCCCGGTCCGCCAACGTCGCCGGCCGCACCGCCCCCGGTCCGAACCGTCGGCGGGCCCGGTCGGCGGCGGCCTCCAGCGCGCGGGCCCGGTCGGCGGCGGGGTCCAGGGAGAGCTGGCGGTGGCCGAGGCCGGCCGGGAGCAGCACGTCGGCACGGAGCGCGAAGCCCCGCACCCGGGCCCGTTGCAGACCGAGGCCGTCCAGCAGTTCCAGGGCGACGGCGATGAGGGCGGGCGAGTGGGCGGTCGGCTCCGGCAACGCCCGCGTCCGGGTGCTGGAACTGCCGTCGGCGTAACGCACGGTGAGCGTCAGCCGTCCGCCGATCTGCCCTTCCTGGCGCAGGAGTTGGCTGATCTCCTCGGCAACTCCCAGCACGGCACGGTGGTGTTGGGCCGCGTCGAGACAGTCCCGTTCCAGATCGACGTCGGCGGCGAGGTGGGCGGCGGGGTCGGCCGGGGTGACCGGGTGGGGGTCGTGGCCTCGGGCCCGTTCGCTCAACAGCCGTGCGGGGCCTGCCCCGAGGAGACGTTGCAGGGTGCCCGGGGGCAGCTCGGCGATCTGGCCGATGGTGTGCAGACCGTACCGGCCGAGTGTCTTCGCCGTGCTCCGCCCGACGCCGGGCAACGCGGTGACGGGCCGTGGACGCAGCCAGTCGGCGGCCTCCCCGTCCCGGACCCAGGTGGTCTCGCCGGGCCCGGACACGTCGGCGGCCATCGCGGCCAGCATCCGGTTCCCGGCGAGCCCGGCACAGCTGTCGATGCCGTAGATCCCCTTCAGCCTGAGCAGCACCATCTGCACCACCCCGTAGGGCGACGTCCCGAAATACCGGCCCGCCGCCCCCACCTCCAGCTGCACCACCCCGGACGAGCCGCACCACACATACGGCGTCACCCCGGACACCACCTCGACAACGTCCCCGACCGACCCCGCCCCCACGGCATTCAGGGGCGCGGAAAACTGCGCGACCAGCCACGCCGACGGCGCCGCACCCGCCCCACGAGCCCCCCTCATCCCGCACTCCCCGGGCTGGTGTGCCCGAACTTCTTCAGGTCCGCCGACCGACTCCCCGCAGGCAGAAGATCCGCATACGGATGCAGCCGAGCCCCCGCAGTCCCGTCGGCCAAAGTCCGCGAAACCCCCCGCCCCGCCGGAACGACCTCGACGGGTTCACCAGAACCGACAGACTCAACGGCCTCAACGGCCTCAACGGCCTCAACGGGCTCCACGGCCTCAACGGGTTCCACGGGCCGACCCGGCCCACCGAACCCGGCGCCACCCGCATCCCCCGCGCCCCCGGCGCCACCCGTACCCCCCGCAGACCGCCCCCGCGTCGGACGCGCCGGACCCGTCGCCCCCTCCCCCAACAGGGCGAGCGCGGCTTCAGGCCCCCGGTCCCGCCGGGCCTCGGCGATCTCGTCCAGGTCCCAGACCATGCTGCCGACGACCGTACGGCGAGTACCCCGCACCTGCACCGTCCCCCGCACCAGCAACAGCCCGCTGTGGAACACGGTGTAGGCACACGCCGGATGCGAGTCCTCGAAGAACGCCAGGTCGACGAGGCCCGACCCGTCCTCCAGGGTCACGAAGATGATCCGCTTGCCACTGGCGATCGGCGGAGTCTGCGTGGAGGCCCGCACCCCCGCGACCAACACCTGCCGCCCGCCCCGCACTTCGGTGAGCCGCGCCGCGTCGGTCGCCCCGATCTCCCGCAGCAACCGGTGATGATGGTCCATCAGATGCCGTGAGACATCGATGCCGAGGGTGTTCAACTCCGCGCCCAGGGACTCCCGTCCGCTCATCTCGGGCAGCCCGCTGGGCTCGGCGCCGCCCACCGCGCCGGTGTCGAGGGGGAGTTGACCGACCCCGGCGCTGCGCACCCGCGACTGCCGATGCAACTCAGCGATCTGGAGCAGCAGATCACGCCGGGTGAGACGGCCGTCGTGCAGGGAGTCCAACGCGCCGATCTCCGCGAGGCGTTCAGCGACGGGCCGGCTGGGACGGCCCCGTTGCCAGAAGTCGGACAACGTCCCGTAGGGCTGCCCGGCCTCGACCCGAGCACACTCCTCCTCCCCGATACCGTGCACGGCACTCAACGCAAGCCGAACACCCCACCGCCCAGGGCCAGTTGCCCCACCGACGACCGAACCCCCGTCGCCCGGACCCCCGTTGCCCGGCCCCCCGTCACCCGAGCCACCGCCGACCGGCCCCCCGTCGCCCCCACTCCCCTCACCCCGTCCCACCCCTTCTGCCCCTCCCACCAGTTCCACCCCTCCCACCCACTCCACCAGGTGCCGCACCTTGGAACGGTTGACGTCGACCGGCAGTACGGGCACCCCGCGTCGGCGGGCGTCAGCGACGAGGACGCGCTTGGGCCACATGCCGGGGTCGTGTTCGAGGAGCCCGGCGAGCAGGAAGGCGGGATGGTGCGCCTTGAGCCAGGCGCTCTGCAACGCGGGCACGGCGAAGGCGACCGCGTGCGCCCGGCAGAACCCGTACGCCCCGAACGCCTCGACGGTCCTCCACACCTCGTCCCGGACCCCCGCGTGATACCCCCGGGCCCGGGCCTCCCGGTGGAACCAGTCCCTGACCCGGGGCAGCCGCTCCTTGTCCCCGAGCGCCCGCCGGGCAATCTCCGCCATCGCGTGATCACAACCGGTCATGACGGCCAACGTTTCGATGATCTGCTCGTGCCAGATGGTCACGCCGTAGGTGTCGGCGAGCACCGGCTCCAGGTCCGGGTGGGCGTACGCCGGAGTGCCGCCGTGCCGGGCTGCGATGTACCGCTCGGGCATGCCCCCGGCGACCGGTCCCGGCCGGAAGAGGCTGATGTCGGCGATGACGTCCTGCTGGTCGCGCGGCTGCAACCGCGACAGCAGGTCCTGCTGGCCCGGCGACTCCAGCTGGAACAGGCCGAGCGTCTGGCTCTCCTGGATCAGTTTGAACGCCAACTCGTCGTCCAGCGGCACCTGTTGAGGATCGTCGAGGTCGACATGGTGCCCGGTGGCCCGTTCCAGTTCGCTGACGGCGTGGGCCATGGCGGACTGCATGCGCACGCCCAGCACGTCGAGTTTGATGTTGCCGAGCGCCTCGATCTCTTCCTTCGCCGCCATGGCCATGGGGTAGTCGCCCTGCGGGGTGGGCTGCACGGGCAGCCGGTCCAGGAGGCTCGCGTCGCTGATGACGACGCCGCAGGGGTGCATGGCCATGCCGTGGACGAGCGCGTCGAGTCCCTCGGCGAGTTCCCACAGCGGCCCGAACCTGCCTGCCTCGGCGGCGAGTTGGCGTAGTTCGGGCAGTTCGGTGAGGGCGCCGGTGATGTCGCGGGCGCGCAGGTGCGGGAAGCTCTTGGCGATCCGGTCGACGTCGGCCGGCGCGATCCCGAGGGCGAGTCCGGTGTCCCGCAGCGCCCGGCGCGCCCGGTAGGTCTCGGGCATCGCGGTGACCGCGACCCGTTCCTTCCCGAACCGTTCGAAGATCACGTCGTAGCACTCCAGTCGCCGGGCGGATTCCACGTCGATGTCGATGTCGGGCAGCGAGCGTCGGCGCGCGCTGAGGAAACGTTCGAAGAGCAGCCGGTGGGAGAGCGGGTCGGCGGTGGCGATGTCCAGCGCGTGGCAGACCAGCGACCCGGCGGCGGAACCCCGGGCGGCGACCCGGATGCCCTTGGCCCGGATGTCGGCCACGACCTGCCCGACGGCGAGGAAGTACGCGTCGTAGCCCAACGTCGAGATCACGCCGAGTTCCTCGTCGAGGCGGGCCCGCGCCGCCGGGTCCCGGTCGAGGCCGCGCCGGGCGAGGCCGTCCTCGCTCCACCGGCGCAGCACCCGCGCGGCGCCGCCCGGCGCACGCCCGGCGCCGAAGAGCGCGGGTTCGGGCAGGTGCGGGGTGCCGAGCCCCAGGTCAGCGACGGGGTCGACGGCGCATTCGGCGGCGGTCTCGACGGTGTCCGCGAGCAGGCGCCGGGCCCGCCGGACGTCGTTGCCCGCGCTCTCCGCGACCGTCCGGGCGACGGCGGCCATATCCCGTTCCCCCTTGAGCCAGCGCTGCCCGCTGTCCAGGCGCCGCCGGTCGATGGGCCGCAGCAGCCGCGCCGCGTCCAGCACATCGGCGAGCCGGTGCTGCGCGGGATCGGCGTAGCGAACGGCGTTGGAGAGCACGGCGGTGGTCCGGGTGCGGTCGGCGAAGGCGAGGGTGCGACCGGCGAGCCGCACCGATCCGGGCCCGCCACCAGCACGTTTCAACGCGACGACCTCCAACCGCACCCCACCCCCGGCCCCGCCCCCGGCCTCGCCCCCGAAGATCTCCCGCCACGGTGCGAGCAGCTTCCCGGCGACGTCCTCGCGCCCCGCCGCCAGCGCCCGCACGGGCTCGGAGAGCGGCCCGAGCAGCACCGTCAGCCCCGGGCCGCCGTGCTCGCGCAGCGCGTCGAACGGCACGACGGGTGCCGTTCCCGATCCCGCGCCGGCGTGCGCGGCCGAGGTGATCCGGCACAGCCGCGCCCACCCGGCGCGGTCCCGGGCGAGCAGCGTGATCCGCAACGGCGGCTCGACGACATGGGCGCCGCCGCGCGCCGGGGTGCGCCGGCGCGGTCCGGGCGGCGGGGGCGCGAGGGCCTCCACGGCGAGGTCGACCCCGAGGATCGGCCGCACCCCCGCTCCGGCGCACGCCCGCGCGAAGCGCACCACCCCGGTGACCGTGTCCCGGTCGGTGAGCGCGAGGGCGTCCATGCCACGGTCGGCGGCCCGCCGGGCCAGCTGTTCGGGGTGGGCGGCGCCGTACCGGGCGGAGTACCCGGACGCGACATGCAGATGGCTGAAACCCGCCATGCCACACCTCCACCTCTCCTCCCCTTTTCAGCCATGCGCCCGATATGTTCTCTCGTACGCCCGTTCGATTAGCGTAACCCCATCGACCCTGATCAGCGACCACATTCGAACGCGGGATCGATTGATCAAGGGGGCGGGCACCATCTGAAACAGGCCACTGTTTTCGTCAGGCGCCGGGCAGCCAGAAGCAGTTGGAGGCGACGGAAGGGCACCGAAAGGGCAGCGGGGAGAACGACGGTCCCGGCGCCGCGCGCGGAACGGCCCCGCACCCTTTCGGGACACGGGACCGGGCGTCGAACGGGGCGGACCGGAGCGGATCGCGGCCAGGGTCAGGGTCGGCTGCGGGCGGGGTCGGTCGCGGGCGGGATCAGAGCGGGTCGCGGACGGGGTCAGAGTTCGTCGCGGCCGGGGTCGGCGGAGTGGCCCCAGTTGGTGTTGAAGGTGTGCAGGACGTGGACGTAGCGCCGGACCTGGGCGGCGTTCTCGATCGTTCCGATACCGGGGATGTACGGGACGTTCGGCGTACTGGTGTTCCCCAGGCCCTGGAGGTTCCAGTAGAAATTGGACAGGATGCCCCAGTTGTTCTCCAGGTTCTGCTGCCAGGTCGGCAGGCCCTGGCGGCCGGTGCCCCAGTCGCCCATCGCGCCCCGGAAGACGCCTTCGAGGTCGTTGAAACGGGCGGCCTCCGACGTCATCTGGATGAGCAGCATCAGGGAGCGGGCCGTGTTCTGCGTGTTGCTGGTCGCGGAGGTCTGGTTGGCGAGTTGGAGGATGGACGCGCGGATGTCGTTCCAGTGGATCGGCAGGCTGGAGCGGTCGCGTCCGGCGGCGCCGACGAGGGACTGGTAGTTGCCGCCGAACGGCAGGTTGCGGTGGGAGCCGATGGGGGCGCGGTTGAAGCTGGCGTCGTTGAAGGTGTAGGAGGTGCCGCTGCCCTGCGGGGAGTAGCCGACGACGTACAGGTTGTCGGGCTGGACCCACAGGTCGACGGCGCGACGGCGGCCGCTGTCGTCGTGGGCGGACAGCGAGACCCGGACGATGCCCTCGGTGGGCGAGGCATCCTGCGTGTACTGCACGCCTTCCGGCCGGGTGTCGGAGACGGCGGCGCGCAGGCTGGCGATGAACGTCGAGTAGGCGATGCGCTGGTTGCCACTGGGGGCGTCGCCGAGGTCCAGCCAGACGTGGTTGACGGAGCCGTCCGAGGTGTGGGCGCTCGCGGGCCCGGCGGTGGCGAGCGCGCCGGGCAGAACGGCGGCCAGCGACAGGGTGATGCCGAGCAGCGCCCGGCGCATCCGGCCGGGCCGCGTCGAGGCGCCGGGGAGGCGAGGTGTCATGGCGTCAACTCCCTTACAGGGGTGGGGGGTTGGATGATGGGCCCAGGCAGGTTGCTGCCGTGCGGGCGGGCTCATTGTCGCCGTGACCGGGTCGGCGGGCGCGTGACGCGGCCGATGCGGGCCGAGGCCGGTTTTGCGGGGGCCGGGGCTGTCCGTGGTGGGCGGCAGGATCACCGGCATGAACTTCACCCGTACCACCCAAACCACCTGTACCGCCCGTACCACCCACACCACCCGTACTGCCCGTACCGCCTGTACCGCCCGTACCACCCACACCACCCGTACTGTCCGTACCGTCCGTACCACTCCACCGCGTCCGGTCGACGTCGCCGAGGTCTTTCCCGAGCTGGCTCCGTCGGCGCGTCCGGCGATCCGGTTGCATCCGCGTGCCGGGGGCGCCTTCGGTGTCGGAGAGTTCGGTGGGGGGGTCCGTTGCTGTGGCCCGCTGAGGAGCCGTGGCCGCACTGCGACGGCCCGACGCACCCGGAACACCCCCACACGGACCTGATCCAGTGACCTTCAGGTCGGCAACTCCCCAACAGGACACGCCAGTTCAGGCCGGGCCCGGTTCGGAGAACAGGTCACCAACGCCAACGCCAGGTAGGAGGGCCGCTCCAGATAGAACCCGAGGGCCACGTCTCCGCCCGAACTGAGCGTCTCGACAACGGAGTTCAGGAGCGGGCCGAGTTGAACGGCGTCGCGCCGCACCTCCGGAAGGAACCGAGGCGCGAACTCCTCCACCCGCTCCCCGAGCCACAACGCCGCCTCCTTGGGCTCACCCCAGCTCCCCCGCACCAGGGACCGCGGCTTGACGAGCCAGAACGCCGTTTCCAGGGGCGGCAGTTCAGAGGTGGGGAACTCGGCGGCCACCTCCCGATAACGCTGAACCAACTCCGGCCGACTACCGGGCGGGGGCGGTTCGGGATACGGCGGCCGCCGCAGGGCTTCCTGATCGAAGCGCTGCTTGGGCCCGGCCCAGAGATAGCCGTGATGATGCACGGTCGCTCCGTTCGGTGAAGGTGAAGGGGATCACGCCCCAGCCGGCCCCGCCCCGAACGAGACCTGGACCAGAACCGGCTGGGGGGAGGGAAGAGAACCGTCAGATCTTCAGCCCGAACCGGGCCGGGTCATGAACGGAAGTCGGCGGACCAAGTCGTCAGAAGGCGCCGGGCGTCCTCGTCGAAAAGGGCGTAGCCCTCCAGTGCGGAGAACAGTTCCAGGTGCATTCCGATATCTCTCGGGTCTCTCAGGATCACGACGCCGGCCGCGTTCTCCACGGTGGCGAGCCGGGTGTCGTAGACCGTGAAGGTGTCCATCGGGGCCACCGGCCGGTATCCCGCTATCGGAATCACGCCGAGCCGAAGATTCGGCAGGCGGGTGAGCGAGGCCAGCCGGTCGAGTTGCGCCACCATCCCGGCCGGGGGCAGGAGCGGCCACCTGACGGCCTGCTCGGTGAGGACGAAGGTGAACCGCTTCGTCGTGTCGTGCAGAATCCCCTGCCGCTCCAGCTTCCGCGCCACCGTCTTGGTGATGTCGGCCGGAGAACGGGCGAGGCTGGCCCGGATGTACTCAGGGGTCGACAGCAGTCCGGTGGCCATCGACAGCAGGAAGTACCGGAACTCCGTGGACGAGGATTCGAGGGCGGCGAGTTCGGACTGCTTCTTCTCCAGCCCTCTCCGGCGGAGCGTTCGAAAGCCCTGCCATTCGGTGTTGGCCAGTCGCGCGAGGGCGATCACCTCCTCGGCGGCCTCGGGCGGCGCGGCGACGGCCTGGAGGATTCGCTCCAGGTCGAGCAGGCTCGGCAGCACCTTCCCGTTCTCGATCCGGCTGATCTTCGACTGGGACATGTTGCACCGCAGAGCGAGCCGTTCCCCGGTGAGACCGGCCCGCATGCGCAGTTCCTTCAGATGGGCGGCCAGTTCCTGATTCGGCTGTCCCACCTGTTCAAGATTGAGCGTCACCCGCGCACGTACTCCGGAAAAGGGGTCGACTCGTGACCCGTGAGTCGGGTGGCTGTAGAACGTCTGGACATGCCAAACCCCCTCGTTCCAGGCCCTGTTGGGCCGTCTGCCTGATGACAGTAGAGGGGGTGGCGGCACCCGTCCACGCAGGCTGGCGGGTATGCGCGTCCTTGCATAAAGAGGGCCCGTCGGGGGTCAGCCAGGGAAACGTTCACGCATTCCGTGCCGCGTTTTACGCCTTCCCAGCCGTAGCGGGCGCCGCAGAGAAGAGCGCTCCCAGCCTTCGTGTGTGAGGGGCACTCGGCGTCACCTCCCGACGGGCCGGAGCCGTTGGCAGGGCAGCCCCCTTGCCTTCCGGCGGGGCGGGGCGGGGTAGCGTGAGCACGGTGAGCAATGCTGATGGGGGGCCTACAGTGATACCGGTCAGGCGTGTGGTACTTCCGCTGGCCATCTGGGTGGCCGTGGTGCCGTGGCTGCTCGCTACGGCGACGACCATGCTGTGGGGGTTTTCGGAGGAGCCGGACGGGCTGTTCCTCACGTTCGGCACCCGGATGGTGCTGGTGCCGATCCTGCTGGTCGGTGAGGTCGTCGGTGTGGTGGCGGTCTTCCGGCGCTATGACGGTCTGCGCTCCGACTTCTGGCCGGGAGCCGGGCTCGCGTTTGCTCTTCTGGCGCTGTTCACCGTGATGGGTGTGGCCGCCACATGGGGCGAGTGGGGCGCGATGCTGTGGATCTGGGCCCTGTACACCGGCTACGTATTCTTCGTGTTCGGCTTCGGCGGGATGGCCTGGAAGAAGGTCTTCGCCTAGTTTTCGCGGAATCGCGGCTATCGCGGTATGAGGAAGGCCCCCGGCGCCGCTTGGCGCAGGGGGCCTTCCTCATGCTCGGTTGCTTACTTGTACTTGCCGTAGTAACCGGTGAGGTTCTTCAGTTCGCACTGCAAGGCGCCGACGAGGCACAGAGGGGAAGCGTACTTGCTCTTGTAGACCCAGGTGACGCGGCCGCCGTTGTAGATGTAGATCTCGTGGTTGGGCATCTGCCGGTGGTTGCCGGAGCGGATTTCCCAGCCTCCACGGGTGATGTGGAATGTCAGGGCGCCGTCGATGGCTCCCTTGATCTTGGCTATGCCGCCGCAGAATGGGTTGCTGGAGTGGGTCACCATGCGGATGTCGGCGTACCCGGAGCCGGCGCCGAGCTTCTTGACCTTCATGTCCTTGGCGCTGGCGGTCTTCTTGGCGACCAGCTTCTTGTTGGACTTCTTGTAGACGTGAGTGGTCTTGACGGAGGTGTATCCGCTGACCTTGTGCGTCTTCCAGTTGATGACGGCTGACTCGGAGGTGCGGTACCGGGAGCTCTTCCAGTCGAAGCTGCGATTGTCGCCGCCGTAGACGTACTTCGAGCCCCAGTACTTGCACGCCTTGGGGATGGGCTGGTTGATGTACTTCTGGGGGATGAACGTCGTCCACGTCAAGGTGGTGGTGGCCGCTGCCTTGGCCGCCGCGGCCTGGGCGGTGGATGTGCGCTGGACGGCTGCCGCTTCGGTCTCGCCGCGGTTGACCTTGGGCACGGCGACGGTGAGGCCCCAGGTACGGGCGGTGGAGGTGTCGCCCTTGAGCTCGGGGATGATCCGGTACTGGTAGGAGGCACCATCGGTGGCGGTGGTGTCCTTGAAGGAGGCCTGGCCCGGCTTGGTGGTCGTGAGGGGGGTTTCGCCCCGGACAATGGTGTAGCGGGCTCCGGCCGCGTAGGGCTTCCAGGACAGCGTCACGGCCCCCGGAGCGGCCGTGGAGGTCACGCCCAGGTCGGCCAAAGCACCGTTGACGAGGGCGACTTGGCCGCCGCTGGTACGGCCGATGCTCAGACGCTGTTCGGCGAGGTCTGAGCGCTGCTGTGCGCTCAGAGGTGCCGGGGTGCCGGGGGCGTCGGCGGCAACTGCTGTCGTGGACAGTCCGGCGAAGGTGCTGGAGACGAGCGCGGCAGCGGCGAGGGAAGCTTTGACGCTCGATATTCTTGACTGCACGTGCTCTCCTTCGGATTTCTGATTGAGGGCAGCGCGAGTGGGGCGCGAAGATTTCGCGCCCCACTTAGGCGCGATGGATAGACTTGCAGCGCGGGATAAACGATCGCTTGACGACCCAGCGATCGAGATTTAATGGCAGACAGCGGCGAGCTCGGACATCCGTGGTGACGGATTCTCAAAGACTTCCTGCGCGACCTGTTCGCACCCCCAGCCGCCCAATATCGCAACTCGGCAAGGCGCGTGAACGGCGGCCGGGCCCGGGCGTGGGCGCTGCTTCTCAAAGAGCGTGGCTTCACGGACGTGTTCGCGTCCACGCTTTCCCCGCCCCTCGGGCAGTCGGCGTGCCGGCACGTTGGTTGTGCAGGGTGCCCGAGGGGGTGAGAGTGCAGGGGTCAGTCAGCGAAGACGTTGACGCATTCTGTCGCTTCCTTGACGTAGACCCAGCCTTCGAGGATGCCTCGGTATTCGTAGACCCACAGGATGGTGCAGTAGTTGCCCTTGGGGTACGTCTCGCCGTAGCCGTGCCAGAGGCAGCTGAGGGAGACGCCCTTGCCGGAGAGGGCCTTGGTGGAAGAGTTGCAGAGTTCGGTGCCGCTGGGGTTGACGACCTCGACGTGGCCGGAGAACGTGTGGACGACTCCGGCGGCGTCGGAGTAGTTGAAGGCACGGTCGGTCGTCGCGCTGCCGACGATCTGGTGGATGACCAGACCGGCGCCGTTGACGTTGGTGCAGACCTTGGCGTTGCCGTTGTCCGAGCAGAGGTCGGCGCTGGCGGCGGCGGGCCCTGCGGACAGGGCGGCCAGGCTCAGGGCGGCGGCCACGGCCGTCGAGAAGGCGGCGATTCTGCGCGTCACGGAACGCTTGTTTCCCCAGTTCAGGGTGGGCTTGGGCATGTTGTTCCTCGTTTTCGGGCGGCGCTGATCGGACAGCGCGGGGTGGAACGGGGCCCGGTTCCAACGGCGTTGACGTCGGGGCAAGCGTCTCAGGGCATCAATCAGGGCAAGTCATGACAGAGGCAAAGGTTGCCCCAGATCTGCGGAGACGGGACAGGGCGGCGCGGAGGTCGTCCGTGCCGTTCTGCCCCGCTGGCGAGGATGAACCGCAGCGGGTTCCCCACGTCCGCAGTGGCCGTGCTCAGCTTCACCGGCCCGTGGAAGAGCGTCGAGCAGGGCGTCGCGAAACTGACCGCCTTCTGGACCCCGCACAGCTGACCGGCGCGGCGGCCAGTACAGGCTGAACTCCGGGGAGTTTCCTCGGAGTTCAGCCTGTTTCCGGGTATGCATGGGACGGCAGTCACCGCTCCTCCCCCACCTCCGTCTCCGACGCAGACCCCGACTCCTTCTCCGGCACCGGCACCGGCACCGGCTCCGACGCCGACCCCGGTTTCGTCCCCGCCGTCGGCCCCGTCACGAACTCTTCGAGTGCGCGGAGTAGCACGGCACGTTCCGGGTGCCGTTGGACGGACAGGAAGAGGGCCCAGGAGTGGGCGAACTCCCGTAACGGACCGAGTCTGTCGGTCATTTCGGCGCGGGTGGCGGCCTCGCAGAGCTGCCAGGTGAACGCCTCGATCCACTCCGGCGCGACGCGAGAGAGTTCCGTCCACAACTCCTTCGGCGTCAACTCCGGTTGGAGGGCGCCGGATTCACGTTCACACATCGCACTCGGCCCAGACGGTCTTGCCGGGCCCGTTGCGCCGGTAGTGCCAGTCCCAGCGGGTGGCGAGGGCGGTGACCATGAGGAGGCCCCGGCCGCTCGGGCTGACGTAGGGGTCGCGCGGGGCGGTCACCGCGGAGGGGCGGGGCGGCACGGACTCGGCGCGGGTGTCCGTCACCTCGACGCGGGCGGTCCGCAGGCGCGGCGCGACATGCAGGCACAGGTGGAAGTCCCGGCCGGCCACATGCCCGTGCCGCACGGCGTTGGCCACCAACTCGGCAACGATCAGTACGAGGTTGTCGTGCGCGTCGGTGCCGTAGGAGATGCCCCAGGCGTCCAGCCGAACGGCGGCGAGCCGCCGGGCGAGCCGCGCTCCACGCCGGGTCGAGGTGAACGCCATCGCAAAGACGCGTTCCTCGGCGGGGTCGGGGGCGAGACCCAAGTGGGAGGTGGGGTCGGTGAGTTCAGTGGGGCCGGGGGGACTGATGGGGATGCCGGGTTTGAACGTCATGCCCTTTACGGTCCCGTCTGTGGCGTAGCGTGACCACCGGTAACACAGCGACAGAAAAACGGGTGTACGCACAACGCCATTTTGTGTACGACACCCAGGGCGTGACCGCGTCCCCGAGGGGCCGTTGGTCCCCAGGAAAGGTGGTGAACCCCATGATGAAGCCTACGGATACAGCGGCGGAGACCCCTCCGCACGGCGACGACGAAGCTGTCCTGACCTTCGGGGACGGCCTGGAGAACGAAGACGAGGTCGGGCCCCGGCCTGCGGATGACTTCGCGAGAGGCATTGCCGTCGGGTTCGGGCAGAGCATGAAAGCACATCGCACGCGGGAGGGCCTGGACCGCGCGGAGTTCGGGAAGCTGATCGGCTACTCGACCGCGACGGTCGCGTCGTACGAGCAGGGCCGCAGGATTCCGACCGGCCCCACGATCGACAAGTCAGACAAAGTCCTCCGCGCGGACGGATTGCTGAGCTTGTGGAAGGAGCAGATGGAGCGAGCCCAACATCCGGCGTTCTTCCAGGGAATGGCTGCTCTGGAGAAGACCGCCATCGAGCTGCTGATGTACAACGCGATCGTTGTCAACGGCTTGCTCCAGACCGAGGAGTACATGCGGGCCCTGTTCTACATGCGGCGCCCGGCCCTGGACCCCGAACTCATCGAAGCGCGGGTAGCGGCACGTATGGCTCGGCGGGCCATCTTCGACCGTCGGCCCGCACCGCTGCTGAGTTTCATCATGGACGAGTCGGTCCTCATGCGCCCCTACGGCGGCAAGGACGTGCTGCGTGGGCAGTTGGAGCACCTCCTGCTGTTCTCCCAGCACCGGTCCGTGGACATCCAGATCATGCCGCTCGATCTTGTGGAAAGCGCGAGCGTGGACGGGTCGTTCATCGTGGCCACCCGCGAAGACGGCAGGCAATTCGCCTACGCCGAGTCCCAGGGAATCGGCTCGCTCCGAACCGATCGAAAACAAGCGGCTCTCGCCGCTGCCCGCTACGGAAGCATCCGCTCACAGGCTCTCCCACCCAGAGAGTCGATGGAGCGCATCGAAGGAGTACTGCGATCACTATGAACAAGACCAAGTCCTCGACCACCATCGCCAAGCTCGCCTGGTTCAAGAGCAGTTACAGCGGAGCTGAAGGCGGCCACTGCGTGGAGGTCGCGACCGGCACGGCAGCTGTGCACGTCCGCGACTCCAAGAACCTCGCCCACGGCAACTTCTCTGTTTCGCCGATCAGTTGGGGCGATTTCTTGACATACGCCAGCACCAGCGCGTGAGTTGAACCGGCGCCGGGGAAGCTGTGAGCATGTCTGAACTCAACTGGATCAAGAGCAGCCACAGCGGAACCGAAGGCGGCCAGTGCGTGGAGGTGGCGGCAACCCCCGCCACCATCCACGTCCGCGACTCCAAGAACCCGAGCCACGGCAACTTTGCTGTCTCGCAGTCAAGTTGGGGCGATTTCCTGACGTATGCGAGCACCAGCGCGTGAAGTGAGTCAGCGCCGGGGAAGCTGTGAGCATGTCTGAACTCCACTGGTTCAAGAGCAGCTACAGCGACGCCGAAGGCCACGAGTGCGTCGAGGTCGCCCTGCGCTGGTCCAAGAGCAGCTACAGCGGAACCGAAGGCGGCGCGTGCGTGGAGGTCGCCACCGGCGTGGCCGCCGTCCACGTCCGTGACTCCAAGAACCCGGCGTTCGGTAACTTCGGGGTCTCGCGGGCGAGTTGGGGCGAGTTTCTGACGTACGCCAGCGCCAGTCGCCGCGCGTGAGCTGACCGTACGGACGTGGGGGGGGGGGGGGGGGGGCCCACCCCCCCCCCCCCCCCCCACCCCAAACCCCCCCCCCCCCCCCCCCCCCCCCCCCCCCCCCCCCCCCCCCTTTTTTTTGGGTCGTGTTACACCGTTCACCACCCCACTGACGCCGCGGGTGCCCTCCCCGGGGGCCTGGGGGGGGGGCGGGGGGGGGGCCCCCCCCCCACGTCCGTGACTCCACATCCCCCCGGCCAGGCGACCTCGCGGCGCTACCGCTCGACGGCGATGTCCGCGAAGCTGATGACGAACGCGTCGGGATCGTCATCCTCGTCCAAGTGATAACTCGCGCTGGCCCACGCGTCGGTGAGGCGTACCCGGCGCGTCGTCGGGTCCGCCGGGTCCCCTGCGATGAGAACCACGTCCTGGTGCGTGTCCGTGTTCTCGACGTCCTCGACCCAACTGGTCGTCGCCGCATGCGACTTCCTTTCACGGGGCCTCACGGGGTCTCACGGGGTCGCCTCTCGACCCCGTCCGACGAACACGCTAGGCAGCTTGCCGATCATGCGAGTCGGCGGACGCGGAAGATCATCCGATCGGGGGTCGGTCGCACCGATGCGCCGCAGGTTCGGGCCGCCGTCAGCTAGCGCGCCACCAGCCCCGGGCCCGCCTCGACCGACCCGGCGCGCCGCGCGGACACCCCCGTGGCCGCCTCGGCCGACTCCAACCACCCCCGCGTGCGGGGCCGTTGGCCCGCCTCCGGAGGTTCCGTGCGGACGACGCCGCCGAGCCGCCGACGCGCGGGCCGCCCTCGTCGACGTTCCACAGCCGCTACCGTGGCGGCCCGATCGGCCAACCCCCGCCACCGTCCACGTCCGTGACTCCAAGAACCCGGCGTTCGGCAACTTCGGCGTCTCGCGCGCGAGTTGGGGCGAGTTCCTGGCGTACGTCAGCTCCAGCACGTGAGTTGACCGGGGACGGGGGCCGCCCGCCTCCCCCCTACACCCCGGCGCTCCCGCAGGGCCCCGCCCCGATGATCGTGTCGAGCATCGCGCGGGACGCCTGGAGATCCTCGATCGCTCGGGTGATCCGCTCGCCCTCGCGGCGCAGTTGGGCGCGCAGGGCAGGGCAGGTGGGCACCAGGCGTTCGTCGTCCGCCCGGATGCACGGCAGGACCTGCACGATCAGCGCGGTCGGAAGGCCCGCCGCCAGCAGACAGCGAATGCGACGCACCGTCTCCACATCCCCCTCCCCATAGACCCGGTACCCGCTCGGCAGCCGCTCCGGCGTCAACAACCCCTGCTGCTCGTAGTAGCGCAACAGCCGTTCATGGACCCCGGTGCGCCGCACCATCTCCTTCATGCGCATCCCGCGCCCCCGTCCCGCGCCCCTCGCGCCCCCGCGCCCGGCGCGACTTGACTCTGACACCGGTGTCGGAGTTTAGCGTCGGCGGCATGACCACTGACCACCCGCTTTCCGCCCCTGCCCTCGACGTCCTCCTGCGCGGGCGCGGCCCCGCCCTCCTCCTCGCCCACGGCGCCGGTGGCGGCATCGAGGGGAACTTCGGACACGTCCTCGACGACCTCGCCCAGGACCACACACTCGTCGGCCCGCACTACCCGGGAGCGGGAGGTTCCCCGGTGGCCGCCGGGCCACTGGAACTGGACGACCTCGCAGATCTCCTGGTCGAAGCCGCCGTCGCGGCCGGTCAGGACTCGTTCGCCGTTCTCGGGGAGTCCCTCGGCAGCGCCGTGGCCGTCCGGATCGCCACCCGGCATCCCCACCGGGTCCTGGCCCTCGTCCTCACCGCCGGTTTCCCGGCCGCCGACCCCGTCCTCGCGCTCGCCGCGCGAGTGATCAAGTCCCTTGCAGCTGACGGTCGTTGGGAGGACGTTGCCCGGTTCGCCCTGGTCTCCTGCATGTCCCCGGCGGACCTGGCGGACCTCGAACCGGCCGACCTGGATGCGCCGGTCGCCCAGACCCTCGCCGCGATGCCGCCGGGCATGACGGACCACTTCGACCTGGTGTCCCGCGTGGACGTCCGGGCCGACCTGGCGAAGGTGTCCGCGCCCACGCTGGTGGTGGCGCCGACCGGCGACCGGCTGGTGCTGCCCGAGAGTTCCGCCCGCCTGGCCGCCGGCATCCCGGGCGCCCGGCTGCTCGAACTCCCGGGCGCCGCCCACGTCTTGAGCGCGGCGGACCGCTCGACCTGGCTCCACCACGTCCGCGCGTTCCTCGCCGCCCTCCCCGGCACCCCCGCCCTCCCCGGCACCCCGGCGTGAACCCACCGCCGTTCGCGGAACAGGCCGGTCCGCTCCCGCAGCCGCCGCCCCGGCACCGTTCCGGCCTGCTCGTCCTCGCCACCACGACCTTCGTCGTCGTCACCACGGAACTACTGCCGGTCGGCCTGCTGACACCGATCGGCGACGACCTGGGCGTCACAGACTCCCGGGTGGGGCTGCTGGTCACCGTGTACGCCTTCACCGTCGGCCTGACGGCGGCCCCGCTCACCCACGCGACGGCGGGCTGGCCGCGCAGACGCCTCCACCTCACCGTGAGCGCGGTCTTCTCCCTCGGCACCGTGCTCTGCGCGACCGCGCCGAACTACCCCGTGCTGGCCATCGGCCGGTTCCTGTGCGGGACGGTGCACGGCGTCTTCTGGTCGATCGTCGCCGGATACGCCGCCGCGCTCGCCCCGCCCGGACGGCAGGCCCGCGCGACAGCCGTCGTCTTCGCCGGAAACTCCGCCGCCCTCGTCCTCGGCGTCCCCCTGGGCACCGTCCTCGGCGGCGCCGTCGGCTGGCGCGGCGCCTTCTGCGCCACGGCGGCCCTCGGCCTCGGCACCCTCGCCGCCGCCCGACGGTTCCTGCCCGACGTTCCCCACCGCCGCGTCCCGCCGCGGGCGAGCGGTCTCGGCGGTGCGCTGCGCCTGCCCGGCCTGCGCGGCATGGTGGCGGCGACCGCGCTGCTCGTCCTCGGACACTTCACCGTCTACACCTACGTGACCCCGCTGCTGCGCGACGCCGCCGCCTTCGGCACGGCCGCCACCAGCGCACTCCTCGCCCTGTACGGACTCGCGGGCTTTCTCGGAACGTGGCTCAGCGGTGTCCTGGGCGACCGCCGCCCGCACACCGTCCTGCTCTCCACCATCGCCCTGCTCGCCGGTTCGCTGGTCCTGCTCGGCGCGGGCATCCGGCTGCGGCCGCTCGCCGTGGCCGCCGTCGCCCTGTGGGGCATCGCCTTCGCCGCACTGCCGGTGACGCTGCAATCGAACGTGCTCCGCCTGGGCGCCGACGCCCCCGACGCCGCGTCCTCCTGGTACGTCTCCGCGTTCAACCTCGGCATCGGCGCGGGCGCCCTCACCGGCGGCCTGCTGAGCAACTCCCCGGTGACCACGCTCCCTTGGGCCGCCCTGATCCCCATGGCCCCGGCCCTCCTCCTCGCCCACACCTCCCGAGCAGCCTCCCGACCCCCACCACCCCGGTAAACACCGCCCCCACCACGGCAGTTCGGAAACGACGGGACAGCCCCGCCCGCCGAACAGCACCCCGGACCCGGCCACGGCCAACGGCGCCGCCCCGCCAACTGGCGCCGCCGACACCGCCGTTCACCCGCCGCGCGGGCGCCTTCGAGGGAGGGGCCCCGACCCACTCGGCCGTCCGGCTCGGCTCAGCTCTCCTCGGACTCCACGTACTTCTGATACGCGTCGGCGGTCAGCAGCTCATCCAGCTCGGACTTGTCCGAGAACTCGATCTCGATCATCCAACCCTCGCCGTACGGTTCGTTGTTGACCTCCTCCGGGGAGTCGCCCAGCACCCCGCTGTTGGTCGCGGTGACCGAACCGGAGAGCGGCGCGTACACCTCCGAGGCCGCCTTGACCGACTCGACCGTCGCGAACTCCTCGCCCCGCGCGAGCTGTCGGTCCACCACGGGCAACTCCACGAAGACGACATCGCCAAGCTGCTTCTGCGCGAAGTCGGTGAGGCCGACGGTCGCCTTCTTGCCGGTCACCCGCACCCATTCGTGCTCGCGGGTGTAACGCAGGTCGGAGGGGTAGTTCGCCACGGAGGCTCCTCACATCGTGGTCGTACGGAACGTGGTCGTCGTGCCGACCGCTCGGGTCGGCGGGCACATCCTGCCGGGGCGGGGGCCGGGGCGCCGGGGCCGTCACGCGGAAGGGTGATTCGCCGGGCGCGGCGCGCGGATGCGGGGGCCTCCGACGGGAGAACGGCGGCCCCCGCGCCCCTCAACTCCGGTCGCCGGGACCGCCGTTGCCCCAACCCTTGCGCGTCGGGACGTGTCAGAGGTGGCCGAAGAACAGGCTGCCCGGCGCGTCCGGGTCGTCGGACAGGAAGTGCTCCTGCACCGCGCGGATGAACTCCTGCCGCGAGATCGCCCCGTCCCCGTCGAGGTCCAGCCGGGCGAACGAGTCCATGGCGTCCGGCGCCGCGACGCCCCACACGTCCCGCATGCTGCGCGCGAACTCGCCCTGGCTGATCTCGTTGTCGCCGTCCACGTCGATGACGTCGAAGATCGCGTGCGCGGCGCCCTCGGTGACGTTGAGCCGACTGCTGTCGACGACCGCGACCCGGTTGGCCGTCACGAACTCGCTCTTCGCGAGCCGGTCCGTCTCCACGCCCGCGTGCCGCAGCAGCTCCAGCCAGTAGATCTGGAAGAACGACATCAGCGTCCTGGCCCGGCGGTCGTCCGCGGCGAGCTGGTAGGCCTCGATGTACCGGTCGGCGAGCTTCTTGTAATCCGCCCAGCTCAGGTAACCGTCCTGGTCGACGTCCAGGGTGTCGAAATGGCGCGTGAGCTTGGTGGTGATGATGTCCTGCGCGGCGGCGCTCATCGTGACGGTCCTCCGAGGTCGGGTACTACGGAAGAAACGATCGTTCCGCGCCCGCCACCCCACCCGAGCCGAACTCACCCCCGCTTCACTCTTTCGAGTACACACCCACCACTTTCCCGCCACTGACCTGGCCAAATAGAGAGGGTGAGGAGTCTCCAGAGCCTCTCCAACGGGCCTGGACAACGCCCTCTTCGACAGCGAGGACCACCCCTTGACGACGGCACACCCTGCCCCGCAGCCCGAGGACACCGCCGACCTCGCCGCCCTCCTCCGCAACCACGCGGGCGAACGGGCCGTTCTGCGGGCGCTCCCCTCGGCCCTCCCGTGGGTCCACCACCTGTCGCCGGCCGAACTGGAGGAGTTCACGGGCGAACTGCTCAACGTCCCTTGCGGGGCTGGCCAGTTGGAGACCCACGGCGACCTCCACCGCATCATCACGGAATGGCGGGCAACGGCTCGCGTCCTCGCCACCCCCGAACTGACCGCACAACTCACCCGGCCCCTACCGGACGAGGACCACGGCGAGGTGACCTGTCCCTTGCCGTGAGTAACGCCCGCGTCGACAAAGGCACTTGGCGGTTGCCGTTCTCCGGGGCGGCTCGCCGGGCGGACGGCGTCGGGCGTTTCGTCCGCCCAACTCGCCCTGCCGCTAACGCGTTTCGACGACCACCGACTCGATCACCATGTCCTTCACCGGACGGTCGTTGCGCGGGTTGGTGTCGGTGGTGCCGATGGCGTCGACCACCTTCTGGCTCGCCTCGTCGCTGACCTCACCGAAGATGGTGTGCTTCCCGGTCAGCCAGGTCGTCGCGGACAGCGTGATGAAGAACTGCGAACCGTTCGTGCCGGGACCGGCGTTGGCCATCGCCAGCAGATACGGCTTCGTGAACGCGAGGTCCGGGTGGAACTCGTCGGCGAACTTGTAACCCGGCCCACCCGTGCCGTTCCCAAGCGGGTCACCGCCCTGGATCATGAAGCCCTCGATCACCCGGTGGAAGACCGTCCCGTCATAGAGCCGTGCCGTGGTCTTCTGACCGTTGTTCGGGTCGATCCACTCCCGCTCCCCCTTCGCGAGCTCGACGAAGTTCTTGACGGTCTTCGGCGCGTGCTCCGGCAACAACCGCACCTCGATATCACCCTGGTTCGTCTTCAACGTCGCGTAGAGCTGTTCAGCCATGTCGTGTCTTCCCTCGGTACTCGGTTCTCGGTTCTCGTTGTTCGTCGCTCGCCCTGATGGCGAAGCCATCTCACCTTATGAGGGAAATCAGGCTGATTGTTGTCATTCGCACTGCTTGCGTGACCGTTTCAGGGGGCGGGTGGGGACAGCGGGGCGGGTGGGTCGATCCGCTGCCCCCCACGCCCTCGGCGTCCTCACTCCGGGTCTGTGCCGGTCAGTACGTTGGTGATCATGCGGGTGGCGAACTCGGGGTCCTCGGTGATGCGGCTGATGTGCTCCGCGAGCAGGAACGCGGTCGCCTCCAACGCCGTCATCTCGTCGTCGGTCCACTCCCCGTACTGGCGGCGCCACAGGTTGGGGCTGAGGCTGGTGCCCGCCGCGACGACGAGGCCGGCCATCATCGGGATCACCTCGGGGCGGATGCTCTTGGGCATCAGCCGCATCGACGCCACGAGGGTCGGCACGACGTACTCGATGACGTCCTTGCCGTGCTGCTCATGGGTGCCCCGCAGCCACGTCATATACATGTAGATGAGCGTGCAGGTGCCGTCCAGCATGTCGTCGATCCCGACAGGACCGATCTCCTTCGCCAACTGGTCCAGGAATTCCTGCCGTTCGCGCTCGGTGACCTCGCCCTCGGCACTGTGGATGGCCTTGAGCCGCGAGTCGACCATCATGAGCGCCGCGACCACATCGCCGACGGGAGCGCACTCGGGGTCGCAGGTCGATGCCACGGGAATCCTCCTCAACTGGACTGCGGACGACTGCCGGTCGAGCAGCGCCACGTATCCGTACGGTAACTACCGGTGAGGTTGGGGGAGGTGAGTTTTCCGTTTTTCCTGCGGTGGAGGGAGGGGTGGGGTAACGGGGAGGGACGCGCGGGGGACACGTGGGGGACGCGCGCTATTTCGAACGCCGAAGCGGGCAGGAACCTCTCATGGTTGCCACTCCTGCCTCAAAGGCCCTCAGACACACCGCTACTCTCCTCACGGCCACCCTGGCCCTCTACATCACCCTCGTCGCGTTCGGGAACATCACCGACTTCGGCACCAACCAGGCCTTCGTGCAGCACGTGTTGGCGATGGACAGCACGTTCAAGGACGACGACCTGATGTGGCGGGCGATCACCAGCCGGACCCTCCAGAACGCCGCGTACGTCGCGATCATCGCGTGGGAGACACTCGCCGCGCTCGTCCTGATAGCCGGAACGTGGTTCTGGGCCAGCCGCGATGCCGAACGCGGCCGTCAACTCTCCACCTACGGCCTGCTGATGCTCATGCTCCTCTTCGGCGCCGGGTTCATCGCGATCGGCGGCGAGTGGTTCTCGATGTGGCAGTCCGCCGACTGGAACGGCCTCGACGCCGCCACCCGCGTCTTCACGATCAGTGGAGTGACCCTGATCGTCGTGCAGTTGGCCGGACGGGACGGCGAGACCGGCCGGGCGGACGGTTCCCCCGCCAACAGGCCTGCGCCGTAACGTCGTTCAGCTCGGCCGCTGCCCGGTCAGGTGGGTCGCGAAGAACTCCGCGAGCCGCGCGACCGCAGGGCCGACGTACCGCTCCCGGTCGTAGAGGTCGACGTGACTGGCGCCCTCGATCCAGCGCAGTGCCTTCGGCTCGCGCGCCTTCTGGAACGCCTCCACGCTCATCCAGTCGGTCACCGCCTCGCGCCCCACCAGCATCAACAGCGGGCGCGGGGCGATGAGTTCAACGCCGCGGAACGCATCGAAGAACGTCATCCGGTCGACGCTCGACCAGGTGAACGACGTCGCCGAACGAGGGTGCCGCGCACGGTCCGTGCAGTAGTACTCGAACCCCTCGAACCCGTGCTCGCCGCCCAGGGCACGGGCCTGCTCGGCGGTCTCCGGGAAGATCGGGAAGGTCTGCGTCTCCGCGCCGCGCGCCTCGGCCGTGCGGGCCGCCGCAGCCGCGTCCAGCATGCCCTGGAGGACCCCGGGTTCCTGCGCCCCGTCGGCGCCGTAGCGGAACTGGCGGGCGATGTCGGCGGCGCTGACCGTCCCCACCGCCGTGATCCGGTGGTCCGTTGCGGCGGCGGCCAGCGCGTAACCGCCGGACGCGCAGATCCCGAGCACCCCGATGCGCTCGGGATCGACGTCGTCGCGAGTCGTGAGGAAGGAGACCGCCGCCTTGAGGTCCTCCACCCGCTGCGCCGGGTCCTCAAGACCACGCGGGGCGCCCTCGCTCTCGCCCTGGTGAGCGGCGTCGAACGCCAACGCCGTGAACCCCCGCTCGGCCAGCCGCCGCGCGTACAACCCGGCCGCCTGCTCCTTCACCCCGCTCCCGGGATGCCCCACGACAACGGCGGCACGCGGTCCGTCGGCTCCGTCGTCGGGGGTGTAGAGGTGCCCGGCGAGCACCAGGCCCGCACTGAGAAAGGTGACGTCCGTCTTCATCGCGCAGCGCTCCAGTCGTACGGGGTGTACGGGCTAGGCCCCGGTCCAGGGCGGGATGAACCCCGGCCCAGGGGGTGGGCCCGGCCCAGGGCGGGGTGAGCCCCGGCTCAGGGGAGTGAGATCCGGTGACCGGCGTCCCGGTTCCACCCCCAGCGTGCGCCCCGTACCTCCCCGGCGGCAGGCCCCGCCTTCCTAGGTGCGGCACACCCACCCAGGTGGCGGTACACCCGGAAGCACGAGCCACCCACTCTCCGGTCCCCACCCGCAACAAGCCGAGCCCGCACCCCCGGGCCACCCGTGGCCTCTCCCTCACCCTCACCGTCGAATACGTCAACCTGCGCGACGGCCTCAAGGCGCTTAGGGGGTTCCACCTAGGGGCGTCCACGTAGGGGCGTCCGCCTAGGGGGCTCTCGCCACCGGTTCCGTAGGTGATCGCCCCTACGGGTCCACGCGTCCTAGCCCTCCTTCGCCGCGTCCTCCATCGCCCGGCGCAGGCTGAGCGGGCGCATGTCCGTCCAGACCTCCTTGATGTAGGCCAGGCACTCCTCCTTCGTGCCGGACTTGCCCGCCTTCACCCAGCCCTCCGCCACGTCCTTGTCCGCCGGCCAGATGCTGTACTGCTCCTCCTGGTTGAGGACCACCTCGTAGGTGCGGTTGTCCTCTTCTTCATTCCAGCCCATCGCGATTTCCCTTCGTTTCGTTCCTCAACTGCCGTTCGGCGACCGGTGAACGAGGGAACGGCCCGTCCCGTCCCGCCCGGTCCTCGGCCCGGGTGCGCAGCAGAAGGCCGATCCAACTGCGGTACGGACGCCAGGCATTGGCGAGCGCGGCGAGTTGATCCGGCACCCGGCGCAGGACGGACGGCGTGGGGAAGGCGTGCAGGGTGCGGCCGGCGACCTCGACGGGCTCGCCGTACCGCTCCGCGAGGCGGGCCTTGATGCGGGCGGCCTGCGTTCGGCGGATGCGGTTGCCGATCACCGTCCAGACGGCGGCCTCGTACGGCGAGTGGAACAGCACCGGCCGCAGCCCCGGGAACTCCGCCTGGAGACCGGCGACGACCGGGTCCGCGTCGGCGCGGACCGACCGGCGCCGGTCGAGGGAACGGGGCGCCCGGCCTGCGAACGTGCCTCGATTTCCGTCCGCCAACGGCCAGTTGGACGCCGTTGCAGCGGCGGAACGGCGTCGCGGCGCACCGACTTTCCGCCACTTCTCGGCGCCGTTCGCCGGGAATCGGCCGCCGGTCCCCTGATAGCGGACGTCGATGTGTCACATACCGAGACCGAAACAGGCACGTTACCCAGACCGGCCGTACCCTTTGCCCAACGAGGCTTGCGCACAGGGGATTTAGCTACGCAAACCCGCCAACTCCTTGATATTTCTCACCTGGTGACCGGTCGGCCACCTCGCGTAACGTGCAGCCGCCACGCAGTCCGAGCTGCGAAGCCCTCTCAGGCCACAGTGCGGTGGCCGAGTACGCCAGGGATTCACCCTTCACGTTCCTCCACGGGGTTCTTCTATGCGTCATCCACGCATTCGTTCGTTCCAGCAGATCGAGCACGGCCTCGATCCCACCCGACCGGTGGTCACCCTCTTCAGCGGCGGCCTGGACAGTTCCTATCTCCTGCTGCGGTTACGCCAGTTGGGCGTGACGGACGTCCACGCGGTCACGGTCGACCTCGGTGAGGACGAGTCCAGCGCGTACAAGCGGGAAGTGGCCGACGCGCTCGGCGCGAAGCTGCACGTCCTGGACCGCAAACAGGAGTTCGCCGAGTCCTTCGTGGCTCCCGCCATCTCCGCACAGGCCGTGTACCTCGGCATCCACCCGGTCAGTTCGACGCTGAGCCGCCCGCTGATCGCCCGGGCCGCCGTCCAACTCGCCGACTCCCTCGGGGCGCAGGCGATCATCCACACCGCCAACCGCTCGCAGAACACCCTGCGCCGCCTCAACGGCGCGCTGGAGCTGCTGGGTTACCCCGAGCTGTACGGCAGCCCCTACGACCTCGACCCGGTCGACCGCGACGAGAAGCACCGCGCCCTGCTCGCCGCCGGTGTCGATCTCCTCAACGGCCGTCTGGTCAGCGGCGATTCGAACCTCTGGTGCCGGGAGTTCGAGTCCGGGATTCTGGACGACCCGGAGAACCACGCCGTGCCGGAGGAGATGTACCGCTGGAGCGCGCCGGACCCGAGCGCGCTGCCGACCGCGGTCACGGTGTCGTTCGAGAAGGGCCGCCCGACCGCCGTGGACGGCGCGCCGCTCCCCCTCGTCGACATGATCGCCCTGCTCAACCGGCAGGTCGGCGCGTACGGCCTCGGCCGGTACTCGGGGCTTGAGCACCTGGACCACGGCGAGAAGGTCCTGGAGATCCGCGAGATGCCGGCGGCGATGCTGCTGCTCGACTCCTACCGGCATCTCGAAGCGGCGTGCCTGGACGCGGAGTTGATCCGGGAGAAGCGGCATCTGGAGCAGATCTGGGTGCGGGAGGCGCTTGAGGGCCGTTGGTTCGGCGAACTGCGTGTCGCCGCACAGCAGTTCATCGACTCGTGCGCCCAGCGGACCACGGGTTCGGTGACCTGGCGGCTGCGTGCCGGTGGCGCGGAGACCCGTTCCATCGTCGCCCCGGCGCCGCTGTATCTGCGGGACCGGGAGCGCTGGGAGGAACGGGCCATCGCCGCCGAGGCGGCCGCCTACACCGCCCCGCAGCCCGTTCTCGTCTGAGTCAGCCGTCAGCCGCCACCCACCACCCGCACCCGCCACCCGTACCCGAAGGACAGCCATGAGCATCAGCAGCACCGCGGCGCGCACGGCCGACGCCACCGTCACCGCCCTCGCCGGACCCGGCGGCCACTTCCTGCCGTCCGAGCAGCTCTCGCAGATCCTTGAGGCGACCGAGGCCGACTGGGCCCGCCTCGCCGCGAACTGGGACGACCTGCGCCTCGACACCCACATGGCCGACGGCGGCACCTACCGCTACCGCCGTTACGGCCAGTTCGAACTGACCACGGCCACCGGCGAGTTGACCCTCCTGCCGCACGAGCCGTACCGCCAGGAGAGCGAGGTCAACGCCCTCAACGGCGGAGTCGACCGCCTCTTCGAGCCGTTGACGGAATCCTTCCTCAACAACCCTCTGTTCGCACGGCTGTTGACCGCGCTCGGCGAGATCTTCAGCGCCGTCGACGGCACCGAGCGCTGGAACATCAAGCTCCACCCGTACCGGATCACCGCCGGTGCCGAGGTCGGCCAGCCCGCCCCCGAGGGCCGTCACCGCGACGGCGTCACCTTCATCACGTCCCTGCTCATCAGCCGCCTCAACGTCGACGGCGGCGAGAGCAGCGTGTACACCAACGACGGCGACCTCCTGGAGACCGTCACCCTCACCGAGCCCGGCGACCTGCTCCTCGGTGACGACCGCCGAACTCTCCACTCCGTGACGCCGGTTCACCCCGTCGACGCCACCGCACCCGCCCACCGGGACGTCCTCGTCATCGCGTACACCGCCCGCTGACGTTCCCCCCAGCACGAGCGCCCCGGCCGTCGTCCATCGACGCGGCCGGGGCTGTGCGTTCTCACTTCTCAGGGATTTGCCATGCCTGCTCCGACCGCCGCCCCCAGAAACTGGCTGACCGACATCCCGGTCCTGCTGGTCGCCGTGGTGTGGGGTTCCAGTTACCTCGCCACCAAGGAGATCACCACCAGCGACACCGTCATCGCGCTGCTGCTGATCAGGTTCCTGATCGCGCTGCCGCCGCTGGGCATCGCCGCCCGGCGCGCGCTACGGCGCCTGACGGCTGGGGAGTTGAGGGGCGGGGTCGGCCTCGGGCTGATCCTCACCGTCATTTTCCTGCTGGAGACCTACGGTGTCGTGCACACCTCGGCGACCAACGCGGGCCTCATCATCAGCCTCACCATGATCTTCACGCCGCTCGCGGAAGCCGTGCTGACCCGGACCCGGCCGCGCCGCTCCTTCCTGGCCGCCGCCGGGGTGTCGGTCCTCGGGGTGGCGCTGCTGACGCAGTCGGGGGGGTTCACCGCACCGTCGTTCGGTGATCTGCTGATGCTCCTCGCGGCGATCGCCCGCACCGCCAACGTCCTCGTCATGCACCGCCTGCCCGCCGTGAAGAACACCGACGACGGTGCCCTCACCTTCGTCCAACTCGGCACCGCTGTCGTCGCGTTCGCGGTCTTCACGCCGTTCAGCGGTGAGACCCCGTGGCAGCTCGCCGGGTCGTTCTCCGGCGGGCAGTGGCTCAACGTCGTCTATCTCTCCCTGATGTGCACGCTGTTCGCGTTCTTCGTGCAACTCTGGGCCGTCCGGCGCAGTTCGCCGTCCCGGGTGAGCCTCCTGCTCGGCACCGAGCCGCTGTGGGCGGCCGTCGTCGGCGTCGCGATCGGCGGCGACCGCCTCGGCGTCGTCGGCATCATCGGCGGCGTCCTCGTCCTCGCCGGAACGACCTGGGGCCGACAGGTCGCCGAACCCACCGAGCAGCCCCAACCGGCCTCTGCGGCAACGCCGTTGACGGCCGCCGAACGCTGAACCCGCACGGGTCCGGCTACGAGATCTGCTACGAGATCTGCTTCTTCTCGGTGTAGAAGGCGTAGGCGAAAGCGCCGCTGCGCGACCCGGTCACGTCGGCCTCGAAAGCGACGGGACCGGGCGCGGGAATCTCCAGGCTCTGCTGGATGACCGACGCGTCGCAGGTGCCGGTGTGCGTCGCCGTCGGGACGTTCTTGCCGTCGACGGTGAACGTGAAAGCGACCTTGGCATTTCCGGTGCAGGTGAAAGCGAAGGTGACGCTCAGCACCTTCTTGTCCTGGGCGGGCAGGGTATTCCCGAACCGCGTCTCCAAGACCCCGGCCCCGCTTGCGAGTTCCTGCCTCCCGGTGAACGCCTGATCCAGAACGGCCTTCGCGACGCTCCCCACCGGACTCGCGCTCACCGAAGGGCTCACCGCGGGCGAAACCGTCGTCCGCCCGGAATCACAGCCCCCGACGAACGCCACCACGGCCCCGAGCCACACCACCGCGACGCCCCGCCGCAGCCCGCCCCGCATCATGATCCCTGCCGTCCGATCGAGCTGTCGGCGGGAACGGGCTCGTCGCCCGAGGTGGCGGCGCCGGCGTTGGTCGCCGCCAGCAGAACGCCGGTAAGAGTCAAGAAGGAAAGTGCGGTGTGCGTGATGACGCGCTTCATTTCGCCCCGTTGGAATGCGACTGGTCAAGTGGTTCAACTATGGGTAAAAATTCGCCCCTGACATCATCTTTATATCCAGCCACAAGTCATTCACGCAAGAGCCCAAGAAAACCTCAGAAAACCCTCAAGTCCCGTTGCCCGGAGGCTTTTTCCCCTCAGAAACGCCACCCGCCCGCGCCACGATTCGGCACGCAAACTCGCCCGCCCCACGAACACCCCTACCAAGTTCCCCGAGGAACAGGACAAGGAGCAGGCCAAGGAACAGGCCAATGAACAACCCGCCGAATTAAGGGAGTTGACGAATTGCCGTCATGGCGACATAGAGCGGCGTCCTCACGTTGTCGGAACGGCCTGTTCGGACCCCTCGGCGCCATCTTCGGCGGCTGGCACCGGAAAGACCCCGTCCGCCACGAGCCCCCTGTGGCAGATCCTGCTCATGGTCCGGCGCACCGCCTAGCCTGGGAGGCTGCCGGGCAACCCGAGATCGACGCCGTTCGCCGGCTGTTATGCGACGACGACGACCTTCGTGCCCGTTGTGCCGAACGCCCACAACGCCGTTCCGTCGGCTGTTTTCAGGCGGATGCCGCCGGTCGGGGAGCCTGCCGTGGTCGGGGGTGGGGAGGAGCCGTCGGTGGCGTTGGAGAAGGCGATGTTCACGCCGGACTTGGCCGTGAAGTACACGATGTGCTCGATCTTCACGCCGTCGGAGCCGGTGATGGCGCCCTCGGTGCGGGTGGAGACCGTGTAGTTCCCGGCGTCGGGGGCGACCGTGCCGGGCCAGACGGCGAAGGTGCGGCGGGCCGCGTCGCTGGCGTCGACCAGCCACACCCGTCTGTCGCCGACCGAGTAGACGATCCGGCGCCCGGTGCCCGAGGCGTCCGGGACCCGGGTCGGGGTCGGGGACGCCTTCGGGGTCGGGTGGGCGCTCGCGGACGCCGTCGGACGGGCCGACGCGGTGGGGTGCGGGCCCTGGTCAGCCTGGACGGCCAGGACGACGACGGCCGCGACCGCACCCGCGGTCAGACCGGTGACCCAGACCCATGAAGGCAGTCGGGCTGACACGGGCACGCAACTCCTCAGCTACACGTACTCGTCGAACGACGTCGGATCATCGTACTCACTCCAGCACCGGGAGAAGTTCCGGAAGATGCCCGTCGGAGGCCGCGGCGGCCCGCTGACGTTCCTCCGTGACCTCCCCGTACAGGGTCGTACGGGGCCTCGCCGGGCGGCCCGCCGCGTCCGCCACCGCGATCAGGTCCTTGACCGACTTGTACGAGCCGTACGACGAACCCGCCATCCGCGAGATCGTCTCCTCCATCAACGTGCCGCCGAGATCGTTCGCGCCGGAACGCAGCATCTCCGCCGCGCCCTCGGTGCCGAGCTTCACCCAACTGGTCTGGATATGGGGAATCCACGGGTGCAGCAGGAGCCGGGCCATCGCGGTGACCGCGCGGTTGTCGCGGATCGTCGGACCCGGCCGCGAGATCCCGGCCAAGTACACCGGCGCGTTGGTGTGGATGAACGGCAACGTCACGAACTCCGTGAAACCGCCCGTGCGTTGCTGGATTCCGGCCAGCGTGCGCAGATGGCCGAGCCAGTGCCGGGGCTGGTCGACATGGCCGTACATCATCGTCGAGGACGAGCGGATGCCCAGCTCGTGCGCCGTCGAGACGACCTCGATCCACGTCGCCGCGGGCAACTTGCCCTTGGTGAGGACCCAGCGGACCTCGTCGTCGAGGATCTCGGCGGCCGTGCCGGGGATGGTGTCAAGTCCCGCCTCCTTGGCGGCAGTCAGCCACTCCCGGATCGAAAGCCCGGTGCGCGTCGCCCCGTTGACGACCTCCATCGGCGAGAACGCGTGCACATGCATCCCCGGCACCCGTTCCTTCACCGCCTTCGCGATGTCGAAGTACGCCGTGCCCGGCAGGTCCGGATGGATGCCGCCCTGCATGCACACCTCCACCGCCCCTACGTCCCACGCCTGTTGGGCCCGGTCGGCGACCTGGTCGAGGGAGAGCGTGTAGGCGTCGGCGTCGGTGCGGCGCTGCGCGAACGCGCAGAAACGGCAGCCGGTGTAGCAGACGTTGGTGAAGTTGATGTTCCGCGTGACGATGTAGGTGACGTCGTCACCGACGGCTGCCTTCCGGACGTCGTCCGCGATCTTGGTGAGCGCGTCCAGGGCCGGTCCGTCGGCGTGCAGCAGCGCGAGGGCCTCGGCGTCCGTCAGCTTCGTCGGGTCGTCGGCGGCGGTCGCGAGGGCGGCCCGGACGTCGGTGTCGATGCGCTCGGGCACCATGCCGGGGGCGGCGGCCTCGCGCAGCGCCTCCCAGTCGCCGTACACCTCGTCGAAGTCGTCGCGGCGGTCGCCGGTGCGGCCCTCGGTGTCGATGGCGGCGTGCAGATCCGTACGCCCCGACGCCGTGAACGCCTCCTCCGGTTCCTGCCACGGGCGGCCCTCGACCACCGCGTCGGGCAAGGCCAGTCCGGTGGCCGGGTCGGCCAGCGCGGCGACGTGCGGGCGCAGCCTCGGGTCCAGCCATGGCTCACCCCGGCGCACGAACTCCGGGTACACGCACAGCCGTTCACGCAGCTCGAACCCGGCCGCCCGGGAACGTCTCGCCAACTCCTCGATCTGCGGCCACGGTCGCTCGGGGTTGACGTGGTCGATGGTGAGCGGCGAGACCCCGCCCCAGTCGTCGATACCGGCGCCGATGAGCCGTTCGTACTCGGCGTCGACGAGGTTCGGCGGGGCCTGGAGGCAGGCGCTCGGGCCCATGATGAGCCGGGCGACGGCGACGGCGGCGACCAGCTCGTCCAACTCCGCGTCGGGCATGCCCCGCATCGCCGTGTCGGGCTTGGCCCGGAAGTTCTGGATGATCAGTTCCTGGACGCCGTGGTAGGCGCGGGACACCCTCCGCAGCGCGAACAGCGACTCCGCCCGCTCCTCGTACGTCTCCCCGATCCCCAGCAGAATCCCCGAGGTGAACGGCACCGAGGAGCGTCCGGCGTCCTCCAACACCCTGAGCCTGACGGCCGGTTCCTTGTCCGGCGAACCGTGGTGCGGGCCGCCGGGCTCGGACCACAGCCGGGTCGCCGTCGTCTCCAGCATCATGCCCATCGACGGCGCGACCGGCTTGAGCCGCTGGAAGTCGGTCCAGGACAGGACGCCGGGGTTGAGGTGGGGCAGCAGGCCCGTCTCCTCCAGGATGCGGATGGAGATGGCGCGGACGTAGGCGATCGTGTCGTCGTAGCCGTGCGCGTCGAGCCACTCCCGCGCCTCCGGCCAGCGGTCCTCGGGCTTGTCCCCGAGCGTGATCAGCGCTTCCTTGCAGCCCAGGGCCGCACCCTTACGGGCGATGTCCAGCACCTCGTCCGGCGACATGAACATCCCGTGCCCCGCCCGCCGGAGCTTGCCGGGCACGGTGACGAACGTGCAGTAGTGGCACTTGTCCCGGCACAGCCGGGTCAGCGGCACGAACACGCTCTTGGAGTAGGTGATGACGCCGGCCCGCCCGGCCGCCTCAAGTCCCGCGTCCCGTACCCGGGCGGCGGAGGCGGTGAGGTCGTCGAGGGCCGCGCCGCGCGCCTGGAGCAGAACGGCGGCCTCGTTGACGTCGAGGGCGACGCCGTCCCGGGCGCGTTTGAGGGCGCGACGCATGGAGTTCTCGGTGGGGCCGGTTCCGGAGGTCGCGGAAGTCGTCATCCGTCGAGCATACGAGCGCCCTGATCAGCACCGGGAGGGACGGCCCGGTTTGCGCAACGCCAGCGGCGTTACGGGGTGTAACTGGCGGCGCCGAAGGAACGGGGCGTAGGAGGGGGCGTGGGGGTGGAGGGGGCGTGGAGGAGGCGCGAGGGTTAGCGGGGGTCGCGGAGGTTAGAGGGTGTCACGGACGGGCGCCCACTTACGGACTCGCGGGGGCCTCACGTTCGTTAGAGGGTCTCGCGAACGCGCCCCCGGCCGCCGACACACCCAGCCCTCACGTTCGTTAGACCCTCTCACTCAACCGACGCCCTCTCGCAGGCGCGCCCCCCCGCCCCCCGGCGCACGTACCCCTCACCCCCGTTACACCCCCTCACCAAAGTGAGACCGTGTCTGCCGAGTAACGCTTCCTCACGCGCGCGATGGGGTCTCCGGGTCCGGGGTCTTCGGGGTCGGGGTGGGCTTGTCCGGGAGGTCGAGGCTGCTGCGGAGGCTGATCGGCTTGAGGAGCAGCCCCGCGACCACCGCGAGCACCGCCGCCCCCGCCGCCAGCAGGAACACCCGCGCCGTCGCGTCACCGTACGCCGCGCGGACGATCTCCTGGGCGACCGAGGAGGTCTGGTCGGCGGCGGAGAGGCCGGCGGCGTTCAGGCCGGTCGCGACCTGTTCGTCGACCCGGCGGGCCAGCACCGCGCCGAGGACCGCGACGCCGATCGTGCCGCCCAGCGAGCGGAAGAACGACACCGTGGAGCTGGCCGCGCCGACGTCCTTGAGCTGGACGGTGTTCTGGACGGCGAGGATGAAGTTCTGGAGGGTCATGCCGACGCCCATGCCGACGCACATCATCGCCGCGCTCAGGAAGATCAGGGACGTCTTCTCGTCGATGACGCCGAGGCCCGCGCAGCCGACCGTCAGGAGCACGGCGCCGGTGATGACGTACGGCTTGATCTTCCCGCTGCGGGTGATCAGGCGCCCGGCGACGATGGAGGCGATGAGGGTGCCGGCCATCATCGGGATCGTCAGGAGGCCGGCAGTGGTGGCGGTGTAGCCGCGGCTCAGTTGGAAGTACTGGCTGAGGAAGACGGAGGCGCCGAACATGGCCGTGCCGACGGCGAGGCTGCCGAGGATGGCCAGGGCGGTGGTGCGCTGCTTCACGATGGCGATCGGGACGACGGGTTCGGCGGCGCGGGTCTCCACCCACGCGGCGACGGCGAGCAGGGCGAGACCGCCACCGACCATCGCGGCGGTCTGCCAGGAGCCCCAGGCGAAGGAGTTGTCGACGAACGACACCCACACGAGCAGCACGCTGACGCCGGCGGATATCAGGGTGGCGCCGAGATAGTCGATGCGGACGTTGTCGCGGCGCAGCACGGGAAGGTTCAGCGTCCGCTGGAGCAGGAAGAACGCGGCGGCGGCGAGCGGCACGGCGATGAAGAAGCACCAGCGCCAGCCCAGCCACGAGGTGTCGACGATGAGGCCGCCGAGCAGCGGTCCGCCGATGGTCGAGGTCGAGGTGGTGCCGCTGAGGTAACCGCTGTACCGGCCGCGTTCGCGGGGCGGGATGATCGCGGCGATGGCGATCTGGACCAGCGCCTGCACGCCGCCCACGCCGATGCCCTGGAGGGCGCGCGAGGCTATCAGCTGGCCACCCGTCTGGCTGATCCCGCAGGCCAGGGTGCCGAGCACGAAGATGCCGATGGCGGCCTGGAGGAGGACCTTCTTGCTGAACAGGTCGGCGAGCTTGCCCCAGATCGGGGTGGTCGCCGTGGTGGTGAGGAGGGACGCGGTGACGACCCACATGTACTGGGTCGGCGAGCCCTGCACGGCCCCGATGATCTTCGGCAGCGCGCTGGAGACCACGGTGCTGCTGAGGGTCGAGACGAACAGGGCGAGGAGCAGGCCGCTGAGGACCTTGAGCACCTGGCGCTGGGGCGGGGTCGAGGTCTCGGCGGCTGTCCCGGTGCCGGTCTCCGGGCCCGTGGCCGGGGGATGTGACTCGTTCACTGCGCTCCTCGTCAGACGGGTGTCAGATCGCCGGTTCGCCATACACCATGTATGACAAATTCGTCTCACTATACGCGGCGTATAGTGAATTCAGGCCGTGCTCCGTGGAAGAGACTGGACGGATGGAGCCCACACCCCGCAGGAACCTGCGCGAGGAGCAGAAGGTCCTGACGCACCGCCGACTGCTCGACGCGGCCGTCACGGTGTTCGCCGAGACGTCCTTCCTCGACGCCCGCATGGAGGACATCGCCCGGGCCGCCGGGGTGACCCGGGCCACGGTCTACGCCCACTTCCCCGGCAAGGCCGAGATCCTCGACGCGCTCGTGGACCACGTGTACGGCCTGATGGGCGAGGCCTACGCCGAACTGGCCGCCCTGCCCCGCTGGACCCCCCGCACCGTCCGCGCCTGGCTCGACGGCGCCGAGGTCAGGTGGCGGGAGATGGCGCCGGTCCGCCGGGTCACCAACGCGGCGGCCCCGGGGGCGTTCCGCAGTCTCAGCGAGGGCCGCGCGCAGTACCTCAAGGCCCACGAGAGCTATGTCGACCTGCTCGTCACGCCGCCCGGACGCTGGCGGGGCACCGATCCCGCCGAGGCACGTCAACGGGCCATGATGGCGGTGCTCCAGACCGAGTCGTTCTTCTCCCTCTGGATCGCCGCCGACTGGCCGTTGGAGACCGCCGATCCGCTGCGCCTGCCGGCCGACGCGCTCTGCCATCTCCTCGCACCCGCGCTGGAGAACGACGCGTAGCGCGCCCGGCGCCGGGCGTCACCGACCCCGGCGGCGGGCGCGGCGGGGTGCGCGAAGGCCGCTCCTTCACGCACCCCGCGCGGCGACGACCGGGGATCAGGCGCCGGCGTTGCCGAGCATCGGGCGGTCCAGGCCGTCCTCCTTGCGGCCGAGCAGCTGGAGGTTGCGGGCGCCGAAGTCGACGACCAGCGGCTGCCCGGAGATGTAACGCGCGGCGTGCGAGTTGAGGAAGACCAGCGGGTCGGCCATCTCCTCCGGCGTGGCCAGGCGGTTGTTGAGGCCGGCGTTGGCCTCCAGCAGTTCGCGGCCGCCGCGCATCACGGCGAAGTCCGGCGTCAGACCGGTTTCGGTGTTGGTGGGGAGCACGGCGTTCACGCGGATGCCGCGTCCCGCCAGCTCGGTGGAGGTGTGCGCCGTGAAGAGGTTGATCAGCCGCTTCGAGAGCACGTAGGCGAGGGGGCCCGGCTGGTCGTTCATGCCGAGGTCCTCGATCGCCTTGACGATGCCGTCCCAGCCGTCGGCCTGGAGCAGGCCTTCCAGCTCCTCCTGGTACCGCTCCCAGTTGATGCCGCCGATGGAGGACACGTAGGCGATGGCGCCGCCGTCGCTCATCCGGGACTCCAGGTACGTCTTCGAGATGTACTTGTAGGAGCCGTAGTTGATGAGCAGCGTGGTGTTGTAGTCGTGCTGGAGCCCGGAGACACCGGCCACGCCGAAGAACGCGTCGATGTGCGCGGGCAGCGCCGCGAAGGCCTGGTCGATGTCCTCGCGCACGCCCAGGTTGGCCCGGGTCGCGGAGGCGAGGCCCACCAGCTCGGTCGGCGCGTAGTCGAGGGCGTGGACCTCGGCGCCCAGCTCCACGAGCCGCTGGGCCGTGGCCTTGCCGATGCCGGAGGCGGCGCCGGTCACGACCACGGTCTTGTCGGCGTACTGAAGGAAGTCGCTCATGTCGTCAGTTCCTCTCACCCGCGCCGGTGTCCGGCGCGGGGCTGCTGCGGGGGGCTGCGGTGGGGGCTGGCTGCGGGGCTCGCGTCAGGCGAGCGGGAGCGGGAGGGCCGAGCCGATGGTCTTGGTCTCGGTGAAGGCCTCGAAGCCCTCCCGGCCGCCTTCACGGCCGATGCCGCTGGCCTTGTAGCCGCCGAACGGGGCGTCCCCGCCGGAGTACGAACCACCGTTGATCATGAAGGTGCCGGTGCGGATGGCGCGGGCGATGCGCAGCGCGCGTTCCCGCGAGGCCGACTGGACGTATCCGGACAGGCCGTAGCGGCTGGCGTTGGCCAGCGTGATCGCCTCGTCGTCGGTGTCGAACGGCGTCACCGTGAGTACCGGGCCGAAGATCTCCTCCTGCGCGATGGTCGAGGCGTTGTCGACGTCGACGAAGAGGGTCGGCTCGATCCAGAAGCCGGGCCGGTCGGGAACGTTGCCGCCGGCGGCGAGCTTGGCGCCCTCCTCCTGGCCGACGCGGATGTAGTCGGCGACCCGGTCGCGCTGCCGGGCGGAGATGATCGGGCCGGCCAGCGTGCCCGGCTCCGCGGGGTCGCCCCAGGGGGCGTGCTGGAACGCCTGGGTGAGACCGGCGACGACCTGGTCGTAGACACCGCGCTGCACGAGCAGCCGGGTCGGCAGCGCGCAGCCCTGCCCGGAGTGGGCGAGGGCGCCGAGCGCCGCCGGGATCGCCTGGGTGAGGTCGGCGTCGTCGAGGATGACGGAGGCGCTCTTGCCGCCCAGTTCCAGCATGGTGCGCTTGAAGGTCGGCGCGGCGCACTCCAGGACGCGCTGCCCGGTGACCGTGGACCCGGTGAACGTCACCATGTCGACGCGCGGGTCGGTCAGCAGGAGTTCGGCGGTGTCCCGGTCGCTGGTCGTCACCAGGTTGACCACACCGGCCGGGATGTCGGTGCGCTCGGCGACGAGCCGGCCGATGCGGGTGGCGTTCCACGGGGTCTCGGGCGCCGGCTTGGCGACGACGGTGTTGCCCGCGGCGAGCGCCCCGGCGAGCTTGACGATCATCAGCCCGAAGGGGAAGTTCCACGGGGTGATGGCGGAGACGACGCCGACGGCCTCCTTGAGGACCCACCGCTCGGTGGGTTCACCGGCGCGGCTGACGGCGTCGTCGATCCGGCGCACCCACTCGAACCGGTCGATCTCGTCGATGTGCCACTGGAACTTCTTCAGCGGGTCTTCCAACTGCGCGCTGTAGGTGAGCATGCGCGGGGCGCCGACCTCCGCGATGAGTTCCTCGCGCAGCGCCTCCTTCTCCTCGATCAGCGCGTCCAGGAGCTGGGTCAGGCAGCGCTTGCGGAAGGCGTGGTCGACGGCCCATTCCGTCTCGTCGAACGCGCGCCGGGCCGCCGCGATCGCCGCGCGCATGTCGTCCTGGCCGGCGTCGGCCACCGTGCCGAGAACGGTGCCGTCGGCCGGGTTGAGCACCTCGAACGTGGCGCCGTCCGCCGCGCCGCGCAGCTCTCCGTCGATCAGCAGACGTTCCTCGTGGGCCGTTGCCGTGGACGGCGGGGCGGCTGGAGTGTTGGACATCATTGTCTCCTGGGTCTCCTGTGTGGGGGGTGCGGGAGAAAAAGGGGTCGTGCAGTACGCGCGGCCACCGCCCGGACGCGCCGGATCGGCCCGTGCGGGTGCGGTGTCGCGCCCGGTGTCCGCGCGCTGAGTGGAGGCAACGACGGTGCGGGCGGCGCCGGTCGAGAGGGCGCCGCGTCGGCCGTCGCGGGTGGGGGTGCCTCGGGGGGGGTGCCTCGGGGGGCGACGGCGGCCGGGGTCCTGGCCGGACCGCGGCCGCCGTTCGGGAGCGACCGCGGCCCGGTGCCGGGCACGGGGTCGACGCCGTTCACCGGCCCGGGGTCAGGACCCCGTGGCGGGGGCGGCCGGGCGCACGGCGGTGTCCCAGTCGGCGCCGGTGGCGATGGACTGGCGCCACTGCCGCAGCTGCCGGGGCGGCACGCCGACCGCGAGGGCGCCGGAGAGCCGGTCGCCGGTGCGGTACGCGGCGACGAACTTCCGCTCGGCCAGGTCCCCTTCCACGATCCGTACCTCGTCGTGGCCGCGCAGGTAGCCGTAGGCCTGGACCTTCATGTCGTACTGGTCGGACCAGAAGTACGGCACCGGCGCGAACGGCTTGCGCGCGTCCGGGTTGAGCAGGTTGCGGGCGGCGGCCATGCCCTGTTCGGCGGCGTTGGTGCGGTGCTCGATCCGCATCGAGGTGCCGAACAGCGGGTTGTACCAGCGGGCCACGTCACCGGCCGCGTACACGTTCCGCGCCGCCTCGCAGTACTCGTCGCACACGACACCGTCACCGACGGCGAGTCCGCTGCCCTCCAGCCACTCGGTGTTGGGCACCGAGCCGATGGCGATCAACACCTCGTCGGCCTCGACGAGTTCACCGTCGGCGAGCCGGACGCCGTTCTCGGTCACCTCGGCCACGGTGACACCGCAGCGCAGGTTGACGCCGCGTTCCAGGTGGGCGCGGGTCAGCACCTCACCGACGTCGGTGCCGACGGCGTGGGCCAGCGGCACCGGGGCGGGTTCGAGGAGCGTGACCTCGCAGCCCAGGCGCCAGGCGACGGCGGCGGCCTCGGCGCCGAGGAACCCGGCGCCGACGATCACCAGTCGGCTGCCCGGCGTCAACCGGTCCCGCAGCCGCAGGGCGTCGTCCAGGGTGCGCAGCACATGTCCGCCCGCCGAGGGCAGCCGGCGCGGCCGCACCCCGGTCGCGATGACGAGGCCGTCGTACGGCACCGAGGAACCGTCGGCCAGCTCGACCACCCGGTCGGTGAGGCTCAGGCCGGTCGCGGCCACGCCGAGCCGCAGGTCGAGGCCGAGCCCGGCCAGGTCGTCGGCGGTGCGCAGGGCGAGCTTCTCGGGCTCCCAGTCGGCGGCCAGCAACTGCTTGGACAGCGGCGGGCGGTCGTACGGGGCGAGCTGTTCGTCGCCGATGAGGGTGAGGGTGCCGTCGAAGCCCTCGCGGCGGGCCGTCTCGACCGCCGCGAGTCCGGCGGCCGAGGCGCCGACGACGACGATGTTCCTCATCCTTCGACCAGGCGGATCGCGGCGGCCGGGCAGACGGCGATGGCTTCCTTGACGTCGTCGAGCTGCTCGGCGGCGGGCGTCTCCTCCAGGAGGATCGCGATGCCGTCGTCGTCCTGGTCGAATATGTCCATCGCCGCGAGCACGCACTGTCCGGACGCGACGCACTTGTCGGCTTCGAGTTCCACCTTCATGGTCGGTCTCCTTTCTCCACGACGCGCGTCCGCACGCACGTCGTCACGCGGGTCTTCGGGTAGGGGGGCGGTGCGCCGGTGGGGGCCACCGGACGGTCACCAGGTGACGGGCAGTTCGTGGACGCCGTAGATGAACGCGTCGTTCTTGAAGCGGACGTCGTCGAGGGAGTCGGCGGCCAGCTTCAGCGTCGGGATGCGCTTGTACAGCGTGCTGTAGACGACCTGGAGTTCCATGCGGGCCAGCGGCTGGCCGAGGCACTGGTGGACGCCGAAGCCGAAGGCGACGTGGCGGCGGGCGTCGCGGGTGATGTCGAGGCGGTCGGGGTCCTCGAACACCTCGGGGTCACGGTTGCCGATCTCGTTGACCATGATGACGCCCTCGCCGGCCTTGATGACCTGGCCCGCGATCTCGATGTCCTCGGTCACCGCGCGGCGCCGGCCGAGGTGGGTGATGTGCAGGTAGCGCAGGAGCTCCTCGACGGCGGAGGCGACCAGCTTCGGGTCGTCGGACTCGCGCAACAGCTTCAGCTGGTCGGGGTTCTGGAGGAGGGCCAGCGTGCCGAGCGCGATCATGTTGGCGGTGGTCTCGTGACCCGCGATCAGCAGGAGCAACGCCATCTGCGTCGCTTCCTCGTGGGTCAGCTCACCGGCCGGGACGCGGGCGGCGATGCTGGAGATCAGGTCGTCCTTGGGATCGGCGATGCGCTTGCCGATGAGGGTGGCCAGGTAGCCCGCGACCTCGCGCGTGGCCACGCCCCGCTCCTGGGGGGTGGCGGTCGTGCGGACCATGGTCTTGGTGTTCTCCTGGAAGAACTCGTGCTCCTCGTAGGGCACGCCGAGGAGTTCGCAGATCACCAGCGAGGGGATCGGCAGCGCGAACGCGTCCACCAGGTCCAGCGGGCCGCCCTTGGCCAGCATGTCGTCGATCAGCTCGTCCACGATGCGCTGCACCGCGGGCCGCATGGCCTCGATCTTCTTCACGGCGAACGGCGCCGTCACCATCCGGCGCAGCCGGGCGTGCTCGGGGTCGTCCATCATGATGAAGCTGAGCTTGCCTTCGCCGCCCTCGGGGCTGGCCTTGGTCGGGTAGCCGGGCTGGTCGGTGTCGGCGCTGACCCGCGCGTCGCCCAGCAGGGCCCGCTGGTCGGCGTACCGGGTCACGAGCCAGGACTCGCTGCCGTCCCACAGCCGCACCTTGACCAGCGGCGCCTGGCTCTGGAGTTCCTTGAGCGCGGGCGGCGGGTCGAAGGGGCACCGGGACTCCCGGGCCATCGGGAACTCAGGAACGGTGCCGCCCGCTTCGGGGGCGGTACCGGTCAGGGTGTCAGCCATGGGCTCTCCTCGGTGGTGGGGCGGATCAGCCTCGATGAGCACATGCAAACACGGGAGTTTGACGCGGGCCGGTCAGTTTCCTGACAGAACCCTGACGTGGGGCAGATCACATTGCGGGCCCTCTGGGCACCTCTTCAACGCCGCCCACGGTGACGCCGGTCACGCCCCGGGGTGAGCTGCGGTGATGCGGGTCGCGGCGGGGGCGCGGGGTGCGGGACGCGGCGAGCTGCGGTGGCGCGGGGTGCGGCGGGGGCCGAAGGGACGAGGCGGGCGCGGCGGGCGACAGGGGGCAACCATACGCATGTACCCCTTACCCCCGTTAGACCGTCTAACTCGGCCGACACCCTCTCGCGGACGGGCCCCCACTCGCCAACGCGCCCACCCCTCACGTCCGTTAGACCCCCTAACCCCCGCCAGTACCCCCAACCCCCGCGAGTACCCCTAACCCCCGTTACACCGCGTCGCGGCCCCCGGGGAGGAACTCCGCGTAGGTGTCCAGGGACGTCAACGTCTCCTTCTCTCCCGTCGCCTCGATCGAGACGACGATCTCCTCGATGCCGAGGCCGGCATAGTGGTCGAGCTTCGCCCGGGTCGGCACGACGGCGAACGGGACGACCTGGAGGGCGCCCGGGTCGCGCCCCGCGTCCTCCCACGCCGCCCGCAGCACCGGCAGCGACTCCCCCAACCCGCCCCCACCGATCGGCAGCCACCCGTCCGCGTACGCGCTGATGTGGGCGAACATCTTCGGCCCCGCACCCCCGCCGATGAGCGTGCGCGGGCCGACCACCGGACCGCGCGGCGCCTGGACCGGCTTGGGGTACGCGAGGCTGGGCCGGACGCTGTTGAACTCGCCCTCGTAGCCGGTCGGTTGCTCGGTCCACAGGGCTTGCATCAGGGCGATCCGGTCCCGGACCAGTTCGCGTCGGGTACGCCAGACGACGCCGTGGTCGGCGGCCTCCTCGACGTTCCAGCCGTAGCCGACGCCGAGTGTGAAACGGCCGCCGGAGAGGTGGTCCAGGGTGGCGATCTGCTTGGCCAGGTCGATCGGGTCGTGCTGGGCGACCAGGGAGATGCCGGTACCGAGACCGAGCCGTTCCGTCACGGCGGCGGCCTGGCCGAGGGCGACCAACGGGTCGAGGGTGCGGCCCAGTTGGCGGGTCGGCTCGCCGCCCCCGGGGTAGGGGCTGGTCCGCTCGGTCGGGATGTGCGTGTGCTCGGGCAGGTAGAGCCCGGCGAAACCGCGCTGTTCCAGTTCCCGGGCGAGCCGGGTCGGGGGGATCGTCTCGTCGGTGAGGATGACCGTTACGGAGATACGCATGACTCTTCCCGTCCTCGGACAACGTGGCTGACTTGAGGGTGGCTCGACAGTCGCGACCGTCGCGACGGCTTCGGTGGCCTGGATCGCCTCGGTGACGTGGCTGGATCGACGCTACCTCCCGGGCTGGCGCTGTGACCTGCGTGAACGAGCCATATGCCGGGGGCGTCGGGCCGAAGAGGTGGGTGAACGGACGTGCGGGAAAGGTTTCGCTGGAATTCTCGGTCGGGGTGCTGGTGGCGTCCGCGCGTCTCCCCGATGGTGGCCGCATGGGTGAGGACAGCCACGACATCGGACGACGCGCGCTTCTCGTGACGGGCGCGGCGACCGCGCTCACCGTGGGCGGCGTGACCTTCGCCTCGGCCGCAGGGCAGGACCGGACGCCGCAGTCACGGACCATCCGGGGCACACTGCCCACCGGATCGCCGGACTACGTCTACGTGCCCGTCGAAGTGCCGCCCGGGGTCAGGGAGTTGAGCGTCTCCTACAGCTACGACCGGCCCACCGTCCCGACCGGTACCGCGGGCAACGCCCTCGACATCGGCCTCTTCGACGAGCGGGGCACCGGCCTCGGCGGCCGGGGCTTTCGGGGCTGGTCGGGCGGGGCGCGCACGGAGTTCTTCGTGCGCGCGGACGACGCGACGCCGGGCTATCTGCCGGGCCCGGTGCGGGCCGGTACCTGGCATGTCGCGCTGGGCCCCTACACCGTCGCCCCGCAGGGTCTGACGTACGAGGTGACGGTGACGTTGGCGTTCGGTGAGCCGGGCACCACCCCGACGCCGGTCCATCCGCCGGAGCGGGCCAGGGGGCGGGGGCGGGACTGGTACCGGGGGGACTGCCATCTGCACTCCTGGTACTCGGACGGCCGCCGCACCCCGGCCGAGATCGCGGCGCTGGCCCGCGCGGCCGGGCTCGACTTCCTCAACAGCTCCGACCACAACACGCACGCCGCGCATCCGCACTGGGCCGAGTCGGCCGGCGACGACCTGCTGATCCTGCTCGGTGAGGAGATCACCACCCGCAACGGTCATGTGGTGGCCCTCGGCACCGACCCGGGCACCTTCGTCGACTGGCGCTACCGGGCCCGCGACCACCGGTTCGGCGCCTACGCCCGGCAGATCCGGCGCTCCGGCGGCCTGGTCGTACCGGCCCACCCGCACGCGACGTGCGTGGGCTGCGGCTGGAAGTTCGGCTTCGGGGAGGCGGACGCGGTGGAGGTGTGGAACGGTCCCTACACCCCCGACGACGAGGTGACGCTCGCGGAGTGGGACAACCTCCTGGTCGCCGCCGTGCGCGGCGGGCGCGCGGACTGGCTCCCGGCGATGGGCAACAGTGACGCGCACCGCGATCCGGACGTGGTGGGGCTGCCGCAGACGGTGGTGCTCGCCGACGACCTGACCCGCGCGGCCATCCAGGACGGCATCCGCGCGGGCCGTTCCTATGTCGCGGAGAGCAAGGACGTCGCCCTGACGTTCACGGCGACCGGCGGCCGTGGCCTGCGCGCGGGCATCGGCGAACGGCTCCCGGTCGCGTCCGACGCCCCCCTCACCGTTCGCCTCGACGTGACCGGCGCACCGGGCTGCACGGCTCGGCTGGTCACCGACGAGGGGGTCCTGCTCACCGGCGCTCCGATCCCGTCCGACGGGGCGGGCTCGCTGGAGTGGCGGACGACGGCCGGGTACGCGGCGTATGTCCGGGCGGAGGTCAGGCACCAGCCGACGTCGCCTCAACTCCCGGGCGCCCTCGCGGCGTTCACCAACCCGATCTTCCTGGGCCGGGGCTGACGTTCCGGTTCTCCGGTCGACGCCGACGGGAATGCGCGGGACAGTGGGAGGCACCCTCACGTTCCCAGGAGATGCGATGTCCGGTCGAGCCGAACGCAAGTACCGGGCGGTCAGCGCGCTGCAACGCCGGGTCGTCAACCCGTTGCAGCGCCGGATGCCCGCCCAGACCCTGCTGGAGACGACCGGCCGCGCCTCGGGTCTGCCCCGGCGCACCCCGGTCGGCGGGCGCCGGGTGGGTGACGCGTTCTGGCTGGTGTCGGAGTTCGGGGAGCGCGCGCAGTACGTCCGCAACATCAAGGCCGACCCCCGGATCAGGGTCCGGCTGCGCGGCCGCTGGCACACCGGCACCGCCCACCTCCTCCCCGACGACGACCCCACCGTCCGCCTCCGCGCCCTGCCCCGCATGAACAGCGCGGTCGTCCGAGCCGTCGGCGCCCACCTCCTCACCATCCGCGTGGACCTCGACGACTGAGCCGGAGCCGTCGGACACGTCCGAACGTCGGTGCCGTCCGCCACGTTCGACGGCTGAACGTCGGTGTCGGCGGCCCGTGTTCGACGGCTGAACGGTGATACCGGCGGCCGTGTCGACCGGTCCCGGCGCCTGCTCCCGCGCTCCCCCCGCTCACCGTCCCCGGGACGTGATCGCGTGGGCGAGTTGGGTGAGGTGGTGGGCGCCGGTGGGGTCGGGGGCGGCGTCGGTGAGGGCGGCGAGCGCGGCGGTGCGCTGACGTTCGGCCTCCTCCTGTGCCCAGGCGCGGCCGCCCGCCCGTTCGATCAGGCGGGCCGCCTCCTCGATGTCGGGGTCGCCGAGGGCGCCGTTCTCGCGCCGGTACAGCTCGGCCAGTCGGCGGGCGTCGGGGCCGCCCGCCGCGAACGCCGCCACGACCGGGAGGGAGTTCTTGCGTCGGCGCAGGTCGGCGCCGACCGGTTTGCCGGACACCGCGCTGCGGCCCCAGATCCCGAGGAGGTCGTCGACGAGCTGGAAGGCGAGCCCCAGGTGGTGGCCGAACCGGCGCAGCGCGTCGGTCCGCCAGGGCTCCGCGCCCGCCACCAGGCCGCCCAGGGCGCAGGCGCTCGACAGCAGGGCGGCGGTCTTCCCGGCCGCCATCGTCAGGCACTCCTGAAGGCTCACGTCGGTACGGCGTTCGAAGGCGAGGTCGGCGCCCTGGCCCGCGACCAGACAGAGCAGGGTGGCGCACAGTTCGCTCAGCAGCGCCGGTTCGCCGGCCAGGGTCTGCATCGCGACGACGAGGAGCGCGTCGCCGGTGAGGACGGCCTGCGGGTCACCGAAGAGCGCCCAGACCGTGGGGCGGCCGCGGCGCAGGGCGTCCCGGTCCATGAGGTCGTCGTGGATCAGGGTGAAGTTGTGGACGAGTTCGACACCGGCCGCCGCCGACGCGGCCCGCTCCGGTGCTGCTCCCATGGCCCGCGCGGCGGCGAGGACGAGGCCGGGGCGGATGCCCTTGCCCCAGTCGCCGGTGGCCGGGTGGCGCTTGTGGGCACGCCAGCCGAAGTGGAACTCCGCGACCGAACGGGTGGGCTGCGGAAGCCGGTTGACGGCTTCGCGCAGGGCGGGTTCGGTGAGGTCGCGCGCCTGGGCCAGCAACTCCCGGACGTTCTGTTCCTGGCCGACGGCGGTCACCGGTGCGCCTCCGTCATCATTACGCGGGCCTGCCGTACCAGTGGGCCGGTCATGGGCGGTCCCGGAAGGGGTGGGGGGCGACCGGGAAATGCGGGAGGAGGAACCCGCCCTCGCTCCCGGAATTCAAGGGTTCGCGCACGCGAAATTCCATGGAATTTAACTTCTCCTTTGACCGTTCGGGAGCCGTCGGGTGAAATCCGCCGGGCCTCGCCCGGATGTCCGGCGACGAGGTCGGTGGAATGGTTTCGGGATTCTGGTCGACCCGGCTCTCACGGACCGCCGCCCCCGCCGAGGACCCTTACGGGTCGGTGTCCGTCACAGGCCCTGTTCGGCCCAGGTCGTCAGGGTGTCCCGGAGGCCGCCCCTGATCTCCTCGATCTGTTCGTCGCTGAAACAGTCGGGGCCGTAGGCGAGTTCGACGGCGAGGTGGCCCTCGAAGGCGAGGACGAGGGCGGTCAGGCCGCCCCGGCCGGTCTCCGGGTAGTACTGGTCGAACGCGAAGACCGTGCGCAGGTCGGTCAGGCGCAGCCCGGCGGGCAGGCGCGGCGCGGGGTAGGCGTGCAGGCTGCTGAGCAGGACCGTCGACGTCATGAGTTCGGGGTGGTCGGCGAGGTGTTCGAGGAGCCTCGCCTGGTAGACGTGTTCGCCCCGGTGGATGAATCCGCGCAGGTCGTCACCGATGGTCTGGGCCAGCTCCACCGGGTCGGAGTCCCGGTCCACGGTGACCAGGCAGGTGTGCGGGGCGACGGCGACGACCAGGGCGTCAGCGGTGGTCGTGGGGCGCAGTCGGCCGCGCAGGTCGACCGGGGACGACAGGGCCAGCGTCAACGGCCCCGCGTCCCGGTCGAGGCGGCGCCTGACGGTGAGCAGCAGGGCCGCGCCGATCAGGCTGTGCGACGACACCCCGGCCTCCCGGGCCCGCCGCAACAGGGCGGCGGCGACGCCGGGTTGGAGCAGGACCCGGGAGGCCTGGACGGTGGCCGGGGGGCTGCCGGTGGGCCGTGCCTCGTAGGGGAGCATGGCGACGGGTTGCCGACGGATCTGTTCGACCAGGCGGGTCCGGTAGCCGTCGATGTCCTCGGGGCGGCTCGGTGGCAGCAGCCGGGACAGGGACGGGGACAGGGGCTGCGGCGGGGGCACCGTGACGCGGCCGCCGCCGGCGAGTTGGCCGTAGGTCTCCCAGACGTCGGCGTGCAGGGCGTACAGGCTGCGGCCGTCGCAGATGACGTGGTCCGCGCTCAGCACGAGGAGGTGCCGGCGGCCGTCGCTCAGCAGGACGGCCCGCACGAGGGGCCCGCCGACCGGCATCGGCGTGTTCCGTTCCTCCTCGGCCTGCGCGAAGCCGCCGGGGCGCACGGTGAGGACGGGCAGTTCGGCCGGGTCGAGCGGGCGGAAGACGGGGCGTCCGTCCTGGGTGTCGATGCGGCAGCGCAGCGCGGCGTGCTGGGCCACCCGGGCGGTGAACGCCCAGGCGAGAAGCCCCTTGTCCACGTCGCCCTCGACGACCGCCGTCACGACGATCCGGTCCCGGACCGCCAGATACAGCGACTCCAGGGGACACAGTGCGCGGGATTCCCCGTCCTCGGAATCCGGGGACATCGTCATCGGGCTGTCGAAATCATTCATTTCTTTCCTGCCATTGCTCGCGCTTTCTTCGCGCTACGGGCGCAAGACCGGCGCCGGAATCACGGGCTTCGCACAAAGGGACCCTCGCGGAGGTACTTGCGCCAGTGAATCAGAGTGGAGAAACGGAATAGATCACGCCAGCCCCGAACAGGGGTTTCTAGGGGGCCTAGGGGGTCCCCTGCCGCCCGGGCGGATGGTCCCCGGCCGGGCCCGGATCACCCGGCTCGCCCCTGACTGGCTTGAAATGGCCGCCCAGGAAGGACATTTCCCTCAACGCGGTCCGGACGAGGGGCGGCCTGGCGCCCTGGTACTTCTTCGGCAACCGGTTCTGTCATACCTTCGGGGGCTCCACCGTGTGGTCGTCCACCGAGATGATCAGCGGAAACGAGGATTCGGTGCCCATGGCGGCCACCGTGACACCCATCTGATGGTCCGTCAGCAGACTGTGGGGCGGCGCCCTGGGGCGAAGAGCATGTGAGGGGTTTGTGACATCCCGCGAGCCGACGCGTGATTGCACCCTCCGGAGCTGACGCAGATGGCGTGAACAAGGCAAACTGACAGGGTTGGTCACAGGGTTGAGGGGGACGGCGATGGACGTACCGCGGGAGCCGGAGGCGCCGCGCGCGCCGGAGCAGCGGCACCCCGAGACACCGGCCGCGACCCTGGCACTCGGCTTCGGCGTGCTCGGCCCGGTCCGCGCCTGGCGGGGCGGCGCGCCCCTCGCCACCGGCTCCCCGCAGCAACGCGCGCTGCTGGCCGCCCTGTTGCTGCGCGAGGGCCGCACCGCGACCTCCGCCGAACTGATCGACGCGCTGTGGGCCGACGCCCCGCCCTCGCAGGCGTTGGCCGCGGTGCGCACGTACGCGTCCCGGCTGCGCAAGGTGCTCGGCCCCGAGGTGCTGGTCAGCGAGTCCGGCGGGTACGCCGTACGCGGACTCGGCGACGGCGCCCTCGATGTCACCATCGCGCAGGATCTGTCCGCCGAGGCGGAGAAGGCCCGCACCGCGGGTGACTTAGCGCTGGCCCGGGACGCGCTGGGCCGGGCGCTGGCCCTGTGGGACGGCGAGGCGCTGGCCGGGGTGCCGGGCCCGTACGCGGAGGCGCAGCGGGTCCGCCTGGAGGAGTGGCGCCTCCAACTCCTCGAAACCCGCCTGGACATGGACCTGGAGCAGGGCTGCCACGCCGAGTCCGTCTCGGAGTTGACCGCGCTCACCGCCGAACACCCCTTGCGGGAGCGGCCGCGTGAGCTGCTGATGCTGGCCCTGTACCGCAGCGGGCGGCAGGCCGAGGCGCTCGCCGTGTACGCCGACACGCGCCGCCTGCTCGCCGACGAGCTGGGCGTCGACCCGCGCCCCGGCCTCAAGGATCTCCAGCAGCGCATCCTGCGCGCCGATCCCGACCTCGCCGAACCGCCCGCCCCGACCCCGGCGCCGATATCCGCGCCGCCCCGGCGGCCCGCGCAACTCCCGGCGACGGTGCCCGACTTCACCGGGCGGGCGGGGTTCGTCGCCGAGCTGAGCGAGGTGCTCACGTCGGTGGAGGGCCGGGTGATGGCGGTCTCCGCGGTCGCGGGCATCGGCGGCGTCGGCAAGACGACCCTCGCCGTGCACGTCGCCCACCAGGCGCGGGCCGCGTTCCCCGACGGACAGCTCTACGTCGATCTCCAGGGCGCCGGGCCGCGTCCCGCCGACCCGGAGACGGTCCTCGGCTCCTTCCTGCGCGCCCTGGGCACCAGCGAGTCCGCGATCCCCGCCTCCCTGGAGGACCGGGCCGCCCTGTACCGCTCGGCCCTGGACGGGCGCCGGGTCCTGGTGTTCCTGGACAACGCCCGGGACGCCGCCCAGGTGCGCCCGCTGCTGCCCGGCACGGAGGGCTGCGCCGCGCTGGTCACCTCCCGGGTGCGGATGCTCGACCTCGCCGGTGCGCACTCGGTCGACCTGGACGTGATGGCCCCCGACGAGGCGCTGTCGCTGTTCACGAAGATCGTCGGCGCCGAGCGGGTCGCCGCCGAGCGGGAGGCGGCCCTCGATGTCGTCGCGGCCTGCGGTTTCCTGCCGTTGGCGATCCGGATAGCGGCGTCCCGGCTGGCGAGCAGGCGGACCTGGACGGTCTCCGTGCTGGCCGCGAAGCTCGCCGACGAACGCCGCCGCCTCGACGAGTTGCAGGCCGGTGACCTCGCGGTCAAGGCGACGTTCGAGCTGGGCTACGGGCAGCTGGAACCGGCGCAGGCCCGCGCGTTCCGGCTGCTCGGGCTTGCCGACGGTCCCGATCTGTCGCTGGCCGCGGCCGCCGCCGTTCTCGATCTGCCGGTGGCGGAGACCGAGGATCTGCTCGAAGCCCTCGTCGACACCTCGCTGTTGGAGTCGGCGGCGCCCGGCCGGTACCGGTTCCACGATCTGGTGCGGCTGTACGCGCGGTCCTGCGCGGAGCGGGACGAGTGGCCGCCCACCGAGCCCGACGCGGCGCTCTCCCGGCTGCTCGACTTCTACCTGTCCGGCGCGGTCGCCGTGTACGCGATCGAGCGGCCAGGCGACGCGCTGGTGGACCATCTGGCGCCCGCCGCGCACCCCGGGTTCGCGTTCGCCGACCGGCACGCGGCGCAGGACTGGCTGTACGCGGAGGCGATCTGTCTGCTGGCGTGCGTGCGGCAGGCCGCCGCCCGGCCGCAGGACCTGGCCCGCGCGATCGACCTGCTGTGGGCGGCGCACGACCTGTCCGAGTCGGGGGCGAACGCGCGGGCGTACGAGGCGACGGCGGAGGCGCTCCTCGAATCCGCGCGCCTGAGAAGCGACCCGCGCGCCGAGGCCCGCGCCCTGGTCACCCTCGTCACCGTGCACCACGTCAGCGGCCGGTTCCAGCAGGCCGACCGGGAGGCGGAGCGGGCGGCGCGGCTCGCGCTGGCGGCGGACGACCTGCTGCCGGTGTGCTGGACCCGCAACGCGCGCGGCGTCATCGCCCTCTACCAGAACCGGCACGACGACGGCGAGGAGCACCTGTCCGCCGCGATCGAGCACTTCCGCACCCTCGGCGACCGACCCGGCGAGGCCAGCTCCCTGTGCAACCTCTCCCGCATCCACCTCGCCACCGGCCGCACCACGAGCGCGGTCGCCCTGGCCCGGCAGGGCATCGCCATCTACGACGCCATGGACAACGCCCTGCGCGGCGCCAACGGCCGGTACGCGCTGGGCCTCGCGCTCACCCAGAGCGGCGAGTTGACGGCGGCGACGGAACGGCTGCGGGAGGCCCTCGCGGTGTTCCGGGACAGCCGGCAGCGGCTGTGGGAGGGCATGAGCCTGTTCCGGCTTGCGGAGGTCGACCTCGCCGCCCGGCGTCCCGCGCAGGCCGCGGCCAACGCGGAGTTGGCCCTGTCGGTGCTGCGCGGCCTGGGCGGCGAGTGGCGGCGCGGCAACGTCCTGACGGTCCTCGGGCGGGCCCTGGCCCGGATCGGCCAGACCGGCCGCGCCCAGGTGTGCTGGCAGGAAGCGGCCCTGATCTACGAGGAGTTGGGGTCGCCGGAGCTGGCCGAGGTGCGCGAGCTGCTGGCTCCCGCACAGGCCGCCTGACGGCGCTCGCCGCCGCCGTTCATCATTCGTTTATGCACGTGAGCGATGCTGTACGCAGATGGTCCGTCGCGTCGGGGGGCAGACAGACCACCGCAGGGGCCTCACGGCCCGGAAGAGCCGTCTGGTCACCCCCGGGGGAGTGACCAGGCGGTCTCTGTCCACCGGCCCCCTTGTACGACGTGGAAGGGGAGTTGAGACCTATGAGCAGGACGGTCAGGCCCGAGGACTCGCACATCACCACCGGGCCCGCGACGACGCGGGACGCCGACGCCGACACCTTCGAGGACATCGTGACGAGGGGCGACATCCACGCCACGACCGAACCGGCCGCCCTCGGCCTGCACGCCACGGCCGAGCCGCCGAAGCTCACCGAGGTCGCCGCCACCGAGCCGGACACGGAGATCAAGGACATCCACGCCACCACGGATTCCTTCAAGCCGGCCCACTGACCCTCGCGGAACCGCTCGCCGGGGGACGGGCGAAGGGAAAGGCTCGCCGGGGGACGAGCCACGGGGGAACAGCTCGCCGGGGGGGCGAGCAACGGGGGTCGCCCGCCGGGGGACGGGCGATGGGGGGTCGCTCGCCGGGGGGCGAGCGACAGAGGGGCGGGAGATCGATTCCCGCCCCTCGGTTGGCTGTCGAGGATCTCGCAAGGTGAGGTCGGGGTCAGGTGTCGAGCGGGGCCCGCTCTTCGACGACGCAGTGGGCGAGGTCCTCGACGACGTACGCCTCGGCCCGTACCCGCCCCGTCGCCGTGCCCTTCGCGGACACGGTGACGTCGACGGAGACGTAGTCGAGCTGCCGGCCGCCCTTGTCCTCGAAGGAGACCCAGGCCTCGAAGGTGCCCCTGCGCCCGTTCGGGTTGCTGACCTCGACGGTGGTGTAGGGCTCGGCCGCGGTGGCGCACCGCACCAGCCTGGCCGTGCCGTCCCGCGAGAGCGACGCGTTGCCGCCGCTCGCCGAGGAACTGGGCGTGGCACGGTACCCGGGCCGACGGACCGGGCCGCTCCCGCTGCCGTCACCGTCGTTGCTCTCATCGTCGTCGTAGGCGCTGTCGGAGCCACCGGAGCCACCCGTAGTACTTGAGGCGCCCGTAGTACCCGAGCCACCCGTAGTACCTGAGCCGGATGAGCTGTCGTGGTCCTGGCTGGAGCTGCTGCACCCGCCGCCGCTGCCACTGCTGCCGTGGCGGCTGGTGGTGTGGTGGCGGCCGGTCGAGAACCCGGACAACGCCAGGACCACCAGCCCGATGACCGCCGTGAACCTGATCGTGCTTCCCCGTACATGCATACCGGCAACCCTAGTGAGCGCCTGTCACGGCCATGTCACCGTGCCCCGACCGCCACAGAGGCTTCACAGCGGCTCACTTCTTGGTGGGGAGCTTCGCCGTGAGGGTGCGGGCGACCTTGACGACCGGGTCGTTCGTCGCGGTGGGCGGGGTCGTCGGGGTGGCGGACGTCTTCGCGAGGGTCAGGACCCAGTTGCGGGTGCCCGCGTTCCACACCACGAACGTGATGCTCTGCCGGGCCTGTGTCTGGTACGCGGTCTCGCGGAACGCCTGGGTGCCGAGGCCGCTCACCGGGTCGACCAGCACCTTGCTCATCCCGGCGGCGGCGGGGTGGGCGCTCAGATCGTGGGCGGCGGAGAGTTCGGCGGCGTAGGTGCGGGTGGCCGGGGTGAGGGACAGCGTGGCCGTGCCGTCGGGGGCGCTGTAGTCGCAGACGTCGGGCGCGGTGCCCTTGTTGGGCTGGACGCGGGCCGTGAGGCGGGCGGTGGGGACGAGGGTGCGGGCGACGCCGGTGGTCAGGACGGTGCAGAGTTCCGAGGGCGGCAGCGTCTTCACCGAGGGCGTGGGGCTCGGGCTCGCGGCGGGCGCGCTGGTCCCGGCGGTGGCCGAGGCCGTGGCGTGGGTGGAGCTGTCGCAGCCGGCCAGCAGGCCGAGGGCGAGCGCCGCGAGCGAACCTGCGGCGGCGGCACGGAGGGAACGGCGCACCATCATGGGATCAAGTCCTGGGGGTGGGGGCGGTACGGAGGAACGAGGGGGACGCTGAGGCATCCCGGTGGTCAGCGGGATGCCTCAGCGCGCTGGTCACGACCGGACGGGATCACGACCGGAGGAGGCCAAGTCGGACGGAGTCACGGTCGGACCAGATCATGACGGCTGGGGGGTGCCGCCGTCATGAGCTGATGGCGTCAGTTGGTCCAGACGTTGTACGTGCCGTAGTCGCTGACGCGGAGGTTGGTCGCCCAGCTGCCCCAGCGCTCGTTGGGGGACCAGGTGTACTCGTAGGCCTTGCCGTTCGGGTTGGTCGAGTTGACCAGGCAGCGCGAACCGTTGCTGTGGTAGATGCCCTGGTAGACACCCGACGTCCAGCGGCGCTCGACGACCTGGATCGGCTGGGCGAACTGGCCCGGGCTCAGGTTGGTGGTGAAGGTGAACGACGTGGTGGTGGAGCCGCTCTGGTTGTACGACGGGGTGAGGCTCGCCAGGTCGTTGCCGATGACGGGGATCGGGACCTTGACGCTGAGACCGGCGGACCACTGCCAGCCGGTGGTCTTCGCCTGCTGCCAGGCGTAGGAGCAGCTGGGAACGTTCCACGGGCACTGGAACGTCGGGCCGCGCCAGATCCAGTCCTGCCAGGTCTTGCTGGCCTGCTGGAGGCTCACCGACGTGGTCTGGTGGTCGGTGGACCAGTTTCCGGCCATGTCGTGGGAGGAGTTCTCCGAGTTGCCCAGGCACTCCTGGCTGTCGGCCGAGGCGATGCCGGGGGACGCCAGCAGCACCATCGGGGCCAGGGCCAGCGTGGCCAGCCCCATCCACTTCCTGCTCTTCTTCTTCCGTGCGACCACGGAGTCCCCACCACTGCCCGTGCCGGCGTTGACCGTCACTGTGTTCTCCTCATGTGCGTTCGGCGCTGGTGCCGAATCCGAGTGAAGCGCGCCGGCAGTGTGCGCCCGGCGTCTGGAACCGAGATTCGCCGCACAGGAGTTGTTCAGGAACTCGCTCCCCCACCGGAATCAATTACTTGACCCGCCGCTGGGACGTCGTTCAACAACCACTCACCAGGCCGTTGCCGACGGACAGCCATCTGCCGGCTCCGTTCACCCGCACGTCACCCGGACGTATCCCACCGGTCGGCGGCGAACATGGCGGGAATCAATCGGCGGGGGAGGTTTCACCGGGAAACAACGAGAACGGGGAGACCCAACGGGGGCGGGAGAGCAACGGGGAGCGCGGGGAGCGCGGCTGCGGGGCAACGGCGAGGCGCCCGGCCGGGGATTCCCGACCGGGCGCCTCGGACCCGGGTCACCCCGAGCCGTTGAACCGTCATGTCCCTGGGTGCCGTCGCCCCAGGGCTGCCGTCACTCCAACTGTGCCGTCGCTCCAGTTGTGCCGTCAGGCCGTGCGGGCCGTTCCGGTGCCCTTCTCCGCGTCCAGGGCGTACACGCAGCGGTCCTTGCTGCACGCGTAGACGACGCCGTCGCGGACGACCGGGGAGCCGGTGATCTCGCCGCCGGTGGCGAGTTTCCAGCGCAGCCGGCCGTCGTCGGCCTTCAGGGTGTAGAGGAGGTGGTCGGTGGAGCCGAAGTGGATACGGCCCTCGGCGACCGTGGGGGCGCCCACGATGTCGCCGCCCGCCTGGAACCGCCATTTGGGGGTGCCCGTGACCGCGTCCAGCGTGTAGAGGCCCTTGCCGCTGCCGACGTGGACGTGTCCGGCGGCGACCAGGACGGGGTCGATGGAGGCGCGGGACTCGGTGGCGATGCGCCAGCGGTCACGTCCGTCGGCGGCGTCGAGGGCGTAGACGGTGCCGAGGTAGTCGGCGAGGTAGACGCCACCGCCGGTGACGGCGGGCCCGGGCACGAAGGCGGGCGGCGACAGGAACGCGGCCGGTGCCTCGAAGTGCCACTTCACCTGGCCGCTCGCCACGTCGAGGGCGAGGACGCGGGTGCCGGCGGAGAGATAGACGTATCCGTCGGGCGCGTGGGTGAGGCGGATCGGTACGCCGCCGCAGGAACCGGCGTCGCCGACGGGGTAGGACCAGCGTTCGTCGCCGGTGCGGGCGTCGAGGGCGCGCAGCCGGGCGTCCTGCCAGACGTAGACGGTGCCCTCGTGGACGGCGGGCCCGGCCTCGGGCGACTCGAAGTCGGTCTGGCAGCCGGTGATCTCCCACAGCTTCTGCCCGCTGGAGGCCTCCCAGGCCTGGACGCCGCCGCCCCGGCTGCCGGTGACGACGGTGCCCCGGTCGGCCTGGAGCGAGTACACCCACGCGTCGGTGGACAGCCGCCACAGGTCGGCGCCCTCGCGGGCCTCCAGAGCGAACAGGGTCGGCCCGTCGGAGGCGTGGATGCGCCCGTCGGCGACGGCCATGGACCAGGCGACGTCCCGGGTCTTGAAACGGCGGCGGCCGGTCGCCACGTCCAGGGCGTGCACCTCGAAGGAGGTGACGTAGACGAGGTCGCCGTCGACGGAGGGGGTGCCCCAGACGTCGTTGGACATCCGGAACCGCCAGGGGCGCCAGCCGTTCGGGGTCTCCGGGGGCAACGGCGGAGGTACGGGGACGACGGGGTCGGCGCCGTTGATTCCGGTCCGGGGTTTCGCCCAGGAGCCGGAGAGGGCGGACTCGGGGGGCGGGGCCTTGACGGCGGCGGCGCGGACGTCGGTGACGCGGGGACCCGGGCCGATCGGGACCTGGGCGCCGGCCAGCCGGACCGGGCCGACATCCGGGGCGCCGACCGGCAGCGGGGGCGCCGGGATCACCGGGTCGTGGGAGGGCGGCGGCGGGATGGGGAGGGGGCGTGCGCCCGCGGGGCCCGGTTTCAGCGCGGGCCGGCCGCCTCGGCGGGCCTCGATGAGGGCGACGGCGCTCTCCGGCAGCCACGCGGACGCCGTTCCGCTGTCGTCGGAGCCGGAGCCGTACAGGTGCGGGGCCAGCTGGGACTGGAGGTCGGCGGGGCCGGGGCGGCCGGTGGCCTCCATCTGCATGCAGGAGTCGATCAGCGGGCGCAGCTCGTCGGGCAGGCCCTCCAGGTCGGGTTCCTCGCGCAGCAGCATGAAGACGGTCTCGACCGGGTTGGCGCCGTGGAAGGGCGGGTGCCCGGTGGCGGCGAAGACCAGCATCGAGCCGAGCGAGAAGACATCGCTTGCGCCGGTGACGCTGCGGGAGTCCTTGGCCTGCTCCGGGGACATGTAGGCGGGGGTGCCGACGGCGACGTTCGTCATGGTCAAACGGGTGTTCGAGACGCCGGAGGCGATGCCGAAGTCGATGACGCGGGGGCCGTCCTCGACGACGAGGACGTTGGACGGCTTGAGGTCGCGGTGGACCAGGCCCGCGCCGTGGATGGACTGGAGGGCCTCGGCGACCCCGGCGGCGAGCCAGCGCACGGCCTGCGCGGGCAGCGGCCCGCACTCGTTCACTATCTCTTCGAGCGACGGCGCCGGAACGTACGCGGTGGCCAGCCAGGGCACGGCCGCGCGGGGATCGGCGTCGACGACGGCCGCCGTGTAGAACCCGGAGACCGCCCGCGCCGCCTCCACCTCGCGGGTGAAGCGGACGCGGAAGAGCTGGTCCTCGGCGAGTTCCGTACGGACCGTCTTGATCGCCACGCGCCGCCCGGACGCCGAGCGCGCGAGATAGACCAGCCCCATGCCGCCCGCACCCAGCCGTCCCAGCACCTCGAACGGCCCGATCCGTCGCGGATCGTGCTGCGTCAGCTGATCCACCACTTGCCTGCCACCTCCCCGTACGGGTCACGCCACCGACTCTTGGGCGCGACCCCGTGCAGCGTCTCACCACCGCACCGCCCTGGGCGGCACGCACCCTTGATTGTTCCTGTCCGGGCCACAGGTTGCGAACCCGGGCATGAATGTGGGTGCCTCCACCCATATCAAGACAAAGAAGGACTGGTCAGCGCTGCAACAGGGCGAAGGACGCCCCTTGATTGTCGATGACGACCGCCACTTTTCCGTACGACGTCTCGAACGGTGGCACCTGGACCCGGCCGCCGAGCCGGACGACGGTGCCGAGGGCGGCCTCGCAGTGGGCCACCTGGAAGTGGACGAGGAAGTGGGGCGGCATCTCGGCGACGAAGACGTCGTGAACGGCGGCCCGCCCGAAGTCGGGGGCGGCACCGGGGCCGAAGAGGGCGTCGTGAAAAAGGCCACCGTAGAAGTCGTTGACGATCTCGGTGTCGCGGGCGTACAGCTCGGCCCAGGCGAAGGTGCCGTTCTCGTGCCGCCGCCCGAACCCGGGGTGCAGGTCCGGCTGCCACAGCCCGAAAACGGCGCCCTCGGGGTCGGTGACCAGGGCGGTGGTCCCCAGCCTTGCGACCGGCACGGGCGCGGTGACGACCTGGCCGCCGGCCGCCCAGACCCGGTCGGCGAGGGATTCCGCGTCCGGGGTGGCGAAGTACACGGTCCAGACGGTGGGCATCCGTCCGTCGGTCTTGCGCGCGAGCGCGGCGACGGGCTCCCCGCCGAGCCGGGCCCAGACGGTGTCCCCGGGAGCCACGGCCTTCCCCCGCGCCACGTCCCCGGGCCCGACACCCGCCCCGTACCACCCGGAGGACCCGTAGTACTCCGGACGCCCACCCGGAGAGGAGGACTCGGGGTCACCCTGAGCCCCGCCCTCGGGGGGTTCGGGGTCGCCCGGAGCGTCGGGTCCGGGGGCGTCGCCCTGGGGTTCGCCCTCGAACGTCCACCCGAACAGCTCACCGTAGAACCGCTTGCCCGCCGCGAGGTCGGGAAGCTGCGCGTCCACCCAGCAGGGGACGCCCTCTCCGTACGCGGATGCCCTGTTTTCGGCCATAGCGCCAAAGTAACGGCGACGAGCGCAGCCCGCAGACCAGGCACGGTGGCCTCGAAGGCCTCATGCACCCCATTTGCAGTCGGCCGAATCGCGCTCCGATCTACCGTCGGTAAGCTGACGGCATGACAGGACAAGTGCGTACCGTCGACGGCCGCGTGGCCGGCCGACGTGGGCAGGCGACCCGGCAGAAGCTGCTCGACTGCCTCAGCGAGATGCTCAGCTCCTCCCCCTACCGGGACGTCAAGGTCATCGATGTCGCCCGGAAGGCGGGGACTTCACCCGCGACCTTCTACCAGTACTTCCCGGACGTCGAGGGTGCCGTCCTGGAGATCGCCGATCACATGGCCGCCGAGGGCGCCGAGTTGACCCAGCTACTCGCGGGGCGCAGCTGGGTGGGCAAGGCCGGTTGGCAGACCGCGCAGGAACTCGTGGACGGTTTCCTGGAGTTCTGGCGGCGTAACGAGGCGTTGCTCAGGGTGGTCGATCTCGGCGCCGCCGAGGGAGACAAACGGTTCTACAAGATCCGGATGAAGATCCTGAACTCCGTCAACACCTCATTGTCGGACTCCATCGCGGAGTTGCAGGCGAAGGGGCGGATCGACAAGGACGTGAGTCCGGCGGCGGTCGCCGGTTCACTGGTCGCGATGCTCGCGGCGGTCGCCTCGCACCAGAAGGGATTCCAGAGCTGGGGAGTGAAGCAGGCCGAACTCAAGCCGAACCTGGCGCTGTTGGTCCACTTGGGCGTGACCGGAAAGAAGCCGACGAAGTAGCCGTCGACCCAAGTCCTGTCTGGCAGGCGGCGACAGCCCCGGGGAGGGGCCGCCGCCTGCCGCCATGTCCGGACCCGAAGACCGGCTGACTCGTGCCGCTGCCCCACGGTTGCCCGGGGGTACCTTGCGGCCGGGACCGCGGCCCTTTTCCCCTGGAAGGAAAGCCGACCGAGGGGAGCCCAGGGCCGTTCCGGACAGGGCGCGGGCCCGGCCCACGGTCCGCGAGGGGCCGTTCAGCGGTGCCCGCCTCCGCTCTCCCCCACCGGGTGGAGGCCGCCGGAACCCACGACCAGTCGTTCCCCAACTGGCGTATACCGGACTGATTTTGGGCCGAGGCGACGGACGAGGTCAGGGTGGACGACAGCGCGTCCGACCGCGACTGAGCCTGGTCAGCGCCCGAGTTGCCAGGAGTGGCCGGGCGGGTGGTCGGCGAAGAGGTGGCAGACGTCGTCGGGCCGGGGTCCGGTGCCGGTGCAGAGGGGAAGCAGCGGGAAGGTGAACTGTTCCCCGTCCCACCGCACCCACAGCTGCGTGGTGGGGTTGATCTCGGTGAGGTAGTAGGCGTGGTCGTGGGGGTGTCCGGCGGCGAGTTCGCAGACGGCTTCGTCGTATTCGGGCGGGGAGAGGTCGGTGGGGTCTTCTCCGGCGGCGAGAAGGTGCCGGATGAGTGCGTCGCGGGGTGGGCGTCCGACGGTGTTGCAGTGCCTCATGTGTCACTCCCTGGGGTGGGTGGTCGTCCGGGGGCGGGCCGTCGGGGAACGTTCCAGTCGTCGAGGCGTTCGGTGATCCAGACGGGGCTGACCTGGTATTCGCGGGCGAGGGTGGTGATGGAGGTTCCGGCGAGGTAGCGGGCGGTGACGTCGGCTCGGTCGCCGGTGAAGTGGGCCTGGGCGGCCCGGACTTCGGCGGTGGAACGGCGTCGGGTGCGGCCTCGGAAGACGTGCCCGGCGGGTCGGCGCAGTGCGTGGGCCTCGTGCCGGTGACGCCGGGGCACCCCCCACTCGACGAGGCGCAGGCCGAGCCAGTTGGCGGTGACGTGGTAGTCGGCGGCGATGCGGGAGACGGGTTCGCGGGCCTGGTAGCGCCGGATGATGGTGTCGCTGTCGGCGCGGGCGGCGTCGCGGGCGGCTTCTCGGGAAGGGGAGTCGGGTGTGTTGGTCACGTCCATGGGTCCTGCGCTGCGAGTACGTAGAGCGGGTGGGCGAGCCCGCCGACCCGATGCCGGACGGGAACGGGGGCGGGGGTGGAACGGCCTTGCTGGGCGGGCGAGTTGGTGGGGTGGAAGGCGAGGGGCCAGGCGGTGAGGGTGTAGATGCAGCCGTCGGCGTCCGTGAACCTCACGTAGAGGGGGTAGCCGCTCTTGATGTGCGCGCGGGCGGCGTGGAGTTCGCCGGTGTCGCTGGCCCAGGCACGGAGGTGGGCGGCGCCTTCGGGTTCGGGGAGCCGGAAGGAGTGCATCAGCGGCGAGACCCACGGCGTGCGGGCGGGGGTCGGGTCGAGCCGCTCGGCGAGGTGCAGCGCCCGTCCACTGAGCCAACGCAGCACCAGCTTGGGCGAGATGGACTGGAAGCTGGCCAGCACGCACTGCGCGTTCTCGCCGGTGCCGTGGACGGGCCCTTCGGCGCGGACCTCGGCCCGGTAGAGGGAGGGCTCCAGGGGCGGGATGCCGGTGCGGGGAAACGGCGTGCGGGGAGGGCCAGTTGGGCGGCATCGGCGTCGTCGGCGTAACCAGCGGGGCAGGCGGAACCGGTGTCGGGGGCGGGTGGTCATTTCGGGTCGCGCTTGCCGTAGGCGTTCGTGCGGCTGAGGGAGTTGGCGCGGGCGAGTTCGGCGCGGAGGCGCTGTTCGGGGGTGGCCGGCGAGACGTCCCGAGGGTCAACGTCCCACTCGGTACCGCCACTCACGGGACGCAGATACCAACGGCCGGACAACGCGGCCCGAAACTCACCCACCTTGTCGTGAGCATCGACCAACAGGGTCCCGAGGGACGGAACAGCACCCTTGAACATGGATCGCTCCTCTCTGTAGTCATTCCACTACCGGGAGGGCATAGATTGGCCTACAGTCAGGAACGTCTTCAACCGGGCACAGTCGAAGGAAGGGTTCGGGGGATTCATGGCCAACGTCAAGGAGTTGAACCCGGAGGAGAGCCTGCAAGCGGCCTTCGGGTACCGCTTTCGCAAGGTGCGAGAGGCGCGAGGATTAACCCAGGATGAGCTGGCCATTCCTATGGCATATTCCAGCCAGCATATTTCAGCGGTCGAAACTTCCCGCAAGCGCCCAACTCTGCGCTTCGCGCGGAATGGGGACCGAGCCCTGGGGCTCACCGGCACTGCCGAGGCATTCGAGCGCGAGTTCCGCGAGATGGAGACCGGCATCCTGCTGGAAGGCTTCCCGGAGTACGTGGAGCTAGAGGGCCGAGCCGTCGAGATCCGAGTGTTCGAGGTCGGAATCATTCCTGGGCTGCTTCAGACACCTGAATACGCTCGGGTGTTGGTGGACAACGCAGTCCATCGAGGCGCCATCACGCGCGAAAAGGCTGACGAGCGAGTGGTGTTCCTGGCGAAGCGGCAAGCGGCGCTGGCGCGGGACCTGCCCCCCATGGTGCTGGTCGTGATAGACGAGAGCTGCATCCGTCGTACCGTCGGAGGAGCCGAGGTCATGGACGCCCAGCTACAGCGACTGATCGAGTTCGCAGCTCTCCCCAACACCATGCTTCAGATCGCACCGTACGACATGGGAGAGCACAGGACACTGGACCGACCGATCAACCTGCTTACGCTCGCGGACCGTTCAGTGCTTGCCTACGCCGAGTCGCAGACCCAGGGGCACCTTGACCGGGAGAACGCGTCTGTCGTTCCGTTGTTGACGGCTTACCATCAGCTACAGGCCACAGCATTGTCGCAGGCTGCATCCGTAGACATGATCAAACAGGCACGAAAGGGCACCTCGTGACGACCGAATCTTCGCCCCTCCTCTGGATCAAATCCTCCTACAGCAACAACGGCGGCACTTGTGTGGAGTGGGCGCCCGCCTACACTCGCACTACCGGAGTGGTCCCCGTCCGGGACTCGAAGAACCCGGCCGGTCCGGTCCTCGGCTTCCAGGCCGACGCGTTCGCGTCCTTCGTGACTGGCGTTAAGTCCGGCGAGTTCAACTGACCGAAGGGCAAGCTGTGTTGACTGAATCCCCGTGCTGGTTCACGTCCTCGTACAGCGGCAACGGCGGCACCTGCGTCGAGGTCGCCGCCAACCTCTCCACCTCGCACGGCATCGTGCCGGTCCGGGACAGCAAGTCCCGGACCGGTCCGGTCCTGAACCTCCCCACCTCCGCGTTCACGTCCTTCGTGAGCGGGGTCAAGTCCGGCGAGTCCAACTGACCGAAGGGCAGCCCGCGTTGATGGAAACCCCGAGTTGGTTCAAGTCCTCGTACAGCTCCAACGGCGGCCAGTGCCTTGAGGCCGCTGCCAACCTCGTCGCCACCCACGGCACCGTGCCCGTCCGGGACTCCAAGAACCCGGCCGGACCGGTACTGGACTTTCCCGTCGCCGCGTTCGGACACTTCGTGTCGGGCGTCAAGTCCGGGAAGTTCAACTGACCGAAGGGCAAGCTGTGTTGATGGAAAACCCGAGTTGGTTCAAGTCCTCGTACAGCGGAGGCGGCGGCACCTGCGTCGAGGCCGCCTTCAACCTCGTTGCCCCGCAAGGGATCGTGCCGGTACGGGACAGCAAGAACCCGACCGGCCCGGTCCTCGGCTTCCACGCCGACGCGTTCACGTCCTTCGTGACCGGCGTCAAGTCCGGCGAGTGCAACTAACCGAAGGGCAGGCTGCGTTGACGGAAAATCCGAGTTGGTTCAAGTCCTCGTACAGCGGCAGCGGCGGCACCTGCGTCGAGGCCGCTGCCAACCTCGTCGCCACCCACGGCACTGTGCCCGTCCGGGACTCGAAGAACCCGGCCGGTCCGGTACTGGACTTTCCCGTCGCCGCGTTCGGACACTTCGTGTCGGGCGTCAAGTCCGGGAAGTTCAACTGACCGAAGGGCAAGCTGTGTTGACTGAATCTCCGTGCTGGTTCAAGTCCTCGTACAGCTCGAACGGCGGCGCCTGCGTCGAGGTCGCCGCCAACCTCTCCACCTCGCACGGCATCGTGCCGGTCCGGGACAGCAAGTCCCGGACCGGTCCGGTCCTGAACCTCCCCACCTCCGCGTTCACGTCCTTCGTGACCGGCGTCAAGTCCGGCGAGTTCAACTGACCGAAGGGCAGACCGCGTTGATGGAAACCCCGAGTTGGTTCAAGTCCTCGTACAGCTCCAACGGCGGCCAGTGCCTTGAGGCCGCCGCCAACCTCGTCGCCACCCACGGCACCGTGCCCGTCCGGGACTCCAAGAACCCGGCCGGTCCGGTACTGGACTTTCCCGTCGCCGCGTTCGGACACTTCGTGTCGAGCGTCAAGTCCGGGAAGTTCAACTGACCGAAGGGCAGGGTGCGTTGATGGAAACCCCGAGTTGGTTCAAGTCGTCGTACAGCGGAGGCGGCGGCACCTGCGTCGAGGTCGCCGTCAACCTCGTTGCCCCGCAAGGGATCGTGCCGGTACGGGACAGCAAGACCCCGACCGGCGCGGTCCTCGGCTTCCACGCCGACGCGTTCACGTCCTTCGTGACCGGCGTCAAGTCCGGCGAGTTCAACTAACCGAAGGGCAGGCTGCGTTGACGGAAAATCCGAGTTGGTTCAAGTCCTCGTACAGCGACAACGGCGGCTCCTGCATCGAGGTCGCCGCCAACCTCGTTGCCCCGCAAGGGATCGTGCCGGTACGGGACAGCAAGAACCCGACCGGCGCGGTCCTCGGCTTCCACGCCGACGCGTTCGCGTCCTTCGTGACCGGCGTCAAGTCCGGCGAGTTCAACTGACCGAAGGGCAGGCTGCGTTGACTGAAAACCCGAGTTGGTTCAAGTCGTCGTACAGCGAGAACGGCGGCGCCTGCATCGAGGTCGCCGTCAACCTCGTTGCCACCCACGGCACCGTGCCCGTCCGGGACTCCAAGAACCCGGCCGGTCCGGTGCTGGGGCTCGCTGTCCCGGCGTTCGCCTCGTTCGTGGCGGGCGTGAAGGGTGCCGGGTTCGGCGGGGTCTGAGGTCGGAGACGTTGCCTCAAGTCCGTTCAGACAGGCGGTGGTTGGCCTCCGGGAGGGGGTTGGCCACCGCGTGTCGGCTGCCGGGTGCCCGGCTCCGCGCAGGCGAAGACAGAGGGAGAGAGTCGGTGATTCCCACTCAGGTGTGGGAGGACGTCCAACAGCTGTGGGATTTCCAGCAGTTGGGGCATCGGCCGCGTCCGTGTTCGGTGGCGGTCGGGCTCGGCAGCCATGATCTCGGGGTGGCCGATACGACGGCCGGGCTGTACCACCAGGGCATGGCGCCCCTGATCGTCTTCACCGGCGCGACCAGCCGCACCACCCGGGAACGGATGCCACGCGGCGAGGCCGAGCACTACCGCGAGCGTGCGGTCGAACTGGGCGTTCCCGAACGTGCCGTCCTCGTCGAGCCGACGGCCCGCAACACCGGCGAGAACATCCGCTTCACCCGCGCCCTGCTCGCCGAACGGCATGTCACCGTCACGTCCGTCCTCCTCGTCAGCAAGCCCTACGAGGAACGGCGTGCCTACGCGACGGCCCGCAAGCTCTGGCCCGAGGTCGAGTGGGTGTGCGCGTCCACTCCCATGACGTTGACGGACTACGTCGACTCGATCGGCGACGCCCGCCTCGTCGTCGACATGCTCGTCGGCGCTCAGCAGCGCCTCATGATCTACCCGCGCCAGGGCTTCATGGTCGAACAGGAGACTCCCGACCCCATCCGGGCAGCGTACGAACGGCTGCGCGACCTCGGATTCACAAGCCGACTCGTACCTGAGAGTGCGGAGTCATCCACGGACGTTCACGCGTCGGGCGAGCGCACGGGGACAAGCGAGTAGCTGGCGGGGACCCTGCTCCGCAGGCGGGTTCAGCTCGGACCTGACGGCACTGGTCGCCTGCGAAAAGGGCCCCTGCTTCATCAAGGCCATCCGCAACCGGCCCGGCGGCCGACGGGACTCCCTGATCAGGGAACGGCTGGTCAACGCGTCCGTGCGGTCACTGTCCCCGCTTCTGCTGCGGGACGTGGAGGACGACGGGTGGGTGGTCCTGGGCTTCGAGGCGGTCGAGGGTGATGTCCTCCAGGGTGGCGCCCATCAGCTTGCAGTCACGGAAGACCGCCCTGCTCACCTTGGTGTCGATCCACCGCAGGGAGCCCAGGTCACAGCCGGTGAACTCGACGGAATCCACGCGGAGTCGGTCGAAGCGGGTGCGCCTAGAGGTGAGGCCGGTGACGCGGCCGTCCAGCAAGGGGGTCTCGGCCAGGTCGAGTTCGCGGAGGTCGGCGTCCGTGTACTGGAACTCCGCGAGCCTGCCCCAGCCGCCCGCCAGCGAGGTGACGTTCGAGAGACAGCGGCCCGGCTCATCCAGGGCGGGAAGGGTGACGCTCGTACGGCGGATCGTGCGGGTTGCCATCAACGGTCTCTCAGCGCGGGCTACTTCTGCTCCGACCGGGTGTCCCACGTGGGTGGACCGCACATCACCCCAGCCAACCCCACCGCAAGGAACCCGACCCGGACAAGGCCGCTCCCCGGAACGCCCCCTACTCCTGGTCGTCCCGCGCAGGGCGCTTGTCCAGCTTGCTCATCAGCCGGGCGTAGACGAGAGCAAGGACAGCTATGGACGCGTACTGAGCCCACTCTCCGCCGCCGGACAGCATGCCCGTGACGAACAGCGTGGCGATAAAGGCGAGCGTGACAAGAACCTTGGCTGCCATAAATGCGCTCCCGAAGATTTACGTGCAGGGTGACAGGCGGCTCGAATCCCCTGCGAGGACGACCTTGACGGCACCGCCCTTTGCCGCACCTTTGCTGACGTATCGGCCGACAACTAACCCGACAGCCCCGCCGATGCCTGCCTTCACCAGCGACTTTACGAGCGACTGTGCCCGAGAGGAAGGCAGTTGAGGAAGATCTGAGACCGGCCTCTGCGGATGCGCCTATCGCTCACAGGGCCCCTCCAGTATTCGGTGGCGCGCTTCACGGCTCGGCATCGGACATGTTTGCCGGAGGCATTGGAGTTCTCGTGACGAGGGACGGGCCGAGGGGCGGCGCACCGACCACCCCACGGCGCCTGCCTCGCCGTTCACCGGGCGCTGTGTCTTCGAGGGGGTCGCGCACGTCGGTCTGCTGCCGTGCGGTTCAAGGCGTGCGGCGGCAACGACGTTGCTGGGGACGGCTGTTCGGGTGGGGCCGCCCCGTAGCCTGGCCGGGCCTGGCCGGGCCGTGACACCGTCCGCCGGGCAAGCCGCACCGTGGCCTGCCCGGCGGTACCCGTCTCTGTTCACCTTGCCTTCTTCAAGAAAACGGACCTGCTGTGACCCCCACACCGCCGCTGGGCGATGGCCTTCGGGTAACGGGCCTGACCTATCAGGTCGAAGACCGCGTACTGCTCGACAACGTCGACCTCACGGTGGCTCCAGGGGAGTCCGTGGCCATCACGGGGCCCAGCGGGTCGGGCAAGTCCACCCTCCTGATGTGCGTGCTCGGCCTGCTCAAGCCCGGCTCCGGCACCATCTCCGCAGGCGGGCACCGGCTGACCGGCCTGCTGCCTGGTGCCCTGGCCAAGGCCCGGCGCCAACACCTGGGCATGGTCTTCCAGTTCGGGGAGCTGCTTCCCGAACTGACGCCCGTGGAGAACGTCGCGCTGCCCATGCTCCTGGACGGCTCCGACCACCGTCAGGCCTACGAGGCCGCCACCCGGCTCCTGGACGAACTCGACGTTCCGCACGGCACCACGCCCACCGGGATGCTCTCCGGCGGGGAACGCCAGCGCACCGCGGTGGCCAGAGCCCTGATCGCGCAGCCGCCCGTCCTGCTGGCGGACGAACCGACCGGCGCCCTCGATCCCAGAGCCCGGGAGAACGTCGCCGACCAACTCTTCCGCATCTGCCGCGAACGCGACTGCGCGCTCCTGGTCGTCACCCACGACCCCTCCATCGCCGAACGGGCCTCCCACGCCTACGAGTTGCAGGAGAGCGTGCTCGTGCCCGCCCGCCGAGGAACCCCCGCATGACCGGCCCGCACTCCACCCGGAACCCGCACCCCACCCCGAACCCGCACTCCACCCGGAACCCGCGCCCCGCCCCGAACCCGCACCCCACCCGGAACCGGCGTCCCGGCCGACTGTGGGCGCAGCTCTTCAGAGTCGGTCTGGCCGCAGCGCGCACGACCCCCGGCACCCGACTGCGCTTCTGGGCGCTCCTGGTGGCCTCGGCCGCCATGGCCCTGACCGCCCTGGCGTTCGTCACGACCACCGCCACGTTCGAGGGACGTACGCAGCGCGACACCGCTCGCGGTCCCGTCCTGACCGACAACGCCCACCGGGCCACCGCCCTGTGGAAGGAGGCCATCGACTCCTTCGGCGCCTCGCCGCACGGCGTCATCTACATCGAGCCGCTCACCGCCGACAGCCCGCCGCCGCCCGGCCTCGCCCGCTGGCCCCGGCCCGGGGAGGCCTTCTTCTCCCCCGAGTTGGCCCGGGCGGCCGAGGACTTCGACAGCCTCGACCGTTACGGCCGTTACGGCGGAACCATCGACCCGCAGGGCCTGAGATCGCCGTCCGAGCGCATGGCCTATGTCCGCCCGGCCCACCCTCCCGCCGACCCCACGGCTCAGTCCTGGCAGTACATCACCGGCTTCGGCCGGCTCTTCCCGATGAACCAGGACACCTATCCCCACACGGCGGTCGAGACCTCCGGTGTCATCGCCGTCCTGCTGGCCGTGCCCGCGCTGGCGCTGCTGGTGGTGGCCACCCGGGTGGGATCGGCGACCCGTGACCGCCGGAGTCGGCTCGTCAACGCGCTGGGCGCGTCATGGGCCCACCGAGCCGTGATCAACGTCGGGGAGGCCGTCGTACCGGCCGCCGCCGGAACCGCCGTCGTTCTCCTCCCGGCCGCGCTGCTGCTGGCCACCGACGTGCGGCTGCCGATCACCGGCTATGTCATCGACGTGGCCGACACCCGCCGGGCGTGGCCCGAACTGGCCGGTGCGCTCGTCGTGTCCCTGCTCCTGAACCTGGTGCTGGTCGTGATCCTGCACCGGGTGCAGCGCTCCCGGACGGCCACCCGGCCGAGCATGTCCACCGCGCACCTGCCGAAATGGCGCCTGGTCCTCTGTCTGGCCGGCGTGCTGGCGATCGCCTTCAGCCAGTACGCGCCCAAGGGCCCGGACCTCGCGACCTTCCTGGCCGGCACCGTCCTGATGTGGGCCACGCTGCCCTCGGTGGTCGCCCAGTTGTGCGTCGTCAACGGCAACCGCATCGCCGCCCGCGGCCACCGCGACGGGAATCCCGGCCGCCTCATCGCGGGCCGCTGGACCGCGGCCCACCCGGGTGTCCTGGTGCGGCTGTCCGTGGTCTTCATCATCGGCATCGGCCTCATCAGCCATCTCCAGGTCTGGAACAGCCGGCTGGGAGACAGCGCCGTCGCCGCGCAGCGCCTCACCGAGCGCGTCGGGGACACCCTCTACACCGTGCACAGCAGCACGCTCACCTCCGACGCCGTCAAGAGCCTCGCCCGTGGCCTTCCCGACGGAACCCGTCTCCTGGTCGCGACCGGCCACCCCGAGGGCGACCACCCCCGCCTCGACCTCACGGGCTCCTGCACCGACCTGACCGCCCTGCGCCTGCCCTGCCCGGACACCGCGCAGCGGGTCACGCCGGGCGACCCCCGGCTGGAAGAGCTGGCCCGCCCCTACGGGGGCAACCTCACCGTCCGTGCCGTCACCGGCGACCTGTCCGTCAGCCGGGCCAACGGCTCCCTCGTCGTCACCACCGACGGACCCGGCCACCGTGCCGAGATCGAGAAGGCCGCCTACGCCGCCCATCCCGGGATCAACGTCGACACCCCCGGGGAGATCTGGGTGATCGGCGCCCAGCAGAAGAGCAACGTCAACGGCTGGCTCTTCCTCTTCGGCGGTACCGGCCTGGCGCTGCTGCTGGTGGCGGGGCTGATCAGCGCCGCCGCCGAGTTCGTGCGCATCAGGGCGGGGCTGGCGCCGTTGAGCGTCCTGACCGGCAACTACCAGGTCTTCCGCACGATCGCCCTGTGGTACCTGACCGTGCCGCTGCTGATCGCGACCGCCCTCGCGACCTTCATCACCAACTGGCACTCGCTGTTCTTCGTCATCTCGCTGCGCGAGGGCAGATTCTCCTGGCCGGTCCTGGCCACCGCCGCCACCGGCTTCTCCCTGGCCGCTGTCGCCATCGGCCTCCTCGCGGCCCACTCCGCCCGCCGCGCCGCCCCGTCCTGGAGACCGGAGGCGGACTAGGCCGTCCGGCGGCGGGGGCGGAAACGGGCCCCGCCCGGGCTCCCCGGTCCCCCACCAGGTTCCCCCGCCCCATGTGCCGGGCTAGATACGGGAGTTGCGCAGGGACTGCCACGCCGCGCCGGCCAGTGCGCGCGACGCCCTCGGGAGCGACAGGTGCTCGTGCTCGCGGTACAGGGCCCAGTTGTACTGCACGAGGGACAGCTTGTTGGAGGACAGCGAGCCCGCCTGGTGGGCCCGGTACACCGCGAGCGGCTCGGCCAGACCCCGGGCGTCGGCGCCGTTGCGCATGATCGAGAGCCAGAGGGCGTAGTCCTGGCGCTTGCGCATCTCCGGCATCAGCCGCGTGCCGAGGACCGTGCGGTCGTACATGGCGGTGAGCGCGCCGATGTGGTCCTGGACCAGCATCGCGCGGTAGTCCACGTGCTCCCGCGCGCGGATCACCCGCCCGTTCGGGACCCACTCGGTGCTCTCGCCGTCGTGATCGGCGTCCATCTTGAAGTACGACGTGAACGTCAACGGCGCGGTGCCCTCGGCGGCGAAGGCGAGCTGCTTCTCGGTCTTCTCCGGCAACCACATGTCGTCGCTGTCGAGAAAGGCGACGTAGTCCCCGCGCGCCCGCTCGATCGCGAGGTTGCGGGCCCGGCCCGCACCGCCCTGCTCGGGCGCCCGCTCCGGCAGAACGCGTTCGTCCTGCTCGGCGAACTCGCGGAGCAGGTCCATGGACGCGTCGGTGGACTGATCGTCGGTGATCAGCAGCTCCAGGTCACTGTGGGTCTGCGTGAGCACCGACCGCACGGCCGCGCCGAGGGTGGCCACCGAGTTGTACACGGGCATCACGACAGACACCAGGGGCACAGCGCATCTCCTCACCAGACCGGGAACGGCTGTCCATTCAAACACCGCGAACGAGCGAACACCGCCACGGAACCGATCACCGCAGGTCAGAGCCGCACAGGGCAATCGCCCGCCACACGCGGCACCGGGGTGGATCACCGTGCCGTCGGCTACGGCACGCCCCCGGAGCACATCAAGCGGCTCACCACCGGCCGGCCCTACCTGGAGGACCGGCCTCCTCGCGACTCCCCTCGGTCCCGCAGCGCCCCCCCTTCCGGCACGGACGCTCCATTCAGATCGGTCACCCGGTCGCCCGTCTCCGTGACGGTGACCGGCATCGGAACGACGTCCTCGTAGTCCGTCGGCGGACCCGCGGTCACGCGGTCACGCCGGTATCGGCTTGGCCGGTCACCAGGGCCGCGATGGTGCCCGCCGAAGGGTTCAGAAGGGCTCGGCGGTGCGGCTTGGAGTCCATCGGCATCGGCCCCGACCGCGATCGGGGCTCCCACATGACCCTCTGGGCCGACCCGTGAGCGCGGGAAGTCCTGGTGCAGGGGCGGGAGTTCGGGGTCAGGCCAGGGCTCTGGCCACTTCGTCGAGGGTGGGGCGATCCTCCGGAGCGTGGCTGAGCATCGCGTCGACCAGTGCGCCCAGCTCACCGGGCACCTTCACGGGACGACGTCGGCCGTTCGCGACGGCTTCTCTCTGGACAGGGCGAGGAGCGTCGTCCGGGTACTCGACCGCCCGTCGGCCCGTCGCGGAGATGAGCAGGGACGCCCCGAGCGCGTAGACATCGGCTTCCCGGGTCGGCTCCGCTTCTCCTGTGTCGAGCACGCTGCGCGCGATCTCGGGCGCCTCGTAGTGGACGAGGCACCCGCGAAACGGGAAGTCGTACTCCTCGGGTACGGGTCCACCCCGGGCAAGGGCGAGGTCGATGAGGCACGTCCGCTCCGGCCCGACGACGAAGTGAGCGGGCTGCACATCGCCGTGTGCCCAGCCCCTCGCGTGGAGGTCGGCCAGCGCTTCGACGCAGCCCAGCGCCACGCGGGCGCTCGGCCTGACGGACGCGTCCTGCCTGCGGCACGGCTCCCACAGCTCATGCAGGTCGGGGCCCTCGTGCCACGGCTGGATGTTCCACGTGCCGTGCTTCCAGTCGCCGTAGGCGATGTCCTCGCGGCCGAGGCGACGCAGGACAGCGGCCTCGCGTGCGGGCGCGAGCGCGGTCCAGGGCTGGGCCGACCACTGAGCCGTGGCTTCGATCGGCCGTCCGACCTTCACGGCGAAACGGCCCCGGTGACTCTCCACATCCCAGACCGCCGAGCCTCGCCGGTCGACGACCAGGCGCCGGGTGGTGGGCGTCAGCGCGTCGAGCACCATGACCGGCAGTTCAGGGGTCGAGCCGGGCAATGTCTCTTCTCCTTCCCGGCGAACGTGTTCGGCCCCGGGTCGAGGCCGAACGTGTTCGCCGACGTCGTGGGTTATGCCTGACCGTACGGTCGGCCGCAGTCCGAGTCGCAGTTGGCGAGGTTCGCGCCGTCCACGGTCCACAGGTCGTCGAAGACCACGAACCCGGCCGCTTTCATGGCCCGAGCCGAGGCGGCGACCTTCTCCAGATCACGGACTCCCCCGCCCGGCAACGGGTTGTGATGCAGGAAGCCACCCGCGTACCGCTCACACAGCTCCGCGTACTCCTTCGTGTGCAGGATGAGCGCGTGCAGGCCGAGGTCCACATCGTCGGACGGAACCATGGGGACGGTGGCCGAGGCCGCCGTGACGAGGAACGCGACTGCCTGGTCCGCGATCCGCCCGGCGCGTTCGGGGGACCGGCCGTTGTGGATGACTACGAAGCGGGCCAGACTCTCGAAGAGCGCTTCACCAGCCACCGCGCGGCCGGTCTTCTGATCGTTCACCGTTACCGTCATCTGCAATCTCCCGTGGTGAGTCGGTGCGCGGCACATATCACCCACCCTGATCGCCCAGTACGGCTCGTGGCCGATCGGGAGCGGGTCTGGAAGGCCAGTCCTGCTGGTCGCTCGCCAGGCACACGAGCATCCCGCCGTCCCATAGGACGTGGGAACCGCAGACAAACCCCACTCAGGGACGTCCTGCGCAAGGTAGAACGTCCCTGGTGCCGTCCTCGGGCTGGAGGAGAGATCGGATGCGGAACGAGAGGCTACGCGCTGCCATGGCGGCCGGCGGCTGGACGTACACCGCCCTCGCGGAGGTGGTGGAAGTCGATCCCAAGTCCGTCGAACGATGGGTCAACCTGGGGCGTACGCCGCGCCGGGCCACGGCCATGCTGGCAGCGGAGACGCTGAGGGAAGACGTGCACGCTCTATGGCCGGTGCTCCGGCAGGCACGCTCGGCCCACGCCGTCAGCCCGGAACTCGTGACCCTCTACGACCAGCGCGCGGACGTCCCCGTGTCCGCCTTCGCGGAGCTGCTGGCCCGGGCCCGCGAGCAGATCGACGTGCTGGTGTACGCCGCCGTCTTCCTGCACGAGGCGTATCCGAGGCTCAACGAGCTCTTGACGGAGCGAGCGGCCGAGGGCTGCACCGTCCGGATCGCCCTCGGCGACGCCGACAGCTCGAACGTCCAACAGCGCGGCGAGGAAGAGAAGTTCGGCCACGGAATCCAGTCCCGTTGCCGCCTCGCGCTGATGCACTACCTTCCCCTGGTCGGGGTGCCCGGCGTCGAGGTGCGCACGCATGCCACTACGCTCTACAACTCGATCTACCGGGCTGACGATGAGGCACTCATCAACGCCCACGTCTGGGGCGTCAACGCCTACCGTGCCCCTGTCTGGCACCTGCGTCGCCGTGGGGCGGACGGCATGTTCGACACGTACGCAGACAGCTTCGCCGCGGTGTGGGCGGCCGCGACGCCGGTCCGAAAAGGGTGATCATGGCACGGACCGAGTACTACGACGATCCAGCCGCCCCCGAGCCCAACAGCTTGGTCGTCGCGGCATCCGCGGTGGTCACGGACGACGAAGGACGCATCCTTCTCCAGCGCCGACGGGACAACGACCTCTGGGCGCTGCCCGGCGGCGGGATGGACATGACCGACTCGCTGCCGGGGACCGCCGTCCGCGAGGTGAAGGAGGAAACGGGCCTGGACGTCGAGGTCACCGGGCTCGTGGGGACGTACACCGACCCACGCCACGTCATGGCCTACACCGACGGTGAGGTCCGTCGACAGTTCAACGTCTGCTTCACCGCCCGCGTGACCGGCGGACGGCTCACGATCTCCGACGAATCCACGGAGTTGCGCTTCGTCCCGGTGGAGGAGTTGCCCGAACTACCTATGCACCACACTCAGCGGCTACGGCTCCAGCACTTCCTGGAACACCGCACCCACCCGTACCTCGGCTGACACACAACCCCCGTCACCCCACCCGCCGGCGTTCCACGCCCCCGAACATCTCGGTGACGAAGGCGAGGAAGGCCCCGGTGTCATCGGTGACGACCCATGGGGCAACGGTGGTGCAGTCCACCGGAGTTGCGCTGTCCCGCTCGGACATCTCGGCCCTTTCGTCGCCGAGGTGGGTTGCCCGCGGCGACGCTGGACGGCATCTGGGCCGGCCTCTGTCCTGAACGTCGGCCCGTCGTCCAGGGAACGATCCCGGCCATGGCGGCTCTGGCCAACTCCCGTACATGGGCGCTGATTTGGGAAACGTCGGCTGAAACTTTCCCCGTTATTTACTCAGTTGGAACGGGAAGGAAACGAGGGCTGGCGGGTCGCTCCTCCAGGGAGCCCCGGAACCGGGGGCACACCCCGACCACAAGGCCGAGCACGGAACCCCGCACGCGATCTCCCGCGCACCACGACGGAAGGAATCCTCACCATGACGACGCAATACGATGAACTCGGCAGCCTCTACGAGGAGTTCTCCCGGACGCCCTTCCGTCAGGAACTCGAATTCCCCAGCGTGATCGGCGCGTTGGGCGATGTCAGGGGCCTGCGGGTGCTGGACTTCGCCTGCGGCAACGGCGTCTTCAGCCGGACCCTGATGGAGCGCGGCGCCCGGCACGTGGTCGGGCTCGACGAGTCGGCCGGGATGCTCGAATACGCCCGCGCCCGCGAAGCCGACGAGCCACTCGGCATCCGCTACATCGACGGGACGTTACCTGACGCCCTCGCGGGCACCTTCGATCTGGTCCTCGGCCTGTACATCCTCCCGTACGCCACCAGTTACGAGGAACTCGTCGACCTGTGTCGCGTCGCGAGCCGCGCCCTGCGCCCCGGCGGCCGGTTCGTCACCGTGCTCGTCCACCCCGAACTGCACCCCGACCCCGACCACTACACCCGCTACGGCTTCCGCCTCACCCCCAAGGACGCCCCCGGCGCCCCGGCCCCCCTCACGGACGCCGACCCCGTCGACCTCCACCTCACCTTCAGCGGCCACGACACCCACATCTACGCCCACTACTGGAGCGCGGACACCCTCGAACTCGCCCTGCGGGAAGCCGGGTTCGGCCCCGTGCAGTGGCGGCGCCACCGCACCGCCGGGTCGGCGTCCGACGTTCCGCCCGGGTTCTGGGAGCCCTACCTGTCCGCCCCGCACGCCGCGATCCTCGACACCTACAAGGAGCCCGAACCCTCCTGACCCCCTCGCGCCCGCCCCCCCGCCCCTCCGGCTCCGTCTCACGGCCAGAGCAACTCCCTTCTCCAGTGCCCGTCTTCCTCCACGTACCGCAGCCGTACATGGCGGCGGTCCGGGTCGCCCTGGAAGAACTCCACCTCCAGGGGCTGGAGTCGGTACAGGGTCCAGGTCGGTGACGGGGTGGCGGGGTTCGCGCGGGCCCGCGTCCACGCCTCCCGCGACCTGCGCTCCAACTCCCCCAGCGACGCCAGCGGTTCGCTCTGGCTGCCGGTGAGGGCCGCCGCCAACGCCCCCGTCGAGCGGGCGTGCAGGTCCGCCTGGCTCTGGTCCGACGGCGCCTGAACGACCGTTCCCCGCAGGCGTACTTGGCGGCCGAGCACCGGCCAGTAGAAGACGAGGGCGGCGTGCGGGTGGGCGTCGAGCTGGCGGCCCTTGCGGCTGGTGGCGTGGCTGGCGAAGGACCAGCCGTCGGCGTCCGCGCCGTGCAGCATCACGATCCGGGCGTCCGGGTGCCCCGCGGCGTCCGTCGTCGCCAGGGTCATGGTGTGCGGCTCCGGCTGACCGGCCGCGACGGCGTCCGCGAACCAGTCCGTGAAGAGCGGGACCGGCGTCGCGGGGGCCGTGGCCGGGTCGAAGGGGCGCAGGTCGGTGGCGTCGGGGGCCCAGACGCGCAGCGACGCGAGGAGGGCGTGGAGATCGGTGTCCGGCATGCGCCGAGTATCACTCGGGAGGCCGGAGCAGTTCCGCCGACAGCACGCCGTGGAGCAACTCCGCGTCGACGAACTCCCCGATGCCGGGCGCCCCCGAACACCAGCTCAACGGGTACGTGTTGCCGACCGGCGCCGGAACGCCGATGTACTCCGCCCGCACCGAACGCCCGAACCCGCGCGCCCCCGGCGGCCAGTCGCGCTCCTGGGCGGCGCCGGGCGCGAGCAGGAAGTACGTCCAGCACGGCCCCTTCACCTCCCGCACGACCGGGCCGGGGCGGCCCCGCGTCAGTATGGCCAGGAGGTGCACCGCCGCCTCGCCGCCCGTCCCACCCACCCGGACCGCGTCGAAATGGACCCCGGCGAGCCGGAGCTGCAAACCTATACGGGGCACCCAGTCCGGGAAGAGCTTGCTGTTCATGGCGGTGAGCATTGCCACGATTGCTGTCAGTAACCATCCAAACACGGGCCATATTGCCGTATGTGGGGACGATGCTGGCTCCCCGGCGGGCCGACGGTGACATTCCCATGGGGCGGCCGAACGGGCGCGCGGAACGCCGCGTCACGCGCCGGGGCGTGCGAGCGGGGCGCGTATCGTTCGGCCCGAACAGGGTTGCGGGGAGAAGGAGTTGAGGGCCCATGCGAACGGCGGCGAAGTGGACCGGCGGTGTCACGGCCCTCGTCCTGCTGCTGGTCGGCCTCAACTGGTGGAGCACCGGTGAGCCGTTCGGCCTCGACGGGCCGCGCGCCCTGAACGCGCCCGCCGTCCACTACCTGCGCCCCCACGGCGACCGGCACGGCCTGGCGGGCGACCGGGCGATCGTGCTGACGCCGAAGGGCGGTTCCGAGACCGGCAGCGATCCGCACCGGATCACCGCCGATGTCGAGCCGGGCTCGCAGGACGTCGTCGCGCTGCGCGAGAACGGCCCCGACTGCACGCGCACCGGCACGCACATCGCCTGCACGGTCGCCGTCGGCGGCGCCACCCACCCCTCGCAGGCCCGGGTCACCGCGCTCGCCGCGCCGGGCTCGCACGTCGGTGACGTGGGGCACCTGCGGTTCACGTTCACGCGCGGGGACGGCAAGGTGCTCACCGCGCGCACCGAGGTCGTCGTCGGGGAGCCGGTCGTCGAGATCGGCAGGCCGGCGCCGGTGAAGGACGTGCGGCCCGGCGCGGTGGTGAGCCTGCCGTTCGTGGTCCGCAACACCGGGGAACGTCCCGTCGAGGGGCTCGGCGTCCGATTCTCCTCGGGCGAGATGGAGTTGGCCGAACGCAACGCCAACTGCCGCTATCCGCAGGGCCGTCGGCACTACGCCGTCTGCCGCTTCCCCGACCTGCGCATCGCCCCCGGCGAGACGGTCGTCCTGCGCCCGGCGCTCAGGGTCCGCGTCTCGAAGACGTTGATGTACGACGAAGTCACGCAGTCCGCCTGGCCGTTGGACGTCGGACCCGGCGGCAGCAGCGCCTGGCCGAACGGCGGCGACCAGGGCGACGGCCCCCCGCTCACCCCGACGTCCGGCCCGCCGCCCGCCGCCCTCACCTTCGCGCAGGGCGACGCCCGCACCTCCGTCGGCCTCGCCCTGCGTTCCGACTACGCGGTCTTTGCCGGTGACCTGCGCGGCGCCCCCGGCACCGAACGGCGCCTCGACGTCACCGTCCGCAACGCCGGTCCCGGCGACCCCGGCGCCCGGTCCTCCCTGGTCTTCACCCCGCCGCCCGGCACCGAGGTGACCGAGGAGCCGATGGAGGAGATCGACGAGGACGCGTACGAGCCGTACTGCCGTCACGAGAAGGGGAGTTACGTGTGCGGGATCGGCGAACTGGCCCCGGGCAAGTCCCGCACCTTCACCTTCACCGTCCGCCTCGGTGAGCCCGGCGCGGGCAGCGTCCGCCTCAAGGACTGGCCCCTCGATCCCTCCGACCCGCCGGACCAGTTGAGCCGCCTCGGCCGCCAGGACCCCGACCCGACCAACGACACGACCTCGGTGACGGCCCTCGGCTGAACCCCAACGACCCTTCGAACGGCGCCAGTTGAAACCGGAGGCCGGACCCGATGCCGGACTGGACTCCGGGTCGGCTCAGTACTCCTTCAACTGCCCGGGCCGCTCGAAGTAGAAGCCCCTCGGCCCCCTCGGCTCCCCCGGCCCTTGCCGTTCGCCGCTCTCCGCCGGGGAGGGAAGCGCGGCGACGCCCTCGACCAGCACGCTGCCGTTGAGGACGGGCTTGCCGTCGAACCGGCGACGGGTGACGCCGAAGATGTAGGGCCCCCGGCCCAGCCTCAGCAGCCCCGCGGTGACCTGCGCCGCCGAGAGGAGCACCCCGTCGGACACCAGCGGGATGTGCAGGAAGAGGTTCACCTTCTCGCGCGCCGCGGGACCGGTCCACAGGGCGACGGTCACGCGCGGTTCGTCCAGGTCGGGGATGCATCCGCGCACGAAGAGCCGCTGGGTGAGCGGGGCGCTCGCGTAGTGCCACAGCGCCGCCGCGAGCGCGCACTGCGTCCGGGACAGCACGTCCGGCGGGACGGCCACGGGCTGGTGATCCATGACGGCCATTCTGCGCCCCTCCGTAGCGGGACTCCCGGCAGTCCGCCGGTCACGGCCCCACCCCGGCCGCCCGTCGAACGGCGTCGGTCGAACGGCGTCAGTCGAACGACGGTTCCGCGTCCGAGGCCACTCGGCCGTGCAGGTGCACGTCCCGGAACCGGTCCACCCGGCCCGCCTCGAACATCGCCCCCCGCAGCGTCCCCTCCGCCCGGAAGCCGCACCGTTCCGCTATCCGGCAGGACGCCTCATGCCCGAGGGCGTGTCCCAACTCAAGCCGGTGCAGGCTGAGTTCGGTCAGCGCCCAGCGGGATGCCACGGCCAGCGCCCGCGAGGCGACCCCGCGACCCCGCGCGTTCGGCAGCACCCAGTAGCCGACCCGGGCCACCCGCACGAAGCGGTTGATGTCGTTGACGCCGATATGACCGAGGATCTCGGCGCTCGCCGCGTCCGTCACGCAGTACGACGCCGCCGAGCCCTCCTCCATGACGCGGGCCTTGTCCGCCAGCGAGGCCCGGGCGCCGTCGAGGTCGTCGACCGGCTTGACCGGTGTGTTCCAGCGCCGGAACTCCGGGTCGGTCAGTCCGCGCAGCCACGCCTCGGCATCGGCGTCGGCCTGCGGGTCCCAGGCGCGCAGCCGCAGCCCGTGCCCGTGCAGGGGAGGGAAGGGCGGGAACAGTGACACGGACGGGACCTGCGAGGACGGCTGGGGAAGATGCGATTCGGTGAAAGCCATGGGGCCCATTCAAGCTCGTTCCGCACAGGGCCCGTGCCCGATATTCCCCACCATGACCGGCGCACTCCGGCGCCAGAAACGCCCCCCTCTGTCACCCACCCGCCCCTCCCCCCACCCGGAGCACCGGCACCCCGCCCCGGAACGCCGCCCGCAGCTCCACCCCGGCCCGTCACACCCCTGGCGGAGTGCCGCGAGCGACTCGGCGCCGTCGCGGCAGATCGCATCCCGGAATCTGACTGTTGGTCAGGTCGGGCGGGATGCCGGGAGGGGTGCCAGAATCGGTCCCGGAAATCCCCGCCCCGACCCCCGCCCCGACCCCTCCGAACCGCGCTCCACCCACGCTCTGACCTGTGCCTCACCCGCGTTCTGCTTGTGCGGTGGCTGTGTGACGCCAGGGCCGCCTGTGGGTCCTCCGTGAATGACCGGCAGATTGTTGACGATTTTGTCTGGCGCTGGCTACGTTCACAGTCGCAAGGTCGGACGAGGCGTGAAAAGACGAGAGGCTCCACGGTGAAGCACAGGGCAATCAAGCGCAGGAACGTCGTCATAGGCATCGGCGCCACGGCGGGCGCGGCCGCGGTGGGCGGCATCGCCCTGAACGCGCAGGCCTCGTCCCCGACGTCCACGTCCTCCTCGTCGTCGTCCGACGTACTGGTGTTCGACCCGAAGGCGTACAAGAAGCTGTCGACGACGGTCACGGACACCGCCGGGACCAAGCACGCGGTGACGTACCACTTCTGGAAGGCGATCACCTATGTCGCCAAGCCGGTCGACGCCACGTACCAGTCGCTGATCGTGAGCGTGCCGGTCGAGATCGACGGCAAGGCGGTCGACGCCACCCACGCCCCGATCCTCTTCGCGAACTCCGTCGGCGGCTACATGCCGTCCTCCGTCGCGGACGCGACCGGTGTCGGCGGCGGGTCGAGCATGGCCGGTGGCGGCGGCGGTGCCCCCAGCGGCGCGCCCTCGGCGTCCCCCTCCGCCTCGGCCTCCTCCTCGACGGCCCCGAACGCCAACGGTGACACCAACTCCACCGGCGGCGCCCTCAACACCAACCAGCTGCTGGCGCTGGCCGCCGGTTACGTCGTCATCGAGCCCGGCGCGCGCGGCCGCACCCTCAAGAACTCCGCCGGTGACTACTACGGCACCGCGCCCGCCGCGATCGTCGACCTCAAGGCCGCCGTGCGGTACGTGCGGGCCAACAAGGGGCGCATCCCCGGCAACACCGACCGGATCGTGTCGGCCGGAACGAGCGCGGGCGGCGCCCTCTCGTCGCTGCTCGGCGCGTCCGGCGACAGCCCGATCTACGCGAAGTACCTGAAGGAGCTGGGCGCGGCCGACGCCTCCGACGCGATCTTCGCGACCGGCGCCTGGTGCCCGATCACCGACCTGGAGCACGCCGACGGCGCCTACGAGTGGAACTGGGGCACCAACGACCTCAGCACCGGCAAGCAGGTCGACCAGACGGTGTCGAAGGCGCTGAAGGGGCAGTTCGCCGAGTACCAGGCCTCCCTCAAGCTGCGCGGCCTGAACGGCTTCGGGCCGCTCACCGCCCGCAACTACGACGCCTACATGGTCAAGCAGTACCTGGAGCCGTCGGCGACCACCTACCTCGCGGGCCTGTCCGACTCGGCGCGCAAGACCTACCTGGCCGCCAACACGTTCATCACGTGGGACGGCAAGAAGGCCACGTTCACCTGGGCGGACTTCCTCACCCACGTCGGCGCGCGCAAGAAGGACGCCCCCTCCTTCGACGCCTTCGACCTGTCGGCGGGCGAGAACAACGAGTTCGGCGCGGGCACCACGCTGGCCCGCCACTTCACGGCCTACGGCGCGAAGAACGACACAACGGGGCTCAGCAGCAAGCGCGTTGCCAGCGACATCCCCGCCAAGCTCGACCTGATGAACCCGATGTACCACCTGGTCGAGAAGGTCAACGGCAACCGCTCGAAGCACTGGTGGATTCGCCTCGGCACCAAGGACTCGGACACCTCGCTGACCGTCTCCGCCAACCTCGCCGCCCGCCTGGACAACCTCGGCGACGACGTCAACCACCTCTACTACTGGGACCAGGGCCACGGTTCCAACACCGACCCGGCGGACTTCATCACCTGGATCGCCAAGGTCACGGGCTACAAGGGCCGCCAGAAGTAACGGCAGTTCGAACGAGGCCCACGTCAACGGCGTTCCCCGCAGCGGAAGTTGCAGCGGGGGGCGCCGCTCGCGTGAGCGCCCCTGGCTGGGGCGCCGCGGGCCGGCCGGGTCCGGTGTGCCCCCAGGCGTGATCAATCCGCAACGCATTCCCGGCTTGACCGAGACCCATCAAGCGCACGTGTGATTACGCTCGCGCTATGGCCGACTCCACAGCGTCCGCACAAGCAGCCGCACCCGCCGCAGGACTCAAGCAGGCCGACCGCCCCGTGTACGTCATCGGCGGCGGACCCGGCGGACTCGCCGTCGCGTACACGTTGCGCGCGCGGGGCGTGCGGGCCGTCGTGCTGGAGCGGTCGGACGGCGTCGGCGCGTCCTGGCGCGGCCACTACGACCGGCTGCGCCTGCACACCACCCGGCGCCTGTCGGCCCTGCCGGGTCTCGCGATGCCGCGCCGGTTCGGGCGCTGGGTGGCCCGCGACAACGTCGTCCGGTACCTGGAGAAGTACGCCGAGCACCACGAGCTGGAGATCGTCACCGGCGTCGAGGTCTCCCGCGTGGAGCGTGCCGCCGACGGCGAGGGCTGGCTGCTGCACGCCACCGGCGGACGTGAGCTGACCGGCTCCGCGGTCGTCGTCGCCACCGGCTTCAACCACACCCCCCGCCTGCCCGACTGGCCTCAACTCGACGAGTACACCGGTGAGTTGATCCACGCGGGCGCGTACCGCAACGCGCTGCCGTACGCGGGGCGTGACGTCCTGGTCGTCGGCATCGGCAACACCGGCGCCGAGATAGCCGTCGACCTGGTGGAGGGCGGGGCCGCGCGGGTGCGGCTCGCGGTGCGCACCGTCCCGCACCTCATGCGGCGTTCGACGGCGGGTTGGGCCGCGCAGTACTCCAGCGTGCTGGTGCGGCGGCTGCCGGTGTGGCTCGTCGACCGGCTGGCCCGCCCGGTGGCCCGCGTCAGCGTCCCCGACCTCACCGCGCACGGCCTGCCCCGCCCCGCCACCGGCCTCTACAGCCGGGTCAAGCAGGGCGCGGTGCCGGTCCTCGACGTCGGTCTCATCGCCGCCGTCCGCTCGGGCGCCGTCGAGATCGTGGCCGCTGTCGACGCCTTCGAGGACGGCAAGGTCAAGCTCGCCGACGGCACCCTTCTGTCGCCGGACGCGGTGATCGCGGCCACCGGATACGCGCGGGGCCTGGAGACGCTCGTCGGCCATCTCGACGTTCTCGACGGGCGGGGGCGGCCCCGCGCGCACGGGCCACGGACCTCGGCTCAGGCCCCGGGACTGCACTTCACCGGGTTCACCAACCCGATCAGCGGAAATCTGCGGGAGTTGGGGATCGACGCGGAGAAGATCGCGAAAGCGGTGGTGCGGGAACAGACCCGGGCGGCGGCGCGGGCCCGCAAGCAGGAGAGGAAACAGGACAGGAAGCAGGAGAGAAAGCAGGAGCGGAAGCGCGCCTAGCCGGTCGGGGAGCCCGCCTCCCGCCCGTAGCGGGACAAGAGGAGCAACTCCCGTACCCCGCAGGCCACTTCCCGTGGGACTTTGCGTGCACGACCGTTCCTGAGACGTTGCCCGTTCAGTAACCTGACAGAGCGTCAGGCAGTGGCTGTCTCACAGGAGCGGGCGGACCGATGCTTGGATCAACCCACGGCACCCTCACCACCGATCCCCGCCGGGCCCGGGTCATCGCCTGTGGCGAGCACGCCGGGCCCGCCGTCCACGGCAGACCGGCCGACGCCGACGATCTCGACGTCAGCGGCCGCCCCCTGCACGCCGACGTGCCCGACCTGGACCGTCTCTTCCGGCCCCGAGCCGTCGCCGTCGTCGGCGCCTCGGACGTCGAGGGCCGGCCGAACGCCGGTGTCACCCGGCAGTTGGCGTCCTGGGCCGAACGGGTCGGCGCCCGGCTGCACCCGGTGCATCCCACCCGCCCGGCCGTCTTCGGCGTCCCCTGCGTCCCGTCCGTCGCCGACCTGCCCGAACAGGTCGACCTGGCCGTTGTGTTGGTCGCCGACCCGGTGCCGGTGATCGAGCGGCTCGCGGAGGCGAAGGTGCCGTTCGTGGTCGTCCTCGCGGCCGGTCTCGCGGGGACCGGCGCCGAGGGCAGGGCCGCCCGGGACCGGCTGGCGGCGGCCGTAAAGGGCACCGGGACACGGCTGTTGGGGCCCCACGCCGACCTGAACGCCTTCGACCTGAACGCCTTCGCAGGGTTCCGCGACGACCTCGACGGACCGGCGATCGCGCTGATCACCCGGTCGGGTCACGAGGGCCACCCGGTCCTCGCCCTCCCAGAACTCGGCGTCCGCGTCTCCCACTGGGCGCCCACCGGCGACGAAGTCGACCTGGAGAGCGCCGACTTCCTCTCCTACTTCGCCGAACAGCCCGAGGTCGGCGCCATCGCCTGCGGTGTCGAGGGCCTCAAGGACGGCCGCGCCTTCCTGCTCGCCGCCGACCGGGCCGCCCGGCGCGGGGTACCGGTCGTCGCCGTCAGGGCCGGCCGCACCGAGTCCGGGGCGGACGCCGTGGTGGACGCGGCCATGCGGCAGTTCGGCGTGATCCGGGTCGACGGCCTCGACGAACTCCAGGACACCGCAGCCCTGTTGGCCCGCGCCAGGCCACCGCGCGCCGACGGCGTCGTCGTCTACTCCGGCTCCGTCGGCACCGGCGCCCACACCGCCGACCTCGCCACCGGGTCCGGCCTCACCCTGCCCACCCTCTCCGCCGCCAAGCAGACCGAGCTGCACCAGTGGATACCCGGCCACCTGAACGTCGCCAACCCCGTCGTCGACGGCGGACGTCCGGCCGGTGACGCCCGGGGCCGGAAGATCATCGACGCGATCCTCGACGACCCGTCGGTGGGCGTGCTGATCTGCCCGGTCACCGGCCCCTTCCCGCCGTTCAGCGACCGGCTGGTGCGGGACCTGGTGGACGCGGCCGAGCGGACCGACAAGCTGGTGTGTGTGGTGTGGGGGTCGCCGGTGGGCACCGAACTCGCCTACCGCGACGTCCTGTTGGGCTCCTCCAGAGTGGCGACGTTCCGCACGGTCGGCAACTGCGTGCGTGCCGTCCGCGCCTATCTCGCCCAGCACCGCTTCACGGCCGCCTACCGCTCCCCCTTCGACGACGCCCCGCGCACCCCGTCCCCCTCCTTCCGCAAGGCCCGCGCGCTGCTCCACCCCGGCCAGCAGCTGAGCGAGCACGCCGCCAAGCAACTCCTGCGCGCCTACGGCATCCGGGTGCCGCGCGAGCAGTTGGTGACCAGCGCGGCGGCGGCCGTGCGCGCGGCCGGTCTGGTCGGCTACCCGGTGGTGATGAAGGCGTCCGGTGCGCGGGTCGCCCACAAGACGGAGTTCGGCCTGCTGAAGGTCGGTCTCACCTCGGCCAGTCAAGTTCGCGATGCCTACCGGGAGTTGACGGACATCGCACGGTACGAGGGGATCGCCCTGGACGGCGTCCTGGTCTGCCAGATGGTCGGGCGGGGCGTCGAGATGGTCGTCGGTGTCACGCACGACGCGTTGTTCGGGCCGACGGTGACGGTCGGGCTCGGCGGGGACCTGGCCGAGGTGTTGCGGGACACGGCGGTGCGGGTGCCGCCGTTCGGCGAGGACGAGGCCCGGCGCCTCCTGGGGGACCTGCGCGGACGGGCGGTGCTCGACGGGGTGCGCGGGCGGGCACCGGCCGATGTGGACGCCCTCGTCGAGGTGATCCTGCGGGTTCAGCGCCTCGCCCTCGAACTCGGTGCAGATCTCGCCGAGTTGGACATCGACCCGCTGCTGGTGCTGCCCCAGGGACAGGGCGCGGTGGCGCTGGACGCGCTGGTGGTGTGCCGATGAAGACCCCGGTGCACCACCGGATCGCCGGCCCGGTCGCCCCCGTCGCCCTGGACCGCCCCCGAGCACCTGCCCCTGATGGCGGGCTCAGCCTTCCCAGGGCTTGGCGTACCCCGCGTACGTGCCGTCGTTGGTCGTCAGGTGCACCCACTGGTCGACGTACTCCTTGAACTCCGCGTCACCGCGCGGCAGAAGGTACGCCTTCTCGACGAAGTTGAAGGGCTTGTCCGGGTGGATCGCGCAGAGTTCGGGGTGCAGCTTGGCCTGGTACTTGGTCTCGCTGGCGTCCGTGATCATCACGTCCGCGCGGCCCGCGACGATCTCGTCGAAGATCGTGGTGTTGTCCGTGTGGGTGATGAGGGTCGCCTTGTGGATGTTGGCCTTGGCGAACGCCTCGTTCGTCCCGCCGGGGTTGACGATGACCCGCACACCGGCCTGGTCGATGGCGGCCAGGGACTGGTACTTGTCCTTGTCCTCGCAGCGCGCGATCGCGGACTTGCCGTCGACGAGGTACGGGGCGCTGAAGTACGCCTGCCGCGCCCGGGCCAGCGTGACGGAGACGCCGCCCATCGCGATGTCGCACTTGCCCGCGGTGAAGTCGTCCATCAACTTGGCCCAGGTGGTGGCCACGAAGTCGGGCTTCGCGTCCAGGCCGGCCGCGAGGTTCTTGGCCATGTCGATGTCGATGCCGGTGTACGACTTGGTGGTCGGGTCGAGGTAGCTGAACGGCCGGTAGTCGCCCGTGGTGCACACCCGCAGCGTGCCGCGCTCGGGGACCGTGTCCAGCAACGTCCCGAGGGTGGAACGGTGCGCCGAGGTCCGGCCGGGCTGCGACTGGGTGGCGTACGCGGTACCGCCGACGGTGACGACCAGGGCGAGAGCAAGAGCGCTCAGGGCAGTCCTACGATGCATGACTTCCTTGTTCCTACCGTGAGGGGGGGTGAACGGGGGGGTGAACGGGGGGAGTGAAGGGAGGGGAGTGAACGGAGGGAGGGAGTAAATAGGGAGCGGAGTGAGGGGGCGGGGCGAGGGGGGTCCGGAGTGAGGGGGAGCGCGGAGTGGGGGTGGTGCGGAGTGAGGGTGGTGCGGAGTGAGGGTGGTGCGCTCCGGCGCGTTCAGCCCGGCCGCGCGACCAATCCTGTCATTTCGGCCACGCCGGCACGACTCCCGTCCCACCCCTTAACACGCCCCGGGAAACTGAACGTTGCCGACAGCCACGGCCCACTCCACCGCCGTTCGCCCCGCGCCCCGATCCTCGCGGGCCTCGGGGTCCGCCCCGTAAGCCCGTAGTACCCGCACTGTTTCAACGTGTCCCCAGCAGGCCGCCGCGCACAGCGGCAGGCCTTCCGAACCGGCGCCGGCGCTCTCCCGGTCGGGGTCGGCCCCGGCCTTGAGGAGCAGGGCGACGACCTCGGGCTCGCCGTTCACAGGCGCCGACCCGTAGGGGTACGGCCCCGTCAGGGTCACACCCCTACGGGTCGGCACCCGCCCGCAGCAGAACCGCCGTTCGAGCAGAACCGCCGTTCAAGCCGGGCTGCCGTTCGCGCCGGGTCGCCCGAGACGATCGCGGCGAACAGGTGCCGGGTGAGCTTCTTGCGTCGTCTGTGGTGCACGGTCGGCGACCGTAGCGGACGGCGTCAGGCCACGGCCGCCCCGGCGCCCGACGCCACCGGCCTGCGGCGTATCACCAACGCCATCAGGGCCGCCGCCGCGCACAGCGCACCGGACGCGTACCAGACCAGGTCGTAGGAGCCGAAGACGTCACGGGCCAGACCACCGAGGAACGCGACCACGGCGGCGCCGAGTTGGTGCGAGGCGAGCACCCAGCCGAAGACGATCGCGCTGTCGTCCCCGAACTGTTCGCGGCAGAGTGCGACGGTCGGCGGGACCGTGGCGACCCAGTCGAGGCCGTAGAAGACGATGAAGAACAGCATCGGCGGATGGACGCTCGGCGCCAGCAGCATCGGCAGGAACAGCAGCGATATGCCGCGCAGGGCGTAGTAGACGGCGAGCAGGCGGCGCGGTTCGAGGCGGTCGGTGAACCAGCCGGAGGCGATCGTGCCGACGACGTCGAACACGCCGATCACCGCGAGCAGCGAGGCCGCCGCGGTGATCGGCATGCCGTGGTCGTGCGCGGCGGGCACGAAGTGGGTCTGTATCAGACCGTTCGTGGAGGCACCGCAGATCGCGAACGTCCCGGCGAGCAGCCAGAACGTGCCGGTGCGGGAGGCGGTGGCCAGCACCGTCACCGCACGCCGGGCGGCCCCCTTGGCGGGCGGCGGCTTCGGCACGAACTCCGTTGCCCCGTAAGGCTTCAGGCCTACGTCCGCCGGGTGGTCGCGCAGCAGCAGCCAGACGAACGGCACGACCGCGAGGGCGGCGAGCGCGACCGTCACCGCCGCCGGGCGCCAGTCGTGCGTCTCGACGATCCACGACAGCACCGGCAGGAAGATCAACTGGCCGGACGCGGAGGCCGCCGTGAGGATGCCGGTGACCAGTCCGCGCCGCGCGGTGAACCAGCGGTCGGTGACCGTCGCCGCGAACGCCAGCGCCATCGAACCCGACCCGAGCCCCACCAACAGGCCCCAGCAGAGCAGGAGTTGCCACGCCGAGTCCATCCATACGGTGGCCCCGGCGCCGACCGCGATGACGGTCAGCGCGACGGCGACGACCCGCCGGATGCCGAACCGGTCCATCAGCGCCGCCGCGAACGGCGCGGTGAGCCCGTACAGCGCGAGGTTGAGCGAGACGGCCGCGCCGATCGTGCCGCGCGACCAGCCGAACTCCTGGTGCAACGGATCGATGAGCAGCCCGGGCAGCGACCGGAACGCGGCGGCGCCGACGATCGTCACGAACGTGACGACCGCGACGAACCACGCCCGGTGGACGCGGCGTGACGTTTCGCCGCCGGTCGCCTCTCGGCCGACCGCGAGCTCGGAGTCCTCTGTCTTGATCACGCCATAGAGCTTCCGATCCGGACGCCCCGCAAAACGAGTGGCCTGAAAGCCAGCCTTCGCTAGGATCGGGCCATGAGCCACGCACCGGAGACCTCCGGCACCCGCGAGCCCCCTGACCACCCGGAGCACCGCCCGCACCGGGTCGTCGTTCTCGCGCTCGACGGCCTGCTCCCCTTCGAGCTGGGCATCCCGCACCGGATCTTCGGCCGCCCCACGGACTCCGCGGGCCGGCCGCTGTACGAGGTGCTCACCTGCTCGGTGCGCGCGCCGGGACTGGTCGAGACCGACGCCGACTTCGCCGTGCACGTACCCCACGGCCCCGAGGCGCTGACCGGCGCCGACACCGTCGTCGTCCCGGCCTCCTACCGGCTAGGCCCGGTCTCCAAGGAGGGCGTCCTCACCCCCGAACTGGCCGCCGCCCTCGCCCGGATCACCCCCGGCACCCGCCTCGCCGCCATCTGCAACGGCGGTTACGTGCTGGCCGCCGCCGGGCTCCTCGACGGGCGTCCGGCGACCGCGCACTGGGCCGACGCCGAGCACTTCCAGCGCCTGTTCCCGCTCGTCGACGTCGATCCGGACGTGCTGTTCATCGACGACGGTGACGTCCTGACCTCCGCCGGGGTCGCGGCCGGTATCGATCTGTGCCTGCACATCGTCCGCCGCGACCACGGCACGGCCGTCGCCAACGACATCGCCCGCCGCACGGTGGTCCCGCCGCACCGCGACGGCGGCCAGGCCCAGTACATCCAACGTCCGCTGCCCGCACCCCAGTCGGCGACCACGACCGCCGCCCGCGCCTGGGCCCTCGGCAGCCTCCACGAGCCGATCCAGCTGCGGGACATGGCCGCGCGGGAGTCGATGTCGGTGCGCACCTTCACCCGCCGGTTCCGCGAGGAGGTCGGCGTCAGCCCCGGCCAGTGGCTCACCCGGCAACGCGTGGAACGGGCCCGACAGCTCCTGGAATCAAGCGACTTGACGGTGGATCAGATCACGAGGGACTGCGGCTTCGGCTCGGCCCAGTCGATGCGCCAGCACCTCCAGGCGGCCCTGGGGGTGACGCCGACGGCCTACCGACGGACGTTCCAGTCGAGCACCAACACCGGGGAACGGCAAGGCCGTTGAGCAGGTGAGAACCACGCGGTCCGCCGGGCCCCGCTCGCCCCGCACCGCAACCGGGACTGGAACCTCGAAAAGTTGTCCACAGCCTGTGGAGAAACGGGAACGCGCGCCTCACTGCTCTCCGCGAGCCCAGAACGGCTCGTCGGCGCGCCCGGCGCCCCGCTGTTATCGGTGCCACCAGTGGCCATCTTCCGGCGGGCGGGTGCCGTGGCGTCGGACGGAGGGCGGCGCGCCGTCGACCGGCCCGAGCACGGGACCGCGCGCCGCCGTCCGACTCGGCGTACCCGCCCCGGGTCCCCTGCCCCCCTGAGAGGACCTGCGCCGAATCACGACCCACACTCGCCGAGGGCTCCCGTCACCGAAACCCTCGCCGTCCCCTCGCGGCGAATCGCTGACCCCCAGCGTGTTCAACCGGTCACGACGCGTCAACAGCCGTTCAGAGATTCATCACTCAAGCCCGGATCACGACGGGCGCGCACGGAAGCACAACCCGGCGCACCGAGCCCCGCGACGCACGAGCCCGCCCAAGCCCCGCCCACCTGACACCCGTTGGCACAAGCAGCCCCAACAGCACCCGGGATACCCGTAGTACCCGTAGGCCCCGGGCACTCCCGGCCGCACCACCCGGCGCCACCGCCCGGCCGCACCACCGGGTCGCCGTCAGACCGCCTCGAACGTCAGCCCCTCGTACACCGGCAGCCCGCCCCCGCAGGAGCGCGCGGCCTGGTTCGGCTTGTCGCAGCGGTCGAGTTCGCACCAGATGCGCTTGCCGGCGCCCTCGGGGCTCCAGCCCCAGCGGTCGGCGAGCCCGTCGACGAGGGCCAGGCCCCGGCCGCCGGTCGCGTCGCCGTCCACGCAGCGGGGCACCGGCGCCCGGCCGCTGGCGTCAGCGACCTCCAGCCGGACGACCGCGGCCGCCCCCGCCGCCGACTCCGCCGCCGCGCCGCTCATCGAGAGCCGCAGCACCGCCGGGCACCCGGTATGCACCACCGCGTTGGTCACCAGCTCGGAGACGAGCAGGACCAGCGTCTCAGCGAGCGCCTCGTCGCCCTCTATCCCGCACCCCGCGAGACGAGAACGGGCCCACCGCCGGGCCCGCCCCACCTCGGCGGGGTCGGGCCGGATCTCCAGTTGCACTTGAAGCACCTGCACCGCTCACACCATCCGAACCGGCGGACACATGACCTCGCGCCGCGCACTTGTCGCGTCGGGGGCCACGATCGTAGCCATTTTCTGCATGGCCAGAACAACAGCCAGAGCAGGGGTCACGGAACGTGAATCCCTGACGACACAGCATGGTTGACTAACAGTCACCTCAACAAGCGCTTCGGGCATATTCCCGCGCGAAGGAGTACCCGTACGGCATACTGTGCGACGCTCATCGAGGACAGTCGAACAGGCGAGGGCCGTCGCCCGTACCGCCCTGCGAGCCCCGGTGCGCACCGCCGGTGCCGGAGTCACCCCACTGGCAACACCGGCAACGCTCGTGCTCGGAACCACTCGCATCCCACCCAAGGTACCCGAGCCCCCCTCGACTGCGGGCGGTGACCGGTCATCCCGAGGACATCGCCCGATACCCACGCTCAGTAGTTCCCCCGCGCCACGATCCGCGACACCTCTGGGGAACGACCCCGAAGCGGGACTTCTCAGGCGGCCAGGTCGGCCGCGAACCCCTCCCCGGCGCCCGGCCCGCACCCAGACGGACTCCCAGGTGAAGCCATGCCGCCGAGCACCCGGAGCCGGCCGCGGGCGCCGCGCACGGCGGTTCGGGCGGTCCCGGCATGCTCGACGGCTTGGAACGAGCCGTTCGAACGCCCGAACTGCTGCCGTTGCCGGGCGTGTTGCACCGCCAACTCGCACACACGCCCGGCGATGCCCAGGTGTTCGGCACGCCGAGCAGAACGACAACGGCGTCCACGCCCACCCCGACACAGCCAGTGCAACGACGTCGACGGATCAACCACCCGCAACGGCACCGCCCCGCCCACTCCCGCCCGGACGACGACCTCGTCCTCGGCGGCGAGGCAGGGGGCGTTCAACGGGCCGCCCAGCAGGCCCCGTCCGGCCTCCACGGAGACCAACACCGCTCCCGACAGCCCGAGTCCGACCCCGCGTCGCCAACTCCCGCCACAACACCCGTTCCAGGCACGGCCGTTCGATACCCCGGCGCAGGACGTCGGGCCCGAACAGCCGGTCGAGCAGCTCCCGCAGGGAGACGGCACCGCCCGCCCTCACTCTGGCCCGCCTCGGCGGCGTTCTCCCGGGGCCGTGAAGTCACCTTCGCACCAAGGGAGTCGACGGCGGAACACCTCGCGGTGCCGGGGGCCTGGCGGTACTGTTCGAGCGCTTCGCGTTGCCGGGCGCGCGGGGCGAGTAGCGACGGTACAGGGGGCCGACGGCGGGCGGATCGTCGGCGTGCTGCTCGATATTCCTCGCTCGCCGAGCAGGGCAAGTGCCTCTGGGAGAAGGGGGTTCCGACGTTGCGGCTCCTCGTGGGCAGGGAGGAGCCGAGCGGGCCGCCGAGGTCTTCGGCGAGTTGGTGTGCGCGGTGGTCGAACGGGCGCCGGGGGCAGAGCCGTTGACGCACCTGCGCGCGGGTCAGGCGACGCGCGCACCGCCGGAGCGGCTTGAGGTGGTGGACGCCTTGCCGTGCAACGGCAGCCTGCGCGAGGTCCTCAAGTACCGGCTGCGGGACGGCTGTTCGGGACCGTCACTCCGGGACCGTGAAGTAGCGGGCGAACGCCGAGATGATCTCCGGCTCGCCGACCCGGCCGTCGCCGTCCGCGTCCAGGGCCGTCGCGACCGAGCGGGCCACCTCCTCGGGGACGTGGAAGACGCGCAGCACGCGCGCGATGTCGCTCACCGTCGCATGGCCGTCGGGACCGGTGGCGACGGCGTCGAGGGCCGCGTGCAGGAAGGGGCGGGCGATCTCCGCGAACCGGTCCGGGTTGTCGCGCAGCCGCTTGACCGCGCCGGTGACGAACTCCTCGCGCGAGATGCGCTGGTCGCCGTCCCGGTCCGCGATCCCGGCCATGCCCTGCCAGAACGCCTCCGCGCCCGCGTACAGCGCCTGCCCCCGGTCGGAGCGGGCCCGCACGTCGAACTCGGCGAGCAGCGACTTGGCGGCGCCGCTGAAGTCCTCGCGGTCGATGGAGCCGTTGCCGTCCTGGTCGAAGGTGGCGAACCGGGCGGCGATCCTGCGCTCGTACTCGCTGCTGACCATGTTCTCTCGGACCGCCTCACGTCATGTCGGGTTCATCTGGGACGGAGCGTACGACGCGCCGTGCCCGGCGGCAGCGGGAACGGCGGGCTTGTACCGGGACCGGGGAGATTCCGGTACGACAATGTGGCAGAGGGGTGGCGGAGACCGCCGTACGCGCGTCGTGATCAAGCCGACCCTGAGACCGACCGAGACCGACCCCGAGCCCAGCCCGGAGGCCGACCCGGGAATCACCCTCAGCCGGAATCCACCCCTCATACGAACGCCTGGGACCCGCCGTCAGGCGGACAGCGGGTCGGCCTCCTCGGAGACGGCCGCCTCCAGGTCGGGGTAGACGTCGAAGAGCCGGCGCACGCCCAGCGCGCCGAGGACCCGGTTGACGTGCGAGCCGTCGTCCGCGCCCCGGGCGGGCAGGATCAGCCGCAGCCGACCCTGGCAGGAGCGGATCAGTCTGCGCGAGGCGATCAGCACACCCACCCCGCTGGAGTCGCAGAAGAAGACGTCGGAGAGGTCGAGGACGAGGCCGTGCCGGCCCTCGGCCACCGCGTCGTGGACCCGTTGGCGCAGGGCCGGTGACGTCACCAGGTCAAGTTCGCCCGACACCTGGAGCACGGTCCATTCGCCCTGCTCGTCGCCGGTCACATAGAACGCCACACCATGCCCTTCACTCGCCGGGCCCCCGCGATCCGGAAGCCGTTCCTTCGCTTCCTTCGCTTCCTTCGCTTCCTTTCAGCGCGGCTGCCCAGCGGCCGTTCCCTGAAACCCGTCGAGAAAAACGGAAACCGGGAGAAGGAGGCTTGTTTTCGTCGGCTTCGATCCTGTTCGATCGGGAACCGGACACGTTCCGCCGAAAATGGGGCAGACACTCGAACGAGAGCGATCAATCGCACGTACCGAGCCATACAAACGCCCTCCCGGTCCCGTACAAGGAGTGAGTAAGCGCACATATCACCTGTGAGCTATCAGGGGGCACGCATTGCCACAAAGAGACGTGCGTTGTCAGACCCGCCGACTACATTCGGGAGGACGGTGGCGGCGGGCCGGGCACGGGCAGGCGCGGGCCCCAGCAGGTGACAGGCACAGGCAGGCACAGACGCAGAAGAGGTGGCCGCATGCTGAAGAAGGACGCGCCGCCGCGCTGGGACCGCAGGATGCAGCAGCGGCTCGCGCGGGCAGAGGCGGCGGCCCTCGGTGAGCTGTACGACCGGTACGCCTCGCTCGTGCACGGCCTCGCCCATCGCGTCCTCGACGACGAGGAGGCCGCCGACAGCATCACCCGGGACGTGTTCGCGCACGTCTGGGAGCACCCCGAGGCGTACGACGCCAAGCAGGGACCGTTGCGCACCTGGCTGGCCGCGCTGACCCAGCGGTTCGCCGTGCAGCGGCTGCGCGCGACCGGGACCGCCGCCCTCGCCCAGGGCGCCGGCGGCTCCCCCGAGGAGCTGGAGCGCCGGGTGCGGCACGCCTCGGTCGCCGCCCGCGCGGACTACATCGTCACCTCCATGCCCACCCCGCTGCGCGCGGCCCTCGACCTGGCCTACTTCCAGCGCCGCGACTACCGCCAGACCGCCGCCGACCTCGGCGTCACGGAGGACGAGGCCCGCCGTCGCCTCCGCCTCGGCCTCCAGCTCCTGTCCACGGCCCACGACATAGGCACCCCGCCGGCACACGGCGGCACCGCATGACCGGCCAGAGCGGCCCGAACCGCTCCGAGCCGTACGACGGGGGCGACGCAGGGGGAGGCGAGCAGCACGGACACGCCAGCGAACGACGGGTCGGCAGCCAACGGGAGTACGGGCAACACCCCACCCCGAAGGCCAACACCACCCCACCCGGGAACGACACGGGCGACGAGGATGCCAACGACACCGGGACCGGGTGGGCCGACTGCGCCGGGGGCGACGGGGCGGACGGCTCCGGGTCCGGCTTCGGTGATGGGACGGTCAGCGGGGCGTGGGGCGGGGTGCCCTGGGACGGGGAGCTTGCGGGCGACGGGGAGTCCGACGGGCGGGGCGACGGGGCGGACGGCTCCGGGTCCGACTCCGGGTTCGACTCCGGCTCCGGGGACGGGGATTGGACGGTTGGCGGGGCTGGGGGCTGGGCGTCCTGGGCCGAGGGGCGTGGGGGCGACGGGGTGTCCGGCGGGCCGGGCGAGGGGGCGGGGGATGCCTCCGAGGAGGCCGGTGCCGGTGGGAGCGGTGGTGCGTCGGATGTCTCCGGCGGCTTGGGGGGATGGGGTGGCTCGGGTGACGGGCGCGGTGACGCCGGGCAGGACGCGGGGTCGGCGGTCGGGGGTCCCGTTCGGATACCGATGCCACGGGTCTCCGTCGAGGACCGGGAGGGACCGTTGCCCGCGCTTACCGAGTTCACGCCGGTGCCGGCGACGCTCGTGCTGGCGCACCCCGTGCTGAAGGCGCTGCTCGGGGCGTGGGCGCTGGCCGCCTGTTCACCGGAGGAGACGGCCGCCGTCGAGGAACACCTCGGTGGCTGCGGGCCCTGCGCGGACGAGGCGCGGCGGCTGCGGGAGGCCGTCGGTCTGCTGCACCCCTCGGAGAGCCTCGATGTGGACCCCGGCCTGCGGACCCGGGTCCTGGCGAGCTGCCTCGACCGGCGCCCGCCGCGTATCCCGGTGCCCGACTGGGCCACCCCGTACGACGCCGAGACCGCCCGCCTCGACGCGCTGATCCAGGACATCGGGGACGCGGACTGGCACGCGCCCGTGCGGCTGCGGTGGTTCGAGGACGACGACGCGGCGAGTCGGCGTACCACCGTCGCCGGGGTCATCTCCCATCTGCTGTCGGTCGACGGGCTGGTCGCGGTCGCCCTCGGGCTCGATGACCCGCTGGGCGACGTCGACGTGCCCGTCGAATCACCGGCCGCCCGGACGGAGGCGTACTGGCGGGCCTCGCATCTGCCGCCGACGCGGGCGGTGCGGGGGCCCTGGCGGGCGCAGAGCCACGATCTCGTGCGGACGGTGTCCTTCGCGGGGAGCGGGACCGGGTCGGCGCGGCTGCCGGTGTCCTACGGGGAGTTCTCGTTGCCGTTGCAGGACGCGATGGTGGACCGGGCGTTCGAGTGCTGGGTCCATGCGGAGGACATCGCGCTGGCCGTGGACTATCCCTACGATCCGCCGGCGCCTCGGCATCTGCATCGGATGGTCGATCTCGCGGCGCGGATGTTGCCGACGGTGCTGGCGGTTCGGCGGCGGGCGGGGCTCGCGTCTCCGGCGCACGGGCGGCATCTCGTCCCTGCGGGTGGGCCGGGGCGGACGTTGCGGCTGGAGATCGAGGGGTCGGGGGGTGGGGAGTGGATGATCCCGCTGGACTCGCCCGCGGCGACGGGGTCCGCCGAGTTCGAGGTGGCCCATATCGCCCTCGACGGGGTCGAGTTCTGCCGGTTGGCTGCGGGGCATGTGCCTCCCGGCGATGCTGCGGCGGGGCACATGGGGGATCGCGCGGCGATCAACGACGTCCTCTACGCAACAGCGTCACTGAGCCGCATGTAGCGCGGGACCGCTCAGCACAGTCCCCCGCACCCCTGCATGCGGTCCGGGGAGCCGCCCCCTGCCCCCGACGGCGTCGGGCTGCGCCCGGGTGGAGGGGGCACGCGAGGTGCATCGGCGGCTGCGGGTGCACGCCCCGTGCGGGGGTGCAAGGTGCAGCCGCGGCTGCGGGTGCGTGGGGGCTGGTCGCGCAGTTCCCCGCGCCCCTGGGGTGAGACGGCTGGCCGTCGGCTGAATCCGCGAGGGCATCGGGCTGCGCCCCGGGCGGGGCACGCGAGGTGCATCGGCGACTGCGGGTGCGTGGGGGCTAGTCGCGCAGTTCCCCGCGCCCCTGGGGTCGGACGGCTGGCCGTTGGCTGAATCCGCAGGCGCGGCGCCGTGCCCCTGGGGTGGGGCGGCTGGCCGTCACCCGTATCCCCGACGGCGTCGGGCTGCGCCCCGGGCGGGGGCACGAGGTGCATTCGCGGCTGCCGGTGCGTGGGGGCTGGTCGCGCAGTTCCCCGCGCCCCTTTCGGGGCGCCTGACGCGGGCCCCATCCGCACACCAAACCCCAGCCCACCCAGGGGCGCGGGGAACTGCACACCCACCTCACGGCCAGCCCACCCAAGGGACGCGAGGAACTGCACACCCACCTCACGGCCAGCCCACCCAAGGGGCGCGGGGAACTGCGCGACCCCCCACCCCCTCAGCTTGCCAACAAGGCCCAGGGCCACCCACCCAAGGGGCGCGGGGAACTGCGCGACCGGCCCCCGTGCGCCCGCAGCCGCCGAAGCACCTCGCGTGCCTCCCCACCCGGGGCACAGCCCGACGCCCTCGCGGGTTCAGATGACGGCTGCCCGCCCCACCCAAGGGGCGCGGGGAACTGCGCAACCCCCCACCCCCTCAACCTGCCAACAAGGCCCAGGGCCACCCACCCCAGGGGCGCGGGGAACTGCGCACCCCCCACCCCCTCAGCTTGGCGACAAGGCCCAGGGTCAGCCCACCCCCGGCGCCCCGGGCGCAGGCCCGTAGCCGGGCGGGGTCAGGCGAAGATGACTGTGCGGCGGCCGTTGGGGAGGATGCGGCGTTCCGCGTGCCATTTGACCGCGCGGGCCAGCGCCTGGCATTCCACGTCCCGCCCGATGGCGACAAGCTGCTCCGGCGTCACCCCGTGACCGACCCGCTCGACCTCCTGCTCGATGATCGGCCCCTCATCGAGGTCGGCGGTGACATAGTGCGCGGTCGCGCCGATCAACTTGACCCCGCGCGCATGAGCCTGGTGATACGGCTTCGCACCCTTGAAGCTCGGCAGGAACGAGTGGTGGATGTTGATGATCCGCCCGCTCAGCTGCTTGCACAGGTCGTCGGAGAGCACCTGCATGTACCGGGCGAGCACGACCAGCTCGACGTTCTCCGAACGGACCAGCTCCAGGACGCGCGCCTCGGCCTCGGCCTTGGTGTCCTTGGTCACCGGGATGTGGTGGAAGGGCACGTGGTAGGAGCCGACCAGCTCGGCGAAGTCGTCGTGGTTGGAGACGACGGCGGCGATCTCGACGGGCAGCGCCCCGGTCCGCGCCCGGAACAGCAGGTCGTTCAGGCAGTGTCCGAACTTGCTGACCATGAGGATGACCCGCATCTTCTCCTCGGGCCGGTGGATCTGCCACTCCATGTGGAAGGAGTCACCGATCGCCGCGAAACTGGCCCGCAGCTTGTCCACGGTCACCGGCGACTGGGCGGAGAAGTGGACCCGCATGAAGAACAGCCCGGTGTCGTGGTCGCCGAACTGCTGGCTGTCCTCGATGTTGCAGCCGGTCATGAAGAGGTAGCTCGACACGGCGTGCACGATGCCCTGCTTGTCGGGGCAGGACAGGGTGAGGACGTACTGGTCCGTGGGGGCGGCGGCGGGGCTGGACTGCTCGTTCATGCAGGACAGGGTCCCATATCCGGCCGCCGGGCCGCCGCCGTCGCGGGTGCTACGCGGACCGGGTCATGATCCGCAGGACGTCGAGGGTGCTGGGCGGCACGTCGGGGTCCTCGTTGTCGGCGGTCGCCATCCGGACGTGGGCGTCGCGGGCCGCGCGGACCGCCTCCGGCCACGCCTGGTGATCGACGTACGCGGAGACGGGGGCGTCCGGGCCGACCTGGTGCATGATCCGCAGCACCCGCAGCACGGCGGTGTCGACGAGGGCCGCCTCCTGGGAGTCGCGGAAGATCGTGCCGACGTATTTCTCGGCGGACCAGTTGTCCAGCCAGGTGTCCTCGACGAGCCGGTAGACGGCGTCGGTGACGTCCCCGTAGCCGTCGGCACCGGCCAGCCAGACGTTCTGCTGGAACACCGGGTCGGAGAGCATGTGCAGCGCGGAACGCACGTTGCTGCGCCAGCGCCACCACGGCATGTCGTTCAGTGGCATGCCGCCCATGGTGAGGGAGCGACGGCCGCGACGGGAAGGGTTCTCCGTACCTTGCACGGTCATTGATCGTACGTTCTTCTTGTCGGGAGTCCCAGCGACCCCCGCAATTCACCTTCACGTCACCGTCCACTCACCATCAGTCAGCCCCTGGTTGGCGGGGTGCCGGAAGCGTGGGCGGACATGACTGGCAGGCGACGCACCCGCAGCACCGACCTCCCCGTACCCGTGAGGCACGCCCGGGGCGCCGCCCGAAAAACCCAGCGAGGCTCCGTGCGCGCCGCGTGGGCGCTGGTCGCGGGGGTCTCACTGGTCGCCGGCTGCGGGGTGGTGCCCGGCACGTCGTCGGGCACGGGGGACGACACCGTCACCGTGATGACCTGGGCGCCGTCGGACACCAGCGGCACCAACAAGCCCGGCATGCCCGCGTTCGCGCAGGCCTACGCCCGTTGGATCAACGCCCATGGCGGCCTCGGCGGACGCAAGCTCAAGGTCCTGACCTGCAACGAACGTAACGACAGCGTCGCCGCCGCGGAGTGCGCCCGGCAGGCGGTGAAGCAGAACGTCGTCGCCGTCGTCGGCTCCTACAGCCTGTACGCCGAGTCGTATCTGCCCACCCTGGAGGGCGCCGGCATCCCCTACATAGGCGGCTACGGCGCGACGAACGCGGAGTTCACCAGCCCGTTGTCGTATCCGGTCAACGGCGGTCAGCCGACCCTGCTGGCCGGGCTCGGCCGGGAACTCGCCGGTGACTGCGGGCCCGTCGTGCTGGTCCGCCCCGACACCATCAGCGGCGACGAGCTGCCCCCGATGCTCGACTCCGGCCTCAAGGCGCGCGACCACGGCGCGGCGATCGACGAGCGGGCCGCCGACGACACCACCGAGTACGCGACGCCCTCGACGCGCGCCCTGACGGCCGCGAGCGCCGACCCGCTGCGGAAGGGGTGTGTGATCCCGGCGCTCGGCGACAGCACCGGCACCTTCATGGACTCCTTCCGCCGCGCCCGCGACACCTACCCCGCGGTCCGCACGGCGGCCACCCTCGGCAACGTCGACCAAACGGTGATCAACGCGTCCGGCGGCGCGTCCAGCCCGTACGAGGGCGCCTACGTCACCGGCTGGTACCCGGCCTCGTCCGACGCGCGCTGGGCCACCATGAAGAAGGCGATCAGCGAGCAGGCGTTCGACGACAACCGCATCGACCCGGCGGACGCGGGCGTGCAGACGACATGGATCGCCTACACCGTCCTGAAGGCCGTCGTCGAGTCGCTCGGCGACGGCGACGTCACCCCGGAGACCGTGCGGCACGCCCTGAACGGCGGCCTCAAGGTCACCACCGGCGGCCTCACTCCCACCCTCCAGTGGGGTTTCCAGGGCAAGTTGGCGTCCATCGGCCTGTCCCGTCTGGTCAACACGGAGGTGACCCTCCAGGTGGTCAGGAACGGCCAACTGGTGCCCGCCCGCAAGGGGTTCACGAACGTGACGGACACCCTGAAGGACGCCGACGTCGACTGACGTGCCGTGCGGTCACGGTCGGGTCGGTCGCCGTCGGGTCGGTCACAGTTGGGTGGGCTGACGCTCCGTCAGGCCGTAGGTCTTGGCGATCGCGTTCCACAACGTGGCCGCCTCGGCCTTCTGTTGGGACGCGGTGCCGCTGGCCGCGTTGCCCGCCCTGGTCTGCCCGGTGGCGCGGGCCTGGCCCTTGTGGCAGCCCTTCTTGCCGGACGCCTGGTCGGCCCAGGACGCGTAGTGGTTGTCGGCGGACGCGGAGGCCTGCCACGCCTTGGTGAGCGCGGCCGTCAACTCGGCGTGCCCGGCGAGCTGGTCGACGGAGAGCCCGGACAGCCGCGTCACCAGCTCGTTGCGCTGCTTGGCCGCGTCCCGCAGGTCGGAGGCGGCGTCGTCGAGGTTGCGGCAGGCCTTCACCGCGGCAACGGCGTTGATCACCGACGTCCGGCTGTCACCGCTGTCGGCGAGCAACGCGTCGAGGGCGACGGCCTGTTCCTTCGCCGGATCGCTGGACGGCGAGGCGGAGTCGCTCGCCGGTGCCGTCGCGGAGACCGTCTGGTTGCTGTCGTCGCCGCCCCCGCTGAAGAGGGCGCCCGCGCCCACCCCGAGCACGACGATGCCCACGCCGATGGCCGCGATGACCGGCACCCGGGAGCGCGGTTTTCCGCCGGACTGAGCCGGTGGCTGCTGGTGCCGGGCGGCGCGGGGCGGCGGGGCGGGCTGCGGCAGCTGCTGCGTCGTACCGGCCGGGCGCTCGCCGCGGAACAGGTTGTCGAACTCGGCGGGCGGCTGCCGTTCCCCGCCGTACGACGGTTCCGCGGGCACCGGCGGGATGTACTGGGTGGCCTGCGCGTCCGGCCCGGCGCCGACCTCGGGGGGCAGCGCACCGGGTCCGACGGGCGGGATCAGCTGCGTGGCGCCCTCGCCGGCCGGGATCGGCGGGATCAGCTGGGTGGCGCCCTCGCTCTCGGCGGGGGGCGGAAGGTACTGGTTGGCCCGTTCGTCGTTGGTGACGGGCGGGATGTACTGGGTCGCCCCTTCCCCGGCCAGCGGGGGCAGGGGCGCACCGAAGCTCGGGGGAGCACCGGCCGGGGCGTCCGCGCCCGGGGCATATGCGCCGGACCCGGTGGCCGTGCCCGGCCCGTAGGCATCGGGGCCGGTGGGCAGGGGCTGCCCGTAGGGGTCGGCGCCGGGGGGCGTGCCGTAAGCCGGGGGCGCGGGGTAGGGGTCGGCGCCGGGGGCAGCGCCGGGCGGCATGGCCCCGCCGGCCCCCGCCGGAGCGCCGTACTGCGCCGGTGCGCCGTAGGTGCCCGAACCGCCGTTCTGGGCGGGCGCGTTGTACGGGTTGGGGGTGCTGTCCTGGTGGGGTGCGCCGTAGGAGTCGGGGCCACCGGTCTGCTGCGGGGCGGGCGCGCCGTACGCGTCCGGTCCGCCGCCCTGGTTCTGGGCGGGTGCGCCGTAGGTGTCCGGGCCGCTCTGTCCGGTGGGGGTCCCGTAGGAGTCGGGGGCGCCCTGCTGGGCGGGGGTCCCGTAGGGGGCCGGGCCGTCGTTCCCGGTGGGGGTCCCGTAGGGGTTGGGGGTCCCGTACGGGTGGTCCGACGTCCCGTAGGGGCCGGGTGCCCCGTACTGGCCCGGGGTCCCGTAGGGGTCGGGGTTGGCCGGCGGGAGGGGCGTGGACTGCTGAGGGAGGGGAGCGGACTGCTGGGCGGCCGACGGCTGCCGGGGTATCGGCGGGCGGTCCGGTATCGCCGGGGAGTTGTCGTACGACGTGCCGTACGGCGCCGGGGCCTGGGGCGACTCCGGGGGCAGGGAACGCGGGCCCTGCGGGTCGGGGGCGCGCCACTGCGGGGACGACGACATGCCCCACCCCTCGTCCTGCGGCGGGGCCGGATTCGGGTGCTGGTGCTGGTGCTGGTGCGGTGACTGGTCGGGACCCCACGGGTCACCCCAGGTCTGGCCGCCGGACGGCGCGGGGGCCGACGCGGACTGCTGAGCGCCCTGGCCGCCATAACCGTTCGAACTGCCCTGACCATGGGGGCCGTTGGGGCCACCCGGGCCGGGAGAGCCGTAGCCGCCGCCACCGGCGCCACTGCGGCCGGGGTCGCGGGGCGGGCCGCCGTAGCCGCCCTGCATGCCCGGCAGCAGGGGCTCTCCGCCGTCGGACGGCAGCACGATGCCTTCGCGCGGCTGCCGTGCCGAGGGCTCCTCGCCCTGTCCACTCTGCGTCACCGGGACTCCTACGAATGGGGGACCTTGTGAATCGTCGGGTCACGCTACCGGGTCCCCAGAGCACCGTGCCACGCAGCTCAAACCTCAACCTCCTTGGCTGTGACGGCGGTAACAGGCCGGTTCCCCCTGCGGAAACCGGCCGTTGGGCGTCGGTTCACGCGGCGGCCTGCAACTCCAGCCGTGCTCCGAACTCCCGTACCACGGGCTCCTCCCGGTAGGGCTCCAGACGGGTCTGGAGGTCGTCGAGGTAGTCGGCGCCCCGGTTCGACCGTACGGAGGCGAGGAGTTCGACCGCCTTGAGGCCGGTGTGGCAGGCCTGTTCGATCTCCCGCTGCTGCACCTGCGCGCTGGCCAGCAGCACATAGCCGATGGCCCGGCGCCTGGCCCGCGACTCGGGGTGCCCGGACAGCGACTCCCGCGCGCACCGCGCCGCCGCCTCGGCCTGCCCCAGGTCCCGGTGACAGTGCGCCAACTCGTCGGCCAGGTACGCCGCGTCGAAGTGCGCGATCCACGCCGGGTCGTCCCCGGACTCCGGATCGGCGGACTCCAACGCCGTCACCGCGCGCCCGGACGCCACCTGCGCCGCCCGCGCGTCCCCGAGCAGCGCGTGGCCACGGGCCTCCGCCGCGTGGAACATCGCCTCCGCGCGCGGCGTCACCCGCCCGCGTGCGCCCTCCTGCGCGGCGCGCGCCAACTGCGCGATCTCACGCGGGTTCCCGAGCTGCGCGGCGAGATGACTCATGGACGCGGCGAGCACATAGCCGCCGTACCCCCGGTCCCCCGCCGCCTGGGCGAGCCGCAGCGCCTGGATGTAGTACCGCTGCGCCAGGCCCGGTTGACCGGTGTCGACGGCCATGTACCCGGCGAGTTCGGTGAGTCGGGCCACCGCGGCGAACAGGTCACGTCCGACCGCCTCCCGGTAGGAACCGGCGAGCAGCCCCGACACCACACTGTTGAGGTAGTGCACGACGACCGGGCGCACATGCCCGCTCCCGTACTGATGGTCGAGGTCGACGAGTGCCTGGGTCATCGCCCGCACCGCCGACACGTCGCCCTGTCCGACCCGTGGCCCCGCCGAACGCGCCACCTGCCCGTCCGGCGCCGAGATCAGCCAGTCACGGCTCGGTTCGACCAGCGCGGACGCGGCGACCGAGGAGCCGGACAGGAAGTCCCGGCGCCCCACGTCACTGCGCCACAGCTCGCAGACCTGCTCGATGGCGCCCAGCACCGTCGGTGAGAACTGCAAGCCCACGCCCGACGCGAGGTTCTTGCCGTTGGCCATGCCGATCTCGTCGATCGTGACCGTACGGCCGAGCTTGCGGCCCAGCGCCTCCGCGATGATCGCGGGAGCGCGGCCCCGCGGCTGCTGTCCGCGCAGCCAGCGCGCCACGGACGTCTTGTCGTAGCGGAGGTCGAGTCCGTGCTCGGCACCGCACATGTTGACCCTGCGAGCGAGCCCGGCGTTCGAGCAGCCCGCTTCCTGGATGAGCGCCTGCAACCGTTCGTTCGGTTGTCGCGCGACGAGTGGCCTCGCGGCCATGGTGCACCCCCTGCGAAACCCTGGAGCGAAAAGATCCGGCCTGGAAGATCAATGCCCCGCAAACAGGACGAAAATGCGAGGCTTGCACGGATTGCCGGGGTAGTGGCGGATGCCGTCCCCCCACTCCTGGCTACCCCGCGCCGTCCGCGGAATCTCCTACGCGCCCCTGCACGTGCACTCATGCGCCCCGATCGCGGAATCGATGCGCCTCCCCCGCGCGCGGGCCGCCCGTAACTCCAGGTGGGTGCGGGAGTTGAGTGGGCGTGGACGAGACGATCGCTGGTACCGAAGCCGCCCCCCAGACCCCGCGGATTCCGACGCAGCGCGGGGAATCGCTGCTGGAGACCGCCGTGCGCTACGCCGAGGAACGTCACTGGGACGTCGTTTCCGGCACCTGGCTGGAAGCGGTCGAGGGGGTGCAGCGGTGCTCCTGCGGCGACCTGGCGTGCGCCGCTCCCGGCGCGCACCCGGCGCGTGCGGACTGGGCCGCGCGGGCGACGGGCAGTGCGACGGTGGCTCGGCGGATGTGGGCCGACGCGCCCGACGCGTCGATCCTGCTGCCGACGGGGCGGACGTTCGATGCGATCCGGGTCGCGGAGAGTGCGGGGTTCTTGGCGTTGGCGCGGCTGGAGCGGATGTCGTTGACGCTCGGGCCCGTCTCGTTGGCGCCGGATCGGCGGATGCACTTCTTTGTGTTGCCGGGGGCCGGGGTGAAGGTCCCTGACCTGGTGCGACGGTCGGGGTGGGCGCCGGGCTCCCTCGACCTGACGGTCCTGGGTGAGGGGTCGTATGTGGCGGCGGCGCCTACCCGGGTGGGGTCCCGGGGGGCCGTCCAGTGGGCCTGCCGGCCCACGCCGGTCAACCGGTGGTTGCCGGATGCGGAGGAGCTGGTACCGGCGTTGGCGTACGCCTGCGGGCGGGATCGGTAGACGCCCACCGGGGCGCCGGGGGCGGTTCGTCGGCGGGTGCGGGTACGTCGTGGTTTTGTCGCGCCCGCGCGGCGGAGGCGCATATCGATACAGGCCCGCGTCCCTCAACGGCGTTGTTGTAGGCGTTGGTTGCACGTTCGGGACCGATTGTCGCCAGGGATAGGGGAGTTGTGGCGTCGTAGGGTCTGTGTATGACGTCTGATGGTGTGGTGGGAACGGCTGCTGTACGTGTGCGGGGGCTCTGGAAGCGGTTCGGGCAGCAGATTGCTGTGGGTGGGGTGGATCTGGAGCTGCCTGCGGGGAAGTTCATCGGGCTGGTGGGGCCCAACGGGGCCGGGAAGACGACGACGCTGTCCATGGTGACGGGGTTGTTGCGGCCCGATCAGGGGAGCGTCGAGGTGGCCGGGCACGACGTGTGGCGGGACCCGGTGGCGGTGAAGTCGCGGATCGGGGTGCTGCCCGAGGGGCTGCGGCTCTTCGAGCGGCTGTCGGGACGTGAACTGCTCGCGTATTCAGGGCGGTTGAGGGGCCTGCCGGGTACCGAGGTCGACAAGCGGGCCACCCAACTCCTCGACGTGCTCGACCTCGCGGGCGCCCAGCACAAGCTGGTCGTCGACTACTCGACCGGCATGCGGAAGAAGATCGGGCTCGCCGCGGCCCTCCTGCACAATCCCGAAGTGCTGTTCCTGGACGAGCCGTTCGAGGGCGTCGACCCGGTCTCCGCGCAGACCATCCGGGGCGTTCTTGAGCGGTACACCGGCTCCGGCGCCACCGTCGTCTTCTCCTCCCACGTGATGGAACTCGTCGAGTCCCTCTGCGACTGGGTCGCCGTCATGGCCGCCGGCCGCATCCGCGCCCACGGCACCCTCGCCGAAGTACGCGGCGACGCAACGTCGTTGCAGGCCGCGTTCCTCGAACTGGTCGGCGCCGGCGGCCGGGACGCCGCCTCCGACCTGGACTGGCTGGGCGGCGGCGCCCGATGACGACCACCGGCTCAACTCCCCTCACCCTCACCGTCGTTCAGCTGAAGCTGACGTTGTTGCGCAACGGGCTGCGGCAGTCGGGCGGACGGCGGGCCGCGTTCGTGACGTCCACCGTGCTGGTGCTGCTCTTCGCCGCGCTCCAACTGCTGGGCCTGATCGCGCTGCGCGGGTCCGCGCACGTCGCGTCCCTGGTGGTGCTCCTGGTGGCGGTGCTGGCGCTCGGCTGGGCGGTGATGCCGCTGTTCTTCCCGAGCGGCGACGAGACGCTCGACCCGACCCGTCTGGTGATGCTGCCGCTGCGGCCCCGGCCGCTGGTGCGGGCGCTGCTCGTGTCGTCCCTCGTGGGCATCGGACCGCTGTTCACGCTCTGCCTGCTGGCCGGTTCGGTGATCGACCTCGCGCGGGGCACGGCGGCGGTCGTCGTCGCCGTACCGGCCCTCGCGCTGGCGCTGCTGGTGTGCGTGGCGCTCGCGCGGGCCGTGGCCGCCGCCAACATCCGGCTGCTGTCCAGCCGCAGGGGCCGCGATCTGGCGGTGCTGAGCGGCCTGGTCATCGCGGTCGGCGCGCAGCTCGTCAACTTCGGTGCCCAGCACCTCGGTTCGAGCGGGCTCGGCCAACTCGACCCGCTGGCCGAGGTGTTGAGGTGGGTGCCACCGGCGTCGGCGATCGCGGCGGTGGACGCGGTGAGCGCGGGCGCGTACGGCGAGGCCGCCGCTCAACTCGCGCTTTCCGTAGCCGCGTTGATCGCCCTGCTCACCCTCTGGGAACGGCATCTGACCCGCCTGATGACGGCGCCCGACGGTTCCACCCTGGACGCCGCCGGCAGTACGGCCGCCCGTGAGCGTCCCTCCGGGGGCCTCGCGCGGCTGTTGCCCGGCGGCCGCACCGGCACGGTCATGGAACGCAGTCTGCGGTACATCTGGCGCAACCCGAAGACCAAGGCGGCCTGGGTGACCTCGCTGGCCATCGGGCTGATCGTGCCGGTGTTCAACGCGTTGCAGGGCACCGGTTCGGTCTACTTCGCCTGCTTCGCCGCCGGCATGCTCGGCATGCAGATGTCCAACCAGTTCGGGCAGGACACGTCCGCGTTCTGGATGGTCGCGGCGACGATCTCCGACACCCGGGACGCCTACGTCGAACTGCGGGGAAGGGCGCTGGCGTTGCTGGTCATCACGCTGCCGTACACGACCCTGGTGACCGTCCTGACGGCCGCGCTGCTCGGCGCGTGGGGGCGGCTGCCGGAGGTGCTGGGGCTGTCGTTGGCGCTGCTCGGCATGATGCTGGCGACCGGGGCGTGGACGTCGGCCCGGTTCCCGTACTCCATCCCCCAGGAGGGCTACAAGAACGTCGTCCCCAGCCAGGCGGGCCTCGCCTTCCTCTCCATCTTCGGCGGCATGATCGCGGCGGCCCTCCTCGCCTCCCCGGTCATCGCCCTGACCATCTGGCTCAACGTGACCCCGCACGGCGACCCCTACACCTGGCTCCTCCTCCCCCTGGGCGCGGCATACGGAGCGGCCACCGCCTGGGCAGGCCTGAAACTGGCGGCCCCCCGCACGGCAACGAAACTCCCGGAAATCCTGACAGCCGTCAGCCAGGGGTAAGGCCCTGGCCTCGGGGGGCGGGGGCCTTACCCCTGCCCCAGGGGGCGGGGCGGTACCGCCGTCCCGGGAGGCGGGGTCGTCCTGCCGACCCCAGGGGGCGGGGCGGTACCGCCGTCCCGGGGGGGCGGGGTCGTCCTGCCGTCCCAGGGGGTGTGGTCGCCCTACCGCCCCCAGAGGACGTGGTGATCCCGGCACCCCAAGGCGCGGGGCGGTCCCGCCGTCCCAGGAGGCGTGGTCGCCCTACCGCCCCCAGAGGACGTGGTGATCCCGGCACCCCAAGGCGCGGGGCGGTCCCGCCGTCCCAGGAGGCGTGGTCGCCCTACCGACCCCAGAGGACGGGGTGATCCCGCCGCCCCAGGGCGCGGGGCGGTACCGCCGCCCCAAGGGGCGGGGTGGTCCTGCCGACCCCAGAGGACGTGGTGATCCCGCCGCCCCAAGGCGCGGGGCGGTACCGCCGCCCCAGGGGGCGGGGTGGTCCTGCCGACCCCAGAGGACGGGGTGATCCCGCCGTCCCAAGGCGCGGGGCAGTCCCGCCGTCCCAGGGGGCGGGGTGGTCCTGCCGACCCCAGAGGACGTGGTGATCCCGCCGTCCCAAGGCGCGGGGCGGTCCCGCCGTCCCAAGGCGCGGGGTGGTTCTGTCGTCCGGCGGTTCCGGTGCGTCCTTCCGGGGTGGTCGGTGGGTCGCGGTCCGGTGGGTCCAGCGGGGGGGGAGGGTCGCCTGACGGGGGCGGAACGTCGTTCCAGGCAAGGGAGTTGGGCGGGCCCGGGGTCCTGTCGGGCGGACGGGGAGGTGGGTGACCCGGGCGGGGGCGTCAGCTTGTCAGGTCGGTCAGGATGGTGTTCAGGAACGGTTCGATGGCCGTTCGCCAGGCCTCGGGCTGGTCGTAGTGGACGAGGTGACCGGCGTCGGCGACCTCCGCGTACTGGCCGCGTGGCAGGACCCGGACCATCTCCTGGGCCTCGGCTCGGCCCAGTTCACCGTCGAGGCCGCGCACGACCAGGGCGGGGCACTGGACCTGCGCCAACTCCTCCCAATGGGCGTCGTAGACCCACGTCTCACGGGACTTGAGCATCTGCTCGGGTTCGAAGACGGGGTGCCAGCCGTCCTGCGCCTCCCGCATCACCTCCGCGTAGAACTCACCCCGCGCGCGATGCGGACGTTCCACCCACGGATCGTCCTCGCCGAACCACTTGCGGACGTCGGCCAGCGTGGCGAACGGGACGGGCCACGCCCGGAACCAGTCCGCCCACTCCCGCTGCGAGGCGGCGCCCAGCGCGGAGGCCCGCATGTCCAGAATGATCAAACCCCGGACCAGGTCAGGGCGTTTGGCCGCGAGCTGCCAGGCCGTCAGCGCGCCCATCGCGTGGCCGACGACGACGGCGGGACCGAGCCCGAGTTGCTCCAGGGCGGCCTCCGCGTCCTCGACGTACGCGTCGCGGGTGAAGGCGGCACTCGGCGGCTTCTCGCTCTGCCCGTGGCCGCGCTGGTCGAGCGCCACCGCGCGGAACCGCCCGGACAGCCAGCGCGCGGTGGACGCCCAGTGCGAGGCCCGGCCCATCAGACCGTGCAGGAGGAGGACGCCCGGGGTGGTGGCCGGGTCCAGGTCCTGGCCCTGGTCCGACATCAGGGTGGGGTCGAAGGAGGAGCCCCGGCCGGTTCCCGGACGGCCGGGGCAGGGCGGGACCGCTCGCCTCGACGCCGGGAAACCGGGATCGGACGGGATACCCCGGGGGCGGGACGGGGCACCGGGGGCGGGAGTGGGAGTGGGAGTGGGGTCGGGAGTGGGAGCGGTGCCGGTGCCGGTGCCGGTGCCGGGGAGCGTGCGTCGGCTCGGTGCCGGGAGGGTGGGGTCGGGGTCGGGGGCGGCGTTGTGAGTGGGGGCGGCTTCGGGGCCGGGGGCGGCGTTGCGAGTGGGGGCGGCTTCGGGGCCGGGGGCGGCGTTGTGAGTGGGGGCGCCCTCGTGGCCAGCGGCGCCCTCGTGGCCGGGGACACCCTCACGGCCGAAGACACCTTCATGGCCGGAGACACCCTCACGGCCGAGGGCACCCTCGCGGCCGGAGACACCCTCACGGTCGAGGGCACCCTCACGGCCAGAGACACCCTCACGGCCGGAGACACCTTCATGCGAAGGGGCGCTTCCGTGCGAGGGGGCGCCTTCATACGAAGGGGCGCTTTCAGGACCGGGGTCAGCCTCATGACCGAGGTCCCCCTCGCAACCGGCATCGCCCTCGCGCCCGCGCCGCGGCTTCAGCTCCGTCTCCGGAGAGTCAGGGGTCGGCCGCGTCCCCGGCGAGCCAAGGCCAGGTCGCTCCCCCGGGCAGCCACCACCCGGCCGCTCCCCCGGCGAGTCAGGACCGGGCCGCTCCTCCAGCCCCGCCCGCCCCAGCTGCCCCGCCCGCCCCTCCCGGCCCGCACTCACGGAACCGGGATCAGGTGGAGCCCCGCGTTCCGCCCCGGGCAGGCCGGGATCAGATGGGGCGCCCCCGCCTGCGGAGTGTCGTTGCGCCGCAGTCCGGTCCGCCGTCTGTTGCTGCTCCGGCACCAGCAGCCTCGCCGGGGCCTCCTTCGGCGGGTCTCCGAACTCCCACGCGGCGAGGCGTACGCCGCCCGCGCCGATCACCTCGATGCGCCGCGCCATTGGGTTCTGGCACCCCCTCGCTCCGCCGGTACCGCTCCCGATCGATCTGGCCTTCCGGGCCGTCGCCCGGTGAACCGCTCTGCCTCTGCCGCCGTTCCGCACCCTCCGTCGCACGGAGTCCGCCGCCGTACCGCGACCTCCGCCGCAGGGGGTCCGCTGCCGCACGCAGTCTGCCGCCCTATGGAATTCACCGTCATACGGAGTTCACCGTCGCCCGAAGTCCCGCTGCCGTTCGAAGCCCTGCCGTCGTCCGAGGTCCCGCCGCCACCCGAAGTCTGGCCGCCGCCCGAAGTCCTGCTGCCACCCGAAGTCTGGCCGCCGTCCGAAGTCCCGCTGCCGTTCGAAGCCCTGCCGCCGTACGAGGTCCCGCCGTCGTTCGAGGTCTCGCCGCCGCCCGAAGTCTGGCCGCCGCCCGAAGTCCCGCAGTCGTCCGAGGTCCCGCCGCCACCCCAAGCCCCGCCGCCCGAAGTCTGGCCGCCAACCGAGGTCCCGCCGCCGCCCGAGGTCCCGCCGCCACCCCAAGCCTCGTCGTCGTCCGAAATCCGCCATCGCTCGAAGTCCCTCCGTCGTACGGAGTCCGCCGGTCGTACGGGGTCGGAGTCGGAGCCCGCCGTCGCACGGAGTCCGAGCCCGCCGTCGTCGCCCGGCAGCTGCGTCTGCCTCTGCCGTCCTGCGGAGCCTGGGTCTGAGTCTGCCGTCCCACGACGGCCGCCGACCATGGTGCGTGCCCCCAACGGAGCAACAGATTATCGAACGCGTATTCGGAGATGCTCTTTTTGCGGCCAACACCCCTCGTTCGAGTGACGCCTCTGAAGGAATGATCGCCACCGCCCGGGGGAGATCTTCAGCGGGAGGCGGACCGCTCGGGGAAAACGGTCCGAAGGGGATGACCCTGGGAGCTCGGGGCTCCGGGTCAGCACAGGGGAGGACAGGCCCCGGCGCCGCTCAGCGCCGGGGCCTTCTCCATGTCTGCGGCACATCCTCCCGCCCCCTCACGGTCATATGCCTCTCGCGCAAGCCTGGCACGCGAAGCGCCCGAGCGCTGCGATTCGACGGACAGAATTCTGGATTCGACGAGATCTTCGACGCGATCCCCGCCGAACGCCCCGGAGACCTCAACTCCCCCTCACAGCAAGCAAGTTGACCCACGCCCCGGTGAGCGCGCCCCTCCGCGACCTCCGTACGGGTCGCCATCCCGCGCACCCCGAGCGAACAAACCGCCCCCGGCCAGGCAAACCGCCCCGCCCGAGCCGACCCAGCGGCCTACCTCGCCCAGCCGCAGCCCCAGCCCCGATCGCAGCCGACGCCGGCTTCAGCTCCTGGCGTCACCGCCGACGCCGTCGAAACCCGGCGTCACCGTCCGCACCTGGCGCCAGCTCCCCTGCTCGCGCAGCACCAGCTTCCCTGCTCGCGCCCGGCGTCAGCGCCCCGTCCCGGCCCGGCGGCCGTCGCCCGGCGTCAGCGCTTGGCGACGAAGACGTGGGAGGCGACGTCGGAGTCCAGCTCGGCCGCCTCGCCGCCGCTGCCGACCAGCACCCCGCCCGCCGACTCCGTCACGCTGACCACCGAACCGGGCTGCACGCCCGCCCGACGCAGCGTGTACATCAGCTGAGCGTCGGTCTGGATGGGCTCGCCGATGCGGCGGACCACGACCGTCTTGCCCTCGGCGCCCGGGTCGAGGTCGGCCAGCGAGACCATGCCCGCGTCCAGGAACGGGTCCGCGCCGTCCTTCTCGCCCAGCTCCTCAAGGCCCGGGATCGGGTTGCCGTACGGCGACTCGGTGGGGTGCCTCAGCAGCTCCAGCACGCGGCGCTCGACGGCCTCGCTCATCACGTGCTCCCAACGACAGGCCTCGGCGTGCACCTGCTCCCACTCCAGGCCGATCACGTCGACCAGCAGGCACTCGGCGAGCCGGTGCTTGCGCATCACGCGGGTGGCGAGCCGACGGCCCTCGTCGGTGAGGTCCAGGTGGCGGTCGCTGGCGACGGACACCAGGCCGTCCCGCTCCATGCGGGCCACGGTCTGGCTGACGGTGGGGCCGCTCTGGTCCAACCGTTCGGCGATCCGGGCGCGCATGGGGACCACACCTTCCTCCTCCAGCTCAAGGATGGTGCGGAGATACATCTCCGTGGTGTCGATCAGTCCGGACATTGGTGCCCCTCGATGAGATCTGCCGGAAGCGCGGCGGCTTCCCGGCGCGTGCGCTGGCCCTGACGTCAATTCTGACGCATACCACTGACAACCGTGCCGTGCCCGAAGACCACGGGCCTCGGGACGGGACACGCCGGAGCGGTGCACGGCGTCCGAGCGGGTACGGCGCGGGCGTGCGGCCCACCGTACGCCCGTATTGACAGGGCACTGGTCCAGACCGCACGGTGATCCGCGACACAAGCACGACCCGCGCGTGCGCCAGGGGTGCGAGCAGGGCCGGGACACGGGCGGGAACGGGCGGGACACGGGCGGGATACGGGCAGGGGCAGCGGTAGGAGCGCGCATCCCAACCCGAGAACCCGTTCCGCACGCGACGCACGCACGCGTGTGCGCACGTACGCACGCGGCACCCTCAGTTCACGCAGCACCCGCAAGCACCCGCAGCGCACGCAGCCGCGAAAGGACCCGCATGAGCGACGCCACACTGGCCGGGCAGTTCTTCGACGCCGCGATCGACCTGCTGCGGCGGGCGCGCGACGAGGAGGCCGACCGCATCGCCGAGGCGGGCACGCTGCTCGCGGACACGGTGGCGTCGGGGGGCCGATTGTTCGCGTTCGGCGCGGGTCACTCGTCGCTCGCCGCGCAGGACGTCGTCTACCGGGCCGGTGGCCTCGCCCTGATGAACCTGCTCGCGGTGCCCGGTGTCGTCGGCGTCGACGTCATGCCGGCCACCCTCGGCTCCGCCCTGGAACGCGTCGACGGCCTCGCCGGTGCCGTTCTCGACACCTCGCCGCTCCGCGCGGGCGACGCCCTGGTGATCATCTCCCTGTCCGGACGCAACGCGCTCCCCGTGGAGATGGCCATGAACGCCCGCGCCCTCGGCATCAAGGTCATCGGCGTGACGTCGGTGGCCTACGCCTCGGAGACGACGTCCCGGCACAGTTCGGGGACGTATCTCAAGGACCACTGCGACGTCGTTCTGGACTCGAAGATCGCGGTCGGCGACGCGGAACTCGCCGTCGACACCATCCCGGCCCCCTTCGCCCCCGCCTCCACGGTCGTCACGTCGGCCCTGCTCCAGGCGGTCGTGGCAACGGCGGCGGCGACCCTGGCCGACCGGGGCATCGAACCCCCGCTGCTGCGCTCCGGCAACGTCGACGGCGGCCACGAGTGGAACGGCCGCGTGTTCACGGAGTACGGCGACCGGATCTTCTACCGCCGATAGCCGGGCCGGGACCGGTTCAGTTCCCGGTCGTTTCCCGGAAGCCGGGCCCCGGGAAACGAACCGCACGCACGCGTACCCCCACCACAAACCGCACGCACGCGTGGCTCCACCACAAACCGCACGCACGCGTACGTGCCCGAAACGGCATCCACGCGCGCGTGCGCACAAGGAGGCGCCGCGAGCCGAGTGCTCCGGCCCCGGCCTCCTACCCCCGCCGCTCCTCGCGCCCGACCACTCCCGCCAGGTCCAGCGCGCCCGCGATGCGGACGGCGACGTCCTCCGCGTACGCCGCGTCGCCTCGTTCGAACTGGGTGCGGCCCGCGCCTCGCAGGAACGTTACGACGCCCAGCGTGCGGCCCCGGCTGCGCAGGACCGCGCACAGGGCGTGCACCGCGTCCGGCGGCCAGCGGCGGGACGTCGCCCAGCTCTGGGCCTGTTCGGGCGGGGCCGCGCCGAACCCGGCCCGCACCGACCCCGCGCGCTCCACGCACTGGAGAGCCGGGTGGCTGGGCCCGTAGCGGACCGGGAGCCCGGCGCGGCCGGTGAGCAGGCTGGGCCCGGGACCGCCCGAGGGCGTCGCGGCGACCCGGACCAGCCGGACCGGGCCCGTCGTCTCGCCGTCGGCGAGGGAGCCGCCCGCGACCCGGTCGATGAGGGCGTGGTCGGCGAACCCGGCGAGGGCGAAGTCGAGGTGGACGGTGGCGGCCTCGGCGGGGTCCTCGCACTCGGCGGCGGCCCGCGCGGCGCGGTGCAGCTGGTTGGAGCGGAAGCGCAGCAACGCCGCCTCCTGCTCGCCCTGTTTGGCCTCGGTGACGTCCTCGAAGACCCACCCGACCCCGAGCGGAACCGGTTCTTCCGCAAGCGGCGAGGACAGCCGTACGAACCCGCTCCGCCAGCACCGGCGCTGCTCGCCCTCGGCGGTGCGCACGCCGACCCAGAACTCGGCGAGCGCGGGCGGCGCGCCCTCCGCCAGCACATGGGTGAGGGCGCTCTCCAGCTCCTCGACGCCGTGTGCGAGGAGGTCGCCGAGGGGGCGGCCGAGGGTGGCGGTGCGGCCGACACCGAGCGCGCGCGCCGCGTGCGCGTTGACGACGGCGGGGCGCAGGTCGGCGTCGATGAGGACGACGCCCCAGGAGGCGTCCTCGAAGAGGGCCTCGCTCAGGGCGATCGAACGCTCCAGGTCGATCTGGGTGTGCACCTCGCTGAACGCGCAGTACACGCCGGCCGGTCCCCCGTCGGGGCCGCGTACGGCGGCCGACTGGGTGCGCACCAGCACCCGCCCGCCGTCCTTGGTGAGCAGCGCGAACTCGTGCACCTGGCGGCCGGACGCGTCCATGGTGGACATCAGGCGCCGTTCGACCTCCTCGGCGTCCGCCGGGCGCACGGCCCAGTCCGCGAACCCCTTGCGGCCGACGGCCTCGGTGGGGCTCCAGCCGAGGATGCGCTCGGCCTCGCGGTTCCAGTGGGTGACGACGCCGTCGGCGTCGAACGCGCACAGTGCCGCATCCATGCCGTCGAGCAGCGCGGCCAGCAGATCGGAGCCGTCGGGGCCCTCGGGCCCGGCCGGTTCGGGCTCGTCGGGGCCCACCGCGTCGGTGGTCCCACCACGCTGGGAAGCACTCACCTGGACCCCCTGCCAAGCTGCGTCCGCACGTACGGCGCGTCGGTTCGCTCACTCGCCATCATCTAACTGGAACGTGACGCAGCACACATCGAGTTCCCCGAGATTGGAGGGGAATCGTTGCGTCACACCGCGCTGGTCCCCGCCTCCTTCAGCCTCAGTCGATCAGTCACCTGTTCAGCGAACATCCGCGTACCCGCGCGCGTCAACGGGGCACCGAGGATCAGGGGGGCGCACGGAACCAAGGGCCGCCTGTGAGGCCTGGGAGCGCCGGAGGAGGGCCCGGGCAGACCCCGGAAAAAAACGGTTGATCGAGGAACGAGGTGTTCTTAAGGTGATGCGTACACGAGAAGGGAGGTGGTTCGGCAGATGTATGAGAACCGGACGCGTGAGGTGGCTGCGGGCTAGCGGCCCGTCACCCCACCGAGTGCGGTGCCGGACCCGCACGTGAACGACGCGTGCAGCCGGCCCAATCCCAGCAGTCACCCGACCCGCGAGTTCGCCGGTACGTCCGGCCGGCTCCCACGCCGACAGGCGCGGGAACCCGAACTCGCGGGTCGTCTGCGTCTCCCCCGGACCCCGGGGGGCCTTCAGTGGACGCCCCCGCCGATCGACTCCTTAAAGCTTGCGTCGCCCCTCAAGGCTTGCGTCGATCCTTAAGGCTTGCGTCGCCCCTTAAGGCTTGCGTCGATCCTTAAGGCTTGCGTCGATCCTTAAGGCTTGCGACAAGGCCGCCGAACGGCGCCCGCGCGGCGCTAGTGCCCGACGATCGTCTCGAACCCCGAGACGTCCCGGGTCGCGCGCGTGCCCGGGCCCACGTACCGGGCCGACGGCCGGACCAGTCGCCCCGTCCGCTTCTGCTCAAGGATGTGCGCGGACCACCCGGCGGTACGCGCGCACGTGAACATCGACGTGAACATGGCCGCCGGAACCTCCGCGAAGTCCAGCACGATGGCCGCCCAGAACTCCACGTTGGTGGCGAGCACCCGGTCAGGGCGCCGACTGTGCAGCTCGGCGAGCGCGGCCTTCTCCAGCGCCTCCGCGACCTCGAAGCGCGGCGCCCCCAGCTCCCGCGCGGTCCGCCGCAGCACGCGCGCGCGGGGGTCCTCGGCCCGGTACACCCGGTGCCCGAACCCCATCAGCCGCTCACCCCGGTCGAGCGTCTGGCGAACGTAGGCCTCCGCGTCGCCGGTGCGCTCGATCTCCTCGATCATCCCGAGGACCCGCGACGGCGCGCCCCCGTGCAACGGCCCGGACATCGCCCCGACGGCCCCGGAGAGCGCGGCGGCGACATCGGCCCCGGTGGAGGCGATGACCCGCGCGGTGAACGTCGACGCGTTCATGCCGTGCTCGGCGGCGGAGTTCCAGTACGCGTCGACGGCGGCGACGTGCTTGGGGTCGGGCTCGCCGCGCCAGCGGATCATGAACCGTTCGGTGATCGACCGGGCCTTGTCGATCTCGCTCTGCGGCACCATCGCCACGCCCTGCCCGCGCGCCGACTGGGCGACGTAGGACAGCGCCATGACGGCGGCCCTGGCGAGGTCGTCGCGGGCCTGCTCGGCGCTGATGTCCAGGAGCGGCTTCAGCCCCCAGGCGGGCGCGAGCATGGCCAGCGCGGCCTGGACGTCCACCCGGACGTCCCCGGAGTGGACGGGGATCGGGAACGGCTCGGCGGGCGGCAGACCGGGGTCGAAGGCGCCGTCGACGAGCAGCCCCCAGACGTTGCCGAAGGAGACGTGACCGACCAGATCCTCGATGTCGACGCCCCGGTACCGCAGGGCGCCGCCCTCCTTGTCGGGTTCGGCGATCTCCGTCTCGAACGCGACGACTCCTTCGAGTCCGGGTACGAATGCGGACATGCGGCGGCTCCTCGTGACGTGGCGGCTCGGCCTTCCGCACGATATCCCCGGGTGCCACCGTTGGGGAGAGGTCGCGGCACTCAGTGCCACCCGTGTCCCTCAAGTGCCCGTCCGGCGTGCGCACTTGGACCTCACTTGGACCTCACTTGACCTTCAGTGATCGATGACACCCTCCGTTCCGTGCTGCCCATACGGCAAGATGACCGCGTGAACGACCGAGACGCCGTCCCCCTCGACCCCTCCATCGGTCCTTTCGACCCCTCCGCCGGTCCTTCCGCCGACGTCGCCCCGCCGGCCGACCCGTCCGCGATGCGCGCGCGGTACCGGGCCGAGGGCCTCGACGCGTCCGAGCTGGCGGCCGGGCCGACGGAGCAGTTCGGCCGTTGGTTCGAGGAGGCCGCGAAGGACGCGCAGCTCTTCGAGCCGAACGCCATGGTCGTCTCGACGGCCGACGCCACCGGCCGCCTCAGCTCCCGCACGGTGCTGCTGAAGCACTTCGACGACGACGGCTTCGTCTTCTACACGAACTACGGCTCCCGCAAGGCCCACGACCTGGCGGCCAACCCGAACGTCTCCCTCCTCTTCCCCTGGCATCCGATGGGACGGCAGGTCATCGTGACCGGCACCGCGCGCCGCACCGGCCGCGACGAGACCGCCGCCTACTTCCGCACCCGCCCGCACGGCTCCCAGCTGGGCGCGTGGGCGAGCGCGCAGTCCTCGGTGATCGACTCCCGGGACGCGCTGGACGGCGCGTACGCGGACCTCGCCGCCCGCTATCCGGAGGGCGAGCAGGTGCCGGTGCCGCCGCACTGGGGCGGTTTCCGGGTGGCACCGGCCACGGTCGAGTTCTGGCAGGGGCGGGACAACCGTCTGCACGACCGACTGCGGTACGTGGCCCAGGAGAACGGCACCTGGCTCCTGGAGCGTCTCAGTCCGTGAACGTCCGGCCCGCTGCGCCGGTTCCCGCTCTCTGACATTTCACCCTCGGCGCACCAATTCCCCCTGCGGGCGGGGCGGTTGTCACCTCGTCAACGTCCGTGCTCAGCGGGCCAGTTCCCGGCCCAGGATCTGCGTCCACTGGGTGACGACCCGTTCGCGCCGGGCGGTGTCGTCGGTGAGCAGGTGGGCGAGGCCGAGGCCGCGGGCCATGTCCAGCAGGCCCTGGACGGTCTCGCGGACGCCGGGCGCGACTCGTCGGCGCCGAGCAGGTCGACGGCGGCCCGATGGCTCTCGCGGCCGACCGTGGCCTCCAGTTCCGTCACCCGCGCGCGTAGCTGCTCCTCGTTCGACGCGGCCACCCACAGATGCAGGGCGGCCCGGAACAGTGGCCCGGTGCAGAGGTCGACGACAGCGGCGACGACGGCCCGCCGGTCATCGGCCGCCCCGTCGGGGAAGAGCGCGCGCAACGCCGTCGAACGTTCCTCCGCGACGAACTCGACGGCCGCCGTGAAGAGGTCCTCGCGGGTCGGGAAGTGGTGCTGGGCGGCGCCCCGGGAGACTCCGGCGGCCTCGGCGACGACGGCGACCGTGGAGCCCGCCCAGCCGTGCTCGGCGAGGCAGGACACGGCGGCCGCCAGGAGCCGCCGCCGGGTGGCGCGGCTGCGGTCCTGCTTGGGGTGGGTCACAACGCCCATACGGGCTCCCGTCGTTCCAGGAAGGCGGTCGTTCCCTCGCACGCGTGCGACGACGAGAACAACTGGGCGGAGAGCGCGGTGAGGTCCGCCGCGCTCCGGTCGAAACGTTCCCGGACCTCGGCCGTGAGCAGCCGTTTGGTCGCCGCCAGGGCTTCCGGTGCGGCCCGCCGCAGCCCGTCGAGGATCGGTTCCAGAACGGCGTCCACGTCGTCGCCCGTCGCGGTCAGCAGGCCGATGCGGGCCGCCTCGACGGCGTCGAAGCGCTCGCCGGTCAGGCAGTGCCGGGCGAGCGCGCGCGGGTCGGTGCGGGGTAGCAGCGGCAACGACACGATCGCCGGGGCCGCCCCGAGGCGGACCTCCGTGAGCGCGAACGTCGTGGCGGGACCGGCGACGGCGATGTCACAGGCGGCGACCAGTCCGAGGCCGCCCGCGCGGACGTGCCCGTCGACCAGGCGAGGTACGCGATGCTCCAACGGGGCGCGGGCGTTGCGCCCTTCCACCGTTCGGGCGCCAACTCGGCCACCAGCACGTCGAGTTCGTCGCCCTCCGCGCGTAAGTCGTCGATGACAGGCGTCGGGTCGGACATGAGGCGGAGCACGGCAGCGGGGCAGAAAACAAGCAGGCATGCTTGCATGATTTTTTCCGCCCGGCGGACGGGTGCAGAGAGGGGGAACCAGTGCCTGATCCAGGGGCGCCGCTCGGGGTCCTCCGTCAGCCACCACGGGGGTTCACCTAGGGGGACCTGGGGGCCGTCGGAGCAACGGCACGGGCGCCCCCGTTCGACCCGTAGACCCGTAGGACCCCTAGGGCCTGCGGCGGGTCCCGTAGGGGTCACCCGCACACCGGGCCACCCGTAAGGGTCAGCCGTACGACCCGTAGGACCATCGACGCGACCCCCGCCACGGCCCGCAGGGGCAAGCCGCGACCCCGTAGGGGCTCACCCGTACGACCCGTACGACCACCGGCGGCCCCGGCGGCCCCCACCGCCCCCCGCTACGCGGCGCTCTTCTCCCGTGCCCGGCGGCCGACCTGGGTGCGTACCGCGCCCATGCTCGCCGCGATGACGAAGGCGATGGCGAGGGCCTGGGTCGCGGACAGGGCCTGGTGCAGGATCAGGAATCCGGCGGCCGCGGCGATGGCCGGTTCCAGGCTCATCATGACGGCGAAGGTGGAGGCGGGGAGGCGGCGCAGGGCGAGGAGTTCGAGGGTGTAGGGGAGGACCGAGGAGAGGACCGCGACGCCCGCGCCGAGCAGCAACGTCGTCGGCTCCAGCAGTTTCGCCCCGGACCCGATCACGCCCAGCGGCAGGAAGACCAGCGCCGCCACGCCCATGGCGAGCGCCAGCCCGTCCGCCTGCGGGAAACGGCGGCCGGTGCGCGCGCTGAACAGGATGTACGTGGCCCACATCGCCCCGGCCGCGAGCGCGTAGGCGACCCCGATGGCGTCGAGCGCGCCGAAGTCCCCGCCGCCGAGCAGGAAGACACCGGCCAGGGCGAGGGCGGCCCAGATCGCGTTGAGCGCGCGGCGGGACGCGAAGACGGAGAGGGCGAGCGGGCCGAGCACCTCCAGGGTGACGGCCGCGCCGAGCGGGATGCGGTCGACGGCCTGGTAGAAGAGGCCGTTCATCGCGGCCATGGTGATGCCGAAGACGACGACGGTGCCCCAGTCGGCCCGCGAGTGCCCGCGCAGCCGGGGCCGGCAGATCACGAGCAGCACGAGCGCGGCGAACAGCAGCCGCAGCGTCACCACTCCCAACGCCCCGGCCCTCGGCATCAGCGTCACCGCGAGCGCCGCGCCGAACTGCACGGAGATCCCCCCGGCCAGCACCAGGCCGACCGGGCCGAGGGCGCCCCGGCGGCCGGGATCGGACGTGCTGGGGGAGGCGGGCGCGGAGGTGGGCGCGGAGGTCGGCTGGGTGGCGGCGACTGCTTCGGGGGTGCTCACGGGCGGTCCACGGGGCTCGGACTTGGCTGGGGACGGTGCTGTACAGCGCGGTTCGTTCACCTTGATGAACTCGCCAGTCCAGAGTAGTGGCCTTCGTCAGGTGCGTGAACCCGTTTAGCCGCTGTCGTCCGTCAGCCTGCCGTGGCGCTCGCCACTCGTCAGTCCCGGAACAGGGGGCGCCCGTCGGGGAGGTTGGTGAGGACGGGGCCCGGGGCCTGAGCGTGGTGCTGGGGGTGGAGGTGGAGATGAGGGTGGGGTGGGGGCGGGGATTGGGGGTGGTCGTACGGGTTGTAGTGGTAGGGAACGCCAGGGTTGTCAGGGGCACCGGGGTGACCGGGGGTGGGGGCCGGCCCGGGTGCGGGGGTGAAGTGAGGGACGGGGTGGGAGTGGGGGACGGGGGTGGGACCGCCGTTGACGGGGTGGGTGTAAGGGTCGTACGGGGTGTACGGGGTCGGGTACGTGTACGGCGTCCAGTTCTCGGCACCGGCGGCCTGCGGGGCGGCCGGGTGGTACGGGGTGGCGTACGGGTCGCCGGACCATCCGGCGTGGGCGACCGGCCGGGGTCCGGCGGGGGCGGGCTCCGGGAAGGTGGGCAGGCGGAGTTCGCCGGTGTCGCCGAGGGTGTTGTTCTGGGAGCGGTGGAGGCGGGAGTAGGCGCCGCCGCGGGCGAGGAGTTCGTCGTGGCGGCCGGTCTCGACGAGGCGGCCGCGGTCGATGACGAGGATGCGGTCGGCGTCGGGCGCGAGGTTGAGGTCGTGGGTGATCATCACCGTCGTCCGGCCCGCCATCAGGCGGCGCAGGGGTTTGACGACCCGGCGGGCGGCCAGGGCGTCGAGGCCGGTGGTGGGTTCGTCGAGGACCAGGACGGGGGCGTCGCGCAGGATCGCGCGGGCGATGGCGAGCCGTTGGAGCTGACCGCCGGACAGGCGGGCCGAGTTGGGGTCGACCTTGGTGTCGTAGCCGTCCGGCAGCCGCAGCACGAACTCGTGCGCGTCGGCCGCCTTCGCCGCCTCCACGATGGCCTGTTCGCTGGCGCCGGGTCGGCCGCAGGCGATGTTGGCGCGGACGGTGTCGTGCAGGACGAGGGTCTCCTGCGGGAGCAGGGTGACGTACTCACGCAGCCGGGCCAGGGGGAAAGCCCGTAGGGGAACGCCGTCGAGGAGGAGGCCGCCCGCGTCGGGGTCGTAGAACCTGAGAAGGAGCTTGGCCACCGTGGACTTGCCGGCGCCGCTCGGCCCCGTGACGATCACGAACTCGCCGGGGTGGACGGTGAGGGAGAGTCCCTCCAGGGCCGTTCGGTCGGCGCCGGGGTAGCGGAAGGCGACGTCGCGCAGTTCGAGGGTGCCGTCGGGGCGGCCGGTGTCGGAGGCGTGGCGGGGGTCGGCGACGGAGGGGCGGACGTCGAGGATCTCGATGAGGCGTTCGGCGCCCGCGGTGGCCGCGGTGACGGTGAGGCCGAGTTGGGCGAGGCCGCGCACCGGCGGGTAGAGGTAGCCGAGGAACGCGGCGAACGCGAGGAGCTGACCCAGCGTCATCCGCCCCGTGGAGATCTCCCAGGCGCCGATGCCGATGACCGCGAGAACGCACAACGTCTCGATGACTTGCACGAGTTGCTCGTACGCCTCGTTGAGACGGGTGGAGCGGACGGAGGCGCGGAACCAGGCGTTGGCCTCCTCGTGCAGCCGTCGCCGCTCGGCGTCGCGGCGGTCGTAGGCCTGCGTGAGGACGATGTTGCCGAGGGACTCCTCGACGACGGAGGTGATCGCGCCGTCGGCGACCCGGCCCTCGCGGGAGACGGCCTTGATGGACCCGGAGAAACGGCGGGCGGCCAGCCAGAACAGCGGCGCGAGCACGAACGTCGCGGCGGCCAGGTCCCAGCGCAGCCAGAAGGCGGCGATCGCATAGAAAACGGCGCTGAACGCGGCGGACGCGGCGCCGACGAGGCCGGACACCACCATCGTCTCGATCGCCTCGACGTCACTGGTCAGGCGGGACAACAGGTCGCCCTGGCGGTGGTGTTGGAAGAAGTGCGGCGGCAACTGCTGTACGTGGTCGAAGACATGCTCGCGCAGCCGCATCACGAAGCGCTCAGTGGTCCACGCGGCAAGGGAGTTGCCGGCGTACGCGACGATCGCGCCGATCACGGCGACGCCGAGCCAGGTCGCGGCCGGGTGCCAGAACGCGGCCAGCGAACCCTTCCGCAGGGCGTTGTCCGTGAGGTCGGCGAAGACGAGGATGGCCTCGGTCTCGGCGAGCGCGGCGATCACCGTACACGCCCAGACGATCAACAGCCATTTCCGCAGGCCTCTGGTCAGCGGAAAGAAACGGCGGAATGCCACGCGGGCCGGAATGGTGGGTGTCGCCTCGTCGTCGAAATCCTCATCGTATTCGTCGTCGTCCTCGACGCCGTCGACGTATTCACCCATTGCGCGGCCCTCCCGCTTGAATTCCCCCTGTTGAAAAGCCGAAGAGGGTCGACGGTGCGCACCATCGACCCTCTTCACGGACTACGAGGTCAGCTGTCCTGGTCGCCGGGGATCGGCTTGGGCAGCGGCTTCGGAGCGTGCTTCCGCGGCTTCGGCTTCGGCGGCGGGGGAAGCTGCTTGTTGGGCTTGGGGGGCAGCGGGGCAAGCTTCTTGAAGCTCATTTCCGACTCCTGAGTTTTACGTTTTGAACCGTTGCGACATTGCTGCCGCGACATTCTCGTGGTTTTCGGGAATCCCGCGTCCGGTTCCCGATGTCGAGAAACCTACACGGACCTGTTACCAAGAAGATGCAAAGTAGGAGAGGTAACGGCAAACAAGCCCTGTGAAACCCTTTGCGTTACCTGGGCACCCGGCCCCAACCTGAGAATTCCCTGATGAACCTGAGAGCCCGCTGAACACCCGGACCCCTACCCCGCCCCCCTACCCCCGCTCCTCCCGGTCGAGCGCGTCCGCCAGGACCTCGGCGAGGTGCCGGCCGCGTACCCCGGCGAGCTGGTCCAGCTGGGTACGGCACGAGAAACCGTCGGCCAGCAGGACCGTGCCGTCGGCGGCCGCACGCACGGCGGGCAGGAGCTGTTCGTCGGCGCAGGCGGCGGAGACCTCGAAGTGCCCTTGCTCGAAGCCGAAGTTGCCCGCCAGGCCGCAGCAGCCGCCGGAGAGTTCGCCGGTGAGCCCGGCCGCCGCGCGGAGCCGACGGTCGGGGGCGTCGCCGAGCACCGCGTGCTGGTGGCAGTGGGTCTGCCCGGCGACGGGGCGGTCCACGGCGGGCGGCGTCCAGTCGGGGGCGAGGCGCTCCAGGGCCTCCGCGAAGGTGAGGACGCGGGCGGCGAGGCGGGCGGCGCGGGGATCGTCGTGGAGGAGTTCGGGCAGGTCGGTACGGAGGGCGGCGGCGCAGCTCGGTTCCAGGACGACGAGGGGCGGCCCGTCACCGGCGCCCTCACCCTCACCGGCGCCTGCACCGTCGTCGCCGAGAAGGGGGGCGAGGAGATCGAGGGTGCGGGTCAACACGGCGCGGGCGCGGTCGAGTTGGCCGGTGGAGAGGTACGTGAGTCCGCAGCAGACCCGGCCGCGCGGGGCGAGCAGGGTGAGCGGGCTGAGCAGCCGGGACCGCCCGTCGCCGATGCGTCGACGCCCCCATCGCCGGGTCGGTGGCAGCACGACGGTGAGCCCGGCGGCCTCCAGGACGCGCACGGCGGCCTGCCCCACGGACGGCGAGAGGTGCTCGGTGAAGGTGTCGGGCCACAGCACGACGACCGGCCGTTCACCAGACGGACCCGCCGGCCCCTGCCCCGGGGTACCCGTAGGACCCGTAGGACCCGTAGGACCCGTAGGGCCCGTAGGACCCGTAGGGCCCGTAGGACCTACGGCCCTCCCCTCAGCCCCCGGGGTACCCGTAGGACCCGCGACCCTCCCCTCAGACCCCGGGGTACCCCTAGTCCCCGCACCCCTCCTCCCCCACCACCGGCTGAACGGCTCTGTGGCGAGCGTCGGGATCTCGCGCTCCGGGGTGATCCCGCCGACCCGTTTCGCCGCCCGGGCCAGTGGCCGTACCCGGGACAGCGCGTTGGCCAGGGACGCCGTGCGGGTGCGGGCGATCCAGCTCAGCCATACCGGCAGCAGCCCCATCGAGTAGTGGGCGGCGGGCCGGCGACGCCCCTGGTAGTGCTGGTGCAGGAACTCCGCCTTGTACGTGGCCATGTCGACCTCGACCGGGCAGTCCGAACGGCACCCCTTGCAGGACAGGCACAGATCGAGCGCGTCCCGTACCTCCTCGGAGCGCCAGCCGTCGGTGACCACGTCCCCGGCGAGCATCTCGTGCAGCAGCCGGGCCCGCCCGCGTGTGGAGTGCCGTTCCTCCCCCGTGGCCCGGAACGACGGGCACATCACGGCGGACCCGGTCACCGAGGTGGTCCGGCATTTCGCGACGCCCACGCAGCGGCGGACGGCGGCCGAGAAGTCCCCGGCGTCGGCGGGGTAGCCGAAGGCGACGTCGACGGGTTCGCGGGGCAGGGCGGAGAAGCGGAGGTGGGAGTCGAGCGGCGCGGGCCGGACGAGGATGCCGGGGTTGAGGAGGTCGTCGGGGTCCCAGACGCCCTTGGCCTTCTCGAAGAGGGCGACCATGTCGGACCCGTACATCGTGGGGAGGAGTTCGGCGCGGGCCAGGCCGTCGCCGTGCTCGCCGGAGAGGGAGCCGCCGTGGGCGGTGACGAGGACGGCGAGTTCCTCGGAGAAGCGCCGGAAGCGGGCGATGCCGGGCGGGGTGAGGAGGTCGAAGTCGATGCGGACGTGGATGCAGCCGTCGCCGAAGTGCCCGTAGGGGGTTCCCCGGAGGCCGTGCGCGGTCAGCAGCTCGCGGAAGTCGCGGAGGTAGGGGCCGAGCCGGGCGGGCGGCACGGCGCAGTCCTCCCAGCCGGGCCAGGCCTCGGAGCCGTCCGGCATCCTGGTCGCCGTTCCGCTGGCGTCCTCGCGGATGCGCCACAGGGCGCGCTGGCCCGCCGGGTCGACGACGACGCGGGCGTCGAGGCAGTCGGCGCCCCGCACGACGGCGTCCGCACGCGCGCGTGCCTCGCCGGGCGACTCCCCGCCGGTCTCGACGAACAGCCAGGCGCCGCCGCGCGGCAACCCGGTGTCGGCGGACGTCGGCACCAGGTCGGCGGCCATGCCCTCGACGGTGAGCGGCCCGTAGGGGAGCAACCCCGAGGCGGCCTCGGCGGCGGCGCCCTCGTCGGCGTACCCGAGGACGGCGAGGGCCCGCGCGGGGGGTGCCTCGACGAGCCGGACGACGGCTTCGGTGACGACGCCGAGGGTGCCCTCCGAGCCGCAGAAGGAGCGGGCGACGTCGACGCCGTTCTCGGGCAGCAGGGCGTCCAGGGCGTACCCGGAGATGCGCCGGGGCAGCTCGGGGAACCCGGTGCGCAGGCGGGCGAGGTCGCCGTCGACCAGGGCCCGCAGCCCGTCCGGGGCGCCCTGCCAGCCGCGCCCGAGCCGGAGCCGGTCGCCGCGGGCGGTGAGGACGTCGAGCGCGCTGACGTTGTCGGCGGTGGTGCCCCAGGCGACGCTGTGCGAGCCGCAGGAGTTGTTGCCGATCATGCCGCCGAGGGTGCAGCGGCTGTGGGTGGAGGGGTCGGGGCCGAAGCGCAGCCCGTAGGGGGCGGCGGCGGTCTGGAGCCGGTCGAGCACCAGGCCGGGCTGGACAACGGCGGTGCGGGTCTCGGGGTCGACCCGTAGTACCTCGTTCAGGTGTCGGGTGAGGTCGAGGACGATGCCGGTGCCGGTGGCCTGCCCGGCGATGGAGGTACCCCCACCCCGAGGTACTACGGGTACCCCGTAGGTCCGGCAGACGTCGAGAACGGCGGCGACGTCATCGGCGTCCACCGGCGCGACGACCCCTAGGGGGACCCGGCGGTAGTTGGACGCGTCCATGGTGACCAGGGCGCGGGAGGTGACGTCGAACCCGATCTCACCCCGGACGACCTTGCGCAGCTCGTGCTCGACCGCCACGGCCTGCTCCGTGGGCGCCGAACCCGTCGAACGTTCCGCACGTGCCGAACGTGCCGACCCTTCGGAACCGGCCGACCCTTCGGAACCGGCCGACTCTTCCGAACCTGTCGGCCGTTCCGGACGTGCCGGGCCGTCCGAAGGTACGGGGCGTCGCGAACGTTCCGAGTCGAACTGCGGCATACGTTTCCTCACCTCATCAGCGGGTCTGCGGTCACCAGCATGGGCCGGGTGCGCCCGGCACGCCCGGCCCGGCCGCACCCGGACGGGGCGTCTCACCCGACGGACGACGTTTCGCCCGCGTTTCCCAGCGGATACCCTCGCGGGGTGGCTGAGATCCAGATTCCCTCTGACATCAAGCCCGCGGACGGACGTTTCGGCGCGGGACCCTCCAAGGTGCGGACGGAGGCGCTGGACGCCCTGGCCGCGACCGGCACCTCTCTGCTGGGCACGTCCCACCGCCAGGCACCGGTGAAGAACCTGGTCGGCAAGGTGCGCGAGGGCGTCGCCGAGCTGTTCCAGCTCCCGGACGGCTACGAGGTCGTCCTCGGCAACGGCGGCTCGACCGCGTTCTGGGACGTGGCGACGCACGGGCTGATCGACACCAGGTCGCAGCACCTGACCTTCGGCGAGTTCAGCTCGAAGTTCGCGAAGGCGGCGAAGCTGGCGCCGTGGCTGGCCGAGCCGACGGTGGTCGCGTCCGACCCGGGCACCCACCCCGAGCCGCACGCCGAAGCGGGCGTCGACGTCTACGCGTTCACGCACAACGAGACGTCCACGGGTGTCGCCGCCCCCATCCGGCGGGTGGCCGGCGCCGACGCGGGTTCACTCGTCCTGGTGGACGCGACGTCCGGTGCGGGCGGCCTGCCGGTCGACATCGCCGAGACCGACGTCTACTACTTCGCGCCGCAGAAGTCGTTCGCCTCCGACGGCGGCCTGTGGATCGGCCTGTTTTCCCCGGCGGCGATCGAGCGCGCCGAGCGCATCCACGCGTCGGGCCGGCACATCCCCGAATTCTTCAGCCTGCCGACCGCGATCGACAACTCGCGCAAGAACCAGACGTACAACACCCCGGCCCTGGCCACGCTCTTCCTTCTCAACGAGCAGCTGGAATGGATCAACGGCCAGGGCGGCCTCGCCTGGTCGACGTCCCGCACGAAGGACTCCTCGACCCGCCTCTACAGCTGGGCGGAGGACTCCAAGCACGCGACGCCGTTCGTCACCGACCCGGCGAAGCGTTCGCAGGTCATCGGCACGATCGACTTCACCGACGAGGTCGACGCGGCGGCCGTCGCCAAGGTTCTGCGCGCCAACGGCATCGTCGACACCGAGCCCTACCGCAAGCTCGGCCGCAACCAGCTCCGGGTCGCGATGTTCCCGGCGATCGACCCGGCGGACGTCGAGGCGCTGACGCGCTGCGTCGACTACGTCATCGAGAAGCTCTGACCCCTCCTCGGAACCTTCTTCCTGAACGACGGCCAAGGGCGCCCCGCGGATCAACCGCGGGGCGCCCTTTGGCACGTGGGGCAATGCGGGGCGACCGGCGAACGACATCCAGGTGAACCCGTAACCCGGACAAAAGCCTCCCCCGCCACAGCCGCGTAACAGCGGCCGCATCCGTCACAACTCCCGCCCGCCCCAACGGTCTTACCCGGTGCGTCGCACACCTGCGCCGTGGCGGAACCGGTGCCGCCCGGCGCAACTCCCCCACTCCCGAACGCACTTGGAGTTGCCCCATGTTCAGGAAGTCCCTGCCGACCCGGCTGGCCGCCACCACCGCGCTCCTGCTCAGCGCGGGCGCCCTGTCCGCGCCCACCGCATCGGCGGCGCCCTCGGACGCCCGCCCCGGCGACGCCTACGTGCTGACCGTGACCACCGACCCGGCGAGCACCGACTACGACAACCGTCATGTCGACGTCACGGGCACCGTCACCAAGGCCGACGGCACCCCGGCGCCCCACATCCCCGTCACCCTCCAGGAAGTCGTGCAGTTCACGACCTGGAACCCGTGGGGCGACCCGATCGACCCGAACTACTACGAGCCGCGCGACCTGGGCACGCCGGTCACCGACGCGAACGGCAACTTCACCGTCCCGGACGTCGACATCGACCGGGTGGGCGGCAGCAGCCTCCTCAACGTCGAGCACAAGGTGCGGATCACGGCCCTCTACGACGAGGACGGCGACGACAGCACCCCCCAGGACGGCTACTTCGCGGACACCTACGTGACGGCCAACACCAAGGCCAGCTCGGTGAGTTACCAGGTCAGCAAGGAGACGGTGAAGGCCGGCGACATCCTCACCGTGCAGGGAAAGGTCAGCCTCCCCAAGGGAGTCGAACCCCAGGGCACCGAGGTCTTCCTCCAGACCAACTGGGAGGAGGAGTACGACGTGAAGGTCACCGCCGAGAACGACGGCTTCTTCGTCATGTCGGTACGGGTCGCGTCCGGCGACGACACGTTCCAGCTCCGCACGGCGCCGACGGACCTGTACGTGGCGGGGACGACCCAGCCCCTCCCCATCACGAACACGTCCCTCCCGAGCAACTGACCTAGGAGGCAGGGCCGTTCGGGTACGGCACATCGGCCGCGCATCGACGTCGGGCGTCGGTGCGCGGCCGCGTCATGGGGGGATGGGCCGGGCCGATCGGCTCATGGGTTCCAGAAGAACGACACATACGCCCGGTCGACGCGCCCCTCAGCGAGATCCCCTCGCGGAATCACCCAGTGCAGCGTGGACCCCTCCCGCCCGTCGAGACCGCTGTCCCACTGGGCGAGCAGCACCCACTCCTCCGGCGCGGGCAACTCTTCCTCCTCGGCGGACCCGCCCGACCGCGCCGCCCGGTCCCGCAGCCACCCGAGCGCGTCCGACGCCGCCGCCCGCACCGGGTCCCCCTCCACGCACTCGTGGGACGCGTACCCGCCGATCTGCAACGGCCCATCGGCAACGACCTGTTCGGCGGCCTCCCGCCACAACTCCGCCAACTCTCCGGAACGCGGATGCCCGGGCAGCGGAACGGCGTACGGGGGCTCCTCCATGGTGACCATGCCGTGGAAGGGCAACGACACATCGGCGGCCAGGCGCAGTTCCTCGTCCGGGAACTGTTCGTAGATCCGGCCGAGGGTGCCGTCCAGGTCGTCCCCGCCGGTGCCGTCGTTGCCGGGAACGCTCGGGTGATGCGGAATCCGCTCCTCGACGGGCGCCCCGGCCGGGACGTACACCACCTCTCCGGCGCTGTAGGGATACGCCGGGTCGGGGAACCCGAGGAGCAACAGGCTTCCTTCGGCAGGGAGTTGGAGCCCGGTCACCTCCTCGGAGAGGGCGGCGCAGTCGAGGGTGGCGAGCAGCGGGGACCAGGGGGTGGGTGCGTCGGCGGGCAGCATCAACGGCCCGCCGAACCTGCCGACGACCGGCCCCTCCCCGCGCGTCACGAGCGTCGCGGCCGGACGGGCGGTCGCGATCCACCGTTCGACGTCCTCGTCCGGTATCCCCTGTTCCGCCGCCTCGTCCCTGAACGGCCCCAGCCGGCGCAGCAGTTCACTGTTCATCCCCGCCACGCTAGTGGAGCGTGGCCGGGTGCGGTGCCCGCCCGCGGGGACGAATTCCTGACGCGGGGCGGCGGCCGCCCCGTACCTCTGTCCATCGCCCACCCATTCCCCACGGCCATTTATCGAATATTTTCGATGCCTGCCTCAATGTCGATCCGGGCCAATGTGTTTCATGCGTGTGGGTGATGCATTAAAGTCGCCGGTCCCGCACCATTCATATGGTCACCCGCCTGTGAGTGTCAGGTGTGGCAGACCGGCTCGAATATGACGAGCCCAGGGTCCGAGATGAATGGGGAACTGCATGCTGCGCAGGATCATGACGACCGTCGCCGCTGGTGCTTTGCTCGCGGGAGTGGGGCTGACCAGCAGCGGAGCGGCGTCAGCCGTGCCCGCCGAGACCAACGGATGCGGGAACGGAGTGGTGTGTCTGTACACGGATTCCGGCTGGCAAGCCCATAAGCCGCAGCACACCTACTGGGTCTACGGCGTCAGCAACCTCAACAACGAGACCGGAATGCGCGTTCTCTTCAACAATCAGCGGGGCGGCGCCGTGGCCAGTCTCTGCACGGGAAAGAACGGCAGCGGTAACTGCACCCGTGTCCTGCAAGGGCAGAGCTGGCGAGGCAACATCACCCCGATCAATTCGATCGTCCTCTCCAAGAGCTGACGCCGGGAGAAAGCCTTCGTCCGGGTCGGGTGCCGGATGACCTGGGCGAAGGCCCGACGGCGCCCCGAGGAAGGCCTTGAGGTCCGCAACGGCCGTGCAGCAGGCGCCCGTTCAGAACCGCACCGGGAGTGCGACCAGCCCGCGCGCCCGGATCGACGGCCGCCACCGTACCTCGTCGCGAGGCACGTCCAACTCCAGCCCGGGGAACCGGCGCAGGAGGGTGCTCAGGGCGATCTGTGCCTCCAGCCGGGCCAGCGGGGCGCCCAGGCAGTAGTGGATGCCGTGCCCGAGCGCGAGGTGCCCGCCGTCCTCCCGGCCCACGTCGAGCCGGTCGGCGTCGCGGAAACGGGCGGGGTCACGGTTGGCGGAGGCCAACGACAGCATCACCGTCTCCCCGGCCGGAATCGTCACCCCGCCGACCGTCACGTCCTCGACGGGGAACCGGCGGATGGCCAGCAACGCCGGTCCGTCGAAGCGGGCGACCTCCTCGACGGCACCCTCGACCTTGGTCAGGTCGGCCCGGACTGCGGCCAGTTGGTCCGGGTGGTCGAGGAGCGTCAGCACGGCGGTCCCGATGAGCTGCACCGTGTTCTCGTAACCGGCGATGAGGATGAGGAACGCGAGCGACGTCAGCTCGTCCTCGGTGAGTCTGTCGCCCTCGTCGCGCACGGCGATCAGTTCGGACAGCAGGTCGTCGCCGGGCAACCGCCGCTTGTCCGCGATCAGTTGAGGGAAGTACATGAGCATCGCGGCCACGGCGTGCTTCGTCACGTCCGGCTTGGCGGGGTCCGGGGAGAGCATCGCGTCGGTCCAGGCGCGGAAGTCCCCGCGTGAGTTCTCCGGCACGCCCAACAGGTCGCAGATGACGGTGATCGGCAGCGGCGCGGCGAACTCGGCGACCAGATCGGCCCGTCCCCGCTCGGCCACGGCATCCAGCAACCGGTCGGCCAGCAGCTGGACTTGGGGCCGCATCCGCTCCACGCGCCCCGGCGTGAACGCCTTCACGACCAGCCGTCTGATCCGCGTGTGGTCGGGCGGGTTCATGTTGAGGAGGTTCTCGTCGAGGGCCGGAGGCAGCGAGAAGCCCCGGTAGTTGCCGGGCAGCCGATGCGTCTTGTCCAGCGAGAGCCGCGGGTCGGCCAGCAGCTGCCGCACATCGGCGTAGCGGGTGACGACCCAGACCGGCAACCCGTCGGGCCCGGCGATCCGGTGCACGGGACCGTCCTCCCGGAGACGGGCGTACACCGCGTGCGGATCGGCGAGCAGCGCGGACGGATCAGGAAGCACAGTAGCCATAACGGCACCCTAGGGGTTCCCCGTAGGGTGCCGGGTCCCGCGCCCCTCACGGGTGACGCCGCTTGAACACCCGCTCCGGGCGCGCTACTTGAACAGGCCCATGTGGCCCCCTGAACAGCAGCGCACCGGACCCGCCCGGGTCGGGTGACCTGTGGGGTCCGGTGCGCGGGGCGGTACCTAGGGGGGCGTACCTAGGTGGGAAAACCTAGGGGGAGGCACCTAGGGGGACACACCTAGGGGAGCGTCCCCCGGGGGCGACGCCGAGCGGAGCGTCAGCTCTTGGGCTGGGTCCAGGTGAGCAGGACGTAGCCGTTGCCGCCTGCTGTGCCGGAGGTGCCGACCTTGCCGACGTCGCCCTTCTTGCCGTAGTTGTCGGCCGTCCGGACGTTGGTGCCGCCAACGGCTCCCTTGCCGCCGTTGCCACCGGTACCGCCCTTGCCGCCGTTGCCTCCCTGGCCGACTCCCTTGGGGGGTGCGACGTCGGTACTACGGGGGACACCCCCGGTACCTCCCTTACCTCCCGCACCGCCCGGGCCGGGGGTACCGGCCGCGCCACCGGGCTGCCCTGAGACAGCGAGGCTGCCCTCGCCGCCGTTGCCGCCGACCGTGCCGGTCGTCCCGGGGTCGCCCGCGCTGCCGGGGCGCGGGTGCTGCCAGGCTCCCTGGACCGACGGGTCGACCACGCCGCTGCCCCTGCCGTCATCGGCGGCAACAGCTTTGCCGCCCACGCCGGGCGCGCCCCCGTCTCCGCCGCGCAGCGGGTAGGAAGGGGGAACGGCAGCACCGGTGGGCGGCCTAGGCGCTCCAGGGGGGCGCAGGACACACTTGGGTCCGGTCTGCCCTCCGCAGCCGCCCTTGCCACCCTTGCCGCCGCCGGCCGCCCCGCTGCCCCGGCCGCCGCTGACGTCCAGCAGCCACTTCCCGGCCGCAGCGTCAGTGACGTTGGAACCGCCGCCGTTGTCGCCCGGACCAGCGGTGTAGGCGTCCTTCCCGGAACCGCCGTCGTTCTTGGCCGCACCCGCACCACCGTCGGTGCCGACTCCGCCCGCGCCGCCCCGCGCGCCACCCTTGCCCACGAAGATCTTCAACTTCTGTCCCGGCGTGACCTTCAACTTGCCGTAGGCGTACCCCCCGCTGTCTCCACCACCGCCACCGGCACCGCCGCCCCCACCACCCCCACCGCCGCCGGCACCGTGCCGGATGTTCGTGGCGAAGAGAAGCGCCACGAGGGTCCCGCCACCCCCACCACCACCCCCACCGGTAGCGCCCCCGCCCCCGCCGCCCCCGGCACCCCACACATACGCGGTGATCGAGGTGACCCCCTTGGGGACCGTGAACACCTTCCACTCCCCCGCCGTGGTGAACGTCGCCCGGCAGACGCCGTTCGTGCACGCCGTGCTGTCCGCCGCCCGCGCGGCCGACAGCGAGGCGGCGGACAACGTTCCCGCCAGTAGGGGGACCACCAGCGCGGCCCGCATCAGACTCTTCAGCACCCTGCTACTCCGTCCGACTGACGGCGGCACACCACCACCGTCGACCAAACCTCCGACCCGCGCATCCCTTCCGCCCCGTACGTCTCAGGTACGACATCGGGGCGTCGACCACCCGAAGGAGTAGGGGAATTGCGCAGTTCGGGCTAGGGAACGGGGGTAAGGGTTCTGTCGGGGCAGGCGGGCGGGGGCTTCGGTGCAGCGGAGGGCCTGGCCGCATCGTCATCGGCGGGCACGGGACGGGCTCGGCCCAGCAGAACGCCCACCCGCCCAACGTGGACCGCCGAACTGGCGCTGCCTACAACCCCGTTGAAGGTCTGCTCGGCACACGGCACCCACAAGTACGGGTACCGGCTCCCCCGACGGCGGCGGCGGGGCATCTAACAGGTAGCCCTGTAATTAGGTCGCACTTCGGGCGAGTTCAAGGCCGATGAACTAAACGCCCCACGCAGGAACGGCGATTCAAGCGGCCCGCGCTCCACCACCCGCCCCCTCCCTCGCGCCCTCCCTTCCCTGGGCTAGGGTCGGCCGGCGGGCCACCGGCCAGGCAGACGTGCCCAGTTGTAGGGGAACCCTGGAGAGTCCGGCCCCCGACAAGACCCCGAAGGGACCTCACATGTCCGCGTTTCTCGACAGCCTCCAAAAAGCGATCTCGACGCACGACCTCGACGCACTGGTCTCCTGCTTCACCCAGGACTACCGCTGCGACATGCCGACCCACCCGGCACGCGGTTTCGTCGGCCAGGACGTGGTCCGCGAGAACTGGTCCGGCCTCTTCGCCCGCGTACCGGACATCGACGCGCGCGTACTGCGGTCCGTCCAGGACGGCGATGTCATCTGGAGCGAGTGGGAGTTGACCGGCACGGCCGTCGACGGCACGCCCTTCCTGGTGCGGGGCGTGGTCATCGCCCACGCCGACGGCGACCGCGCCGCACAGGCCAACTTCTACCTGGACCCGGTCGAGTAGCAGGGGGTGCCGCCGCTCAGACCCGGATGCTCCGGCGCACCCGCGCGATCACCTGCTGAGCCTCACCACCGAACACCGCCGACTCCGCGAAGGTCTCCCAGACCCGACGGTAGAGCCCAACCGTCTCAACATCATCAAGCCACAACTCGGCGTGCCAGTCCTCGGTGATGACCAGTCGGTTGTCCAGCACCCAGAAGGCGTTCGACGGCGACAACCGCAGCGCGGCATCCAACGGCACGATCCCGAGGCGGACGGTGTCCATGCCCACCACGCCTGCCAGACGGTCGAGTTGGGCTGCCAGCACCTCCGGCGGACAGGTCTCGGCCCGCAGCGCGCCCTCCCACATGAGCAGGTTCAGCCGCTTGCCCGGCCGATACAGCCACTCCTGCCGTTTCATGCGGGCCCGGACCGCATCTTCCGCGTCCGGCGGGGACTTCTGGAGTTCGGCGTGCCGCTCGAAGATGTGCCGTGCGTAATCAGCCGTCTGGAGAAGGCCGTTGACGATACTGCTCTCCCACACATGCAGGGTCCGGGCGTCCGCCACCACGGCGTTCCAGGTCTCCTGCACGGGACGGTGACCTGACGCGAGCTGACGGCGCCACGAGCGGATGTGGCTCTCGAACCCCCGCAGGCGAGCACGCAGTTCACCGAGGACCGCAGCCTGCCCGGTCGCCTCGACCCACGCCCGCAGGTCGTCGTCCGTGGGGGTCTGGCGGCCGTTCTCCACCTTGCTGACCTTCGACTGGGGCCAGCCAAGCCGCTCGGCCAGTTCCGTACCGGTGAGCCGGCCATCGGGGCACTCGACCCGCAACTCCCTGAGTCTGCGGCCCAGTTCCTCTCGCGCCCTCTGATAGTCCGTGCTCACCGGTGCCCGCTCTAACCCCTACCTGTCACTGCCCATCTCCGACATGAACTGCTCCCGCGTCACAGCGTGATGCCAAGCAGCATCCCGCACCATGGAGCAACGCACCACCTCTGCGGGTTCGGTGCTCAGGTCCACATGCGTGAGCTGATCGTCGTCGTCGAACCGCAGGAACGCGACAAGCCGACTGTCGAACAGCCAGAAGTCCTCAGCGGGGAGGCGGAGTCGATCGGCATCGGCCCGCCACAGATTGCGGATGTCCTCGCCCATCACGGCGTTGCGCTTCGCGTTGTCGAGAAGGTAGAGCTGGCCCGTGGTCGGTTCCTCGTCCACGATGCGCACGCGCTCGACCCGCTTGCCCTGACCGGTCTGTTCGCGGATCATGCGGCAGTACGGGTTGTCGTAGTCCCAGTCCACGTCCCCCGTCTCCGTGAACTGCCGGTAGGTGTCGGTCTCTTCGTCGCTCGCGTACCGGCGCCGCGTCTCCAGCCGCCAAGCCGTGTGCTCGAACCTCCCGAACAGGCCGCCGAACTCATCGAGCCCGATCGTGCGCCCCTGCCGCGTCCGCTCTTTCGGAGCCCAGTCCACGAGCAGTTCACACGGACCCACGACCGCACCCACTCCGGTCCCGGTCCCGTTGAACCGTAACCTGCGCGCCATCTGCAACCACCCCTTGGATCTCGACGATGCTGCCACCCACAGCCTGCCGACTCCGATGAGTGAGCGTCCATGCATTTCGAGTAGCCGTATGAGAATAATGGAGAATATTCGCTGCCTTGCGCCCCGTACTCCCCATTAGGTTCCTCAACGGGCCCATGGGGTCCCTGCACCGAAGGGTGCGTGACGTTGGCCCGGATCGGAGGCGCCTCCTGGACCCTCGGCAACAACAAGCGGCCCGACCCGCTTGAGCCTGCCCCTCTGAACATCCCGTACACCCTGTAGCTCCGGAGTCCACTCGGCGTGGCCCAGCCCATTCCAGCCCGTTGGGGGGGGGACCCCCTCTGGGGCAGTTTGAGGACAAGGCCGTTCAGGCCGAAGCGGGGGTCTGGGGGCTGCCGACTGGCTCGTGGAGCAACTCGCCGCGCACGCACCCCGGTTCGCGTCCGGGGCGCAGCGCGACGCCGGTCGCCTCGCCCGGCTCGCCGCCACCGTGGCACAGCGGCTGGACTCCGGCGGGGACGCGACCGTCGGCTTCTATCTGGAGCGGCCGATCTACCTCTCCCTCGCCCTGGTGACCTGCTCACCCAACCGCAGCCGACCCAACCTGCCCTGCCCCCACCCCAGGTGACTCACCCTCCGTCGCTCACGCCCCCGTGCAGCTCACCCCCGTCACGCCCCCGCCCCCCGGCGCACCGCCGAAGCCGAAGCTCGCCGAACTGCCCACCGGGACCTTCCCGTTGTCGGCGGTGCTGACGGCGGTCACCGTCGATCCGGTCTGGGTGTACGACGCGTTCCACAGGTTCGTGATCTGCTGGGCGCCGGTGAAGTTCCAGGTGACCTTCCATGAAGTCAGGGCGCTGGTACCGGTGTTGGTGACCTTCACGTCGGCGTTGAAGCCGCTGCCCCAGTCGCTGCTGACGGCGTAGGCGGCTGCGCAGGCGGCCGTACTGCCGCCACCGTCGCCGCCGCCACCACCGCCGCTCCCGTCACCCGTGCCCGGGAAGCCCGCCGCCTTGATACTGGCCAGGTACCCGTCCTTGACCGTGTCGACGGTCTGCCAGTCGTCCTTCAAAATGCCGCCGGTGTCACCGGAGTTGGGGTTCCACGACCAGAAGGTCCAGGAGAAGCTGTCGCCGCCGTCGGCCGCCGTCGGGCGCAGGTACGTCACCAGCGCCGCCAGCCACTTCTGGTCGACCGTGGACTGGAGCGTCGTCCCGAACTCCCCCACCCACACCGGCGCGATGTTCTGCTTGAAGATGTACCCCCAGTACGTGTCCCAGACGCCCGGCATGTTGGCCGGGAACGTCGGGTCGCTGAACCAGCTCTGCTGCGCCACGCTCGTCGCGTAGTCGTGCGCGGAGTACACCACCCGGTTGGGGACGTCGAGTTGGACCGGGTACTGGCCGACGCCCATCAGGTTGCCGCCCCACCAGCCGGAGACGCCGTTGAACGTCTGGACGCCCTCCACGAAGATCAGCAGGTCCGGGTTGACGGAGAGCACCGCGTTGCCCGCCCGCTGCGCGGCCAGCCGCCAGTCCGTCGCCGTGTCGCCACAGCCCCAACAGGCCGGATCGTGCGGCTCGTTGTGCAGGTCGATGCCGATGACCGTGGACTGGCCGGAGTAACGGGCCGCCAGCGCCTTGAGGTTGGCGATCCACGTCGACTCCGGGACCGCCGAGGTGTACCAGAGCGCGGACTGACCACCGGCGTCCGGGCGGTGCCGGTCGAGGATCACCTTGAGGCCGTCCTGACCGGCGTAGGACACGATCTTGTCCAGCACCTGAAGGGAGTTGAGACCCTGGAGGTCGGCGTTCTTGCCGCTGGAGAAGTCGATGCTGTTGGGGACCGTGCCACTCTTGAGGATGTCGTCGCTGTAGGGCAGCCGGATGGTGTTGTAGCCCAACGACTTCATCTGGTCGATCATGCTCTTGTAGTCGCGCGACCAGAGGCCGTGGACCACGTAGTTGGCGGTCTCGAAGCCGAACCAGTTGATACCGGCGACCCGGACCTGCTGCCCGGCCGCGTCCAGGATCTGCCGCCCACTGGTGTGCCAGTACCCGGCGCCCGCGTCCGCAGCCGGAGCCGGAGCCGCGCCCGCCGCATCCGCCGCCTGCGCCGACGGCACCCCCAGCCCCAGGACCAACGGCACCAGGAGCACGGCCGCGCACAGTGCCCTTCTCAAGGTGCGCAACGCACCCCTCACGCCACGAAACATGTCGCTGCTTCCTCTCGGGAGCGCCGGCCCGGAACAGGTGGGAGCGCTCCCACAACCCGGCACCTCCCAGGAAAGCCAGTCCCCAGGAACACGTCAAGGACCCCGGCGTCATACGAGGCCCCGGGCGCCATGGACGAACCACGACGCCCGAGACCAACCCCCAGCGCTACAACGTCACTTGCGCCGCGTCAGCCGCCGGAACCCGAACAGCAGCGCCACCGCACCCGCCAGTACCAGCGCCCCCAGCTTCAACTGGCCGCCCCCGACACCGCCGTTGGCCCCAGATGCATCCGAACTCGCCTTGTCCGACGGCGACTTGGAACTGGCGCCCGGCGCGTCCTCCACCTGGACCGGGCTGTCCTTGCCCTCGCTGCCGTAGAGGATCTTCGTGCCGTCGACCGAGTAGGTGACGGACTCGCCCTGACCCTGAAGCGGGACCTCAAGGCGGTCGCGGCGCTTGATGGAACCGCCGTTCCAGTCGTACCAGATGCCGCCGAAGTAGCCCCGGACCGCGAGCTGTTGGCCGTCCGGGGAGATCGCCGCGTCCGTGGCCCAGAGGTCGACCGGGGCGATCGGGCGGAAGATGTTGGTGCCGGTCGGGGAGAGCGTGGCGGGGCCCTGGTAGAGGTGGCCGCCGTCCTCGTCCTTGTCGATGATGTAGGCGCGGCCGGTCTTCGGATCGACGACCATCGACTCGGCGTTGCGCGGCCCGTCCTCGTACTTCACGACGTACTGCGTGGCCCGGATCGTCTGGTCCTTCAGCGTCTTCGGCTCGGGGAGCCGGTAGATCCACACGTAGGGCCAGGTGCCGCCGAGGTTGTCGCCGATGTCGCCGACGTAGATCTCGTTGCCGGGGCCGATGGAGATGGCCTCGACGTCACGCGGGTCGCCGATGCCGCTGAGGGTGACGCGGGCGACCGTCTCGCCGGTGCTGCTGTCGACGGCGTAGATGTAAGGGCCATCGCTGCTGTCGTTGTGGGTCCAGTAGATCCCCGGGTGGAGACGGGAGGCGGCCAGTCCGCTGGACTCGGTGATCCGGGGGTCCTTGATGGTGAACCCCTCGTCCCCGTCGGCGGCGGCAGCGACGGGGGCGGTGGCGGGCAGGGCCAGAACGCCCATCAGCAGGATGCCGGTGAGTACGGCGGACGGTCGACGCATGCGCCAAGAGTGCCAGTACCCCTGGTTCTCACGTACGGGTGGTGGGGCTCACGGGGCCGGTATCAGGTCCGATATCAGGTCCGGTCCCGGGTCCGGCGGTGGCCCTCACGCATCGGCGGAGAGACGGATCGTTCATCATGAGCGGATGCTCAGGTTCATGCCCGTCGGCGACTCCATGACCATCGGAAGCGCAGGTGAGCACACCTGGCGGTACCGGATGTGGCAGCACCTGTGCGCGACGCACGGGGCTCCGTTCACGCTCGTCGGGCCGCGCGAGACGCTGTACGACAAGGCGGCGGACGCGCCGACGTCGTACGAGTACGCCGACCCCGAGTTCCCTAGGGGACATCTCGCGGGGTGGGGCGAGGGCTGGACGCACATGGTCCCGCTGATCTCCGGGGCGGTCCGCGAGACGCGCGCCGATGTCCTGCTCGTCTCCCTCGGCCTCATCGACCTCGGCTTCTACACCAACGCCGAGCAGACCGCCGCGAACGTGCGCGCCTTCGTCGCCGAGGCCCGTTCGGCCGACCCGCGCATCGCGATGGTGGTGCTGCCGGTGATCCCCAACGTCCGTTGCGCGGACGACAGTTCGTTCGCCACGCAGGTCGGCGTCTTCAACGAACTCCTCGCGAAGACCCTCGCCGACCTGGACGAACCCCGCTCGCCGCTGCTGCTGGCGTCGCCGCCACCGTCGTTCGACATCCATCTGGACACCTACGACGGCACCCATCCGAACCGGAGCGGCGAGCACCGGATCGCGGCGGCCTTCGCGAACGCCCTGTGGCAGGCGTGGGAGATCGGGGAGGAGTACGACCGGAGGTGAGGAAAGGGGCCCCTAGGGGAAGGGTGGGGGGAGGTCAGGGTCGGTGGTGCGACGTCCCGCGACGCGGCGCCGGAACGTGCGATGGGCATATGCGCGTCCGACCGTGACCCGTTCGCCGGTACGTCCCTACCCTGCTCTCGTGTCGCGCCGATTCCTCTTGCTTAGAGTGCACTCGACGTCGTTGGCTTGGTGACCATGGAGTACACGCAGCTGGGACGTACCGGACTCAAGGTCAGCCGACTGGTCCTCGGCACCATGAACTTCGGTCCGCAGACCGACGAACCCGCAAGTCACGCCATCATGGACGCGGCGCTGGACGCGGGCATCAACTTCTTCGACACCGCCAATGTCTACGGCTGGGGCGAGAACAAGGGCCGCACCGAGAGCATCATCGGCAACTGGTTCGCCAAGGGCGGCGAGCGGCGCGACAAGGTGGTACTGGCCACCAAGGTGTACGGGAACATGGCTCCCGAGGGTGACCCGTGGCCCAACCACGACCGGCTCTCCGCGCTGAACATCCGGCGCGCGGTCGACGCCAGCCTCAAGCGGTTGCGGACCGATCACATCGACCTCTACCAGTTCCACCACGTCGACCGGCACACCCCGGTCGAGGAGATCTGGCAGGCCGTCGACGTACTGGTCCAGCAGGGGAAGATCCTCTACGTCGGCTCCTCCAACTTCCCCGGCTACAAGATCGCCCAGGCCAACGAGGTCGCCGCCCGGCGCGGCGGGACCATCGGCCTCGTCAGCGAGCAGTGCCTCTACAACCTCGCCGAACGGCGTGCCGAGATGGAGATCGTCCCGGCCGCGCAGGAGTACGGCCTCGGGGTCATCCCCTGGTCGCCGCTGAACGGCGGACTGCTCGGCGGGGTCATCAAGAAGCAGGCCGAGGGCGGGCGCCGGGCCACCGGCCGGGCCGCCGACGCTCTGGCCGACCCCGCCGGTCGCGCCCAGATCCAGGCCTACGAGGACCTGCTCGACAAGCATGGGCTGGAGCCCGGCGAGACCGCGCTGGCCTGGCTGCTCACCCGGCCCGGCGTGACCGGCCCGATCGTCGGCCCGCGCACCGCCGAGCAACTCGCCTCCGCTGTACGCGCGGTGGAACTGGAACTGGGCGAGGAACTGCTCACCGCCCTCGACGAGATCTTCCCGGGCCCGGGTCCGTCACCGGAGGCGTTCGCCTGGTAGGTGGGTAGGTGAGTCGGGGGGCGGTTGTGGAGTTGCCGGGAGTGCGGGCAGTGCCGGGGGGGCTGCGGGGCCGGGAGTACTACGGGTACTCCGGGTACTACGGGTACTCCGGGTACTACGGGTACTCCGGGTCCTGTTGGCAGCCGCCCTCGGCGTTCTCCGTTCTGGGCGTCCGCCCCTACGGGTAGTACGGGTACTGCCCGTAGGGGTGAAGAGGCGGCGGTCCTCGGCGGCCGTCACCTAGGTGCCCTACGGGTCCTAGGGGTAGTACGGGCGCAGCCGACTCCGCGGGGTGCAGCCGAGTCCGCGGGCCGCTCCCGGGGCCCCGTACGTGCCAGGGGTGCCCGGGGTACTACGGGTAGGTACGGGGCGAGGGCGACGGGCTACTTGCCGGTCGCGGCCGCCACCGCCACCACGACGAAGAGCAGTACGAGCGCACCGGCCATGATCCGGTTCCGGGTTTTGGGGTCCACGGGGCTGAGCCTAACCGGCCCCGCCGAGCGGCTCGCGGGCGACCGCCTCATAGCGGGGGCGGTCGCCCGGCCCGTCCAACGCTCCCGGGTCGAGCGAGTTGCTGCGGACCAACGCCAACTCCGGGACCGTCCAGGTGCGGCCGGTGAAGTCGTCCAGTGCGGCCAGGTAGGGAGCGATGTCGACGTCCGCCCCGCCCCGGGCCAACGTCAGATGCGGCCGGTACAGCCGGTGCTCCGCGTCCACCCTCGCCACCCCCACCTCACGCGCGGCCGTCTCCGACCCCTGCGCGAGCCGCCGCAGCGCCGCCACGTCCCCGGCCGCCCCCGCCCACAGCGCCCGCCCGTTGCCGAACTGTCCGCCGCCGCGCACCGCCAGCTCGAACGGTTCCGTCTGCCGCGCGAGCCGCGCCAGCCGCCGCGTCAGTTCCGGGACGACGTCGTCGTCGACCTCCCCGTAGAAGGCGAGGGTGTAGTGCCAGCCGGGTCGGCCGGTCCAGCGCAGCCGGTCGGCGTCCGGGCGGCGCCGCAACTGGTCGACGACAGGGGCCAGTTCACTCGATACGTCGGCAGGGGGCAGCACGGCGGCGAAGAGTCTCATGGCTCCCTACCCTGCCAGTAGGGGCAGGGTAGGGAGCCATTGAGGGTCCAGCTACGGCAGGCGTCGGAGCAGCGATGGAGGCGCGGGATCAGCCTCCTAGGGGTGAGGTCCCTAGGGGGCGTTCCCTAGGGTCCAGCCCCTAGGGACTCCGTCCCCCTAGGGGACATCCCGGTCAGGCTGCCGCCGCCAGTTGTTCCCGGGTCTCCCTGGGGACGAAGCGGACGTGCGGGTGGCCGCGGTTCCAGCCGACCGACAGGCGCAGGTTGCCGACCCGGGCCAGGACCAGGCCGATGGCGGCCGCCGCGACGAACGAGATCACGCCACCGACCGCGAGGCCCGCGCGGACGCCGTACGCGTCCGTGACCCAGCCGGCGATCGGCGCGCCCACCGGGGCACCGCCGAGGAACACCATCATGTAGAGGGCCAGCACCCGGCCCCGCATCGCCGGGTCGGTGGACATCTGGATGCTGGTGTTGGCGGTGACGTTGACCGTCATGCCGAACATCCCGATCGGCGCCATCAGCAGCGCGAACAGCCACAGCGAGGGCGCCCCTGCGGCGACGATCTCGAAGACGCCGAAGGCCACCGCCGCGACGATCAGCACCCGCATCCGGGCCGTGCCGCGCCGGGCCGCGAGCAACGCGCCGGCCAGCGAACCGACCGCCATCAGCGTGTTGAAGAGGCTGTAGGAGCCGGCGCCCGCGTGGAAGACGTCGTCCGCGAACGCCGAGAGGTAGACGGGGAAGTTGAAGCCGAACGTGCCGATGAACCCGACCAGCGCGATCGTCCAGATCAGGTCCGGGCGCCCGGCGACATAGTGCAGGCCCTCGCGCAACTGCCCCTTGCCGCGCGGCGCGCGCTTGACGGCGTGCAGGTCGCGCCCCCGCATCAGGAGCAGTCCGGCGATGGGCGCGGCGAACGACAGGCCGTTGGCCATGAACGCCCAGCCGGTTCCGACGCCGGTGATCATCAGCCCGGCGACGGCGGGGCCGACGAGGCGGGCGGACTGGAAGTTGGCGGAGTTCAGACTGACCGCGTTCTGGAGCTGGTCCGGGCCGACCATCTCGGAGACGAAGGACTGCCTGGCCGGGTTGTCGACGACGGTGGCGAGGCCGACGGCGAACGCGGCGACGTAGACGTGCCAGACCTGGACGTGTCCGCTGAGCGTGAGCACGGCGAGGGCGATGCCGGTGACGGCCATCGACGTCTGCGTGAACAGCAGCGTGGGGCGCCGGGGCAGCCGGTCGACGAGGACACCGCCGTACAGGCCGAACAGGAGCATCGGCAGGAACTGAAGCGCCGTCGTGACACCGACGGCCGTGGCCGAACCCGTGAGGCTGAGGACCAGCCAGTCCTGGGCTATTCGCTGCATCCAGGTGCCTATGTTCGAGACGACCTGGCCGGCGAAGAACAGGCGGTAGTTCCTGACGCGCAGGGAGGAGAACATCGAGGACTTGGCGGCGGGCGCGGGTGCGCGGAGCGGCTCGGCGGCGGGCGCGGGATCGTGGGTGGGCGGGGATTCGTGGGTGGCCGGTGCGGGGGCGGAGTCTGCTCCGGGTCCCGAACTCAAAAGAGGTCGCCTCCTCATGGGGCTTGGTGACAGGGGTACGGGTGGGGCTGGTGTGGGGCTGGAGTTCGTACGAGTACTACGGGCCCTACGGGTACTACGGGCATTACGGGTCCTACGAGTACTGCGGGTCCGGCGGCGGATGATGCTGGTCCTACGGGTACTGCGGGCACTTCGGGTAGTACGGGTCCTACGGGTACTGCGGGTGTTACCGGTGGGCGAGTTTCTCCAGTACGGGGGCGGCCGCGCGCAGCTTGGCCCACTCGTCCTCGTCGAGGCCCTCGACCAGGTTGGCCAGGAACGCGTTCCGCTTGCGGCGGCTCTCCTCAAGCATGGCCTCGGCCTGCTCGGTCTTGGTGACGACCTTCTGGCGCCGGTCCTCGGGGTGCGGCTCAAGCCGGACCAGGCCCTTGGCCTCCAGCAGCGCGACGATGCGGGTCATCGACGGCGGCTGGACGTGCTCCTTGCGGGCGAGTTCGCCGGGTGTGGCGCTGCCGCAGAGGGAGAGGGTGCCCAGCACCGACATCTCGGTGGGACTGAGCGACTCGTCGACCCGTTGGTGCTTGAGTCGACGGGACAGCCGCATGACGGCTGACCGAAGGGAATTCACGGCGGCGGCATCGTCGCCATGGCTGAGGTCCGACATCTCGTTAGCGTAACTCATTACTCTCGCTAAGGACCAGCGGGAAACGTGCGCATGCCCGTGACTCCCGCCACTGAATCTTTTCGTCACCCGTACGGGTGAGCTGGTTTCGGAAAGTCACCCACGTCCCGGCGGCGTCCGGTCACCCTCATGTACATGGAGACCAACGTGCTCAGCCTGCGCATAGACGGGGAGCTTCTCGATCGGCTCCGGAACCATGCGGCCAAACGCGGAATGAGCGTCCAGGACTATGTGGTCCGGACGCTCATTCGGGACGACTTCGACGAACGGTTCCAGACCGCCGTCGAGGAGACGGAGAGGTTCTACGGGGTTGACGGGGTCGGCCCCGTAGAACCCGGTGGCCGGGTCGGCCGTCGGATCAGGTGAGACCCAGGGCCGGCATCAGGTAGTAGAACGCGAACACCGCCGACACCACGTACATCGCCACCGGCACCTCCTTGGCGCGGCCCGCCACGAGGCGCAGGACCACGAAGGTGATGAAGCCCATGCCGATGCCGTTGGTGATCGAATAGGTGAACGGCATGATCACCATCGTGATGAACGCCGGGATGGCGATGGTGTGATCCGCCCAGTCGATCTCCTTGACGGAGCCGGACAGGATCAGGAAGCCCACCGCGAACAGCGCCGGGGTGGCCGCCTGGGACGGGACCATCGTGGCGACCGGGGTCAGGAACAGCGCGACGGCGAAGAGGGCGCCGGTGACGACGTTCGCGAAGCCGGTCCGCGCGCCCTCGCCGACGCCGGCCGTGGACTCGACGAAGCAGGTGGTGGCCGACGAGGAGCTGGCGCCGCCCGCCGCGACGGCGATGCCGTCGACGAACAGGACCTTGTTGATGCCGGGCATCTGACCGTCGGCGTCGGTCAGCTTCGCCTCGTCGGAGACGCCCATGATCGTGCCCATCGCGTCGAAGAAGCACGACAGCAGGACGGTGAAGACGAAGAGGACGCCGGTCAGCACGCCGACCTTCTCGAAGCCGCCGAACAGGCTGAACTTCCCGATCAGGCCGAAGTCCGGGGTGGCGACCGGGTTGCCGGGCCACTTGGGGGTGGTCAGGCCCCAGGACGGGACCTTCGCGACGGCGTTGATGATCACCGCGAGCACCGTCATCGCGACGATCGAGATCAGGATCGCGCCGGACACCTTGCGGGTGATCAGCGCCAACGTCAGCAGCGCGCCGAGGATGAAGACCAGAACCGGCCACCCGCTCAGGTGACCGTCGCTGCCGAGCTGGAGCGGGACGGTGGTCTCGGCGGCGTCGGGGATGCGGGAGACGAACCCGGAGTCGACCAGGCCGATCAGCATGATGAACAGGCCGATCCCGATGGAGATGGCCTTGCGCAACCCGTAGGGGACGGCGTTCATGACGCGCTCACGCAGACCGGTCGCGACCAGCAGCATCACGATGAGGCCGGCCAGCACCACCATGCCCATGGCGTCCGGCCAGGACATCCGGGGGGCGAGCTGGAGCGCGACGACGGAGTTGACGCCGAGACCAGCGGCCAGCGCGATGGGAACGTTCCCGATGACGCCCATCAGGAGCGTGGTGAACGCGGCCGTCACCGCCGTCGCCGTGACCAGTTGGCCGTTGTCGAGGTGATGCCCGTACATGTCCTTCGCGCTGCCGAGAATGATCGGGTTCAGCACGATGATGTAGGCCATCGCGAAGAAGGTGGCGAATCCGCCACGGATCTCGCGCGGGAGGGTGCTGCCGCGCTCGGAGATCTTGAAGTAGCGGTCGAGCGCGCCGTACGCGGGCCTGGACCCCGGCTGCTCGGGGGAGGGGACCTTGGCAGTGGCCGAGGTGGACATGGAGGTTCCTACGAGCAGAAGTGGACAGACGGAAAGGGATTAAGTATGAACATATGAAACCTGTAAATGCCATCTCTGCTGGTAGATGCGGCGAGGGTCACTCCGGAGCCCCGTAAGGGAGACCCCCCAGGGGCGGGAACCCTTAAGGGCAGGGTCTCCCTCCATGCCGGGTCGGGGCAGGTCGGGGCGCGTCGGTAGCAGGTCGGGGCACGCCCCGTTCGTCGCGTCCGGGCGCCTCGTAAGCTGTGCCCATGGCGAAGTGGACCCCAACACATGAGGCGCCGGAGCCCCTGGAGGGCCCCGTGGTCGCCACCATCACCGGCGGCACCGTCCTGTGGTTCGTCCTCTTCCTCGTTCAGCTCCCCTTCTACGGCTGGTTCGACGACCACGGCCGCACCTGGTGGCTGTGGACCTGTCTGGCCGGCGCCGGACTCGGACTGATCGGCATCTGGTACGTGCGCGGCCGGGACGCGGCCCTGAAGCGGGCGGCGGCGGAACGGGACGAGAGCGGGACCCGCACTCCGGAGTGAGCGGATCGGGGATGTCCCCTACCCGGCCCCCAGGTACCCGGCCCCTAGGTACCCGGCCCCTAGGGGCGTACTACCAGGGCATCACTCCCCCGTGGCCCCCCTCGTTCTCTGGGCGGATCTTCCGGGCACTCGGCGGGTGAAGCCGCAAAACCGCACGTACCGTCGATTCCATGACGCACATCGACGCGGGCGCCGAGCTGGACCCTGTGCACCCGGTGGCGCTGCCCGACTCCGCGCGTGGGCTGACCGCCGCCGAGGTGGCCGAGCGGACGGCCCGAGGTCAGATCAATGACGTACCGGCGCGTTCCAGCCGGTCGTTGGCGGAGATCGTCCGCGCGAACGTCTTCACCCGGTTCAACGCGATCATCGGCGTGCTCTGGCTGATCATGCTGTTCGTGGCGCCGATCCAGGACAGCCTGTTCGGGTTCGTGATCCTCGCCAACACCGGGATCGGCATCATCCAGGAGTGGCGGGCGAAGCAGACCCTCGACTCCCTCGCCGTGATCGGGGAGTCCCGGCCGACCGTGCGGCGCGGCGGGGTCGCCGTCGACGTCAGCACCTCCGAGATCGTGCTCGACGACCTGATCGAGATCGGGCCCGGCGACAAGGTCGTCGTCGACGGGGTGTGCGTCGAGGCGGACGGTCTGGAGATCGACGAGTCGCTGCTCACCGGTGAGGCCGACCCGGTGGTCAAACGGCCCGGCGACCCGGTCATGTCGGGCAGTTTCGTGGTCGCGGGCGGCGGCGCGTTCAAGGCGACGAAGGTCGGCCGGGAGGCGTACGCGGCCCAACTCGCCGAGGAGGCCTCCCGGTTCACGCTCGTCCACTCCGAACTGCGCTCCGGCATCTCCACCATCCTCAAGTACGTGACGTGGATGATGATTCCGACCGCGATCGGCCTGATCATCAGCCAACTCTTCGTCAAACAGCACGGGTTCAAGGACTCGGTGGCGCGGACCGTCGGCGGGATCGTGCCGATGGTGCCCGAAGGTCTGGTGCTGCTCACCTCCGTCGCCTTCGCGATCGGCGTGATCCGGCTCGGCCGGAAACAGTGCCTGGTCCAGGAACTCCCGGCCATCGAGGGCCTCGCCCGCATCGACACCGTCTGCCTCGACAAGACCGGCACCCTCACCGAGGGCGGCATGGACGTCACCGAACTGCGCGTGCTCGGGGGCGCCGAGGAGACGTACGTACGTCAAGTGCTGGGCGCCCTGGGCGAGTCCGACCCCCGGCCGAACGCGTCCCTCCAGGCCATCATCGACGCCTACCCGGACGTCGCCGGCTGGCGCTGCACCGAGTCGCTGCCCTTCTCCTCCGCCCGCAAGTACAGCGGCGCCTGCTTCCACGAGAGCGACGGCGAGACCAGCACCTGGCTGCTGGGCGCCCCTGATGTGCTGCTCGCCGACGGTGACCCGGCGCTCGACGAGACCGGGCGCCTCAACGAGCAGGGGCTCCGGGTCCTGCTACTGGCGCGGGCCGTACGGGAGTTGGACGACCCGCAGCCCGCCCGGGGTGCCCGGCCCACCGCCCTGGTCGTCCTGGAGCAGCGGCTGCGGCCCGACGCGGCCGACACCCTGCGCTACTTCGCCGAGCAGGACGTGCGGGCCAAGGTGATCTCCGGGGACAACGCGGTCTCGGTGGGCGCGGTGGCGGGAAAGCTCGGCCTCGCCGGTACGACCGTCGATGCCCGGCAACTCCCCGCCGCGCAAGGGGAGATGGCGCAGGCGCTCGACGACGGCACGGTGTTCGGGCGGGTCACCCCGCAGCAGAAGCGGGACATGGTCGGCGCCCTCCAGTCCCGTGGGCACACGGTCGCGATGACCGGCGACGGGGTGAACGACGTTCTCGCCCTCAAGGACGCCGACATCGGCGTCGCGATGGGCTCCGGGTCCGAGGCGACCCGGGCGGTGGCGCAGATCGTGCTGCTGGACAACAGTTTCGCGACGCTGCCGTCGGTGGTGGCGGAGGGGCGGCGGGTGATCGGGAACATCACCCGGGTCGCCACGTTGTTCCTCGTCAAGACGGTCTACTCGGTGCTGCTGGCGATCCTGGTGGTGTGCTGGCAGGTCGAATACCCCTTCCTGCCACGGCACTTGACCCTTCTCTCCACCCTGACCATCGGCATCCCGGCGTTCTTCCTCGCCCTCGCGCCCAACCGGGAACGGGCGCGGCCCCACTTCGTGCGGCGGGTGATGCGGTACTCGATCCCGGGCGGGGTGGTGGCCGGGGTGGCGACCTTCGTGACATATCTGATCGCCCGTCACCACTACACCGGCGATGGGGCGTTGGCTGCGGAGACGAGTGCGGCGACGCTGACGCTGTTCCTGGTCTCGATGTGGGTGCTGGCCATCATCGCCCGGCCCTACACCTGGTGGCGGGTGGCCCTGGTGCTGTCGATGGGCCTGGCGTTCGTGGTCGTCCTCGCCGTGCCGTGGCTCCAGCACTTCTTCGCCCTGAAGCTGGTCGGCGTGACGATGCCGTGGCTGGCGGTCGGCATCTCGGTGGTCGCGGCGGCGGCGCTGGAGGTGGCGTGGAGGTGGGTGGACCACCGCATCCCGGCGTGACGCTACGCGCTGGGCGGGGGCGGGGCGGGCGGGAGTTCGGCGGGGGTGCGGGGTTCAGTGCGGGGTGAGGTGGGAGTTCGGCGGGGATGCGGCGTTCGGGTGCGGCGCCGTCGTGGCTGGTCGCGCAGTTCCCCGCGCCCCTTAGCGGCGCTGCCGGAGCCGTCGGGGACTTGCTCGGCCCCGCTGGTCGCGCCCGCTCGTGGAGCCGGGTATTGGCAGGCCCCGTGCCCCTAGGGGCACGGGGTCTGTGTCAGCTCTTGGTACGTGCGGGGTGCTTCAGGGTTACTTCACGTCGACGTAGTCGCCCGTGGCGTTGATTGCCGGGGTGGTCGAGGTGCCCGCGAAGGAGTAGCGGAAGTAGCCGTCGACGGTCGCCTTGGTCGTCGTCTTCAGGTTGCCCGTGGAGTTCGACTTGATCGTCTTCACCGTGGTGTAGGTGGTGGCGCTCTTCTTGCGGAACTGGAGCTTCACCGGCTGCACGGTGTAACCGGCGTACGTGCCGGTCTCCCAGTTGGCCCGCGACAGCTTGCCGGTGACGGTGATCGTCTTCCCCTTCTTCACCGGCTCGGGCGAGGCGTCGACGGTGAGCTTGGAGAGGCGCTGGAGGTTGAAGGCCGCGACCTTGTCCTTCACGGCGATACCGACCTTGTCCAGGTTCCCTTCCTCGGGGTCCTCCCCGTTGTACGCGACGGCGAAGACGGCGGCCTTCCAGGCACCCGCGTCCGTGTTCAGCAGCTCCAACGGGTTGACCGAGACGCTGGTGGTGCAGGTCGCGACCGTCGCGGAGGAGTCCGTGCACTTCGCCTTGGCGCTGTCGAACCACGGGTAGGAGTCGGCGAACGAGTTGCCCCGGTACAGCTCGGCCAAGGCGTAGAAGTCCTTGGCGTGGATGTCGACGTCCGCGCCATGGGTCAGCGTGAAGGAGACCGGCACCTTGACGACGTTCGTCGTCCCGACGGCGATGTTCTTGCCCTTGTTGTACGTCACCTTCACCTTCGAGAAGGAGGCGTCGAGGTTGTACGGCGTGCCCGCCACGGCGGCGCTGAAAGCGGCCTTGCCGCTGTCGGCGCCGTGCGCGAGGCTGACGGCCCCGGCGACGGAGGCCGCCGGCTTCGGAGCGCCGGCGGCCGACGCCGGTACAGCCAGGGCGGACAGGGCCAGGGCGCCGGTGATGGCTGCCACGGTGGTGCGCTTGCGCATGTGCATCCCCACGTGAGAGGGCCCCGGTGTTCGTCGTCCCCCACGGCGCGTCGTGCCACCGAGGCCCAAGTGATCGGTGAGCCAGTCGGCTCAGATGATCAGATCCACGAGAGGGTCTGAGGGTTGTACGGGATGTGAGGGTTTCGTGCGGGAAGTTTCTCGCCGCACGAAACCGGACCTCGTACCCCGGCCTCCCTGGTCGCCCTGCCCTTAAGGGCTGCCCTTGGGCTTGGGCCGGTTAGTCGAACCAGCGGTCTCGGGCCAGTTCCTCTGTTCGGGAGGGGTCTTCCAGGAGGGCTGCCACCTCGAAGCGGCGGGGCCATTGGCGGGTCGACCAGGCGAGGCCCGCTGCGACGCCCTCCAGGGTGGCAGCGTGGAGGACGGCGTCGTCGGTCAGCCGCCAGTCCAACTCCACGCCGTCGACGATGAGTTCGTCGTGCTCCACATAGGTCGACGGGGTGTGGGGGCCCAGCAGGGTGCGGACCGGGGCCGGTACCTCGTGGACCACGCCCTCGGAGTCGACCGAGCCCGTCACCGACTCGCTCAGCCGCCGCACCTGGAAGAGTTCCGCCAGTTCGGCGGCGCGGGCCGGTCGGACCGGCAGCAGCGGGCTGCCCTCGGTGAAGGGCAGCAGGTCAGGGGAGTCGACGACCATCGCGTCGGACGCGTCCACCACCACGACCTTGCCGTCGACGACGGCGCGCAGGTCGTCGGGGAGGGTCACCTGCTCCGGGTCCAGGTCGGCCAACGCGCTGTAGAGGGCGTGGAGTTGGGCGCCGGTGACGGGGCGGTCGGGGTCGGCGAGGCGGTCCAGGAGTTCGGCGGCGCCGCCCGGCTCGTCGAGGAGGGCGGCGACCGAGGTGCGGACGCCGAGCGCGCGCAGCACCTGTTCGTCGTCGAAGCCGGTCGCGTCGGCCTCGTCGTACAGGCCGCGCAGGAGCGGGTCGCCGCCGGAGGCGAGCAGCCCGGCCGGGCGGCGGCCGTCGAGGACCGGGTTCCCGCGCAGCCACCAGGCGGTGTACGAGCGGACGATCTCGTGGGTGCCGTCGGGCAGCAGGACGCGGACCGGCTCGGTGAGCGCGTCGCGCAGCGGCGGCCGGGCGAGCATGGCCAGGGCCTGCGGCCACTTGTCGTCGTCGACGAGGTCGAGGTCGCGGACGGCGACGAGTTCGGTGGCGACGGGCGGGACCGGCGAGTCGGGGAAGCGGTCGAGGATGTCCTCGCTCCACACGTCGACGGCGTCCAGCAGCCCGGCGTCGTCAGGTTCCGCGAAGTCGCCCTCGCGGGGCTCCAGTTCATCGGGGTCGAGCACCACGTCGGTGGCCCGTACCAGGGCGAAGGCGGCCAGCACGCCACAGGCGGCCAACGGCTGTTCGCCCCACTTCCGCGCCAACTCCACGTCGACCGAGGCAAGTTCGTCCTCGCGGATGACCTGGGCGAACGGGCTGCCGGGGAAGACCAGTTCGCCGGCCGGGGCCAACTCGCCGTCCTCGTCGCGCAGGGCGAGCGCACCGAGCCACGGTTCGTCGCCCGCCTCAAGGCCCGCGTCCCGGGCGAGCGCCAGCACCGTGTCCGCCAACTCCTCGGCGTCCAGGGCGTCCTGCTCCCAGTCGAGGGCGCCGTCGTCGTCCAGGGAGGTGGCGACGGCGGCCCGGACCTGGGGTGTGGTGAGCACCGCGCGGGGTGTCGCGGGCAGTGCGCCGAGCTTTTCGAGGAGCGGGTGCGCGGCGTCCGGGTGGGCGACCTTGAGGCCGAGCCGGGCCAGCAACTCCGGTTCCACAGAGGCCGATTCGGGCGCCGGCAGCAGCACCTGGCGGGGCCCGATGGTCGTACGGCCGTCGGCGAGCGGCACCGGGAGTCCGGAGAGCCGCTCGGGGTCGACGCCGGCCAGGCTGTCGTACAGGCGCCACCACCAGTCGGCGTCCTTCTCCAACCCGGCCAGCCGGTCGACGACGTCGGCGAGCGGGAGCCGGGCCACGCCGAGGGTGCGCAGTTCGACGCGGCGTTCAAGTCCCGCCGGGAGCAGGGTCGGCAGCACTTCGGCGAGTACGCGCACGGTGTCGGCGCCCGCGCCCTCGACGATCTCGGCGTCCCGGGGCCGCAGTGCCTGCGGCAGTTCGTCATCGGCGTCGTCGTCGCCGTCGTTCACCGCCGCCGGGGGGAGGAACGCGGTGCGCGGCAGGAGTTCCAGGATGGCCTGGCGCAGGGCGCCGTCCAGTTCGCCCTTGCCGAGCGGGCCGGGGACGAGGTCGACGGCGGCGACGGTCACCGGCCGCCACCCGGCGAGGAGTTCGGCGTAGGCGTCGGCGGCGCGCCGGACCAGGAAGTCGGTGAGCGGGCCCGGGGCGGTGTGGCGCCGGGTGGTGTCCAGCGGGAACGAGGCGATGAGCAGGGCGGGGACCCCTAGGGGTTCGTCGCTCGGGGTCGGGGCGTGCAGGACGGGGCTGGTGCGGGGGCGGGCCGGGGCGCCGTCGGGGTCGGCGGGCACGGCCCAGGTGACCGACCAGTGCGGCCGCAGCCGTTCTTCGAGCGGCCGGTCGGCGAGGAGGTCGGGGGTGAGGGTGCCGTGGGTGGAGAGGGTCCGCCACAGGGTGGAGCCGTGCCGGGAGTCCTCGACGACGGTGAGGGCCGGGTCGGTGGTGGTGCGCCGGCGCAGGGTGCGCTCACCGTCCGCCGTCTCGATCACGACCTCCGCCAGGCCCGGCAGGGCGAGCAGGAGCGCGTCGTCGACGGTGTCCAGGAGGCGGGCGGCGAGATCGGCGGCGACCTGGTCCCGCAACGGGAGGATGACGGCCGTGTCGTACGGGTCGGGCGCGGTGCCCTGAGCGGCGAACGGCAGCCGCAGCAACGGGAGATGACCGTCCCGGCGCCGCACCTCGTCCCCGAGTCCCGGGCTGTGCCGGGCGGTGTCGGCGGCGAGTTCGCGGGCCTCGGCCAGCGACCAGCGGACGCCACCGTGCCGTCCGACGACGGCGGGCTCGTCGGTGACGGCGAGCACGGCCGCGAAGCCGACCCCGAACCGGCCGACGGCCCCCTCCGCCGTGTCCCGCTTGGCCGAGGCCCGCAGGGTGGAGAGCGACTCCACCCCGGCCGCGTCCAGCGGGGCACCGGTGTTGGCGGCGACGAGGACGTTGTCGCGAAGGGTGAGGCGCAGCCGGCCGGGGACGGCGGCGCGGGCGGCGGCGTCGGCGGCGTTCTGGGCCAACTCGACGACGAGACGGTCACGGTAGCCGCCGAGGGCGAGATCCTCCTCGGCGTTGGCGTCCTCCCGGAACCGGGCGGGACTGGTGGCCCAGGCGTCGAGCACACCGCGCCGCAGACGAGCGGTCCCGAAGGGGTCGGCACCCTCGGGGGCCGGGCGCACGAACTTGCTCACGTTCACTCTCCTCATCGACAACGCGACGAAGGTACCGCGAGAGAGCCACCCCCTAACTCCCAGGAGGCAGACGCCCCCAGGGTCTGAGCCCCCTAACTCCCAGGAGGGAGAGTGCCCCTAGGGCCTGAGCTCCTAGCTCTCGGGGGGGGCGGGTGACCCTAGGGTCTGAGCCCCCAGCTCTCAGGGGGGCGGGTGACCCTAGGGTCTGAGCCCCCAGCTCTCAGGGGAGAGAGTGACCCTAGGGCCTGAGCCCCCAGCTCTCAGGGGGCAGGGCACCCCTAGGGCCTGAGCCCCTAGCCCTCGGGGGCGGGAGGGTGCCCCAAGGGCCTGAGCCCCTAGCCCTCGGAGGGGGGAGGCTGACCCGAGGGCCTGAGCCCCTGCCGTCTTCTTCCAGCGCAGGCCAGCCACATCCAGCCCGTCCGGCGTTTGAGGACGAGGCCGTCCAGGCCGAAGGGGGGTCTGGGGGCGCAGCCCCCAGGGCTCAGCCCACCGGGGCCCACCCCACCGGCGACCAGTGCCCCGGCCCAGGGCCAGTCCCCTAGGGGCTAGGAGTGCCCCAGCTCAGCCACATCATCGCCGTCGGCAGACATCCCCTCGGGCGACGCCGGGACCGGCCCCAGCGGAAACGGGTCCACCCGCGTCTCATCGACCACCGGCTCCCCCGGCTGGACCGGCTTCGGCATGACCGCGGCCTCGGAATGCCCCCCACAGCCGTAGGCCAAGGAGACGACCCGCCCGTCAGCGGGCGCGAACTCGTTGGCGCACACCCCGAACGCCTGCCCCAACGTGCCGCCGATCGGCTGAAGGAACCCGCAGCTGACGCAGGTCGCGGGCGCGGCCTGCGCCATGGGCGTCTTCGCGCCGAACGCCTCGTCCCACCGGTCGGCGGCGATGTGCAGCCCGTACCGGGACAGGACGCGGGCGCGCCGCAGCCCGAGTTCCTCGGCGACGGAGGCGATGGAGCCGCGGGACGGCACCGCCGGGACGGTCGCGGTGACCTCGGCGTCCTCGGCCTCGACGAGATCGGCGAGTTCGTCGGAGAGCGGCGAGTTCGGCGTCGGCTCGTCGGCGCCGGTGTAGCCCTCGTCGAGACGGAGGTCGTCCGCGTCGGTGGGCAGCAGGTCGCCGGGGCCCATGTCGCCGGGGCGCAGCCGCTCGCTCCAGGGCACCCACTCGGGGGCGAGGAGGGCGTCGGGGCCGGGGAGCAGGACGACCTCGTCGAGCGTGACGAGCTTGGCGCGGGACGCGCGGGCCACCGTCACGGCCCAGCGCCAGCCCCGGTAGCCCAGCTCCTTGCACTCGAAGAAGTGCGTGACAACGCGGTCGCCCTCGCTCACGACGCCCGCGTGCTCGCCGACGACGCCGGGCGCGGCTGCCTCCTCCGCGGCGGACCGGGCGAGGTCGACGGCCTCGGCGCACAGGCGGTCGGTGGTGCGGCTTCGCGTTGTCGCTGCGCTCACAGGTATCGCTTCTCTCCTACGCCGTTCTCGGTGCGCCGGCCTGAAGGCGGTGAACGCGGACGGAGCGGACCGGAGGACCGCGTCGACGTCCGCGCCCGTTCGCGCTCGGGCGCACCTCATGCATCCATTCTGCGGGATGGCCGAGAGGCGCGCGGCCGAGAACGTTCGCCAGGGCGCGCTACGCACGCTACCCGCTCGCGACCGCTCGGCCTACACCGACGGGACGTTTCCGCGTGACCGGTCCGCGTCAGAGGGCGCCCGACGGCGCCCCAGGCCGCTCGACGACCGGGCAAGTCGTCCACCACCCGCTCATACCGGACACCCCTCCCGACCGTCACACTCATAGCCGGACGGTCACACCCCCGACCGAACACCACCCACCACCCCGCACCCCCGAAACCGTCCGCACCCCTGACCGAACACCAGCCACCAACCCGCACCCCCCGCAGACGACCACGCCCCTGGCCGGGGTATGGCCCACCAACCCGTACCCCCACAACCAGTCACCCCCCGACCGGACACCACCCACCAACCCGCACCCCCGAAACCGTCCGCACCCCTGGCCGAACACCACCCACCGACCGGCACACCCGAAGCCGTTCGCACCCTTGGCCGAACATCACCCACCAACCCGCACCCCCGAAGCCGGTCACGCCCCCGGCCGGGGCATGGCCCACCACCCCGCACCCCCACAACCAGTCACCCCCCGACCGGACACCACCCACCACCCCGCACCCCCACAGCCGGGCAGCGCGTCCATACGCGTGGGAACGGCACTACGGCCGGGGTTCTCGGGGCACTATGACGGGGTGGCAGCCGCAAGGACGCCTCGGGGTGCCGCCGGGACCGGTGGGGCCTGGGGCAAGCGTCGTGGTGGCGGTTCGGGCCGGTTCGGCAGGTCCGTCCGCGCGGTCGGGCGCGCGCTGCGCTTCCCGGTGACCGCAGCGGCCCGTTCCATCCGGAAGGCGACGCACGCGCACGGCGCCGGTGAGTCCGGGCTCGGCAAGCTGATCGAGCTGCACGCCGTGAACGGCGCCGGCGACGTGATGATCACCGTCGCGCTCGCCTCCACCGTCTTCTTCTCGGTGCCGACGGACGAGGCGCGCGGGCGCGTCGCCCTCTATCTGGCGATCACGATGGCGCCGTTCACCGTCCTCGCCCCCGTGATCGGACCGCTGCTCGACCGGCTGCCGCACGGGCGGCGGGCCGCGATGGCCGGCGCGATGCTGGCCCGCGCGCTGCTCGCGCTGATCATCTCGGGGGCGGCGGCGACCGGCAGCCTGGAGCTGTATCCGGCGGCGCTCGGGGTGCTGGTCGCGTCGAAGGCGTACGGGGTGGTCCGCAGCGCGGTGGTGCCGAGGCTGCTGCCACCCCGGTTCTCGCTGGTCAAGGCCAATTCGCGGGTGACGTTGGGCGGGCTGCTCGCAACCGGGGTGGCGGCGCCGATCGGGGCGGGGCTCCAGGCGCTGGGGCCCCGGTATCCGCTCTACGGCGCCTTCGTGATCTTCATCGCGGGAACGGTTCTGTCGTTCACCCTGCCGCCGAAGGTGGACTCGGCGAAGGGCGAGGCGTTCGCGCTGCTCGCCGCCGACGAACGCCAGCAGGAGCAGACGGGAAAACGGCCGGGTCTGCGCACCGTCGGCGCGGCGGTCACGCACGCGCTGGCCGCCAACGCGTCGCTGCGCTGGCTCTCCGGTTTCCTCACCTTCTTCCTCGCGTTCCTGCTGCGCGAGCATCCGCTGACCGGGTCGAGCGCGGCGGTGTCGCTGGGGATCGTGGCGGTGTCGGCGGGCGCGGGCAACGCGGTGGGAACGGCGGTGGGGGCCTGGCTGCGGTCCAGGGCACCGGAGTTGATCATCGTCGTCGTGGTGGCGTTCGTGCTCGGGGCGGCGATCACGGCCGCCGTGTTCTTCGGGGCGTTCCTGGTGGCGTGTCTCGCGGCGGTCGCCGGGTTCTCGCAGGCGCTGGCCAAGCTGTCCCTGGACGCGCTGATCCAGCGGGACGTGCCGGAACTGGTGCGGACGTCGGCGTTCGCCCGCTCGGAGACGTTGTTGCAGATGGCGTGGGTGCTGGGCGGCGCGGTCGGCATCGTGATGCCGCTGAACGGCACCCTCGGCCTCTGTGTCGCCGCCGCGATCCTCACCGCGGGCTGGCTGCTGACCACCCGCGGCCTGCTGACCTCGGCCCGCCACGGCGGCACCGGCCACCCCCGCGTGGCGTAACCCCGAGGTATCCCCCCACCCCCCACCCTGCCCTCACCCCCGCCCCACCCCCTACCTCTGCCGAGCCACCCGCCTCCCTCTGCTGAGCCACCCGGCACTCGCCACCCCGTACGGGTAACCCTCACTCCCCCCTACCCCTACGGGTCCACCCCCGGCCCCCGTGGCCCCCCGCACCCCACCCGGCGTAACGCTCGGGCACGTCATACCGCCCCACCTGATGGACCGGGCCGAGGGGCCCGATAGCCTTCCGCCATGACCTCGATGCAATCCGCTGTGCGACGCCGCCGCGCCGTCGCCGCCGTCGGCGCTGTTGGTGCCGGGCTGCTCGTCCTGTCGGCCTGCGACAAGCCCACCCCGGTGGCGACGATCACCGTCGGCAGCTCCTCGGTCAGCGAGGAGGCCACCTGTGGTGGTCAGGGCACCTCTCTGGACACCCAGGCGCTCGCGACGTGCCTGAAGGAGACCGACATCAAGTCCATCAAGGTCGACCCCGACGAAACGGTCCGCTTCGGCGTCGACCCGGAGATCGCCGACAAGCGCTGGACGATCCTGCTCAACGGCCAGCCCCTCACCGAGGACAGCGGCAAGACGTACACCACCATCCCGGGCAGCGTCTTCTTCAACGCCCAGTACGGGGCCCAGGGCGACTCGACCCTGGTGAGCATCAAGGCCGGCGACGGCAAGAAGAGCAGCCAGACGGTCACCGGGCTGTGGTCGTTCCGGCTGAAGAAGGACAGCTGATCGCTGCCGTGGTCCCACGGATGCTCGTCGCCACCGCCGTCCCGGCCGAACGGGACGCGGTGGCACGGTCGTTCACGGGCACCAGCACGGACCCGGGCGCCGGGACCGGCCGTGAGGTACGGCTCCCCGGCGTCACCGTGCACCGGCTGCCGCCCTTCGGCAACGGCGCCCAGGTCGCCGTCGATCTCGCGGTCGTCGGCGTCGGACCCGGCCGGGCCGCCGCCGCCACCGCCGCCGCACTCACCGCCGCCGCCCTCGACGGCGACCCCTACCAGCTGGTCGTCTCCGCCGGGATCGCCGGTGGATTCGCGCCCGCCGCGCCGGTCGGCTCGCTCGTCGTCGCCGACGAGATCACCGCCGCCGACCTGGGCGCCGAGACCGCCGACGGGTTCGTGCCGGTCACCGCTCTCGGCTTCGGGACCGTCAGCCACCGTCCACCGGAAACACTCGTACGGGATCTGACGGCCGCCTCCGGGGCCCGCGCCGGGACCGTGCTGACCGTCTCCACCGTCACCGGCAGCACCGCCCGCGCCGCCGCCCTGCGCGCCCGGCACCCCGGTGCGCTGGCCGAGGCGATGGAGGGCTTCGGGGTCGCCGAGGCCGCCGCCCTGGCCAGTCTGCCGGTGCTGGAGATCCGCGCGATCTCCAACCCGGTGGGCCCAAGAGACCGCGCCGCGTGGCGGATCGCCGACGCCCTCGCTGAACTGACCGTCGGATTCGGGAAGTTCGCACCCGTCCTCGGGAGTTGGAAACCGTATGACCGCTGACCGCACCCCCGACACCGGCACCAATACCGGCATCGGCACCGGCACCGGCGCGCCCGACGACGCCGCTCCGGGCGACCGCACGCCGTTGCGGATCGCCTTCTCGCCGTGCCCCAACGACACGTTCGTCTTCGACGCGTTGGCCCACGGGCGGGTGCCGGGCGGGCCCGCGCTCGACGTGACGTTCGCCGACATCGACATCACCAACGGCCTTGCCGAGCGCGGTGAGTTGGACGTGCTGAAGGTGTCGTACGCCGTGCTGCCGTACGTCCTCGACACGTACACGCTGCTGCCGTGCGGCGGGGCGCTGGGGCGGGGCTGCGGGCCGCTGGTGCTCACCCGGGAGCCGGGCGCCGACCTGACCGGGCGGACCGTCGCGGTGCCCAGCGAGCGGTCGACGGCCTATCTGCTGTTCCGGCTCTGGGCGGCGGACACGGTGCCGGGCGGGGTCGGGGAGATCGTCGTCCTGCCGTTCCACGAGATCATGCCGGCCGTGCGGGACGGCAGGGTGGACGCCGGACTCGTCATCCACGAGGCGCGTTTCACGTACCAGAACTACGGGCTGCACAAGCTCGCGGACATGGGCGAGCACTGGGAGTCGACCACCGGGCTGCCGATCCCGCTCGGCGCGATCATCGCCAAACGCTCCCTGGGCGCCGGGCGGTTGAACCGGCTCGCCGACTCCATCCGGACGTCCGTGCGCGCCGCCTGGGACGACCCCGAGGTCTCCCGCCCCTACGTCATGGCGCACGCCCAGGAGATGGACCCGGCCGTCGCGGACCAGCACATCGGGCTGTACGTCAATGAGTTCACCGCGCAGCTGGGCGAGGACGGCTACGCGGCCGTGCGCGGACTGCTCACCCGCGCGGCGGCCGAGGGACTGGTACCGGCCCTCGGCCCGGACGCACTGCGATTCCCTTAGCGGAAAGGGGAATTGGGGGGAACCCGCCCCCAACTCCCTTTAAACGTCGAGCTGGTCGGCGACCGCGCGCAGCAGACCCGCGATCTTCGCGCCGGCCGCCTTGTCGGGATAGCGGCCCCGCTCCAGCATCGGCGTGATGTTCTCCAGCAGGGTCGTCAAGTCCTGCACGATGGACGCCAGTTCGTCCGGCTTACGGCGCTGGGCGGCCGCGACGGACGGCGTCGGGTCGAGGAGGACGACCGAGAGGGCCTGGTCGCCGCGCTGGCCGGCGACGACGCCGAACTCGACGCGCTGGCCGGGCTTGAGCGCGTCGACGTCGTCGGGAAGGACCGAGGAATGGACGAAGACGTCGCCGCCGTCGTCGCGGGAGAGAAAGCCGAAGCCCTTCTCACTGTTGAACCACTTGACCTTGCCGGTGGGCACGTCTGTCCTCGTCCTCGTACTCGTCGGAAAACTGCTCGGGAAACGGCTCTTGATAGCACTCGGGCGGGTCCACCATGACCCGCCGGTACCCAGGCTAATGGTCTGCGGGCAGGTGACAAGACGTCGCCGGGTTGTTCCTTCGTGCTGGGAACTACCCTGGTCCGGTGCGTGACAAAACCCAAACGAATTCCGCCGAGCCCGGCGACCGACTGATCCGCGCCGGTGCCGTCGTGTTCTTCATCGGCGCCCTGGCCACTCTCGTCACCGTGGCGCCGCTGTTCTTCGACGCGAAACCATTTCCGACGTACATGTTCGGACTGAGCATGCTGATGGGCGTCGGCTTCCTGATCGCCGGTGCCGGAGTGCTCCGTTCGATCGGCGCCGGCCGGCGTCAGGCGCGGGCGGGGAGGTAGTCCTCGGCCAGCCAGCGCGGGAACGCCGTGAGGTCGTCGAACACCACGTCGGCGCCCGCCGCCCGCAGCTCGTCGGCGTCGCACGGACCGGTCGCCACGGCCACTGAATACGCGCCCGCCGTGCGCGCGCCCCTGACATCCCCCAGGTGGTCGCCGACGTAGACGGCGGCGCCGTGCTCGCGCAGCGCCTGCGCCTTCTGCTCGGCCCACAGGTCCCCGACGACCTCGTCCGCGTCGAGCCCGAGATGCGCCAGGTGCAGCTTCGCGTTCGGCTCGAACTTGGCGGTCACCACGATCGCCCGCCCACCGGCCGCCCGTACCGCGTCGAGCGCCGCGCGCGCCCCCGGCATCGCGGGCGTCGCCTCGATGGCGAACGTCGGGTACATCGACCGGTACAGGTCCGCCATCTCCGGGATCTGTTCGACCGGGAACCAGTGGACCAACTCGTCCGCGAGCGGCGGTCCGAGCCGGGTGACGGCGAGGTCGGCGTCGATGTGCGTGCCGGTCCGCTCGGCCAGCGCCTGGTAGCAGGCGCGGATGCCGGGCCGGGAGTCGATGAGGGTCATGTCGAGGTCGAAGCCGACGGTCAGCGGGGGCGCGGAGGCGGGGGTGCTGGTCATATCGGCCATTTGTTCATACCCGGCGCTGGGAACGCCAGAGCACGAAGAGGGCGGACAGCACGGCCGCGCCCCGCACCACCCAGGGCCAGGTCTGCGTGACGGCGTCGTTCATGTGCCCCTCGGCGATGGGGTCGCCCCACCGGCCGACGCTGCGCCCCCACAGCCACACGAGGCCGCCCGCGACCGCGAGCCCGGGCAGGCCCAGGACCGCGAACTTCGACTCGTTCTGCGTCAGCCGCCGGGACGTGTACGCGATCAGCCAGCCCAGCAGCAGCGCGATCCAGTTCCCGAGGGCCGCGCCGACGACCAGGAGGACGGCGGCGAGCAGCAGGAGCGGGTTGCTCCAGCCCCCTAGGGGCAGTGCGAAACGGCGGCGGCCGGCGTCGTCGGCCTCGACGGCCTCCGCCTCCACGACCGTCGCCCCGGGCGCGGGGGCGGTCTCGACGGGCCGTTTCTCCGCGTCGGGCTTCTCGGGCTCCGTGGGCCGGGGGCCGTGCAGCAGCTCCGGGATCTCGATGCCGCCGGTGAACCCCGGCACCCGTTCGACCTCCACCAGCGGGGTGCCGCCGACCCGCCACCAGTCGGCGGGGGCGGCCTGCTCACCGGCCTCGCGGGGCTGGTGGGGCTGGTGGGGCTCGGCGGGCTGGACGGGCGTGGGCTGCGGGGCCACGGGTTTGCCGACCCGCGGGCGGGGAACGGCGCGGCGCAGCACCTTGGGCAGGGAGGCGCGGGGCCCCTCGCCGTCGCGCTGCACGGGCACCTGGGCGGGCGGCGGCGCCGGTTCGGCGGCCGGGCCGGTGCCGGAGCGGGCGGCGACGACATCGTCCGGGCTGCCGATCCCGTCGAGGATGCGGCGCACGGCGGCGGGCGTGTCGGCGGTGGTCCTGGCGCGGTGCCGGTCGATCTCGTTGCGCAGCTCGGAGACCAGCCGCATGCGCGCGCCGGACGGCAGCTGCCGCTGCTGGGCCACGTCGCCGACGCGGCTCAGATACTCGTAGACGACCTGGTCGCTCTCGATCCCCACGAAGTCCCCTCCGGGGCGGGTGCGTTGGATACCCGGACGCGACGACGGTAGCGCAGGTCACCGACAACGACAGGCCCGGGCCGTGACGGCGAGGCCCGCCGGAGCCGACGGGCACCCGCTAACGTAGGTCGGATGAGCGAACCGCCCACGCCGCCCCGCTCCCTCGCGGAAGCCCTCCGCGCCCGGGACGACGCGGCCCTGGCCGTGCTGCTGCGCACCCGCCCCGACCTCCTCACGCCCGTCCCCACCGACCTCACCCAGCTCGCCACCCGTGCGGGTACCCGGGCGTCGGTGGTGCGCGCGCTGGAACGCCTCGACCGGTTCGCGCTCCAGACCGCCGAGGCCCTGGCCGTGGCCGCCGACCCCGCCCCCTACGGGGAGCTGCTCGCGCTGATGACCGGCGACGACGGTGACGACACGGTCGCGGCGGCGCTCCCCGGCGCCGTCTCCACCCTGCGCGCGCAGGCCCTGGTGTGGGGCGACGACGACCGGCTCCGGCTGGTCCGCACCGCCCGCGAGCTGCTCGCCCCGACCCCGCAGCACCCGTCCCCTACGGGTCTGGGCCCGGGGGTACGGGAGGCGACGTCGGGGATGTCTCCGGGGCGCATCCAGGAGATCGTGACGGCGGCCGGGCTGCCGTCGACGCACGACGCGGTGTCCGCGGTCGCCGCGTTGACCGCGCTGTTCACCGACCGGGTCCGGATGGCGGCGCTGCTCGCCCAGGTGCCCGAGGATTCGCGGGAGGTGCTGGAGCGGCTGGTGTGGGGGCCGCCCTACGGGCAGGTCACGGCCGACCCGGCGCTCCGGCTGCGGCGGCTCCTGGACCGGGGGCTGTTGCTGCCGACGGCGCCCGGGACCGTCGTTCTGCCGCGTGAGGCGGCGCTGCATCTGCGGGGCGGGCGGGCGCACCGGAGCGTCGAGCCGTTGCCGCCCGCGCTGGAGGCGGCGGGCACGCACCGGCCGCGGATGGTGGACGCGACGGCGGCCGGGCAGGCGTACACGGCGCTGGCGACCGTCGAGGAGTTGCTGAAGGAGTGGGACGAGGGCGGGCCCGCGGTGCTGCGGGCGGGCGGGCTGAGCGTGCGCGACCTCAAGCGCACGGCGGTCGCGCTCGACGTGCCCGAGCCGGTCGCCGCGTTCTGGGTGGAACTGGCGTACGCGGCCGGGCTGTTGGCCTCCGACGGCGAGGCCGACGAACGGTACGCGGCGACCCCGGCCTACGACGAGTGGCTGCGCCGCCCGGCCGCCGAACGCTGGGCCCACCTCGCCGAGTCCTGGCTGACGGCGACCCGGACGTCGGGTCTGGTCGGCGGCCGGGACGCGAAGGAACGTTCGCTGGCGGCGCTCGGGTCCGGCCTGGACCGGTCCGCCGCGCCCGAGGTACGGCACCGGGTGCTGGCCCTGCTGGCGGCGCTCCCGGAGGGCACGGCCCCGACCCCGGACTCGGTCCTCGCCCGCCTGCGCTGGGAACGTCCCCTGCGCGGCCCCCACCAGGACGACACCGAGGACCTGAGAGCCAGACTGGCCCGCTGGACCCTGACGGAGACGGAACTCCTCGGGGTGACGGGACGGGGCGCCCTGTCGGCACCCGGGCGAGCGTTGATCGGCGCCCCGATGCCAGGCGCAACGGCGACGCCGGGGGCGGAGGGGCCGGGGTCGGACTCAGGGTCGACGTCAGGGTCCGGCTCGGGGTCGACGTCAGGGCCGGGGGCGGACTCAGGGTTGGCGTCAGGGTCCGGCTCGGGGTCGACTTCAGGGTCGGGGGCGGACTCGGGGTTGGCGTCAGGGCCGGGGGCGGACTCAGGGTCGGGGTCAGGGTCCGGCTCGGGGTCGACGTCGGGGTCAGGGGCGGTGAAGGGGGCCGGGCTGGCGGCGAAGGGGGCCGGGGCGCTGGCGGAGGGCCCGGGTGACAAGCTCCCGGCCCACCATCACCATGGCCATGCCCGTACCCATGCCCATGGACACGGTGATGGGCACGGGCATGGGCACGGGCACGGGCACGGGCACGGGCACGGCGGTGACGTGGCCTCGGCCCCTAGGGGTATCCCCCTGACCCCTGTGGCGCAGGCGGCGGCCTCGGCGGTGGCGGCGAGCCTGCTGGCCCCGCTGCTCCCGGAACCCCTGGACCACGTCCTGCTTCAGGCGGACCTGACGGCGGTGGCGCCGGGACCGTTGGAACGGCCGTTGGCGGCGATGCTGGGCGTGCTCGCGGACGTCGAGTCCAAGGGCGGGGCGACGGTGTACCGCTTCACGCCGGGGTCGGTGCGGCGGGCGCTGGACGCGGGGCGGACGGCGGCCGACCTGCACGCGTTCCTCGCCGAGCACGCGCGGACGCCGGTGCCGCAGCCGCTGACCTACTTGATCGACGACGTGGCCCGCAAGCACGGGCGGCTGCGGGTCGGCGCCGCCTCGGCGTACGTGCGGTGCGACGACGACGCCCTGCTCAGCGAGATCCTGGCCGACAAACGGGCGCAGGCGCTGCGGCTGCGCAGGCTGGCCCCGACGGTGCTCGCGACCCGGGCCGACCCGGCGACGCTGCTGGACGGGTTGCGGGCGATGGGGTTCGCACCGGCGGCGGAATCGGCGGACGGCGACGTCGTCATCACCCGCCCCGATGCCCACCGCACCCCGCCCCGCACGGCTCCGGCGCCGGTCCCGGACGGGCCGCCCGCGCCGGACGACACGCTGCTGACGGCGGCGGTGCGGGCGATCAGGGCGGGCGACCTGGCCTCGACGACGCCTCGCCGGGAGACCCCGGCCGACGCCGGCCGCCCCGCCGGTGAACTCCCCCGCACCAGTCCCGCCGACACCCTCGCCACCGTGCAGGCCGCCGTCCTCACCGGCGGCACCCTCTGGATCGGGTACGTCAACGCCGAGGGCGGCGCCAGCCAACGGGTGATCGCCCCGATCCGCGTGGAGGGCGGCTTCGTCACGGCCTACGACCACACGGCGGACGAGGTCCGCACCTACGCCCTGCACCGGGTGACGGGGGTGGCGGAACTGGCGGAGGACGAGGCCTAGTCGAGCTGTTCCGGCAGTCGTGCCGTGTGGGTGACCGTCAGGCCCGAGACGGCTCGGGTGAGGGTGACGTAGAGGCGGCGCAGGCCGGTGCGTTCGTCCGGTTCGCCGTCGACGACCGCGCGGGGTTCGTCGAGGACGACGTAGTCGTACTCCAGGCCCTTGGCGAGGGAGGCGGGGACCAGGGTGAGGCGGGTCGCGGCCGTGGTCTCCTCGCCGGGGGCGAGGTGGGTGAGGCCGGCCGCGGTGAGGGCCTCGGCCAGGGCGGGGATGCGGGCGTCGGCGGCGATCAGTCCCGTGGAGCCCTCGTGGGCGAGCAACTCCTCGCAGGCGGCGATCACTTCGGCGATCCCGGTGACCTCCCGCACGGCGAAGAAGCCCGGGTTCTCGCGGACCGACGCGACCGGGGTGAGGCCGGGCGCGATGTGCGGGAGGAGGCGGGAGGCGTAGGTGATGACATCGGTGGGGACGCGGAAACCGGCGGTCAACTCCTCGATCACGCCCTCCGATTTGCCGAGGTGGGCGAGTGCCTCGTCCCAACTCCGGGTCGCCCAGGGGGTGGTGCCCTGCGCGAGGTCGCCGAGGACGGTCGCCGAGCCGGTGGTGCAACGGCGGCCGACGGCGCGGTACTGCATCGGGGAGAGGTCCTGGGCCTCGTCGAGGACGACATGGCCGAGGGAGTGCGTGCGCTGCACGAGGTCGGTCGTCTCGTCGATCAACACCGCGTCCGGCAAAGACCACTTGGCCGACTTCACGCTCCGCGCCGGCTTCGCCCACAGGATCGTCTTCCGCTCGTCCTCGGTGAGGATGCCGTCGGCGTGCGCGGCGAGGAAGTCGGCGTCGGTGAGCAGGCGCAGGACGAGTTTGGCCGGGTCGACGGGCGGCCACATCTGCTTCACGGCGGCCTTGACGGCGGTGTTGCGGGCCACCGCGTCCTGCACGCGGTCGTCGGGCGCCTCGCCCGAGCGTTCCATCTGCACCAGCACGGCGTGCGCGATGCGCTGCGGGAGGGCGTCCCTGGCGGCGCCGTAGCGGATGCCCCGGTCGAGCAACTCCCGCACGATGGCTTCCAGTTCGTACGCCGGTACCCGCCAGCGGCGTGACCCGCGCACCACGACGACGGGTTCGGTGGGGAGGGTGACATGGGAGTACACGGCCCGGCGCAGCACCTCGGCCATCCGGGCGTCGCCCTTGACGAGGGCGGCCGGCGCCTCGTCCGCGCCGCGCACCTCGACGTGCGACACCAGGTCCTCGACGGTCGCCTGATGCACCGTCAACTCACCGAGGGCGGGCAGGACTTGCTCGATGTAGTGGAGGAAGGACCGGTTCGGGCCGATGACCAGGGTGCCGGTGCGGGCCAGCCGCTCGCGGTGCGCGTAGAGGAGGTAGGCGACCCGGTGCAGGCCGACCGCCGTCTTCCCGGTGCCGGGGCCTCCCTGCACACAGACGGTGCCGCCGAGGCCGCTGCGGACGATCTCGTCCTGCTCGGGCTGGATCGTCGCGACGATGTCCCGCATCGGCCCCACGCGCGGGCGTTCGATCTCCCGCTGGAGCAACTGGCTGGTGCGGGAGGCCTCCGCCGGGTCGGAGAGGTGCTCGTCCTCGTACGCGGTGAGGTCGCCGCCGGTGTACCCGAAGCGGCGGCGCAGCGCGATGTCCATCGGGGCCGCCTTGGACGCCCGGTAGAACGGCTGCGAGACCGGCGCCCGCCAGTCGATGACCATCGGGTCGCCGTCGCCGTCGTGCACATGTCGGCGTCCGATGTAGAACCGCTCGCCGTCCGCGCCCTCGGCCGCCTCGACGCCGGGGGCGTGCAGGTAGTCGAGGCGGCCGAAGAAGAGCGGTGTGTCGCTGAGGTCGGCCAGCGCCTTGATGCGTTCACCGATCTGCCGGGTGAGGATCTCGGCGTTCACCCAGTTCGCGGTGACGTCCTTGATGTCCAGGGACTCGACGTCCTCCCGCATGGCCCGCAGCGCGGACCGGGACTCGGCCAGGTGGGAACGTTCCCGGGCGAGGGGATCGTCGCCGACGGGGGCGGACGTGGGTGCGGACGCGTGCGTGGACAAGGGGGTGCCTCCGGGGCCTGCGGGGTGCTGGGTGCGCGCCGAGGGTGCGCGCGGGTGGCGCGCACGGCGGTGCGGGGGACCGACCGGTTTCCGTCCGGGCGGCGGCGCTCCGAGGGGAGGCGACGGGAGCGGAGAGTTTAAGGCAGCGGCGGGGGCGGGAGCCAACGGGTTTTCGGTGCCGTATCCCCTAGGGGGCACGGCCCCCGTGTTCTGGGGGGTCGGGTCCGCCCGGGGGTGGAGAAGATCTCCACCCGGGTTCGACCTTGAGACCGATGCGGATTTTATGTGGGAAAAGCCACCATGGAGTCATGAGCGCAGCAATCCTCCATCCAGCCCCCGCCCCGAGCAGGCCACGCGGCGCCACGGCCTTCACGGGCAGCCACTCCCATCGCATCGGTGACGCCCTGCGGGCCCTCAAGGTCTTCACGGGCGCGGCCCTCGACGTCGTCATACTCGGCGAGTACGGCGCGGAGGCGGGCGTGCGTCGCAGGTGACCGTCTAGGGTCACCGGGTGACCCGCCGATCACACGCAGCGATCTCCCTCTCCGTTCTCCTTCTCGCCGTCTCCCTCTGCTCCTTCGCCGCCCTCTGTCTGGTGCGGGGCGCGCCGATGGCCGACGCGCTGGTCTACCGCGCCGAGGGCCGGGCCGTCGTCAACGGCGGTGATCTGTACGGCTTCACGGTCACCGAGTGGCGGCTCCCGGCCACCTACCCGCCGTTCGCGGCACTGCTGTTCACCCCGGCGGCCTTCCTCCCCGTCCCGGTCCTCAAGGCGGTCTTCCTCGCGGGCAACGCGCTCCTGCTCGCCTGGTTCGTCCGGCTCTCGGCCCGACTGGCCGGACACGCCTTGCCGTTGCCCGCGCTGGGTGCGGTCACCGCCTGCGCCCTGTGGCTCGAACCGGTCTTCCAGACCGTCCTGTTCGGGCAGATCAACCTCGCGCTGGCCTGCCTGGTGCTGGCGGACCTCACCCGCCCGACCGGCGCCCGGCTGCGTGGTGCGGCGATCGGGGTCGCGGCGGGGATCAAGCTGACGCCGGCCGTGTTCGTCGGGTATCTGCTGCTGCGCCGGAGGTACCGGGAGGCGGCGACGGCGGCGGGGGCCGGGGCCGCCACCCTCGCCGTGGGCGCGCTCGTCCTGCCGTCGGCCAGCGTCGACTTCTTCACCCGGCACCTCTACGAGACCGGCCGGGTCGGCAAGGGGTGGATCGTCGACAACCAGTCCCTGCGGGGCCTGATCGCCCGCGCCCTCGGCGAACCGGCACCGGGGCCGCTGTGGACGGTGCCGGTGGTGGCGGCCGGGGTGCTGGGCCTGTGGGCGGCACGGCGGGCGGCGGACGAGCGGTACGGCGTGCTGGCGGCGGCGTTCACGGCGCTGCTGGTGTCGCCGATCAGCTGGTCGCACCACTGGGTGTGGTGCGTGCCGTTGATCGCCGTGCTCGCGGCGGACGGGCACCACCGCCTCGCGCTGGCCGTGACGGTGGTGTTCACGGCCCGCACGATGTGGCTGCTGCCGCACGCCGGGGACCTGGACCTGCGGCTGGCCTGGTGGCAGCAGCCGTTGGCGTCGCCGTACGCGGTGCTCGCGCTGGGGCTCGGCGTGGGCTGGGGCGTGGCCCGCTACTTCTCCTCGGCGAGGAGTTCGTCGGCGTCGACGATCCGGTACGCGTAGCCCTGCTCGGCCAGGAAGCGCTGGCGGTGGGCGGCGAAGTCCTGGTCGACGGTGTCGCGGGCGACGACGGAGTAGAAGTGGGCCTGGTGGCCGTCGGCCTTGGGCCGCAGCACCCGGCCGAGGCGCTGCGCCTCCTCCTGGCGCGACCCGAAGGTCCCGGAGACCTGGATGGCGACGGTGGCCTCCGGCAGGTCGATGGAGAAGTTGGCGACCTTGGAGACCACCAGCACGCTGATCTCGCCCTCGCGGAAGGCGTCGAAGAGCTTCTCGCGCTGGGCGTTGCTGGTCTCGCCCTTGATGACGGGGGCGTCGAGGTGCTCGCCGAGTTCGTCGAGCTGGTCGATGTACTGGCCGATGACGAGGATCTGCTGACCGGCGAAGCGGCGGACGATCGCCTCGGTGACCTTCCGCTTGGTGGCGGTGGTGGCACAGAAGCGGTACTTCTCCTCCGTCTCGGCGGTGGCGTAGGCGATCCGCTCGGAGTCGGTGAGGTTGACGCGGACCTCGACGCAGTCGGCGGGCGCGATGTAGCCCTGCGCCTCGATCTCCTTCCAGGGGGCGTCGAAGCGCTTGGGCCCGATGAGGGAGAAGACGTCCGACTCCCGCCCGTCCTCGCGCACGAGCGTCGCGGTGAGGCCGAGCCGGCGCCGGGCCTGGAGGTCGGCGGTGAACTTGAAGACGGGCGCGGGCAGCAGATGCACCTCGTCGTAGAGGATCAGCCCCCAGTCCCGGGAGTCGAACAGCTCCAGGTGGGGGTAGACGCCCTTCCGCTTCGTCGTCAGCACCTGGTAGGTGGCGATGGTGACGGGGCGGATCTCCTTGCGCGTCCCGCTGTACTCGCCGATCTCCTCCTCGGTGAGGGAGGTCCGCTTCACCAGCTCGTGCTTCCACTGGCGGGCGGAGACGGTGTTGGTGACGAGGATCAACGTGGTCGACTTGGCCTGCGCCATGGCACCGGCCCCGACCAGCGTCTTCCCGGCGCCGCAGGGCAGGACGACGACGCCGGAGCCGCCGTGCCAGAAGTTCTCCACGGCCTGCTTCTGGTAGGGGCGCAGCGCCCACCCGTTCTCGTCCAGGTCGATGGCGTGCGCCTCGCCGTCGACGTACCCGGCGAGGTCTTCGGCGGGCCAGCCCAGTTTGAGCAGCGACTGCTTGATCTGGCCGCGCTCGGAGGGGTGGACGGCGACGGTGTCGGCGTCGATGCGGGCGCCGACCAGCGGGGCGATGCGCTTGGAGCGCAGCACCTCTTCGAGGACCGGGCGGTCGGTGGTGGTGAGGACGAGGCCGTGAGTGGGGTGCTTGCTGAGGGTGAGCCTGCCGTAGCGGTCCATCGTCTCGGCGACGTCGACGAGCAGGGCGTGCGGCACGGGGTAACGGCTGAACTCCACGAGCGCGTCGACCACCTGTTCGGCGTCGTGCCCGGCGGCGCGCGCGTTCCACAGGCCCAGCGGGGTGACCCGGTAGGTGTGGATGTGCTCGGGCGCCCGCTCCAGCTCCGCGAAGGCCGCGATGGCCCGGCGGCATGCGTCGGCCTGTTCGTGGTCGACCTCCAGGAGCAGGGTTTTGTCTGACTGGACGATCAGCGGACCATTCACGCGCCGCACACCCTTTCCGTTCCGGCCGACATCCCGGCCAAACGTCCAGTGTGCCCTAACCGGGCAGGGAGGGGCCGTGGTGTGCGGCTCACACCGGCGCCGGGCCGGTGACCGCCCCGGCTCACCCCCCGTCCACCACCCCCCGCCACTGAGCCACCGCCGCCGACGACACCGGCGTGGCCCAGCCGTGCGGGCGGGCCGCGCTGCCGATGTGGAAGGCGTCGACGCCGGCCGTGCGGAGGTGGGGGACGTGGGTGAGGCGGAGGCCGCCGCCGACCAGGAGTCGCTGGGTGTAGCCGGGGGTGCCGTGGCGGGCCGCTTCGGCGAGGAGGGTGGGGAGGCCGGCGTCGACCCCGGCGGGGGAACCGGCGGTCAGGTAGGTGTCCAGGCCGGGGAGGCCGTCGAGCTGTCGGCGCAGGGCGTCGCGGTCCGCCGCGTGGTCGAGGGCCCGGTGGAAGGTCCAGGAGCAGCCGTCCAGCACGCCGACCAGCAGTTCGACGGCGGCCAGGTCGACCCCGCCGGACGCGTCGAGGAACCCGAGCACGAACTCCCGCGCCCCGGCCTCCCGCAACTCCCCCGCCGCCCGCACCAGCCGGTCCCGCTCAGCGGGCGAACCGGCCGCGAAACCGTCCGTCAGCCGCAGCATCACCCGCAGCGGAACGTCGACCTCGGCGCTGATCCCGGCGAAGGTGCCCGGCGACGGGGTGAGCCCGTCGGCCGCCATGTCGGTGACCAGTTCGAGGCGGTCCGCGCCTCCGGCCTGGGCGGCGACGGCGTCCTCGGCATCGAGGGCGATCACTTCCAGGACTGCACGCTCGCTCATGGGTTCCCTTCGTCCGCCGGGCGGCTACAGATGCCGGGTGGGTGATCAGTGAGGACAGGTATCGGTGCGGGTGGGGCGATGAGTGTGGGTGGTGCGGGTGCAGCGGGTGGTGCGGGTGGGGCTGTGGGGGTTGTGGCTGTGGGGGCGCGTTCGGGTATCAGCGCAGATATCGGTATCGGTACAGATAGCAGGTGAAGGCGACCGGCACAGGTCTAGTCCAATTTAGGGTACGCCCTGCGGGCCGCGTCCTCTAGGGCCGGTCCCCTACGGGGGGTCCCTTACGGCGGGTCCCTTACGGCAGGTCCCTTACGGCAGGTCCCTTACGGCAGGTCCCTTACGGCAGGTCCCTTACGGCCGGTCCCTTACGGGGGGTCCCCTACGGAGGTCCCTCTACGGGCCGGTCCTTACGGGAGGTCCCCTACGGGCCGGTCCCTTACGGGGGCCCCTACGACCGTCCCCGCCCCGCCCCACCCCCGCCCCTTGCTCCCGCCGGGGAGAATGAACCGCATGGCCGATCTCGACGAACTGCGCTCCCGTTGGCTGCGCACCCTGCGTTCCGCCCGTGCCGACGCCGGTCAGGCCGACGCCCGTCAAGCCGACGGCGGTGAACACGGCGCCGGTCGACCCGAGGCCGGGCGGTACGCGGACGCGTTGTTGCGGCGTTGGGCGGAGCCGCAGCGGCGGTATCACACCGTGGAGCACCTCGCGGCGGTTCTCGACCGGGTGGACGTACTGGAGGAGTACGCGGACGACCCGGTCGCCGTGCGGCTCGCCGCCTGGTTCCACGACGCCGTGTATCTGCCGGACCGGTCGGAGAACGAAGAGCGGTCGGCCCGGCTCGCGGAACGGGCGCTGCCCGAGGCCGGTGTCGACGCGGCGCGGACGGCGGAGGTGGCCCGGCTGGTCCGGCTGACCGTCACCCACGACCCGGCCGACGACGACCCCGATGGCCAGGTCCTCTGCGACGCCGATCTGGCGATCCTCGCCGCGCCCCCGTCGGCGTACGCGGCGTACACGGCGGCCGTCCGGCAGGAGTACCACTTCGTGCCCGACGACGCCTTCCGCGAGGGCCGTTCGGCGATCCTGCGGCAACTCCTCGGCCTGCCCCGGCTGTTCCGCACCCCCTACGGGACACGGGAGTGGGAGGCGGCGGCCCGCGCCAACCTCCGCGCCGAGTGCGAAAAGCTGTCGTCCTGACCCTGCCGGGCCCCCTAGATGAGTGAGTCCGATGTGTGTGCTGGTAGCGACCATGGCGAAGGGCGCCCGTTGGTCAGTGTGTGAAGACAGACCTGGACGCCCTTCT
>NZ_JBIVVA010000005.1:0-648205 GCF_044757465.1 Streptomyces sp. NPDC091279 | reverse complement strand
CCGGGCCGGCGGTGGGTTTCGCCCTCGTCGTGGGTGGCGGCCCGGCCGGGCCCCCCCCCCCCCCGCGGCGTCGTGTGGCGGCCGGCCCCCGCGTGGGGGGGGGCCCCCCCCCCCCCCCCCCCCCCCACCACCGCCTTGTCCGCATACGTTCTTCCCGCTGCGAGCCGCCGGACCAACGGCGGCTCCCCATACGGGAGATCGGGGGTGCGGACGTGCGTATAGGACTGCTCACAGAGGGTGGCTATCCATATCTGAGCGGTGACGCCAGGCCCTGGTGCGACCGGCTCGTGCGCGGGCTGGAGCAGCACGAATTCCACATCTACGCGCTCAGCCGCACCGCACGCCAGGCGAACGAGGGCCACGTCCCCCTGCCGCCGCAGGTCAGCCGGGTGCACACCGCGCCCCTGTGGACCGCCGCCGACGACGGAGCGACCTACGGCCGCCGCGCCCGCCGCCGCTTCACCGAGGCCTACGGCGACCTCGTCACCGCCCTGTGCACGGGCGGCGTCACCAACCCCGCCGCCACCGCGACAGAGGCCACCGCAGTTGAGGCGGACCGTTTCGGCAGCGCGCTGTACGGACTCGCCGAACTCGCCCGCGACGAAGGCGGCCTGGTCGCCGCACTCCGCTCCGAGACCGCAGTACGCGCCCTCGAACGCGCCTGTCGCACGCCCGGCGCCCAACGCCCGGCCCGAGAGGCCCGCCTCCCGGAACTCCTCGCCGTCACCGCCCACCTCGAACGCGCCCTGCGCCCCCTCTCCCTCGACTGGTACGACAACGACGGCCTCGGCACCGTCGACCTGTGCCACGCGGCCTCCGGCGGCGCCGCCGCCCTGCCCGGACTGCTCGCCCGGCACTTCTTCGGCATCCCCCTCCTGGTCACCGAGTACGGCGTCCACCTGCGCGGCCAGTACCTCGCCGCCACCGCCGCCCCACCCGCTGTACGCTCCCTGCTCGCCGCCTTCCACGGCCGCCTCGCCGGCGAGATCTACACCCGCGCCACCCTCGTCACACCCGGCAACGCCCACGCCCGCCGCTGGCAGGAACGCTGCGGCGCCGACCGCGCCAAGCTCCGCACCATCCACCCCGGCATGGACGCCGCCCCCTTCGCCGAGATCGGCGAGGCCCCCGAGGGCGCCGACCCCGACACGCTCGTCTGGGTCGGCCGCGTCGAACCCGCCAAGGACCTGGTGTCCCTGCTGCACGCCTTCGCCGAGGTGCGCAAGGAGGAACCCACGACCCGACTGCGGATCATCGGCACCCCGGCCGGCCCCGAGGGCGAGGCCTACCTCGGCCACTGCCGTGCCCTCGCCGCCCAGCTCTTCCCCGACGAGGCCGACGGACTCCACGCCGTCGGTGACAACCCCGTCTCCTTCGAGGAGATCGGCGGCCCCGACCTGCCGACACTCGCCGACGCCTACGGATCGGGCGCGGTGAGCGTGCTCTCCAGCGTCGTCGAGGCCTTCCCCGCCGGGCTCGTGGAGGCCATGTTCTGTGCGCGGGCCACCGTCTCGACCGACGTCGGCGCGGTCGTGGAGGTCATCGGCGGAACGGGGCTCGTGGTACCGCCGCGCAACCCCAGGGCGCTCGCCGAGGCGTGCGTGACACTGCTGCGCGACCCCGAACGCCGTGAGCGCCTCGGTGCCGCCGCCCGCGCCCGCGCACTCGAACTGTTCACCGTCGAGCAGAACACCACCGCGTTCCACGGCCTCTACCTGGAGATCGTCTCCCACACGCCGGTACGGCGCCCGGTCCTCGACGCCACCGGCGACCCCGTCCCGTTCGCCGTCCCGGCCGAATCCCACGTCCCCGGCCACTGGACCGACGCCACCCGCCCGCTCCGCCCGGCCTGGGCCACACCCCCGGCCCACACCAACGCCTTCCGGGCAGCGGAGGGGGCGTGATGAACGGGAGGGGAGAGACGGCGGGCGTGGGCACGCCGGAGGGGAGCGGTGGCCTGGACCGGCCTGGTACGCCGGTCAGCCCCGGGGGCTGGGACGACCGGTCGCGGGGTTGGCTGGACGGGGGGACGGAGGCCCTGGAAGGAGAGACCGTGGCTCTGGAGGGGGAGAGCGAGGCTCTGGAGGGGGAGAGCGTGGCTCTGGACGGGGAGACCGAGGTTTCGGCGATGCGAGTGAACGGTCCTGCACTGGAGGGTGGGGGTGGGGGTGGGAGTGGGGGTGGAGTTGGCGTCTGGGGCGCCGATACTTCTGCCGCCCCCGCCCCCGCCCCCGCCCCCGCCCCCGCCCCCGCCGAACCTGCCGTCGACCCTGGTGTCGAAGCCACCCCCGTCCCCCCCGCCCCCGCCCCCCTCGACCGTGAGGTCGGTGGTGGGGTGCGGCTCGGGCGGGAAACCGGTGTCGGTGCGCGCCGGGGTCGTTCCGACGCGCCTCCCGCCCGTCGGCAGCCCGTGCCCCGGCGTGCCGCCGCCGACCCGGTCAAGGCGCTGCTGCACCGGCACCGCCGCCTGTGCGAACGGGCCGTCGACCCCTTGGAGATCGCCGCCGCACTGGAGGCCCACGGCGTCACCGACCGCACCGCCACCCGCTTCAGGCACCGGGACGTCTTCTCCCTCGCGGAGGAGATGTACGCCCGTGTCTCCCGCGACGAACAGACGGCACCACCCCCGCAGCCCCCCGCGCCCACCCCGGCCCGCACCGGCTGGGCCCTGCGCACCCTCCTTCCCGGCCTCCTCTGCGCGGCGACCGTCACCGGCCTGCGCCTCACCGACGGCCGCCCCCGGCTGACCGTGGCCGCCGTCGGCCTCCTCGCCGTTGCCCTCGGCCTGCGCGCGGCCCTCAAGCGCGGCCCCCTCGCCCGCGAACCCCGTTCCCTCGCGGCGGCCTTCCCGTACCGATCCGGCCTGCGTACCTGGACGTTCTGGCTGCTCGGCTACCTCCTCCTGGGCGACGGACTCCTGGACGCCGCCGTCGCCGCGGGCCCCGACGTCCTGCCCGACGGCACCCCCGACGGACCTTGGCCCCTCGCCGCCGCCCCCTTCCTGGCGCTCGCCCTGTCCTGCGCCCCCGCGGCCTGGGGCGCGCACCTCCTCACCGTGCGCGCCCGGCGCACACTGGCGGTCAGTCGCGGTCTCGCGGAATTCAGGGCCTCCGTAAGGCCGTTGCTGCTCGGCGTCTTCGCTCTGTACCTGGGCGCGCTGGCCGTGCTGCTCGCCGCGTCCGGCGCCGTCCTCGGTGAACCCGCGCATCTCGCCCAGGCGCTCACCCTCGGCTCCCTCCTCTTCCTCGCCCGCCTCCTCTTCACACACGGCTCCACCCGCGCGCCCGCTCTCGTCCTCACCGCCGCCGCCACGGCCGAAGCGGTGGCCCTGGCCTCGGTGTTCGCGGGCCGCCTGCCCGGCTGGGCGTTCCTGGCCACCCCCGTCACGACGCTGACCGACACCTGGGGGCCAGGCAGCGTGCCGTCCCTCGTGTGCGCGGCGGCGGCCCTGACCCTGCTGATCCACGCGACCCGCACCCTCACCCGGGCCTCGGCCCACGCCCCACCGGACCCGCCGTGCTGACGCGGCGACCGCCCCTTTCTCCGTCGCCGGCCCCCGGCCCCAACGCCCTCGGCGACCGCACCACTCTCTTCGAAGGAGAACGCCAGATGATCACGTCCCGACCCGAGCGCTCGGCCCCGGGAGTCGCGCGATGAGGGTCCTGCTCATCGGAGCCAACGGCTACCTCGGCCGTTTCGTCGCCGACCGCCTGCTCGCCGACCCGGCCGTCCAGCTCACCGCGCTCGGCCGCGGCGACGACGCCGACGTCCGTTTCGACCTCGCCTCCGGCAGCCCCGGCGCCCTCACCCGGTTCCTGGACGCGGTCCACCCGGGCGTCGTCGTCAACTGCGCCGGCACCACCCGGGGCGGCGCCCGCGAACTCACCCGCCACAACACCGTCGCCGTCGCCACCGTCTGCGAGGCACTGCGGCGCAGCGGCTGCGGTGCCCGACTGGTGCAGATCGGCTGCGGCGCCGAGTACGGCCCCAGCCAGCCCGGTTCCTCCACGGCCGAGGACGCGGTGCCCCGCCCCGGCGGCCCGTACGGCGTCAGCAAACTCGCCGCCACCGAACTCGTCCTCGGCTCCGGTCTGGACGCCGTCGTACTGCGCGTCTTCTCCCCGGCCGGACCCGGCACGCCCGCCGGATCGCCGCTCGGCCGCCTCGCCGAGGCCATGCGCCGGGCCATGCAGTCCGGCGACGGCGAGCTGAAACTCACCGGCCTCGGTGTCCAACGCGACTTCGTCGACGTCCGCGACGTGGCCCGCGCGGTGCACGCCGCCTCGCTCTCGGCCGCCCAGGGCGTCATCAACATCGGCTCCGGCCGGGCCGTCCGACTCCGCGACGCCGCCGCCGTGCTCGCCCGCGTGGCCGGATACGGCGGCGCCCTCCATGAACTCGACGGCCCGCCCGGCGCCCTGCGCGGCCCCATCGGCCACCCCCGGGGCGAGGGCGACCACCTGCCCCCGGCCGCGTACCCGTACCCCGACGGCTGCGGCACCTGGCAGCAGGCCGACGTGCGCACCGCGCGCGACCGGCTCGGCTGGCGGCCCCGCATCAACCTGGAGGAGTCCCTCGCCGACATCTGGATGGAGGCGGCATGCCGCATCTGACCAGCGCCTGCACGGGCGGCACCACCACCGGCACGGCCACCGGCGTCCACACCGGCTTCGGCATCCCCGGCTACGCGCACCCCCTGCTCGCGCCCACCGAATGGGGCGAACTCACCCGCCCCGGCACCCCCTTGCACTGGGTCGTCCTCAACGTCGCCGACGGACCCGGCGCCCGCCCCGACCCGCACTGCCTGGAGGCCACCGGGCGGCTGCGCAACGCGGGCGTGCGGGTCCTGGGCCACCTCGACACCGTCCACGGCGCCCGCGGCTTCGGCGAGTTGCTCTCCGAGGCGCACCGGTACGCCGACTGGTACCGCGTCGACGGCTTCCTCCTGGACCGCTGCCCGACCGAACGCGCCGGTCTCCCCGAGATCCGCCGCACCGTCACCGCTCTGCGCACCCTGCGCGCCGGGGCGCACATCGTCCTCGGCCACGGCAGCCACCCGTACCCCGGGTACGCCGAGAACGCCGACCAGTTGGTCACGTTCACCGGGCCCTGGAGCGAGTACCGCTGGTCGCAGGCGGCCGAGTGGACCGCCGACTACCCGCCCGAGCGGTTCTGCCACTTCGTCCACGGGGTGCCCCTGGGCCACCTCGACGAGGCGCTGCGCATCGCCCGCTGGCAGGGCGCCTCGACGATCTACTTCACCGACCGCACCGATCGCGGCGGCCACCTCGACCCGTGGGAGACGATGCCCGGTTACTGGGACGAGATCGTCTCGCGGATCGGAACGAGTGTCTCGGAATGATGAGGGGCGTGGCAGTGTTACAGGGAGAACAACTGTAGTGATTGACCGATCAACGGAGTCCCCGTGTCGCTGCCACCCCTGGTTGAGCCAGCTGCTGAGCTCACCGTAGACGAGGTCCGCAGGTACTCCCGCCACCTGATCATCCCCGACGTCGGGATGGACGGGCAGAAGCGGCTGAAGAACGCGAAGGTGCTGTGTGTGGGCGCCGGCGGCCTGGGCTCGCCGGCGCTGATGTACCTGGCGGCCGCGGGTGTCGGCACGCTCGGCATCGTGGAGTTCGACGAGGTGGACGAGTCGAACCTGCAACGCCAGATCATCCACAGCCAGGCCGACATCGGCCGCTCCAAGGCCGAGTCCGCGCGGGACAGCGTCCTGGGCATCAACCCGTACGTGAACGTGATCCTTCACCAAGAGCGGCTCGAAGCCGAGAACGTGATGGACATCTTCAGCCAGTACGACCTGATCGTCGACGGCACGGACAACTTCGCCACCCGCTACCTGGTCAACGACGCGTGCGTGCTGCTCAACAAGCCGTACGTGTGGGGTTCGATCTACCGTTTCGATGGTCAGGCCTCCGTCTTCTGGTCCGAGCACGGCCCGTGCTACCGCTGCCTCTATCCGGAGCCCCCGCCGCCGGGCATGGTCCCCTCCTGCGCCGAGGGCGGCGTCCTGGGCGTGCTGTGCGCGTCCATCGGCTCCATCCAGGTCACCGAGGCGATCAAGGTCCTCACCGGCATCGGCGACCCGCTGGTCGGCCGCCTGATGATCTACGACGCCCTGGAGATGCAGTACCGCCAGGTCAAGGTCCGCAAGGACCCCGACTGCGCGGTCTGCGGCGACAACCCGACCGTCACCGAACTCATCGACTACGAGGCCTTTTGCGGCGTCGTCTCCGAAGAGGCCCAGGAGGCGGCGGCCGGTTCGACGATCACTCCGAAGCAGCTCAAGGAGTGGATCGACGACGGCGAGAACATCGAGATCATCGATGTCCGCGAGGTCAACGAGTACGAGATCGTCTCGATCCCCGGCGCCAAGCTGATCCCGAAGAACGAGTTCCTCATGGGCACCGCCCTGGCGAACCTCCCGCAGGACAAGAAGATCGTCCTGCACTGCAAGACGGGGGTCCGCAGTGCGGAAGTCCTCGCGGTCCTGAAGTCCGCGGGCTTCTCCGACGCCGTGCACGTCGGCGGCGGCGTGATCGGCTGGGTCCACCAGATCGAGCCGGACAAGCCCGTCTACTGACCTGACGTCCTTCGCACGGCGGGGGCTTCGCGCAGCGCGTTCGCCGTTGCGGGGAGCCCCCGTCGTCGTCAGGAGCAGACCGTGCCGTCCTTCGGCACCGTGCCCTTGAGCAGGTACGCGTTCACCGTCGAGTCCACGCAGGTGCTCCCGGCGCTGTACGCGCCGTGCCCCTCGCCCTTCCAGGTCAGCAGGACACCGACGCCCTTGCTCAGCTCGTCGGCCATCTTCCGGGCCCCCTCGTACGGGGTCGCCGGGTCGCCGGTGTTGCCGACCACGAGGACCGGTGCCGCACCGGCCGCGCTCACCTCCGGGGTGACGTACTGCCCGGCCACCGGCCAGTCGTGGCACCAGCCTGCCGCGTCCCAGCCGAGGTAGTCCCCGAACACCGGCGAGATCTTCTCGAAGGCCGGCAGCAGCTTCCTCATCTGCTCGGGCGTCGGCCGCTGCCGTTCGTCCAGGCACGATATGACCCGTTGGGAGTGGCTCCCCGTGCCGTAGCGCCCCGAGGCGTCCCGGTCGTTGTAGCCGTCGGCCAGCTCCAGCAGCTCGGAGCCATCGCCCTTTTGGGCCGCGTCCAGGGCGCTGGTCAGCGTCGGCCAGCCGGACTTGCTGTACAGCGGCAGCACGATGCCGGTGGTGGCCAGCGTCTGGGTCAGCTTCCGTCCGGACGACGTGGGCAGCGGCGTCGCGTCGATCCGCCGCAGCAGCGCCGCGATCTTCATGGTGCCCTGCTCGGGGTCCTGGCCGGTCGAGTCGAGGTAGTCGTCGAGCGCCCGCTGAAATCCCCTGGCCTGGTTCTTCGCGTGCCCGACCGTGTCGGCCGTCGGGTCGACGACCGCGTCCAGGACCAGCCGACCCACCCGCTTCGGGAACAAGTGGGCGTAGACGCCGCCGAGTTCGGTGCCGTACGAGATGCCGAAGTAGTGCAGCTTGTCGTCGCCGAGCACCTGGCGCATCAGGTCCATGTCGCGGGCCGTGTCCGTCGTCGACACGTGGGCCATCAGCTTGCCCGCGGCCTTGCGGCAGCCCTGGCCGAAGTCGGCGGCGTCCTGGAAGTACGCCTTCTCCTCGGCCGGGGTGTCCGGGGTGGCGTCGATGCTCTCGGCGGCCTCGATCCGCCGGTCGGTGCGGCAGCGGACGCCCTCGCTGGCGCCGACCCCGCGCGGGTCCCAGCTCACCAGGTCGTACCGCTCACGCAACGCGGACGCCGACGTCGCGTACGACGGCATCGTGGACACCCCCGAGCCGCCGGGCCCACCGAAGTTGAACAGCAGCGAGCCGACCCGGTCCTTCCCCTGGGCCGTGGCGCGGATCAGGGCCAGGCCGATCGTCTCGCCGGCCGGCTTCGCCCAGTCCAGCGGCGCCCTCAACGTCGCGCACCGCCAGTCGCCGCCCGGCGTGGGCGAGTCCGCGGTGGCCTTGCACGGCGCCCAGTCGAGCCGTTGCCCGGTCAGGGACGTGGGCAGCGCGGCCGCCGGAGCGGAGGAGCCGTCCGACGACGGCGTCTCCTTGCCGGTCCTGGCATCGCCGTTCGACCCGGACCCACCGCCACCGCACCCCGTCACCAGCAGCGCGGCGGTGGCGCCGAGCGCCGCCCACCACAGGAATCCCCTCATGCGTGCCCCCCCTCACGAGCCGTCCGCACCGAGTGGCGAACGGCGGTGAGGCCATGGTAGGCGGACCAGGCCGATCCCGTTTGACCCTGTGGATAACCTTCTGACCTGCGACTTTTGCGGGTTTTCGGGCCCGGTCTCAGGAGCAGACGGTGCCCGCCGCCGGTACCTTGCCGTCCAGCAGGTAGCCGTTCACCGCGCTCTGCACGCACTTGTCCTTGCTGTCGTAGGCGCCGTGCCCCTGACCCTTGTACGTCAGCTCCACACCGACCCCCTTGCCCAGGGCGTCCACCATCTTCTTGGCCCCCTCGTACGGGGTCGCCGGGTCACCGGTGTTGCCCACCACGAGGATCGGCGCCGAGCCGGGCGCGCTCACGTCCGGATGGTCGGCGGCACCGGGCACCGCCCAGTCGGTGCAGCTGACCATGGACCAGGCGAGGAAGTCCCCGAACACGGGGGACGCGGCCCGGAACTCGGGCAGCTTGCTCTGCACGTCGGCGACGGTGTACCGGGGCTTGTCGTCGGCGCAGTTGATCGCGATGTTCGCCGCGGTGATGTTGCTGTACTTGCCGTTCTCGCTGCGCCCGTTCATCGAGTCGGACAGCAGCATCAGGACCCGGCCATCCCCGTCGTAGGCCTGCTCCAGACCCTCGGTGAGGTACTCCCAGAAGTCCTTCGAGTACAGCGACTGCGCGATGCCGTTGGTCGCCGCGGTCTGGGTCAGCTCGCGCGGGAAGATGCCGGGGATCGGCTTGCGGCCCAGGTCCTTGAGCAGCTTGGCGATCTTGTTCTTGACGTCCTGGGCGGTGTCGCCGACCGGACAGTCCTTGACCTGCGAGGTGCAGTTGTCGGCGAAGTTGTCGAGCGCCAGTTGGAAGCCCTTGGCCTGCCCGAGCGAACCCTGTTCGGAGTTCTGCGTCGGGTCGACGACCCCGTCGAACACGGCCCGCCCCACATGCCCCGGGAACAAGTGGGCGTAGACGCCGCCGAGTTCGGTGCCGTACGAGATGCCGAAGTAGTGCAGCTTGTCGTCGCCGAGCACCTGGCGCATCAGGTCCATGTCGCGGGCCGCGTCGGTGGTGCGGACGTGCGGCAGCATCCTCTTGGAGTTCTTCTCGCAGGCCGCGTTGAACTTCTTGGTGTTGGCGATCAGCTTCGTGCGCTCGGCCGCGTTGTCGGGGGCCGCGTCCTGCTGGAAGTACGTGTCGAGCTGTTCGTCGCTCTCGCACTGCACGGGCGCGCTGCGGCCGACCCCGCGCGGATCGAAACTCACCAGGTCGTAGCGGGTGCGGAGTTTCGCGTAGTCGGTGCCGAAGGCGGGCAGCGTGGTGACGCCGGAGCCGCCCGGGCCACCGAAGTTGAAGACGAGCGAACCGATCCGTTTGCTCGCGGCGCCGCTCGCCTTCGCCCGCACCAGCGCCAGACCGATCGTGTCGCCCTTGGGCTTGCCCCAGTCCAGCGGCGCCTTCATGGTGGCGCACTCCCAGCGCGCGCCGCCCGGCAGCGGGGACGGGGAGGTGCCGCCGCCCTCCGCCTCGGACGGGGCCGGGCAGTCCTTCCAGCTCAGCTTCTGGGCCCCCAGATCCACGTCCTGGTTGCCGTCGCCGCAGCCCGCCAGGAAGGAGGACAACAGCACGGCGCTGGCGGACAGGGCGGCGGCACGCGCGCGGGAAGGGTTCGACATGAACCCATCCTGCGGTCGGGCACGGCAGGGCGCTCGGGGCCGCGGTCCGTCCGAGGTACGGCCCCACGCGCGCGTGCGGCTAGAGCGAACCCTTGCGGGAGAGGTGGTTGAAGGCCAGCCAGCCCGGCAGCACCGGCAGCCAGAGCGTCAGCAGCCGGAACAGCAGTACGGCCGGGGCCGCGACCTCCTTGGGGAGGCCGATGGCGATCAGACCGACCGTCAGGGTCGCCTCCACGGCGCCCACGCCACCCGGCGTCGGGGCCGCCGAACCGAGCGCGTTGCCCGCCAGGAAGACCACCGCGACGCTCGCGATGCTCAACGACGTCGTCTCGTCGCCGAACGCGCGGATCGAGGCGTCCAGACACATCACGAAGCAGGCGGTCAGCAGCAGCATGCCGCCGATGCCGGTGACGAGCTTCTGCGGCCGCTGGAGCACGTCCAGCATGCGCGGCACGACACCCGCGAACAGCGACCGTACGCGCGTGACGACGAACTTCCGCAGGAACGGCACCGAGGTCACCACCAGGATTAGCACCGCGACCGTCAACAGACCGGCGATGACCGTCCGGGACGGCGACAACGACGGCGTCTTCTCGGTGCCGGTCAGATAGCCGAACGACAGCAGCATCAGGATGTGACAGCCGAGGCCGAACAACTGAGAGGCGCCGACACTCGCCACCGCCAGCCCCGGCCGCACCCCCGCGCGTTGCAGGAAGCGCGTATTGAGGGCGACCCCGCCCACCGCGGCCGGTGCGACGATCTTGACGAACGACCCGGCGACCTGCGCCCCCACCGTCCGCAGGAACGGCACCCGCTCCGGCACGAACCCCAGCAGCGCCATCGCCGCCGCGAAGTAACTGCACGCCGAGAACAGCACCGCCGCCGCGACCCACCCCCACTGCGCGTTGGCGATGAGCGGCCCGAACTCGATGTGGGTGAGCTGCGTCAGCAGGAAGTACGCGCCGATCGCGCCGGCCATGAAACTGATCAGCGTGCGCGGTCTGACCCGCTCCAGCCGGGCCGGTTCGACCGGTGCCTGCGGCCTGATGCGCAGCACCGCGTGCCGGATCAGCGTGAGCAGATCCTCCTCGCGGGCCTCCTCCAGCGCCTCGTCCACGGCCCGCTTCTCGGCCCGCTGCTCGGCGCGTACGGCCTTCTTGTCGGGCTTGTCGAGCACGGGCACGCCCGCGTCGTCCTCGGCCTCCTCCAGGCGCGCCTGCTTGGCGAGCCGGGCCGCCTCCAGGGCCGCTTCCCGCTCACGCTCGGCACGTTCCCGGGCCAGCTTGCGCAGGGTCGCGCGCGAGGTGCGGGAGAGCGCGATGGGCTGGAGCATCGGCAGACAGTCGGCGACGGCGTCAGGACCGAGCACGTTCAACGCGGACGCCACCGTCCGCTCGGCGCCCACCCGCAGCCCCAGGGTCACCAGCAGCTGCGAGACGTCCATGCGCAGCAGCAGATCACCGGCCGCGATCTCCCCGACCCGCAGATCGGTGAGGATCACCGTGCCGGAACGATCCACCAGGATCGCGTCACCCACCAGCCTGCGGTGGGCGATCCGACGGGACTGCAAGGCCCGCACCTGATGCCAGGTGTCACGCAGCAGATCGTCGGTGATCTCGTCGTCGGACAGCGTGTCCAGGGTGCGTCCGCCGGTGTGCTCGTAGATGAGCATCACGGCGTCGGGACCCAGCTCCGAGGTCGCGATCAGCTTGGGCGCGTTGGCGCCGGCCGCGATGGCCGCGTACGCCAGCAGTGCCTCCTGCTCCAGGGCCTGGCGCAGCGACTGGAGACTGCTGCGGGTGGCGAACCCGCGCAACGTCAGATTGCGCCACGCGCGATAGAAGAACCCCTGAGCCTGCTGTTCACGGTCGACGACCGTCACGTCCAGCGGTGGACCGTCCTCCAGGGTGACGAAATAGCGCCGCCCCCGGTCACCGGTCTCCGGCGTCTCGTGCACCTCCTGGCGCGCGGCGCTCACCGGATGGAAACCGACGTGCCGCAGACCCGCCATCAGCGTCTGCCCGGTCGGCCGGACGTTGGGCGACCCCACCGCGTACAGCGTCCCGTAGGCGACCGTCCAGCCGATCAGCACCGTCAGGATGATCGAGAACGGCGTCGTGTAGCCGGTGACGAGCATCGAGAACGCGTCGAGGAGCAGCACGATCCACAGCACCGCACGCCAGCGCGGACGCCGGGACATGCCGACGGCGGTCATGTACGCGATGACCGGCGCGAGATAGCCGTGCACCGGATCGGTCAGGGCGTGGATGTCGCTGGGGGAGGGCTGGGTGAGCGCTTCTTGGATGGACGCGGGGGCCCCCTTGGCGACCCACAGGTCGGTCGCCAGGGTCACCCCGTGCGCCAGGACCGCCGCGAGCACACCGTCGGCGATCCGCAGCCCGTCCCGCTTGATCAGCCGTTCGATGGCGAACGCCACCGGCACCAGCAGGATCGCGATGCTGGAGGCCAGACCCGCGATCTTGATGAGCAGGTCGGGCGCCTGCCCGGTGCCCTTGTTGATGTCCTGTTCGAGCCCCGAGGTGGTGCCGTGCGCGAACGCGGCGATGCCGAGCACCACGACGACGGCCAGCACGCCCACCAGGAAGCGCATCAGGTCCGACGGGCGGTGCACGCGCGCGGGGAGCAGCGGTTCGTCGCCCTCGACCTCGTCGACGTGCGCCACGTCCGGAACGTCGTCGTCGCGCACCGGCCTGGAGCGGCCCGCGGACCGGCCGGTGCGCTTCGGGGCGTCGGCGTCGGCGTCCGGGCGCGACGGAGCGTCAGAGGCGCTGTCCGCGTCCTCCGGCTGCGCACCCTGCTGTTTCATCGCCTCTTCCTGGTCTGGTATCACCGGTCACCGCCCGCACGATGGTGGCATGCCCCACCGACACACAGGGGCATCAGGGTGCAAAAGCGGGATCGCACAGTCTGCCCGAAGCGCCGCCGAGGGGCGAGGCGCACGCACGGTCGCCGGGGCGTCACCTTGTCGGTGGGGTGGGGCAGGATGGTCGGGATGAGCGAGCAGAGCTTTTCCCGGGACCCGCGCGCGGAGCAGGCCGACGCGCTTCCCGAGTACGCCGAGCGCGTCCTCGACGTCGCCGAACTGGTGCCGCCCGGGCGTGTCATGACGTACGGGGACGTCGCCGAGTGGCTGGAGGAGGGCGGACCCCGTCAGGTCGGCCGCGTGATGGCCCTCTACGGAGGCGCCGTCGCCTGGTGGCGGATCGTCCGCGCGGACGGCGCCCTGCTGCCCGGTCACGAACTCGACGCCCTCGGCCACTACCGCGACGAGGGCACGCCCCTCAAGGAAGCGAGCCGGGCCGCCCAGGGCCACCTGCCGCGCCTCGACATGCGACGCGCACGCTGGGACGGCGGCGGACACGCGGAAGGTCACACCTGACAGCTTCCGCCATCCGTCACCCCGGCGTACGGCCCATGACCCGTACGGGGGAACGGGGGCACGACCGCGGTATGCCGTACGTTCGAGGGGCGGGGGACACAGGTGGCAGGCGTGCCACGGGGGAGGAATCGGAAGCCCTGCTTCCACACTCTCCGCCGGTACGGCGTCGGCCGCACGCGACCGCCTCACCCCGCGATCACCGCCCCGCACCCGCGGCGCTCCGACCAGCAGCACACCCACCAGGACCGGCGAACCACGTGAGCTCCTCTTCCTCCACCAAGCGCCTGACGCACCCCCCGGTGCGCCAGGGGAACCGTGGCGCTTACCGACTGGTGCGTACCCCGCCGGCCCGGCCCGACCCCCCTCGTCTGGACGCACCCCAGCGCTCCGTGGTTGACCACACCACCGGCCCCCTGCTCGTCCTCGCCGGCCCCGGCACCGGCAAGACCACCACCCTCGTCGAGTCCGTGGCCGCCCGCATCGCCCGCGGCGGCGACCCGGAACGCGTCCTGGTGCTGACGTTCAGCCGCAAGGCCGCCGTCGAACTGCGCGACCGCATGGCACTGCGCATCGGGACGGCCCGCGCGCCCCGCGCCACCACCTTCCACTCGTTCTGCTACGCCCTGGTCCGCGCCCAGCAGGACAACGACCGCTTCGCCGAGCCGCTGCGGCTGCTGTCCGGACCCGAGCAGGACGTGGCCGTGCGCGACCTGCTCGCCGGCCAGACCGACCTGGAACGGCGCGGCCTCGCGCACGTGCGCTGGCCGGACGACCTGCGCGCCTGCCTGACCACCCGTGGCTTCGCCGACGAGGTCCGCGCGGTCCTCGCCCGCAGCCGCGAACTGGGCCTGGGTCCGGGCGCCCTGGACGCCTTCGCCCGCCGCATCGGCCGCCCCGACTGGCGCGCGGCGGCCGCCTTCCTCGCCGAGTATCTCGACGTGCTCGATCTGCAAGGCGTGCTCGACTACGCCGAACTCGTCCACCGCGCGGTGCTCCTCGCCGGCCGCCCCGAGACCGCCCAGCAACTCGCCGCGCAGTACGACGCCGTCTACGTCGACGAGTACCAGGACACCGACCCGGCCCAGGTACGACTGTTGCGCGCCCTCGCGGGCGGCGGGCGCACCCTGGTCGCGTTCGGCGACCCCGACCAGTCGATCTACACGTTCCGGGGCGCCGACGTGAACGGCATCCTGGAGTTCCCGGACGCCTTCCCGCGCGCGGACGGACGCCCCGCGCCCGTCCAGGTGCTGCGCACCTCCCGCCGTTCCGGCGCCGACCTGCTCGCCAAGACGCGGCTGCTCACCCAGCGCATGCCGCTCACCCGGCTCCCGGCGGAAAAGGTACGCGCCCATCGCGAACTCACCCCGGTGCGCGACGGAGGCCACGTCGACGTCCACACGTATCCGACGTCCGGCGCGGAACTCGACAACATCGCCGACATCCTCCGCCGGGCCCACCTGGAGGACGGCGTCCCCTGGCGCGAGATGGCCGTCCTGGTGCGCGCCGGCTCCCGCACCCTCCCGATGCTCCGCCGCGCCCTCACGGCCGCCGGGGTCCCCCTGGACATCGACGGCGACGACCTCCCCCTGCGCCACGAACCAGCGGTGGCCCCCCTGCTGACGGCCCTCCGGGTGGTGGCGGAGGCGGCCGGGCGCGGCGACCACGGCGAACGCCCCCCTTCGGAGAAGGACGCCGAGAGGATCGAGGAGGAGGCAGCGGCGGCGTGGCGTGAGGAGCCTTCCGACGACGCACCCGCGCGGGATGACGAGAACCAGAACGCACCCGCGCGGGACGGCGACAGCCAGAACGCACCCGCGCGGGACGACGACAGCCAGAACGCATCCGCGCGGGACGACGGCGCCTCCGTCGCCCCTCGTTGGCTCGACACCGAGACCGCTCTCGCTCTGCTCGCCTCTCCGCTCGCCGGTATGGACACCGCCGATCTGCGGCGCCTCGGGCGGGCGTTGCGGGACGAGGAGCGCGCCGCGGGCAACCCGCTGCCCCGGCCGTCCGACGAACTGCTCGCGCGGGCGCTGGCGGAGCCCGAGCGGCTCGTCGCGCACGACCCCGCGTACGCGCGCGGTGCCCAGCGCCTGGGCGCGCTGCTCGGCAAGGCCCGGGAACGACTCGCGGGCGGCGGCTCCGCCGAAGAGGCGCTGTGGGACCTGTGGCAGGGCACCCCGTGGCCCACCCGCCTGGAGCGCTCCGCCCGGCGCGGCGGGGCCGCCGGACGCAACGCCGACCGCGATCTCGACGCCGTGTGCGCGCTGTTCGCGACGGCCGCGCGCGCGGAGGAACGCACCGGAGGCCGGGGCGCCCTGAGCTTCCTGGCGGAGATCGACGCCGAGGACATCGCCGCCGACACCCTCACCCGGCGTGCCGTGCGCCCCGACGCCGTCCGCCTGATGACCGCGCACCGCTCCAAGGGCCTGGAATGGCGCCTGGTCGTCGTCGCCGGGGTGCAAGAAGGGCTCTGGCCCGACCTGCGCCGCCGCGGCTCCCTCCTGGAGGCCGACCGCATCGGCCGCGACGGACTCGCCGAACCGCTCACCCCGGGCGCCCTGCTCGCCGAGGAGCGCCGCCTGTTCTACGTGGCCGCCACGCGCGCGCGAGAGCGTCTCGTCGTCACCGCGGTGAAGGCCCCCGCCGACGACGGCGACCAGCCCTCCCGCTTCCTGACCGAACTCGGCGTCGTACCCCAGGACATCACCGGCCGCCCCCGCCGCCCCCTGTCCGTCGCCGCGCTCGTCGCCGAACTGCGCGCCACCACCGTCGACCCGCAGGCGTCCAAGGCGCTGCGGGAGGCCGCCGCGCACCGGCTGGCGCGGCTCGCCGCCCTCGCCGACGAGGACGGCCGCCCGCTGGTGCCGGCCGCGCACCCGTACCGCTGGTGGGGCATGGACGACCCGACCGAGAGCAAGGTCCCGCTGCGCGACCGCGACCAGCCCGTCGTGCTCTCCGGAAGCGCCCTCGACCAGCTCGCCAACACCTGCGCCCTCCAGTGGTTCCTGGGCCGCGAGGTGAAGGCCGACGCGCCCGCGACCACCGCCCAGGGCTTCGGCAACGTCGTGCACGTCCTCGCCGACGAGGTCGCCTCCGGGCACACCCCGGCCGACCTCGCCGTCCTCATGGAGCGCCTCGACTCCGTGTGGAACGCGCTCGCCTTCGACGCGCCCTGGAAGTCCGAGCAGGAGAAGAGCAACGCGCGCGTGGCGCTCGAACGCTTCCTGAAGTGGCACGTCATGGACCGGGCCGGCCGCACCCCGGTGGCCAGCGAGCACGACTTCGACGTCACCCTCGCGGCGGGCGACTACGAGGTACGCATCCGCGGCTCCATGGACCGCGTCGAGGCCGACACCGACGGCCGCGCCTACGTCGTCGACTTCAAGACCGGCAAACAGGCGCCCACCTCCCGCGAGGTGACCCGCCACCCCCAACTCGCCGTCTACCAGCTGGCCGTCCGCGAGGGCGCCGTCGACGACGCGTTCGACGGCGCACGCCCCGAGCCCGGCGGCGCCGAACTGGTGCAGCTGCGCCAGGGCGCCGCCCAGCGCGCAGGCGGCGACACCCTGCCCAAGGTGCAGGCCCAGGAGCCGCTGGAGGGCGAATGGGTCGGCGACCTGCTGGCCGGAGCCGCCGGGAAGGTCCTCGACGAACGGTTCACGCCGAGCGCCGGACAGCACTGCACGCACTGCGCGTTCCGGGCCTCCTGCACCGCCAGGCCCGAAGGACGCCACATCGTCGAGTGACCGGGGTGAGCCACCACACCCACCGCTGCTGACCTGCGCTTGTGCCCGCCCGGCAGGCCTTCGCGCCCCGACTGTCAGTGGCCGCCGCTAGCCTCTGTGACGTGCCCTCCCGTATCTCTGACCCCGACCAGCTCAAAGAGCTGCTCGGCATCCCGTTCACCCCGGAGCAGACGGCCTGCATCACCGCGCCGCCCGCCCCGCAGGTGATCGTTGCCGGAGCCGGTTCCGGCAAGACGACGGTGATGGCGGCACGCGTGGTGTGGCTGGTCGGCACCGGCCAGGTCGCCCCCGAACAGGTCCTCGGCCTCACCTTCACCAACAAGGCCGCGGGTGAACTCGCCGAGCGCGTCCGCAAGGCGCTCGTCAGGGCCGGCGTCACCGACCCGGACATCATCGACCCCGACAACCCGCCGGGCGAGCCGGTGATCTCGACGTACCACTCCTTCGCGGGCCGCCTGCTGACCGACCACGGGCTGCGCATCGGCCTGGAGCCGACCTCCCGGCTGCTCGCCGACGCGACCCGTTTCCAGCTCGCCGCGCGCGTGCTGCGCGAAGCGCCCGGCTCCTACCCGGCGCTCACCCGCTCCTTCGCCGACCTGGTCGGTGATCTGCTCGCCCTCGACGCCGAACTCTCCGAGCACCTCGTACGCCCCGAGGAACTGCGCGCCCACGACGCCGGGCTGCTGCACACCCTGGAGGGCGCCAAGCTCACCAACGCCGACCTGCGCAAGATCCCCGAGGCCGCCGCCGCCCGCCGTGAACTCGCCGCCCTGGTGGCCCGTTACCGGTCCGCCAAACGCGACCGTGACCTCCTCGACTTCGGGGACCAGATCGCCCTGTCCGCACAGCTCGCGCGCATCCCCGAGGTGGGCCGCGCCCTGCGCGACGAGTTCCGGGTCGTCCTCCTTGACGAGTACCAGGACACCTCCGTCGCCCAACGCATCCTGCTGGCCGGGCTGTTCGGCGACGGCACCGGCCACCCCGTCACCGCCGTCGGTGACCCCTGCCAGGCCATCTACGGCTGGCGCGGCGCCTCCGTCGCCAACCTCGACGACTTCCCCGAACACTTCGCCCACCCCGACGGACGCCCGGCGACCCGCCAGTCCCTCAGCGAGAACCGCCGCAGCGGCGGCCGCCTCCTCGACCTCGCCAACGGCCTCGCTGAGCCGCTGCGCGCCCTGCACGCGGGCGTGGAGGCGCTCCGGCCGGCCCCGGGCGCCGAGCGCGACGGCCTGGTGCGGTGTGCGCTGCTGCCCACCCACGCCGAGGAGCTGGACTGGCTCGCTGACTCCGTCGCCCACCTGGTGAACACCGGGACGGCACCCGGCGAGATCGCCGTCCTGTGCCGCACGGCGACCGACTTCGCCGAGATCCAGGCCGCCCTCGTCGCTCGGGACGTCCCCGTCGAGGTGGTCGGCCTCTCCGGGCTGCTGCACCTGCCCGAGATCGCCGACCTCGTCGCCGTCTGCGAGGTGCTCCAAGACCCCGGGGCCAACGCCGCCCTGGTCCGCCTGCTGACCGGCCCGCGCTGGCGCATCGGTCCCCGCGACCTCGCCCTCCTGGGCCGCCGCGCCCGGTATCTCGTCGCCCACGCGCGCGTGGACGCCGGTGACGACCGGGACCGTCGGCTCGCCCAGGCCGTCGAGGGGGTCGACCCCGCCGAGGTGATATCGCTCGCGGACGCCCTGGACACCTTCCTGGAGCTGCCCCTCGACACCGGGCACGAGGACGACACGCTGCCCTTCTCGCCCCAGGCACGCGTACGCTTCGCGCGCCTCGCCGCCGAACTGCGCGACCTGCGCCGTTCGCTCGCCGACCCGCTGATGGACGTTCTGCACCGCGTCCTCGCCGTCACCGGCCTGGAGGTGGAACTGTCGGCGTCCCCGCACGCGCTGGCCGCCCGGCGCCGCGAGACCCTCTCCAACTTCCTGGACATCGCCGCCTCCTTCGCCGCAGGCGACGGCGAGGCCACACTGCTCGCCTTCCTGGGCTTCCTGCGCACCGCCGCCCAGTACGAGAAGGGCCTCGACAACGCCCTCCCGGGCGGCGAGAACACCGTGAAGGTGCTCACCGCCCACCGTTCCAAGGGCCTGGAGTGGGACGTCGTCGCCGTGCCCGGCCTGGTCACCGGCACCTTCCCCAGCACCCAGGGGCGGGAGAAGTGGACGGCCCAGGGCAAGGTCCTGCCGCACGCCCTGCGCGGCGACGCCGACACGCTGCCCGACCTCGCCGCCTGGGACGCGCGCGGCCTGAAGGCGTTCCAGGAGGCCATGAAGGACCACCAGCACACCGAGGAACTCCGCCTCGGCTACGTCACCTTCACCCGCCCCCGCTCCCTGCTCCTCGGCTCCGGCCACTGGTGGGGCCCGCATCAGAAGAAGCCCCGCGGCCCGTCCGACTTCCTCCGGGCCCTGCACGACCATTGCGCGGCCGGACACGGCGAGATCGAGGCCTGGGCGGACCAGCCCGCCGAAGGCGACGAGAACCCCGTCCTGCACCGCGCGGACGCCGACCAGGTGTGGCCGCTGCCCCTGGACGCGACGGCCCTCGCCCACCGCAGGGAGGCCGCGGCCACCGTTCTCCAGCACCTGGAGGCCCTCGCCGCCGCCGACGGCCAGGACGGTCACGGCGAGGCCGGTGGCCACGGGCACCTGGTGGCCACACACGACCCGGACAGCCACGACGACCCCGACTGGCCCCCGCCTGTCGACGACGAGGCCCCCGAGGACGAGCCGTACCCCGATGAGGACGCGGACGCGGCCGACTGGGACTCCTGGCCGACCGACCGCCCCACCGTCCCGCACCAAGCGGCATCCCCCGCGCACGCACGCGTGCAGACCGAGGACCACGCGCACCCGCACCAGGCGCCGCCTCCCGCGCACGCACGCGTGCAGACCGAGGACCACACGCACCCGCACCAGGCGCCGCCCCCCACGCACGCACCCGCGCACGCCGATGCCCACGCGCACCTCACCCCCGAGGAAGCCCGTGCCATCGCCTCCTGGGACCGGGACCTCGACGCCCTCACCGGCGAGCTGCTGCGCGCAAGGGAAGCCGTCACCGAGGTCCCCCTGCCCGCCTCGCTCACCGTCTCCCAGGTGCTGCGCCTGGCCGCCGACCCCGACGGATTCGCGCAGGAACTCGCCCGCCCCATGCCCCGCCCCCCGCAGCCCGCAGCCCGTCGCGGCACCCGCTTCCACGCCTGGGTCGAGTCCCGCTTCGAAGAGCTGACCCTGCCCCTGCTGGAACCCGACGAGCTGCCCGGCGCCGACGCCGACATCGCCGACGAACACGACCTGGACACCCTCAAGGACGCCTTCGAGCGCACCGAGTACGCCCACCGCACCCCCCACCGCGTCGAGGCCCCCTTCCAGGTCGCCATCGCCGGACGCGTCGTGCGGGGCCGCATCGACGCCGTCTACAAGAAAGAGGACGACGGCGACGGGGCGGCCTACGAGATCGTCGACTGGAAGACGGCCAGGACCCACAGCGCCGATCCGCTCCAGCTCGCCCTGTACCGGCTCGCCTGGGCCGAGCAGCAGGGCGTCCCGGTGGAGTCGGTCGACGCCGCGTTCGTCTACGTGCGCGGCGGCGAGGTCGTCAGGCCCCGAGCCCTGCCCGGGCGGGCCGAACTGGAAAGGTTGCTCCTCGAAGAAGCCAAGAGTGACGAACCGCCCACCGACGATGTCAGTGGGGGCGGATAGGCTCGTGACCATGAGCCAGACCCCGGACAGCGCCGTCCGCGCGTACATCGAGCAGCACCGCGCCGCCTTCCTCGACGACCTCGCCGAGTGGCTGCGCATCCCGTCGGTGTCGGCCCAGCCCGACCACGCGCCCGATGTCCGCCGCAGCGCCGACTGGCTCGCCGCCGCCCTCCGGGACACCGGCTTCCCGACCGTCGAGGTCTGGGAGACCCCGGGCGCCCCCGCCGTCTACGCCTCCTGGCCCGCCGCCGACCCCGACGCGCCCACCGTTCTCGTCTACGGCCACCACGACGTCCAGCCCGCCGCCCGCGAGGACGGCTGGAGCAGCGACCCCTTCGAACCCGTCGTCCGGGACGGTCGCCTCTACGCGCGCGGGGCGGCCGACGACAAGGGGCAGGTGTTCTTCCACACACTCGGCGTCCGCACCCACCTCGCCACCACCGGCGCCACCGCCCCCGCCGTCCACCTGAAGCTGCTGATCGAGGGCGAGGAGGAGTCCGGCTCCCCGCACTTCCGGGCGCTCGTCGAGGACCGTGCCGAACGGCTCACCGCCGACGCCGTGATCGTCTCCGACACCGGCATGTGGTCCGAGGACACCCCCACCGTCTGCACCGGCATGCGCGGCCTCGCGGAGTGCGAGATCACCCTGCACGGCCCCGACCAGGACATCCACTCCGGATCGTTCGGCGGCGCCGTCCCCAACCCGGCCACCGAGGTCGCCCGCCTGGTCGCCGCCCTGCACGACGACCACGCGCGCGTGGCGATCCCCGGCTTCTACGACGGCGTCGTCGAACTCACCGACCGGGAACGCGAACTCTTCGCCGAGCTGCCCTTCGACGAGCAGCGGTGGCTGCGCACGGCCAAGTCCCACGCCGCCCGCGGCGAGGCCGGACACACCACCCTGGAGCGCGTCTGGGCCCGCCCGACCGCCGAGGTCAACGGCATCGGAGGCGGCTACCAGGGCCCCGGCAGCAAAACGATCATCCCGTCCTCGGCGATGGCGAAGCTCTCCTTCCGCCTGGTCGCGGGCCAGGACCCCGACCACATCGAGAAGGCCGTCCGCGCCTGGGCCGCCGAACGGCTCCCGGAGGGCATCCGGCACGAGATCACGTTCGGCCCCGCCACGCGCCCGTGCCTGACCCCGCTCGACCACCCCGCCCTGCGATCCGTGGCCCGCGCGATGGGCCGCGCCTTCGAGGCACCGGTCCGCTTCACGCGCGAGGGCGGCTCCGGGCCCGCCGCCGACCTCCAGGAAGTCCTGGGGGCACCCGTGCTCTTCCTGGGCATCTCCGTCCCCTCCGACGGCTGGCACGCACCCGACGAGAAAGTCGAACTGGATCTGCTCCTCAAAGGCGTCGAGACCACCGCGTACCTCTGGGGCGACCTCGCGGACACCTGGCGTCATGCGCCCTGAGCAGCGGTCCCGCACCGTCCGCGACGGCACCGGCGCGCAGGCACACTGGAGGAACCGCCCCGCACCGTCCCGCCGGACCCGGACCCGGTCGCCGCCCGCCCCACCGCCCGCCGAACCGCCCGCCGCACCACATCGTTCCCCCGGGGGAGTTGGAAGCACCCGTGACCACCTGGACCGACCACACCGCCGACCGCCCCATCTCGCTCACCGCCCCGAGCGGCATCGACCGTGCCGCGCACCACCGCCTCGACGAGGCCTGGCTCGCGGCGGCATGGAGCCACCCCACCACTCGCTGCTTCGTGGTCTCCGGCGCCCAGGTCCTCATCGACGAGACCCCGGACGGCCGGACCGAACTCGTCATGACGCCCTCCTTCGAAGCGCCCCTCACCGAGGCGCACCGCTACTTCCTGGGCACCGACGAGGACGGCGTCAGCTACTTCGCCCTCCAGAAGGACTCCCTGCCAGGACGCATCGACCAGTCGGCGCGCCCCGCCGGTCTGCGCGAGGCCGGTCTGCTGCTGTCACCGCGCGACGCGGGCCTCATGGTGCACGCGGTCGGCCTGGAGAACTGGCAGCGCACCCACCGCTTCTGCTCCCGCTGCGGCGAGCGCACCGTCATCGCCGCGGCCGGCCACATCCGCCGTTGCTCCGCCTGTGGTGCCGAGCACTACCCGCGCACCGACCCTGCGGTGATCATGGCGGTCACCGACGACGAGGACCGCATCCTGCTCGGCCGGCAGGTGCACTGGCCCGAGGGCCGCTTCTCCACGCTCGCCGGTTTCGTCGAGCCCGGCGAGTCCATCGAGCAGGCGGTGCGCCGCGAGGTCTTCGAGGAGGCCGGGATCATCGTCGGCCCCCAGGTCGAGTACGTCGCCAGCCAGCCCTGGCCGTTCCCGTCCAGCCTGATGCTCGGCTTCATGGCCCGCGCCACCTCGACGGAGATCAACGTCGACGGGGACGAGATCCACGAGGCCCGCTGGTTCTCCCGCGACGAACTGACCGCCGCCTTCGACGCCGGTGACGTGCTGCCGCCCTACGGCATCTCCATCGCCGCCCGTCTGATCGAACTCTGGTACGGCAAGCCCCTGCCGACGAGAAGCGTCTGACAGGGGCACGCCCCCCCGGGAGGGCGGCGTCAGTAGGTCGACACGAAGCACATGGCGACGGCACAGCCGCCGAGGACCAGGAGCTGCGACACACCCGACACCCACCGGCGGAAGACCAGGAACGGACCGGCGATCACGGCCGTGCCGACGGTGAGGAGGCGGACGAAGTCCCACTTCGCGGCCGTCCGCGTGGCCGGGTCGGGATGCTGCATGCCGGTGTGGAAACCGACGTCCCACATGCCCGACCCGTAGAGCACGAAGAGCACGGGCAGTACGAAGAGCTCGCCCACGAACAGGACGGTCGCCATCACGTGGTCGCCGGTCCGGGACGGTCGAACGGTGTCGTTCATGCCGGGTACGACTCGCCACGGCACGCGCGCGGTTGCACCCGAGCGCCCCGGAAACGGCGCGGCCCCCTGCGGTGACTCGACCGGAGGGGGCGCGGCGTGGCGGCGGGTCAGACCGCGAGGGCCTGCTTCACCTGGGCGAGGCTCGGGTTCGTCATGACGACCTCGGAGCCGCCCTGGGAGGGCACCACCCGAACCGTCGGGACCGTCTGGTTGCCGCCGTTCGCCTTCTCCACGAACGCGGCGGACTCCGGGTCGTGCTCGATGTTGATCTCGTCGTACGCGATGCCCTCGCGGTCCATCTGGCTCTTGAGCCGGCGGCAGTAGCCGCACCACGTGGTGCTGTACATCGTCACAGTGCCCGGCATGTCTCTCGCGCTCCTCGGCATCGGGAATGGGTTCTCGCGTCCAGAGAACGTACGCCGCACCCCCACCATTCCCTCGCACGGGCCCCCTGCGAGAGTGACACGCACCGCACCGCCGGACGCCTGCTCTCTGCGGACGCCGACCGCACCAGGGCGTCCGCAGCATTAGTACGACCGCGAGGGGGTGCCTGTGGACAACCCGACGCATCCGTCACCGGCGACCTGGCAGCATGGCCGTGTGACAGCAGCAACACACTCCTCGCTCTTCCCGCAGGTACCGGACTCGGCCGACGCGGTGCTCGACGGGCTCGACCCCGAGCAGCGCGAGGTCGCCACCACCCTGCACGGTCCGGTGTGCGTGCTCGCGGGCGCCGGGACCGGCAAGACCCGGGCGATCACCCACCGGATCGCCTACGGAGTGCACGCGGGCATCCTCCAGCCCTCCAGCGTGCTCGCCGTCACCTTCACCGCCCGCGCCGCCGGGGAGATGCGCGGCCGGCTGCGCCAGCTCGGCGCCGCCGGTGTCCAGGCCCGCACCTTCCACTCGGCCGCCCTGCGCCAGCTCCAGTACTTCTGGCCCAAGGCGATCGGCGGCGCCATGCCCCGGCTCGTCGACCGCAAGGCCCAGCTCGTCGTGGACGCCGCCGCGGCCTGCCGCATCCGCCTCGACCGCGGTGAGCTGCGGGACGTCACCGGCGAGATCGAGTGGTGCAAGGTCACCCAGACCGTCCCCGCCGACTACGGTCCCGCCGCCGCCAAGGCCGGCCGTGAGGCCCCCCGCGACCCGGCCGAGATCGCCCAGATCTACACCGTCTACGAGGACCTCAAGCGGGACCGAGGCGTCATCGACTTCGAGGACGTCCTGCTGCTCACCGTCGCCGTCCTCCAGGACCGGCACGACGTCGCCGAGCAGGTCCGCTCCCAGTACCAGCACTTCGTGGTCGACGAGTACCAGGACGTCAGCCCCCTCCAGCAGCGCCTGCTGGAGCTGTGGCTCGGCGAGCGGGACAACCTCTGCGTGGTCGGCGACGCCAGCCAGACCATCTACTCGTTCACCGGCGCCACCCCCGACCACCTCCTCGACTTCCGCACCCGCCACCCCGGGGCCACCGTCGTCAAGCTGGTCCGCGACTACCGCTCCACCCCCCAGGTCGTCCACCTCGCCAACGGCCTCCTCGCCCAGGCCCGCGGTCGCGCCGCCGACCACCGCCTGGAGCTGGTCTCCCAGCGCACAGCGGGCCCCGAGCCCGGCTACACCGAGTTCCCGGACGAACCCGCCGAGGCCGAGGGCGCCGCCCGCCGCATCCGCGAACTGATCGACGCGGGCGTCCCGGCCAGCGAGATCGCGATCCTGTTCCGCACCAACTCCCAGTCCGAGACCTACGAACAGGCCCTCGCCGACGCCGGCGTCTCCTACCAACTGCGCGGCGCCGAGCGGTTCTTCGACCGGCCCGAGGTGCGCAAGGCGGGCGTCGCCCTGCGCGGCGCGGCCCGCTTCGGTGGCAACGACTCCCTGCTGGACGAGGTCGTCGACCTCCCCTCCCAGGTGCGGGCGGTGCTGTCCGGCGAGGGCTGGACGACGCAGCCACCGGCCGGCTCCGGCGCCGCGCGGGAACGCTGGGAGTCGCTGGCCGCGCTGGTCAACCTGGCGCACGACTTCGCCGCCGCCAAGCCCGGCGCCACCCTGGGAGACCTCGTCGCGGAGCTGGACGAGCGGGCCGGAGCCCAGCACGCCCCGACCGTGCAGGGCGTCACCCTGGCCTCCCTGCACGCGGCCAAGGGCCTGGAGTGGGACGTCGTCTTCCTGGTCGGCGTCGCCGAGGGCATGATGCCGATCACCTACGCGAAGACCGACGAACAGGTCGAGGAGGAACGGCGACTCCTCTACGTCGGCGTCACCCGCGCCCGGGAACGCCTGTACGTCTCCTGGGCACTGTCCCGCGCCCCCGGCGGCCGCGCCCACCGCAGACCCAGCCGCTTCCTCGACGGACTGCGCCCCGGATCGACCGGCGCCACCGGACGGGCCGCGACCGGCGGTACCGGAGGCGTCGAGCGGGGCTTCACCAGCAGGGCGGAGGCGGCGCCCCGGCGCGTGCAGCGCTCCCCGGCCCGTTGCCGGGTCTGCGGGCGCACCCTCACCGACGCCGGTGAGATGAAGCTGATGCGCTGCGAGGACTGCCCGTCCGACATGGACGAGGGACTGTACGAGCGGCTGCGCGCCTGGCGTGCCGTGCAGGCACAGCGCAGCGGGCAGCCGGCGTTCTGCGTGTTCACCGACAAGACGCTCATGGCGATCGCCGAGGCGGTGCCCGACGGCGACGGCGAGCTGGCCCGCATCCCCGGGGTCGGCGTCCGCAAGCTCAACCGCTACGGAGTCGACGTCCTCGCCATCTGCGCAGGCCAGGACGTTGCGGAAGCCGAGCGGGACGCGTGAGGGAAACTCGTCGAAAAAATAGTTTGCGCACGCCCCGGCCGTCCCCATAGGTTCTTTCCCACGGGGACGGAGGCCTTCTCGAAGGCCCCGATTCCGTGGTCTACTTACATACCCGTTGGCTGGTTCATCCCAGCCCCTTGAGACGCCGAGAGGAGGCGAGTCCAGTGATCAGCATTACGAAGAGCACCGTCAAACTGACCGATCGCTCGGTCCTCGCTTCTGTGTGCGTTCTCGGCTCCTCCCGCAACGGCACCGGTCTGTCCGGCATCGGTGTCGCCCTGCCGGTCTCCTCCCTGTCTCTCACGGGACTTCCCGTCCGTGAGCGCAATGAGCGACCGACCAAGGCACTGGAAGCAGTAGCGGCACAGGCACGGGCCTATGCCTTTACGGCGGCCGGTGCCGGAAGCCGGAAGCAGACGACGCAGCATCACCAGATGTGGGCCTTCCGTGGGCCAGATCCCTGGAGTGAACCAGCCTGATCTTTTGATCAGGTCGGCGCCTTCAGGGCCGCGGAACCCCATCCGGGAACCGCGGCCCTTTTGTTTGTCCCGAACCGGGACGACAGCACGAAGGAGCCTCGGGCCAGAGCACCACTCGGTACCAGCCGCCAACCGGTCGACCCGACCGGCACGACCAGACGAGGAAGACGCACCGTGCAACTCGACACGCACGCCCCGTCCGTACCGCCTTCCGAAACGATTCCGCCGCCCGGCTCCACGGAGGACCCCACCTTGACCCCGCTCACCGCGCTCACCGCGTTGGACGACGCCATCGAGAACCTCGGCGTGCCCGTTCCCTGCCGTTCCTACGACCCGGAGGTCTTCTTCGCCGAGTCCCCGGCCGACGTCGAGTACGCCAAGTCCCTCTGCCGCACCTGCCCGCTCGTCGAGGCCTGCCTCGCCGGCGCCAAGGAGCGGCGTGAGCCCTGGGGTGTCTGGGGCGGCGAACTGTTCGTCCAGGGTGTCGTCGTCGCCCGGAAGCGGCCGCGTGGCCGCCCGCGCAAGAACCCGGTCACGGCATGAACACCCCAGGAACGATCGACCGTCCCTTCACGCACGACCCCACGAAGCAGGCCCCGATGAAGCCGTCCGCCAACGAGCCCACCGGCTCGGCGATCGAAGACTTTCCCACCACCGGCGCGACCGGTGAACGTCAGAACAGGACCCGCGAGATGCAACTCATCCCAGAAGCCCTGGCTCGTGCGCATATGCACGACCGCATGCAGGAGGCGCAACAGGAGCGCCGGGCCGCGAGCCTGGTGGCCGCGCGCCGGATGCAGCGCCGGGCCGAGCGCGCCTCGATGCGCGCCCGCCGGGCGCTCGCCCTCGCCGTGATGCAGTAGGCGATCCTCACCCGAAGCGGTGACCTCCCGACACCGGGAGGAGAAAGCTCCCCGCGGGGGCCGGTCCGTCCGAACGGACCGGCCCCCGCCGTGCGTCGGGCGCAGAGGAGCGGAATCTCCGATCACCGCGGGGATCACCGCGGGGATCACGACGGGGAGCGCAGCGGGGAGAAGCTCAGGCCTCCACGACTGCCGCCTTCACCCCCTCCGTCCCCTCCGCACCCCTTGTTCCTTCCGGCCTCTCTGCCGCTTGCTCCTCGCCCGAGTCGGATTCGTCCGGGTCGGACAGCTCGTCCGCCGGCTCGTACGGCACGAACCCCGGTAGCCACTCCTCCAGTTCGTCGCGCAGCCGCACCGTCGCGCCCAGCTGGCAGAGCACGCCGATGGTGCTGAGGGTCACCCGGTGGATGAGGAAGTAGGCGGGCGGGAGGTTCAGCTGCCGGCCGAGCTGATGCGCGGGGGAGCGGGGGTCGGCGATGCGGGCCGCCTGACTGCGCATCCAGCCCCGGGTGAAGGTGAACGCGTCGACCCGGGCCGGTTCGATGATCGGCAGCAGATAGTCGAGGACCGCGCCCGGGTCCAGCTCCACCGACTTCTTGACGAAACCCTCCTCGCAGAGGAGTTCGTAGACGCCCTCCGCGTCGTCGTCGAGGGTCATCCGCAGGGACTCGCCGATCGGGGTGGGCAGCCCCTCGGGGAGCCGGTCGACCGTGCCGAAGTCCAGGACGCCGAGCCGCCAGTCGCCGTCGCCGTCCGAAGCGCCCGGCAGCAGACGGAAGTTGCCGGGGTGCGGGTCGGCGTGCAGCAGGCCGGTGCGGACCGGGCCGGAGAAGAGGAAACGGGCCAGAAGCTGTCCGGCCCGGTCGCGCTGCTGCGGAGTGCCGTCCGCGATGACCTCCGACAGCGGGATGCCGTCGATCCACTCGGTGACCAGCACCTGTTCGCACTGGTGGACCACCTCGGGCACCACGACATCCGGATCGTCGGCGAACTCCTCGGAGTGCGCCCGCTGGGCCTCGGCCTCCAGGCTGTAGTCCAGCTCCTCCGAGACCCGGTCCTTCAACTCGGTGATCAGCGGCTTGATGTCCATGCCCGGGATCAGCGGGCCGAGCAGCCGGGCGAAGCGGCTCAGCTGGGTGAGGTCGGACAGCAGGGCCTCGCCCGCTCCCGGGTACTGCACCTTGACCGCCACCTCCCGGCCGTCGTGCCACATCGCGCGATGGACCTGGCCGATCGACGCGGCCGCCGCCGGTTTCTCCTCGAACTCCAGGAACAGCGTCCGCCACTCCTCGCCGAGCCGTTCCTCCAGCACCGCGTGCACGGTGCGGGTCGGCATCGGCGGGGCCGCCTCCTGGAGCTTCGTCAGGGCCGCGCGGTAGGGACCGGCGACCTCCTCGGGCAGTGCCGACTCGAAGACGGACAGGGCCTGGCCGAACTTCATGGCCCCGCCCTTCAGCTCGCCGAGCACCTTGAACAACTGTTCCGCCGTGCGCTGTTGCAGCTCTCGGCCGACGATCTCCGCGGACTCGCCGACGATCCGCTTGCCCAGTCCCCAGGTGGCCCGTCCGGCGAAGCCGAGCGGCAGCGCCGCGAGCTTGGCGGTCCGGGTGACCGCCTTGCGGGGAAGATCAGACATGCGCCCTCCAAGTCCCAGCAGGCCGCGCCGCGTCCGCCTCACGGCTTGACTCCTTCGACGGCCCTTGCCCCGCCATTGTCGCGCGTGCGTCCCCTTCCTCGGGGGCCTGCTCGCTCCTGGCTTTCTCCGCTGCCCCGCACGAGCACGCCGCATGCGCGGGAACGGGCCTCGCATGCCAGTTCAGACCGGGCAGCGAGACCTCCCAGCGGGCACCCGCGCTCGCCGGGACGCGGCCGTCCAGAAAGGCGAGCGCATGCGCGGCGGTGAGACCGGCGACGGTCGTGGCCAGCGCCAGATCACAGGCCCGCACCTGACGTGGCGCACCGGAGCGCCACTGCGCGACCAAGCGGGGCCAGCTCGGGTCCCGGTCGATCCGCCCCTCCTGGAGGCAGCCCGCGCAGCTCGTCTCGCCGGGCAGGACCAGCGGGCCGACCACACCGGTCGCCTCCACCACACCCGCGTACAGATGAGGGGTGCCCGAGGTCACCAGGGGCGCGGCGGCGGTCGGGTCGGGCGCGTGGACGGCGACATCGTCGCGTGGCGCGAGGATGACCAGGCAGAAGCCGCCACCCTCGGCCTCGGGGGAGTCCTTCGAGGTCCGGCGCGGCGGCCGGTCGGGCGCGTGCCGTCGGGCCGCACGGCGGGCGGCCTCGTCCCTGCGCTCGCCCACCGACTCGGCGGGCAGGCCGCCCGGCGCCACGTCCCCCGGCTCCACCCGGCCGCCGTCGCGTACATCGACCTCACCGACGCCCGCCCCCGCGAGGAGCGAGGCGACCAGCGCGCCGACCCGGCCCGCCCCGCGTACCCGCACGCGCAGCGAGCGGCGGGCGGCCAGCCGTTGCATCGCCTCTCCCGGCTCCGAGGCCAGCAGGGACAAGGAAGCGAGGTCCGGGCGCAGCCGGTCGAGGACCGCCTCCTTGTCGCGCAGCTCGTCGGCGGCCGGACCGCCGCCCCGCGCGTCGTCCAGCAGACCCGCCTGCGCCAGCCGCTCCACCAGGGTGTCGACGTGGCCGTCCGGAAGGCCCATCCGGCGGCCCTCCTCGCGCAGCAGCGGCAGCCCCCGGACGCCGTTGAGCAGGTCGAGGAAGCTGCCCGTGGCCGTGTCCACCGGGCCCAGCGTCAGCGCGTGCGCCGGGGCCATCCCGAACTGCACCGTGTTGAGATCCCGCCAGCCGCGCCTGAGCGCCGGCTTCATCTGCGGAACCATCTGGTCCAAAGCGTGCATGACAGACCCCCGTGGCCCTCGTATCGGTCGACAACGTCCCCGTCGGCCCGCGGAGTCGGTCGACGCTCCGCCGGCGAGTGCCAGCATGCCCGGTCCCGGCCGGCCCGTGCCGAACGTTGTCCACAGGCCGGGGTATTCGTCATACGAATCAGACGCATGGAGGGCAACGGCGCCGAACCGTCCCGCAGGGAGGACGTCCCGCGTGCGCAGCGGGTAACGTCGGGGCGTGTCCGCCGACCCCCTGCACCGCGCCGGAACACCACAGCGCGGCACGAAGAGCCAGCCGCCCAGCGGTCCGGCCGCGAGCGCGATCGAGGTCCGCCGGAGCACCCGTCGACGCAGGACGGTCTCCGCGTACCGCGAGGGCGATCGCACCATCGTGCTCATCCCCGCCCGGATGTCCGCGGCGGAGGAGCAGCGCTGGGTGAACGTCATGCTGGACAAGCTCGCCGCACAGGAGAGCAGACGGGTCCTCGGCGACGACGAGCTGGCCGAGCGCGCCCTGCGGCTGTCGGACCAGTACTTCGAGGGCCGCGCCCGGCCCGCCTCGGTGCGCTGGGTCACCAACCAGAACACCCGCTGGGGCTCCTGCACCCCCTCCGAGGGCAGCATCCGCCTCTCGCACCGCCTCCAGGGCATGCCCGAGTACGTCGTCGACTACGTCCTCCTGCACGAGCTGGCGCATCTGCTGGTGCCCGGCCACGGCCCCCGTTTCTGGCGGCTCCTGGACGCCTACCCGCGCACCGAACGCGCGCGTGGCTACCTCGAAGGGGTCGCCGCGGCCGAACGGCAGCAGCCCCCGCCGGACGCCCGCGAGGAGTGACCGGCGCGCGCCGCACGTGGGCGTTGTGTACCGGGTCTGTACCGACCGTTCGCGGTGTCAGACTTTGCCGTTAGCCTGTCGCGACGTACTTGTATTCGGGACGGGGGACGGTCGTTTCGCATGGCCAGGGAATTCCAGCGCGGCCACAAGGCCAGGATCAGTGACCTCACCGCGGGCACCGATCTGTACGTAGGCGTGCAGATCGATGGCCCCGGACTGACGTTCGACATCAGTTGTTTCGGGCTCGACGCCGATGAACGGCTCTCCGACGACCGCTACTTCATCTTCTTCAACCAGCCGAAGTCGCCCGAGGAGTCCATCCAGCTCCTGGGCGCCCAGGCGGGCGACACGGAGTCCTTCCGGGTCACGCTCGACCGGATTCCGGCGCAGATCCAGAAGCTGTCGTTCACCGCGACGCTCGACGGCGCCGGACAGATGTCGCAGGTCGGCCCGGGCTACATCCGGATCGTCGCCGGTGGCGAGGAAGTCGCCCGGTACGCCTTCAGCGGCTCGGAGTTCACCACCGAGCGCGCCGTGATGCTCGGCGACTTCTATCTGAAGGACGTCTGGCGGTTCGCGGCCGTCGGACAGGGCTTCGACGGCGGCCTGGACGCGCTGCTGAAGAACTTCGGCGGCGAGGTCGCCGAGGAGGAGGCGCCCGCCGCGCCGGAGCCGCCGCAGACCGGCACCGCCCCGGGCTTCGCCCCGCCCGCGTTCGCCGCCCCGCAGGCCCCCGCGCCCGCCCCGGCACCCGCCCCCGCGCCCCAGGCGTACGCCCCGCCGCCCGCGCCCTCCGTGCACGCCGCGCCGACCATCGTCGCGCCCCTGACCCCGCCCGGCGCCGCCCCCGTACCGCCGCCAGGACCGGCCCCCGCGCCCTACGGCCAGCCGCCCCAGCAGCAGCCGTACGGCGCACCCGGCGCCCCGAGCGCCCCCATGCCGCCCGGCTACGGCCAGCACCCGGCACCCGGCGCCCCGCCCGCCCCCGGCCCGCCGCCGGGCTATGGACAGCCCCCCGCCCCCGGCTACGGCCAGCAGCCGCCCTTCGGACAGGTCCCGGGGCAGCAGACCGCCTCCTACGGGGTGCCGCAGGGCGCTCCTGCGGGCGGTGCCGGGATGGCCGCCGGGCTCCAGAAGTTCAAGGAGACGCCCACCGGGCAGCGCTGGACGCAGCAGAACAAGAAGCTCGTCCGCGTCGACCTCGGCATCGAGGGACAGCCCGTCCTGGCCCGGCAGGGCAGCATGGTGCTCTACCAGGGCAAGGTCGACTTCAGTTACAAGGGCGCCGGGTTCGCCGGACGCATCGTCGGCAACGCGACCGGCCAGGAGATGCAGCTGATGCGCTGCACCGGCCAGGGGCAGGTGTTCCTCGCCGAGGACGCCAGCCATCTCCACCCGGTCGAGTTGCAGGGCGACGCGATCTGCGTCTCTGCGGAGAACGTCCTCGCCTTCGACGAGAGCCTTCAGTACGAGGTGCGCCGCGTCGAAGGACACGGCATCCCCGGGGGCGCGCTGTTCACGATGCAGTTCCAGGGCACCGGAACGATCATCGTCAAGACCCACGGCACGCCCGTGGTGCTGCCGGTCACGCCCACCACGTTCGCCGACTGCAACGCCGTCGTCGCCTGGTCGGCCGCCGCCCAGGTGATCGTCTCCAGCCAGGTGCGGATGCGCCGCAACGCCTACGCGGGCGACACCGGCGAGAGCGTCAACCTCCAGTTCCGGGGCGCTCCCGGCAACTTCATCGTCGTCCAGCCGTACGAGGTCTGAGGGAGTCCGTCATGAACCAGCCACTCGCGGGCTACGCCCCCGCACCCGTCACCGCCCGTATGGAGAACCACGGCGACCACATGCTGAAGGTCGCCCTACAGACCGGGAACGACCTCTACGCGCGCGTGGGCTCGATGGTCGCCTACGAGGGCTTCATCCAGTACGAGCCCAACCCGCCCGCCGTGCGCCAGATCGCCCGCGACTGGATGACCGGCGAGGGCGCGCCCCTGATGAAGTGCTCGGGCGACGGACTGCTCTACCTCGCCGACTACGGCGCCAACGTCGTCGTGATCAACCTCGACGGCGACGGCATCTCCGTCAACGCCACCAACCTCCTCGCCTTCGACACCCAGCTGACCTGGAGCGTGGAGCGGGTCAAGGGGCTGGCGAAGTTCGCGGGACAGGGCCTGTGGAACACGCGGATCTCCGGGCAGGGCTGGGTCGCGCTGACCTCCCGGGGCAAGCCGATCGTCGTCGACTGCGGCGGCGGCGAGGACGAGACGTACGTCGACCCGGACGCGCTCGTCGCCTGGTCACCGAACCTGAAGGTGAAGGGCAAGCGCAGCTTCAAGGCACAGTCGCTGATCGGCCGTGGCAGCGGGGAGGCCTACCAGATGGCCTTCTCCGGTCAGGGCATCGTCGTCGTCCAGCCCAGCGAGGACAGCACCGACCGCCTTCGGGTCCGGGGCTGAGGGGGAGCCGGAACAACCATGCAGAGCCCGCTTTTCACCTACAACGACCAGCAGACCCAAGAACGCTGGAGTGTGCAGAACCCACAGATGCTGCGCGTCACCCTGGAGGGCCACGACGACATCCTGGCCCGCAAGGGCACGATGGTCGCCTATCAGGGGCTCGTCGAGTTCGACGCGGAGTACCAGAGCAACCAGCAGGGACGCGCGCGTGCGTCCACCGGCGAGGGACTCGACCTGATGCGCTGCCACGGGCAGGGCACGGTCCACCTCGCCAACCTCGCCCAGTACGTCCACCTGATGGACGTCGAGCAGGAGGGCCTGACCGTCGACAGCAGCTATGTGCTGGCGATGGACTCCTCGCTGCACCACGAGGTCATCGCCGTCGACAGCCTCTACGGCATCTCCGGATCGGGGAAGTACCAGCTCAACATCACCGGACGCGGCAAGGTCGCGCTCATGACCTCGGGCGCACCGCTGCTGATGCGGGTGACGCCCGACACGTACGTCAACTGCGACGCCGACGCGATCGTCGCCTGGTCGACCGGGCTGCGCGTCCAGATGCAGGCCCAGACGCACTCCTCGGGGGTCTGGCGGCGCCGGGGCACCACCGGCGAGGGCTGGGAGCTGAGCTTCATGGGCAGCGGGTTCGCACTCGTTCAGCCCAGTGAGCTGCTCCCGCCGCAGAACGCCCGGATCAGCGGCCTCGCCGGGCAGTACGGCATGGGTCAGCAGGGCGCCCGGGGACAGAGCCAGGGCAACGCCTGGAGCTGAGATCCCGCACGGCGGCCGGACCGGCCCGGATACGCCGGTCACATCGGCCGGGCCGGCCCACACGTAAGGGGCGACCGCCATAGCGGTCGCCCCTTACAACGTCGTTCACGCGTCTTACAACACGTCGTTCACGCGTCTTGCAACGTCGTCCACGCGCCGCCGCCGTCCCCGCCACAACGGCGTTCACGGCACCCTCAGAGGCGGGCGCGGGTCGCCTCCAGCAGGCGGACCACCGACGCGTCCGCCACCTCGGCCACCTCGTCGTACCCGAACCAGCGCAGGTCCAGCGACTCGTCGCTGATCGTCTGGACCGCGCCCGGCGGTGCCACCACGGCGTACTGGACGTCGAGGTGCCAGTGGCACGGGGCCGGGATGGCATGCCGGTCCAGGCGCACCGGGCCGCCCGGCAGCACCGTCAGCCCCGCCACGCCCGACTCCTCGGTGGCCTCGCGCAGGGCCGCCGCCGTCAGCGACGGGTCCTGCGGCTCGCAGTGGCCGCCCAACTGGAGCCACATCCGCAGCTTCTTGTGCAGGGTGAGCAGCACCCGGCCCCGCTCCGGGTCGATCACCAGGGCGCTGGCCGTGAGGTGCCCGGCCTCGCACGCCTTCCACATCCCGTCGGGGTGCGTCGACAGGTGGTCCAGGTAGACCTGGCGCAGCTCCGGCTGGCCCTCGTACCCCTTCAGGACGAGGACCGCGTCGTCGTACAGGCTCACTCGGTGCCGTCGCCCTTGGTGTCGTCGCTCGTGGTGTCGTCCTGCGCGGGGTCCTTCTTGCGCAGGTCCGGCTTGTCGGCCGCCTCGCCGAGCATCTTGTCCAGCTCGGAGAAGTCCAGCTGCTCGCGGTGGACGAAGCCGTCCGGGTCGTCCAGGTCGGAGGCGGTCGGCAGCATGTCCGGGTGGGCCCACAGGCCGTCCCGGCCGTCGACCCCGCGCGCGTCCGTGAGCGACGCCCACAGCCGGGACGCGTCGCGCAGCCGGCGCGGCCGCAGCTCCAGGCCGATCAGCGTGGCGAACGTCTGCTCCGCGGGACCGCCGGTCGCACGACGGCGGCGCAGGGTCTCGCGCAGCGCGTCGGCGGACGAGAGCCGCGGCTTCGCCGCCGCGTGCACCACCGCGTCCACCCAGCCCTCGACCAGCGCCAGAGCCGTCTCCAGACGGGCCAGCGCGGCCTTCTGCTCCGGGGTGTCCTCCGGCTGGAACATGCCCTGCTGGAGGGCGTCCTGCAACTGCTCCGGGTTCTGCGGGTCGAACTGGCCGACCACGTCCTCCAGCTTGGCCGTGTCGACCTTGATCCCGCGCGCGTACCCGTCGACCGCGCCGAACAGATGCGAACGCAGCCACGGCACGTGCGCGAAGAGGCGCTGGTGGGCCGCCTCCCGCAGGGCGAGATACAGCCGCACCTCCTCCTTGGGCACGCCGAGGTCCTTGCCGAACCCCTCGATGTTCACCGGCAGCAGCGCGGCCTTGCCGGCCGGGGTGAGCGGCAGGCCGATGTCGGTGGAGCCGACGACCTCGCCCGCGAGCACGCCCACGGCCTGCCCGATCTGGGTGCCGAACATGGCACCGCCCATCGAGCGCATCATGCCGATCAGCGGGCCCGCCATGGCCTGCATCTCCTCGGGCAGCACATCGCCCATCGCCGCCCCGACCCGCTCGGCCACCGGGTCGACCAGCTCCTGCCAGGCCGGCAGGGTCGCCTCGACCCACTCCGCGCGCGACCAGGCCACCGCGGACCCGGCACCCGACGGCAGCGACGTCACATCGTCCAGCCACAGGTCGGCCAGCCGGACGGCCTCCTCGACGGCGGTGCGCTCGGCGGGGCCGACGCTCGCGTCCTTCGTGCCGTCCGACGTGCCCTGGGCGACCGTCTGGCGGGCGATCTGCTTGGCCATGTCCCAGTTCACCGGGCCGCCCTCGAAGGAGAGCATCTGGCCCAGCTGCTGGAACGCGGCGCCCAGGTCAGTGGGGTTCAGCGAGCCGAACATGGCCGCGAGCGGGTTGTCCCCGCCCATGCCCCCGGCGCCGGCCGGGCCGAATCCGAACGGGTCGGCCGGGCCCTGACCACCACCGCTCTGCTGGTCCTTCTTCTTGCCCTCGTCGCCGTCTTCCGGCTCCTCCGGCGGAAGGCCGAATCCGAATGGGGTGTCACTCACGGGATTCCTCGGCTCCTAGGGCCACCGGTTGGCTCCGGCGGCACGACTGCCCGATAACACCACCCAGCGTAGACACCGCCGGCGGTTCGGGCCTCGGTGCTCCGCCGACTCTTGGCCTGCGGCAGGATGGTTGCCACCTGGTACGGACGCGTCACTCGCGTCCGTACTGAAGACAACCTCTGGAGACGCCCGGTGAGTTCCCCAGATCCGCACGTTCGCGCAGCGCGAAACGAGTCAACCCCTCCCGCCGTGCGCGGGCCCGTCGTCGCGGTCACGGGCGCCGCGTCCGGAGTGGGCGCCCTGCTCACCGCACGGCTCGCCGCCTCGGACCAGGTCAGGCAGGTCATCGCGATCGACGAACGGCGCGGCGAGTGCGCCGAGGCCCAGTGGCACATCCTCGACGTACGCGATCCGGCCATCGCCGAGAAACTGCGCGGCGCCGACGTGGTCGTCCACCTCGCGCTCGATCTCGACCTGGAGACCGACGCCGCCGCCCGAACGGCCTACAACGTCCGGGGGACCCAGACCGTCCTGACGGCCGCCGCCGCTGCGGGCGTCCACCGGGTCGTGCTCTGCACGTCCGCGATGGTCTACGGGGCACTGCCCGACAACGAACTGCCGCTCTCGGAGGACGCCGAACTGCGCGCCACGGCGGAGGCCACCGGCGTCGGCGACCTCCTGGAGATCGAACGGCTCGCCCGCCGCGCCCCTCGCGCGCACCCCGGCCTCAACGTCACCGTGGTCCGCCCCGCCATCCTCGTCGGCGGCACCGACACCGCGTTGACCCGGTACTTCGAGTCGCCCCGGCTGCTGGTGGTGGCCGGTTCCCGGCCCGCCTGGCAGTTCTGCCACGTCGAGGACCTGTGCGGCGCCCTGGAGTACACCGTCCTGGAGAAGGTCGAGGGGGAACTCGCCGTCGGCTGCGAGGGCTGGCTCGAACAGGAGGAGGTCGAGGAACTCAGCGGCATCCGGCGCATGGAGCTGCCCTCGGCGGTCGCCCTGGGAGCGGCGGCCCGGCTGCACCGGATCGGCCTGACGCCGTCCCCGGCCGGTGACCTCGCCTACACGATGTACCCCTGGGTGGTCAGCGGGAGCCGGCTGCACGACGCGGGCTGGCGGCCCCAGTGGACCAACGAGGAGGTCCTCGCGGAGCTGCTGGAGGAGGTCTCCGGGCGGCACACGGTCGCCGGACGCCGCCTGGGTCGCAAGGACGCCACGGCGGCCGGCGCGGCCGGTGCGACGGTGGCGCTGCTGGGCGCCGCGGCCGTGGTGCGCCGGGCCCGCAAGGCCCGTCGCCGCATCTGACGCGTCCTGGGACGCGTCGGGGGAGGAGCCCCCGAACGCCCCGCGCGCGTGCCGGTCGACCGTGCGGTTCCCGGTGCCCGGCCGGTGAGGCACGATGGAGCCATGGCATGCACCGACCACCCCGGGGAACGGGCCGCCGACGACCCGGTCAAGCTGATCGCCGTCCGCGAGAGCCCGCTCTCGGTCGACGAGGTCTTCCGCGCGGTCGGTGACGCGGCGGCGGGCGGCACCGCCCTGTTCGTGGGCACCGTGCGCGACCACGACGGCGGCGCCGGTGTGGACCGGCTCGGCTACTCCAGCCACCCCAGTGCCGAGGCCGAGATGCGGCGGATCGCCGAGAAGGTCGTCGCCGAGTACCCGGTGCGCGCCCTGGCCGCCGTCCACCGGGTCGGTGACCTCGTCGTCGGGGACCTCGCGGTGGTCGTCGCCGTCTCCTGCCCGCACCGGGGCGAGGCCTTCGAGGCCTGCCGCAAGCTGATCGACGACCTCAAGAAGGAGGTGCCGATCTGGAAGCACCAGGTGTTCTCCGACGGCACCGAAGAGTGGGTCGGGGCCTAGGGCGTGTTGCCCCAGCGGCTCTCCTTGAGGATGACGATTGCTGCTCCGGTTGCGTAACCCGACCCCGGGTACGAGCGTTGTCCGTACAGATGGTTAATCTGCTGATCAGTCAGTTCGGCTGGTCGGCCAGCTCGGGCGCGTCCAGGGTCGGGAGGTCGGTATGGCGGCACTCGCGTGGTTGTTGATTCCGCTGATCGCCGGGGTCGGCGCCGCCCTGTGGGGAAGCTGGGCCAACCGGACCCGCAAGGTCCGCAGCGACGGCCCCGAGCTGGACGGATACGCGCGCTTCCGCGCGGCCATGGAGAAGTCCCACAGCGGCACCTGACAGACGTGGGGCCGCCGGTGCACTGACAGTCCCGTCCCGTACTGTCTTCGCATGCCACGCCGCACCGCGACGATGCTCGCCTCCACCCTGATGCTGATCGCGCTCCTGTGCGCGGGTGTGTTCCTCCCCGTGCCGTACTCGGAGATGTCACCGGGGCCGACGGTCAACACGCTCGGGGACCACGACGGCGAGCCGGTGTTGCAGATCTCCGGACGCAAGACGTACGCCACCAGCGGGCACCTGAACATGACGACCGTCCGCGTCACCAGCGCCGACTACCGCATGAACCTCGTCGAGGCCGTCTACGGCTGGCTCGCGCACGACTACAAGGTCGTCCCGCACGACACCCTCTACCCGGACGGCAAGACCGAGGAGCAGTCCACCCAGGAGAACGCCGAGGAGTTCAGCGAGTCCCAGGAGAGCGCCAAGGTCGCCGCCCTGAAGGAGCTGGACGTGCCCGTGCAGTCCTGGGTGATCGTCTCCACCGTCGTCAAGGGATCACCGGCCGAGGGCCGGCTGCACGCCGGTGACGTCATCAAGGACGTCGACGGGACGGCCGTCAAGGCGCCCGCCGATGTCGCCAAGCTCGTCACCAAGCACACGCCAGGCGAGGACGTCGTCTTCACGGTCGTCCCCGCCAAGGAGCAGGCCGCCGCCGAGAAGGAACGCCGGGCGACGGACAAGACCGAGAAGGTCACCATCAAGACGGCGACCTCCGAGGACAAGGGCGGGAAGCGTGCCATCGTCGGGATCTCCGCCGGGACCGATCACACGTTCCCGTTCACCATCGACATCAAGCTCGCCGACGTCGGCGGCCCGAGCGCCGGACTGATGTTCGCCCTCGGCATCTACGACAAGCTCACCCCGACCAGCCTGACCGGCGGAAAGTTCGTGGCCGGTACCGGGACCATCGACGACGACGGCACGGTCGGCCCGATCGGCGGCATCGAGATGAAGACCGTCGGCGCGCGCGACAAGGGCGCCCAGTACTTCCTGACGCCCGCCGACAACTGCGCCGCGGCGGCCGCGAGCACCCCCGACGGCCTCACCCTCGTCAAGGTGAAGACCATCGGCGACGCCCTCGGCGCGCTGAAGGACATCCGCTCCGGGAAGACCGCCGACCTGCCGAAGTGCACCAAGTAGCCCGCGAGAGCTACTCCTCGAAGGTCGCCGCGAGCGCCTCCGCCAGACCCGGCACCAGATCGGCGCCCGTGAGCACCTCCGTCGGCGTGTCCTTCTCCCGCAGCCGAACGGCGGAGTCGCGGGCGCCGTCACGCAGCACCGCCACCGTCATCCGGACCTCCTGCCGGTCCGGGTGGGCGGCCACCCACTTCGCGAGCTTCGCGTCGTTCAGGCCCTCCGGGACCTGCGCCTCGGCGGACGGCGGGAGCATCAGCCGCTCCACCGTGAGCGCGCAGCCGACCACCGCGTCCGGCCAGGCGATCGTGCCCAGGAACGTGTCGAGCGGCCGGCCCGCCGGGATCTCGTCCTGCTCGATCGGGGTGAACGCGGGGGCGTCCGACTGCTGTTCCTCGTCCAGGCCGAGCTGGGCCGCGAGGTCGGGTTCCTGAACGCGCAGACGCGCGGTGTCGACGAGGGCGAAGAGACGGGCGGGCTGGTCCCAGCCGAGGCCGGAGGCGTACTCGTCGATCTCAAGTACGGCCCGGGTGAGCGGGCTCGCCGCCATGGGGGTGTTGGACATGGTCACAATCCTGCCTCGTTCGCACCCGGAATCGGGAACCGAGTAAGCGATGAGTAAGTTGCATAGGTGTGGGCCCACGCACGCCAGGGGCCACGGGAGGCCCACGAAAACGCGGGCCTGACGGATCGACAGCGAACTTCGAGGTGCCACCTTGGCTTTCCAGATGCCGGACCGCGGCGGAGGCCCGACGGGGCCACGGATCAGAGTCGGCCGCCCGTCCCGACGGGCCCGGACCCTGCTCATGACACTGGGCGTCCTCGCCGTGCTCGGCATGGCGTTCACCATGTTCGCGGGCTTCTGGACGGACTGGCTCTGGTACCGGTCGGTGCAGTACTCCTCCGTCTTCACCACCACGCTCTGGACCAAGATCGGCCTGTTCTTCGTCTTCGGCCTGCTGATGGCCGTCGCGGTCGGCTTCAACATCTGGCTCGCGCACCGGCTGCGCCCCCCGCTGAGCGCCATGTCCATGGAGCAGCAGAGCCTGGACCGCTACCGGATGGGCATCGCGCCCTACAAGAAGTGGCTGCTGCTCGGCATCACCGCCCTGGTGGGCCTGATCGCCGGTGCCTCGGCGGCCGGCCAGTGGCGGACCTGGCTGATGTGGGTCAACGGCGTGCCCTTCGGCCAGAAGGACCCGCAGTTCCATCTCGACGTCGCGTTCTTCGCGTTCGACCTGCCCTGGTACCGGTTCCTGCTCGGCGTCGGGTTCGCCGCCGCGATCCTCTCGCTGATCGCCGCCGCGCTCACCCACTACCTGTACGGCGGCCTGCGGGTCACCTCCCCGGGCGCGCGCGCCACCGCCGCCGCGACCGGGCATCTGTCGGTGCTGCTCGGCCTCTTCGTCGCCCTCAAGGCCGTCGCCTACTGGCTCGACCGGTACGGACTGGCCGTGAAGTCCAGCGACTTCAAGGCGACGGACAACTGGACCGGTCTGCGCTACGTCGACGCGAACGCCTATCTGCCGGCCAAGACGATCCTGTTCTGCATCGCCGTCATCTGCGCGCTGCTGTTCTTCGCCACGCTGTGGCGGCGCACCTGGCAGCTGCCTGTCATCGGCTTCGGCCTGATGGTGCTCTCGGCGATCCTGATCGGCGGTCTGTACCCGGCGATCGTCCAGAAGTTCCAGGTCCAGCCGAACGAGCAGGCCAAGGAAGCCCCGTACGTCAACAAGAACCTGAAGGCGACCCGCGAGGCCTACGGCATCGACGACGCCCAGGTCACCGAGTACTCGGGCACCGGCTCCACCCAGGACAAGACCAAGCTGCGCGACGACGTCGACTCCACGGCGAGCATCCGCATCCTGGACCCGAACATCGTCTCGCCGACGTTCCAGCAGCTCCAGCAGATCAGGAACTACTACGGGTTCCCGACCAACCTGGACGTGGACCGGTACAGCAAGGACGGCAAGGACCAGGACACCGTCATCGGGCTGCGTGAGCTGAACCTCAACGGCATCCCGAAGAACAACTGGATCAACGACCACTTCCGTTACACCCACGGATACGGGGTCGTCGCCGCCAAGGGCACCACGGCCGACGCCGAGGGCCGGCCCGTCTTCACCGAGTCGGACCTGCCCTCCAAGGGCGACCTGGGCGACTACCAGCAGCGGGTCTACTACGGCGAGAAGACCACCACGTACTCGATCGTCGGCGGTCCCCAGAAGGAGATCGACTACTCCGACGACAGCGGCGAGAAGACCACCAGTTACCGGGGCAAGAGCGGCGTCAGCCTCTCCAGCCCGATCAACCGGGCCGCGTACGCGCTGGCGTTCAGCGAACCGCAGATCCTCTACTCCGGCGCGATCGGCGAGGGCTCGCGGATTCTCTACAACCGCACCCCCAAGGAGCGCGTGGAGGCGGTCGCCCCCTGGCTGACCATCGACGGCGACGCCTACCCGGCGGTCGTCGGCAACCGGATTCAGTGGATCGTCGACGCCTACACGACGACCAACGGATACCCCTACGCCTCCCGTACGACCCTGGGTGACACCACGGCCGACTCGTTGACGGCGACGAACAACTCCCGCGCGGTGGTGGCCCAGCAGAACCAGGTCAACTACATCCGCAACTCGGTGAAGGCGACCGTCGACGCGTACACCGGCGAGGTCAAGCTCTACCAGTGGGACACCAAGGACCCGGTCCTCAAGACGTGGATGAAGGCGTTCCCGGGCACCGTGCAGCCCAAGACCGCCATCTCCTCGGACCTGATGGCCCATCTCCGGTACCCGCAGGACCTGTTCAAGGTGCAGCGCGAGCTGCTCACCCGCTACCACGTCGAGGACGCGCAGACGTTCCTGTCGGGCAGCGAGGTGTGGCAGGTGCCGGACGACCCGACCAACAAGTCGGGCAACGCGGTACCGCCGTACTACCTGAGCATGAAGATGCCCGATCAGCAGGCACAGGCGTTCTCGCTCACGACGACGTTCACGCCCAACGGCCGTGACAACCTGAGTGCGTTCATGTCCGTCGACGCGGAGGCGGGCACCAGCGACTACGGCAAGATCAGAATCCTGAAACTGCCGACGAGCACAACGGTCAACGGGCCCAAGCAGGTTCAGAGCCAGTTCAACTCCGAACAGGACATCGCCGAGTCGATCAAGCTGCTCAAGGGCGGCGACTCCGACATCGAGTACGGCAACCTGCTCACCGTCCCGATGGACGGCGGACTGCTCTACGTCGAACCGGTCTATGTGCGCGGTGGCGGGCTCAAGTACCCGTTGCTGAGAAAGGTGTTGGTGACCTACGGAGGCAACACCGCCTTCGAGGACACCCTCGACGAGGCGCTCGACAAGGTCTTCGGGGCCACGGACACGAACACCTCGCCACCGGACGACGACACCACCACCAACCCGCCGCCGACGTCCAAGAACCCGACGGTCCAAGAGGCGTTGAACGACGCCCAGAAGGCCTTCGACTCCGGCCAGGACGCTCTCAAGAAGAACGACTGGGAGGCGTACGGCAAGGCCCAGAAGGAACTTGAGGACGCGCTCAAGAAGGCCGAGGACGCACAGGCCGCCGCCGACAAGGAGAAGAAGTCGAGCGGTGGGAGCAGCGCGGACCCCAGTGCCAGCCCCACGGTGAGAGCGACCAAGAGCCCGAGCAGCGCTTGATCGTCAGCTGATCAACTGACCACCTCCGCGCCGTGATACGGTTGCAGAACAACGGCGCGGGGTGGAGCAGCTCGGTAGCTCGCTGGGCTCATAACCCAGAGGTCGCAGGTTCAAATCCTGTCCCCGCTACTGAAGACGAAGGCCCGGATCGATCCTCAAGGATCGGTCCGGGCCTTCGACTTGTGCGGGCACTTGTGTGTGAACGAGGGAGACCGTCGTGCCGCCGTGGGGAGTTGAGAGAGATGTGTTTGACTTGTCGTTCTGTGGGCATGTCGACAAAACGCTGTAGTGACCTCACTGCGGTGACCTCACAGGCTTCGGTATACGAGCTGTACCCGGGTTGCGGGTGGTGCGACGATGGACGTTATGGGGGACAAGGCAACTCTGTTCGAGTCAGGGCGATTTGTGCAGCCCTCCGGGCGGGACGATGCCGTGGAAGCGGCGGAGGAAGCCGCCGAGGAGCTCCGTCAGCGACTCGCCGCCGAGGCCGGCGACGTCGAGGCGATGAGCGTCCTCGGCGCCATGCTGCTGCGCCGCGGCGACCTCGACGGAGCCGAACCCCAGCTGCGGGCCGCCACCGGGGCCGGTGACCGGGCCGCGGCCAACAACCTCGGAGTCCTTCTCCACCAGCGCGGATACGCCGACGAGGCGGCCGGCTGGTGGCGCATCGCCGCCGTCGCCGGATCGGCCGCCGCCGCGCACGCGCTCGGCCGCCACCACCGCGAGCGCGGCGACGAACCCGCCGCCGAGTACTGGCTGCGCCAGTCCGCCGAACAGGGGCACGCGCTCGGCGCCTACGCTCTCGCCGACCTCCTGGAGCACCGGGGCGACCCCGGGGCCGAGGCCTGGATGCGGACCTCCGCCGAGCGCGGGCACCGCGAGGCCGCCTACCGCCTGGCCCGGGTGCTCGACCGCAAGGCCGCCGAACAGGAAGAGGGCGCGGAGAGCACGAGCAGCACGGCGCGTACGGGGCGCGCGGAGGCCAGGGGGAGGAACGGCGCCGCCGGGAGCCCCGTGGGCCGTGGGGCGCGCGGGAACAGGGGTGACAACGGTGTCCAGGCGGCGCAGGAGGCCGAGCAGTGGTACCGGCAGGCCGCCGCGCGCGGACACCGGCATGCCGCGCTCCAGCTCGGCGCGATCCTGGAGAAGCGCGGCGAGCTGAAGGAGGCCGGCCGCTGGTACCTGACCTCCGCCAAGGACGGCGAGGCGCGGGCCGCCTGCGCCCTCGGCTTCCTGCTGCGCGACGCCGGTGACACCGAGAGCGCCGCCGTCTGGTGGCTGCGGGCCGCACAGGACGGCGACGGCAACGCCGCCAACGCCCTCGGCGCCCTGCACGCCGAACGCGGGCACACCCAGACCGCCGAGCGCTGGTACCGGGCCGCCCTGGACGCCGGTGACGACAACGGCGCCTACAACCTCGGCCTCCTCTGCGCCGAGCAGGGCCGGACCGCGCAGGCCGAGCAGTGGTACCGGCGCGCCGCCTACGCCGGACACCGGGAGGCGTCCAACGCGCTGGCCATCCTGCTGCTCCAGGGCGGCGACACCTCGGGCGCCGAGCCGTGGTTCTCCAAGGCGGCCGAGGCCGGGAGCGTGGACGCGGCGTTCAACCTCGGGATTCTCTTCGCCGGGCGCGGCGAGGACGCGTTCGCGCTGCGCTGGTACGAGCGGGCCGCGGCAGCCGGGCACACCGAGGCCGCGTTGCAGGTGGGCATGGCCCGGCTGCGGGACGGCGACGAGGCCGACGCCGAGCGGTATCTGCGGTGCGCGGCCGGGGGCGGCAACGCGGAGGCGGCGTACCGGCTGGCGACCGTGCTGGACGCGCGGCGGCCACCCGAGTCCGCGCACGAACTCGGCGAGATCGTCCACGAGAAGACCGAGTGCGAGGAGTGGTACGAGCGGGCCGCCACCCAGGGCCACCGGCGCGCCCAGGTGCGGGTCGGGATGCTGGCCGCGGCCCGGGGCGACGTCGTCCAGGCCGCTCGCTGGTACCGGGAGGCCGCCGAGGCCGGCTCGCGCAACGGCGCGTTCAACCTCGGGCTGCTGCTCGCCCGGGAGGGCAGCGAGCCGGAGGCGGCCGTGTGGTGGGCCCGGGCGGCCGACGCGGGCCATGGGCGGGCGGCGTTGCGGCTCGCGCTGGTGTGCGCGCGGCGCGGGGACCTCGCCGAGGGCCAACGGTGGGCCGACCGCGCGGTGTTGCTCGGTCCCGGCGAGGTCGCCGAGCGGGCGGGCCGGCTGCGGGACGCGCTGGGCGAGGAACTGTCGGCGTGAGGGACGGGGCGGAGCGACGCCCCGTTCCCAGGGCGGCGCCGTGCGGTCCGGGGCGGGCCCTGGACGTCGTTGAGTCGTGGTGGTGGGTGGCCTCCGGGACCCCTCCCATCAACCGATTTGCCTCTCGTCCCACCCATCACGTAACGTTCAGTTCAACGGCGCGGGGTGGAGCAGCTCGGTAGCTCGCTGGGCTCATAACCCAGAGGTCGCAGGTTCAAATCCTGTCCCCGCTACTGATGGCCGAGGGCCGAGATCCGGAGAACATCCGGGTTTCGGCCCTCGGTCTTTTTCGTGTGGCCATCACGCACCGAACCCCGGCACGCACCGAACCCCGGTACCCATCGGGCACCGGGGTTCAGGGAAGCGGGAGTTACGCCGTCGTGCAGTTCGGGCAGACGCCTCGGTAGGTGACTTCGACGTTCGAGACGGTGAAGCCGAAGCGTTCCGAGGCGGGGAGGTCGGCCAGGGGGTCACCGCTCGGGTGGACGTCCTTGATGGCGCCGCAGCTCGCACAGACCAGGTGGTGGTGCGGGCGGTGGGCGTTCGGGTCGTAGCGCTTGGCGCGGTGGTCGGTGCTGACCTCCAGCACCTCGCCGAGCGAGACCAGCTCACCCAGCGTGTTGTAGACCGTCGCCCGGGAGATCTCGGGGAGCTTGGCCACCGCGCGCGTGTGCACCTCGTCGGCCGTCAGGTGAACGTGCTCGCCGTCGAGTACCTCGGCCACCACGCGCCGCTGCGCGGTCATGCGCCATCCGCGTCCGCGCAGCCGTTCCAGAAGGTCGCTCATAGGGCTCAGCGTAACAGAAGGGGACCAGGTTCCGAATAGGTTTCGAATTAGAGCATGGGTGAGATTAGAGAGTTTCTTGGGTTGGAAATTGTCTAACGAGGGGCCAGGTGCCGGGCCCGTTCCGGCGCCGGTGCCCAGCAGCGGATGATGTCGCGGACCGAGACGATGCCGGTCGGCTCGCCCCCGTCCAGGACCACGAGATGCCGGAAGCCGCCGTGGGCCATCGCGCGGGCCGCCTCCTCCAGGGTCCAGGTCGGGGCGGCGAAGACGACGGTGTCCGTGGTGTGGGCGTACGTGTGCTCCAGGTCCGGGTTCTGGCCCCGGCCGATGGAGTTGAGGACGTCCCGCTCGGTGAGGATGCCGATACCGGCGTCGGGGTCCAGGACCACGGCGGCGCCCACCCGGCGCGAGGACATCAGGGTCGCCGCCTGACGGAGTGTGTGGGCGGGGCCGATGGTGAGGATCACCGTGCTCATGGCGTCGCGGACGAGCATGGTCTGAGCCACCTCCTACGAACCTACGAAGCTACGAACCTTCGGGCCACCGGGCTTGCGCGGGAGTTCACAAGCTCACAAGTGGGAGTGGGTTCAGGGTGGCAGGCAGTTCGGAGGCGAACAAGAGAGCGCGTGGCGCCATTTGAGGGCGCACGCGCTCATTTGTGAGAGCTGGGGGAGGGTCAGGAGCGCTCGTTGAGATACCCCAGCAGATCGTCGTGGAGCAGCCCGTTGGACGCGGCGGCGTTCCCGCTGTGCGGGCCTGCGCGGCCGTCGAGGCCGGTGAACGCGCCGCCCGCCTCGGTGACGATGATCGCGTTGGCGGCCATGTCCCACAGGGACAGCTCCGGTTCGGCGCAGATGTCCACCGCGCCCTCGGCGACCAGCATGTACGGCCAGAAATCGCCGTACGCGCGCGTGCGCCACACCTCGCGGGTCAGGTCGAGGAAGCCGTTCAGGCGCCCCTGCTCCTCCCAGCCGCTCAGCGAGGAGTACGCGAACGAGGCGTCCGCGAGGGTGTCGACGCGGGAGACGTGCATCCGGGACGCGGACGTCAGGCTGCGCCCGGTGAACGCGCCGTGCCCCTTCGCGGCCCACCAACGGCGGCCCAGGGCCGGTGCGGAGACCAGGCCGACGACCGGCTGGTAGCCGCCCTCCGCCGCCTCCATCAGGGAGATGAGGGTGGCCCAGACGGGGACGCCGCGCACGTAGTTCTTGGTGCCGTCGATCGGGTCGATGACCCAGCGGCGGGGGCCGGTGCCCGCCACGCCGTACTCCTCACCGAGGACCGCGTCGCGCGGGCGGGCGCGCTGGAGGTGGCCGCGGATGATCTCCTCCGCCGCCTTGTCCGCCTCGCTCACCGGGGTCATGTCCGGCTTCGTCTCGACCTTGAGATCGAGGGCCTTGAAACGGTCCATGGTGGTGGCGTCGGCGGCGTCCGCGAGGACGTGGGCAAAACGCAGGTCATCGAGATAGTCCGGCATGGAAAGCACGCTATCCGGCCGGACCAGACCCGGGCTACCAGGCACCGGTCCGTGCCCCCGGCGCGGGCCGCCCCGGCATCGTCGCCGACGGGGGCCGTGCGGCCAGCAGGGCGCGCCCCGCGCCGAGTTGCTCCACGTTGGCCGAAGGACGCCCCCGCGTGGGTCCGGTGGCTCTTGACAGTGCCGCCGGGCGCGTCAAATCTGGGCGCAGTGCCGCTCCCCTGGGAGGCGATGATGCCTGGAGCGCGGGAAACCCTGCTCGACGCCGCGTACACGGCGCTGGCCCTACGGTCCTGGTCCACGGTGCGGATGGTGGACGTCGCCGCCGCGGCCGGAGTGTCCCGGCAGACGCTCTACAACGAGTTCGGCAGCAAGGAAGGGCTCGCCCGGGCCCTGGTCCGGCGTGCGGCGGACGGCTACCTCACCGGGGTCGAACACGCCCTGGCCGCCCACAGCGACGCCCGTGAACGGCTCACCTCGGCCGCCGAGTTCACCGCCCTCAGCGCGCGTGACGACGCCCTGGTGCGGGCCCTGCTCACCGGCTGCTGGAGCGAGCGGCTGCCCGCGCCGACGCTCTCCGCCGTGCCGTCCTCGGCCGCCGCACCGGCGCAGCGGCGGGCGGACGGCCCGCTGCCCTCGCCCGGCGACCTGGTCGCCCTGGTCCGCGACCGCGCGGTGGCGGCGCTGACCGGCACGGGCCCGCACCGCACGGACCCCACCGAACTCGCCCGCGCCTGCGAACTGGCCGTCCGCCTCGCCCTGTCCTGCGTCGCGGCGCCACCGGGCGCGGGCGGGGTGGCGGACCTGGTGCGCGGGGCGCTGCACCGGCACCAGGTCGGCTGACGCCGGGGCCTGACGGACCGACGGACCGGCGCCGGTGTGCCCGCGCTCCCGGTCAGTGGGCCGAGCCGGAGAGTTGGAGGCCGATGACTCCCATGATGACGAAGCCGATCGAGATCAGCTTCAGGGTGGAGACCAGGTCGCCCAGGAAGACCATCCCGTAGATCGCCGTGCCCGCCGCGCCGATCCCCGTCCAGACCGCGTAGGCCGGGCCCACGTCGAGTTTCTTCAGGGAGAGGGTCAGCAGACCGAAGCTGCCCAGGGCGAACGCGCAGAAGGCGATCGTCGGCCAGAGGCGGGTGAAGCCGTGTGAGAGTTTCAGACACACGGCGAAGCCGGTTTCGAGAATCCCGGCCACTATGACCAGCAGCCACGCCATGTGCTGTCCTCCCGTAGGTCCGGCTCGGTGCGATTATGCACTTACCGAACCTGAGTCCCCACAAACAACGCGGTGGTCAGTCGCCCTCTGTCCGCTCCCGGGTGGCCAGCAGCCGGCGCAGCGAGTAGAGCCGGGCCGGGTCCGCGTGCCCGTCGGCCACCCACTGGTCCAGCGCGCAGTCCGGCTCGTCGTGGCTGCACGCGCGCGGGCAGTTCTCGGTGCCGGGCTCCAGATCGGGGAACGCCTTGATGACCCGGGACGGGTCCACATGGTGCAGCCCGAACGAACGCACGCCGGGCGTGTCGACGACCCACCCGGAGTCGTCGGGCAGCGGGATCGCGCGGGCCGACGTGGTGGTGTGCCGGCCGCGTCCGGTGACCGCGTTGACGATGCCGGTGCTGCGCCGCCGTTCCTGTGAGACCAGGGCGTTGACGAGGGTGGTCTTGCCGACGCCGGAGTGGCCGACGAACGCCGTGATCTTGCCGTCCAGCTCCTTGCGGACCCGCTCCACCGCCGCGCCGCTCTCCAGCTCCGCACGGCTCGTCACGACGTAGGGGACGCCCAACGCGCCGTACATGCCGAGGAGTTCGTCGGGCGGGGCCAGGTCGGACTTGGTGAGGACCAGGAGCGGGGTGAGGCCGCCGTCGTACGCGGCGACCAGGCAGCGGTCGATGAGACGCGGGCGGGGTTCGGGGTCGGCGAGGGCGGTGACGATGGCCAGCTGGTCGGCGTTGGCGACGACCACGCGTTCGAACGGGTCGTCGTCGTCGGCCGTGCGGCGCAGCACCGAGGTGCGCGGTTCGATGCGGACGATCCGCGCGAGGGTGTCCTTGTCGCCCGACAGATCGCCGACGATGGCCACCCGGTCGCCGACCACCGCCGCCTTCCGGCCGAGTTCACGGGCCTTCATGGCCATCACCACCCGGTCCTCGACCAGGCAGGTGAGACGGCCCCGGTCGACGGTGAGGACCATGCCGTCGACGGCTTCCTCGTGCTTGGGGCGGATGTTGGTCCGAGGCCGGTTGCCCTTGCGGTTGGGGCGCTGGCGGATGTCGTCCTCGTCGGTGTGCTTGCCGTAGCGGCGCATCGCGGAAGTCCCTAGGCCCCGAGCATCCCGGTCCACAGCTCCGGGAAGTCCGGCAGGGTCTTCGCCGTCGTCGCCACGTTCTCGATGCGGACGTCCTCCACCGCCAGGCCGATGATCGCGCCGGCCGTGGCCATGCGGTGGTCCTCGTAGGTGTGGAAGACGCCGCCGTGCAGCGCGCGCGGGCGGATGTGCAGGCCGTCGGCGGTCTCGGTGACGTCGCCGCCCAGTTCGTTGATCTCCTTGGTGAGCGCGGCCAGCCGGTCCGTCTCGTGCAGCCGCAGATGCGACACGCCCCGCAGGGTCGAGGGGGTGTCCGCGAGGGCCGCGACGGCGGCGATGCCCGGGGTCAGCTCGCCGACCTCGCTCAGGTCCACGTCGATGCCGTGGATCGACCCGGAACCGGTGAACTCAAGGCCGTAGTCGGTGAGTTCGCAGGAGCCGCCCATCTCCGTGAAGATCTCCCGCAGCCGGTCGCCGGGCTGTGTGGTGCGGGTCGGCCAGGCCGGGACGGTGACCGTGCCGCCGGTCACCAGGGCCGCCGCCAGGAACGGCTGGGCGTTCGACAGGTCCGGCTCGATGACCAGGTCACGGCCGAGCAGCGCGCCCGGCGTCACCCGCCAGACGTTCGGCTCGCCGCCCGACTCCGGGGTGTCCACCTGGGCGCCGACCGCGCGCAGCATGTCGACGGTCATCCGGATGTGCGGCATCGACGGGAGCGAGGCGCCGGTGTGGCGGACCTCGACGCCCTGGTTGAAGCGCGGCGCCGACAGCAGCAGCGCCGACACGAACTGCGACGAGGACGACGCGTCGATCGCGACCGGGCCGCCGTCCAGGGCGCCGCCGCCGTGCACGGTGAGGGGCAGCGCGCCCCGGCCGTCGTCGTCGATGCGGGCGCCGAGGGCGCGCAGCGCGTCGATCACGCCGTGCAGCGGGCGCTCGTAGGAACGCGGGTCGCCGTCGAAGCGGACCGGGCCGTCGGCCAGCGCGGCGACCGGGGGGAGGAACCGCATGACCGTGCCGGCGTTGCCGACGTCGACGGTGGCCGGGCCGTGCAGGCCGGTCGGCAGCACCCGCCAGAACTCACCGGAGCCGTCCGGGCCGACGCCCTCCTCGATGCCGACGCCCATCGCCCGCAGGGCGCCCGCCATCAGCAGGGTGTCGCGGGAGCGCAGCGGGCGGCGCAGCCAGCCGGGCTCGGAGGCGAGGGAGGCCAGCACCAGGGCACGGTTGGTGACCGACTTGGACCCGGGCACGTGAACCGTCGCGTCGACGGCTCCGCTCGCGTGCGGGGCGGGCCAGAGGGCGGTGTCTGCGGGGTTCGGGGCCATGCGAACACTTTATAAGCAGGCGGTCGGTCCCGATCGTCGGCAGGGCGCCGGTGCCGGACCGACGCCCCGGGCCGACGGCCCTCACATCGCCAGCAGCCACCTGCCGCCGCCTATCAGCGCGCACAGGCTCACCGCGTGGAACAGGAACAGCCACAGCCCCGCCGGTACATGCGTCAGCCGCGCGAGCTGGTCCGCGTCGGAGTCGGGGGCGCCGCCGTGGCGCCGTTTCGCCTGGAGTTCGAAGACCGGGCGCACCCCGCCCACCAGCAGGAACCACACCACCGCGTACGCGAACGCCGCCTGCACCTGGGGTCCGGCCAGCCAGGACACCAGCAGGAAGGTGCCGCCGCTGAGGACGACGGTGAGCACGCCGTACGCGTTGCGGATCATCACCAGCATCACCAGAAGCAGCAGCGTCGCCAGCCACAGCAGCAACGTGATCCGGCCGACGCCGAGCAGCGCGGCGCCGCCGAGCCCGAGCAGCGAGGGCGCGGTGTAACCGGCCGCCGCCGTGAGGATCATGCCGAGCCCGTGCGGCTTGCCCCGGCTGAGGGTCAGGCCGCTGGTGTCGGAGTGCAGCCGGATACCGGTGAGTTGACGTCCGGTGACCAGGGCGACCAGGCCGTGGCCGCCCTCGTGGGCGATCGTGACGGCGTTGCGGGCGACCCGCCAGACCCCCGACGGGACGGTCACCGCGAGGGCCGCGACCAGCGTCGCGATCACCACCCACAGATCTGGGTCGGGCTGCGTGCCGAAGACCTCGTCCCAGAGGGAGGAGAGCGAGGATGCGGTGCTGTCCATGGTCGGCGGTGGCTCCCGTAGGTATGGAGAAGGGCGGGGGGCGGTGGCCCGGCCGCGGGTGGGCCTGGCAGTGTGACATGTATGTGCGGACGGTATGCGGCCAGTCGGGGACCCGAGGATCTCAAGGAAGTCTTTGAGATCGAGAAGACGGAGCTGGAGGAGGCCTGGGCGCCCGACTACAACATCGCCCCGACCAAAGAGGTCTACGTCGTCCTCGACCGCCCCCTCAAGGGCGCCGCCGATCCGCGCCCGGTCCGTCAGCTGCGGAAACTGAAGTGGGGCCTGGTCCCGGCCTGGTCCGCCTCGCCGGACGGCGCCGCCCGGATGATCAACGCCCGCGCCGAGACCGTCCACGAGAAGCCGTCGTTCAGCCGGGCCTTCGCCGCCCGCCGCTGTGTGATGCCCGCCGACGGCTACTACGAGTGGGTCACCGGAGCGCAGGAACGCGACCTGGAGGTCGAGGGGCGCAGGAAGCGGGCGCGCAAGCAGCCGTACTTCGTGACGCCCGCCGACGGCTCGGTCTTCGCGATGGCCGGGATCTACGAGTTCTGGCGGGACCGCACGCTGCCCGACGACCACCCGCGGGCCTGGTGGGCGACCTGCTCCGTGCTCACCACCGAGGCCGAGACCACGCCCCTGGCGAGCGTGCCCGACGACGGCCCCCGCGCCCTCGCCGACATCCACCCCCGGATGCCGCTGATGCTCACCCCCGACCGCTGGGACAGCTGGCTCGACCCGACCCGCACCGACGTCGAGGAACTCCGCGCCCTGCTCACCCCGCCGCCCCCGGGCCTGCTGCGCGCCTACCCGGTGCCGACCGCCGTCAGCAACGTCCGCAACAACGGACCGGAGCTGCTGACCGAGCTGGAGGGCCCCGAGGAGGGCACACTCTTCTGACGTGACGACCTCTTCCGACGTGACCACAGCGATCGTTCCGACGGCCGCCGGGGACGCCCGCATCACCTGGCACCCCGCCCGCACCCCCCGCCTCGTGCTCGCCGTCAGTCATGGCGCGGGCGGCGGCATCGAGGCCCGCGACCTCCGGGCGCTCGCCGCCGCGCTGCCGGGGCACGGCATCACCGTCGCCCTCGTCGAGCAGCCCTGGCGGGTGGCCGGGAAGAAGGTGGCGCCCGCCCCGAAGACCCTGGACGCCGCCTGGCGCGACCTCTGGCCCGCGCTGACCGCGCCCGGCCTGCCGGTGATCGCGGGCGGGCGCAGCGCCGGGGCCCGGGTCGCCTGCCGCACCGCGCCGGAGCTGGGCGCCCGTGCCGTGCTCGCCCTGAGCTTCCCGCTGCACCCGCCGGGCAGGCCCGACAAGTCCCGCGCCGCCGAGCTGCTCGGCGCCGGGGTGCCCACCCTCGTCGTCCAGGGCGGCAACGACCCCTTCGGGCGCCCGGCGGAGTTTCCCGACGGCGCCCACGACCTCGTCGAGGTGCCGTACGCCGACCACGGGTTCGCGGTGCCGAAGCGGGCGCCGGTGGGGCAGGACGAGGCGCTGACCGTGATCACCGAGGCGGTCGTCGGGTGGGCCGGGTCACTCGGGTAGGGCGCGGGAATGTTGCGCGGGCGACGGCTGTTGTGGGGGACAGGTGCCGAGCCGTCGGCGCCACCGCCCACGGAGAGGAAGTCCGCCGCATGGCCTCGACCTTTTGCCCGGCCCGCAGCAGCTCTGACCTGGAGTGGACCGTGCTGCACGCCGCCAAGGCCGCGCCCATTCGAGCGGCGGGCGGACCGGATCGTCGTCTATCCTCCGAATCTGGTGGGACCGGTCTCGGTTCCGCCCGGAATATCGAGGAGGTGGGTCCGGTCACGGGGATCGACGCAGGGACCGACAACGGCCAGGCGGAACGGCCCGAGGGCCAGGGCGACAGCGCGGAGACCAGCGTGGAGCGCAGCGCGCGCTTCGAACGCGACGCGCTCGAATTCCTCGACCAGATGTACTCGGCCGCGCTGCGCATGACGCGCAATCCGGCCGACGCCGAGGACCTGGTGCAGGAGACGTACGCCAAGGCGTACGCGTCCTTCCACCAGTTCCGTGAGGGCACGAACCTCAAGGCATGGCTGTACCGCATCCTCACCAACACCTTCATCAACTCGTACCGCAAGAAGCAGCGCGAACCCCAGCGCTCGGCGGCCGAGGAGATCGAGGACTGGCAGCTCGCGCGCGCCGAGTCGCACATGTCGACGGGGCTGCGCTCCGCCGAGTCGCAGGCGCTCGACCACCTGCCCGACTCGGACGTGAAGGCCGCGCTCCAGGCGATCCCCGAGGAGTTCCGCATCGCCGTCTACCTCGCCGATGTCGAGGGCTTTGCGTACAAGGAGATCGCCGACATCATGGGGACACCCATCGGAACGGTGATGTCCCGGCTGCACCGGGGCCGCCGTCAACTGCGCGGCATGCTGGAGGACTACGCCCGTGACCGCGGGCTCGTCCCGGCCGGTGCCGGAGAGTCGAACGAAGCGAAAGGTTCGGGCTCATGAGCTGCGGAGAGCCGCACGAGACGGACTGCGGCGAGGTCCTCGACCATCTCTACGAGTTCCTCGACAGCGAGATGCCGGACATGGACCGGGACAAGTTCAAGCAGCACTTCCAGGAGTGCTCGCCGTGCCTGGAGAAGTACGGGCTCGAAGAGGCCGTGAAGAAGCTGGTCAAGCGGTGCTGCGGACACGACGACGTCCCCTCCGACCTGCGCGCCAAGGTCCTCGGGCGGCTCGACCTGATCCGCTCGGGGAAGGCCGTCCCCGACCACGACATCGTCGCGGGCCCGCAGGAGTCGTAACCGTCCCACCCGGCACACCTGGAACGGGCCTCTCGTCACCCGAACGTGCTAATCGACGGTTGATAGGCCCACGCCGAACCCCCGCGCCGTCCTAGGCTCCCGAGTCCTAGCAGGCTGGGCCGGGGAGGGCGCGTGATGGAGGCGGCTGCGGCACGGGCACGCCCGTATGTGCTCCGCGTGGTCATCGCCTGCGCGGGCGTCGCCGCCGTCGGCTGTCTGCTGCCGCTTCCCGCGCTGTGGACACCCTGGCGGGCCGTGCTGCTGCTGGCCGTGGTCTACGCCGGGTGCGAGCAGGCCGCCGCCCGCTGGCGGTTCGCCGGCACCTTCTACCCCGTGCTGCTGGCCGCCGCGTTCCTGCTGCCGCCGTCCGCCGCCGCGCTCGTCCCGCTGCCGGGGGCGCTGCTGTCCCGGGTGGAACGGGGCACCCCATGGCCGCGCCGGATCTGGCGGGCCGCCCACTTGGTCCTCGCCGTGCGGGCCGCCGGCAGCACCCACTGGGCGCTCGGCGGCCGCGGTGCCGTCGTCGCCTCCGACCTCCCCTGCGCGCTCGCCGCCGCGGCCGCCGCCGTCCTGGTGTTCTGCCTGGTGCTGACCGGCCTCGACGGCGGGGTCCGCGCCCTCGCCGACCATGTGCCGGTGCGGCGGGCCTGGCGCGGGCTGCTGCCCCGCTCGCTCGCGCCGATCGGCGTGCACGGGCTCGCCGGGCTCATGATGGCCGTCCTGTGGTGCAGCCCCTACGGCCCCGCCGCCGCGCTCCTGGTGCTGCTGCCGATGTGCGTGTCCTGGTGGGCGTTCGCCCAGTACCACCGCGAACGCGCCGCCCACCAGGCGACCATCCGGGCGCTGGTGCAGGCCGTCGACATCAAGGACGGCTACACCCGGGGCCACAGCGAACGCGTCGGCCAGGCCTCCCAGTTGATCGCCCGCGAACTCGGCATGGACGACGCCCGCGTCGAGGTCCTGCGCTTCGCCGGCATCCTCCACGACGTCGGCAAGCTCGGCGTCCCCACCCGCCTGCTCCGCAAGGACGGCCCCCTCACCCCCGAGGAACGCCGGGTCATCGAACTGCACCCCGAGTACGGCCACGAGATGGTGCGCGGCATCGGCTTCCTCGGCGAGGCCCGCGCCGCCGTCCTGCACCACCACGAACGCCTCGACGGCAGCGGCTACCCCTACGGCCTGATCGGCACCCAGATCCCCGAATCGGCCCGCGTGGTCGCCGTCGCCGACGCGTTCGACGCGATGACCTCCACCCGCTCCTACAGCCGGGCCCGGCCCGTGTCGGCCGCCCTCGCGGAACTGGAGCGGTGCGCGGGCGCGCAGTTCGACCCGGACATGGTCGCCGCGCTGGTCCGCGCCCTCGCCCGGCACGGCTGGCACCCCGCCGTCACCGCCGAGGAACAGCCGCCGCCGGGGACGTCGTCCGCCGTGCCCGTCGCCAGCGGGCCGGGAGCGGCCCGGTGAGCGTCCGCCCGACCGTGCTCATCCCCGCCTCGGCCGCCCTCCTCGCGGCCGTCTCCCTCGCCGTCGTCCTCTGGACCGGCCTCGACGAACGCCCCACCGCCCTCGCCTTCGGCCTCCTCATCGCCCTCGGCGAACTCACCCGCTGGACCGGCGCCCGGGTCCGCGAGGCCGCCCCGCTCGGCGCCGCGGGGGCGCTCGCCTACGCCCTCCTCGGGGCCGACGCCGGACGCCCGGGGCAGCACGCCGTCCTCCAGATCGTCGCCGTCGTGCTCGCCGCCGCGCTGCTCGGCAGCGTCCCGCACCTCGCGCGCGGGCACGGGCCCGTCCTGGACCATCTGGCCCGCCGGGTGCTGACCGTCGCGTTCGCCGCCGTCTGCTTCCAACCCCTGGACGGCACCGGGCTGTTCGGGGCCTGGGGCGCCGGGCCCGGATATCCGCTGCTGCTCCTGGCGCTGCTCGCCCTCACCGCGCTCTGCGACGCCGTGCTCGCCGCCGCCCTCGCCCACTCCCGCACCGGCTGGCCCTTCGGACCGCTGCTGCGGGACGAGCTGCGCGCCCTGCTCGGCATCGGCTCGGCGGTCTGCGCCACCGGCGCGGTGATGGCCGTCGCCGTGGCCGTCGTCGGGCTGTGGGCGCTGCCGGTGTTCTGTCTGCCGCTGCTGCTGACGCAGCTGTCGTTCCGCCGGTACGCGGCCGTGCGCACCACCTACCGGCAGACCATCGCCTCGCTGGCCCGCGCCACCGAGATCGCCGGGTACACGCCCGCCGGGCACGCCCACCGGGTCGCCGAGCTGAGCCGGGCCGTCGGCCGGGACCTGGGGCTGACCCGGCCCGCGCTGCTCGTCCTGGAGTACGCCGCCCTCATGCACGACATCGGGCAGCTGAGCCTCGTCGACCCCGTCAGGGGCGGCGCCACCGCCGACCTGCCCGCCGCCGAACAGCGCCGGATCGCCCTGCTCGGCGGGGCCGTCGTGCGTCAGACCGGGGTCGCCGCGAGCGTCGCCGTGGTCGTCGAACGGCAGGCCGACCCCTGCCGGGACCAGCCCGTCGCCGCGCGGATCGTGCGGGCCGTCAACGCCTACGAGGAGAAGGTCCGCGACGCGGGGCCCGGCGGGCCGCTCACCGCCCTGGAGGAACTGCGGCTCGCGACGGCCGGGGAGTACGCCCCGGAGGTCGTCGAATCGCTGGCCCGGGTCCTGGCCCGGGACTGTCTGACCCCGCGGTCGGCTGGGTAACCCATGGGTAAGGAGCGCCTCCGCGACCGCACGTGGTTGGATGCGAAGAGATGATGAGCAGTCGGTGTGGGCGCGCGGGCGTGCGGGTGCGAGGGTGTCATCCGGGGGCAGTGACACCCCTCAGCCCACTCCAAGGAACCGGCAGGCGGGAATCGTGAGGATCTTCGGCAAGGGACGGCACCGGCCCTCCGCCTCCTGGCGGCAGGCCACGGACCGTGCGTTCACCCTGATCGGCGACGGCCGTTACGAGGACGCGGGCGCGCTGCTGACCCGCGCCGCCGACCTGGAACCCTGGCTGTCCGAGTCGTGGTTCAACCTCGCCCTGCTGCACAAGTTCCGGCACGACTGGGAGCAGGCGCGGGCTGCGGGGCTGCGGGCCGTCGCCCTCCTCGACCGGGAGGCCGGGGCACCCGACTGGTGGAACGTCGGGATCGCCGCGACCGCCCTCCAGGACTGGTCGCTGGCCCGGCGGGCCTGGCAGGCGTACGGGCTGCGGGTGCCCGGCGGCGCCACCGAGGCCGGTGAGCCGGTCGGCATGGACCTCGGCAGCGCGGCCGTCCGGCTGTCCCCCGAGGGGGAGGCCGAGGTGGTGTGGGGACGGCGGCTCGACCCGGCGCGGATCGAGGTGCTGTCGATCCCGTTGCCGTCCTCCGGGCGGCGCTGGGGTGAGGTCGTGCTGCACGACGGCGTCCCGCACGGGGAGCGGACGACCGGTGCCGGGCACGCGTACCCCGTTTTCGACGAGATCGAGTTGTGGGCGCCGTCGCCCGTGCCGACGTGGGTCGTGCTGCTTGAGGCGGCGACCGAGGCGGATCGGGACGCGCTGGAGCAGTTGGCCGCCGACGCGGGGTTCGCCGCGGAGGACTGGTCTTCTTCGGTGCGGTTGCTGTGCCGGATGTGCAGTGAGTCGCGGATGCCGGCGGATGAGGGGGATGGCGAGCATCTGGACCCGCATGATCACAGTGAGCCGGGGCATCCCGGGCCGCTCGGGCACCGGACCGATGGGTCGTTGTGGGTGCCGGAGCGGGAGTGTGGGGTTGCCGCGCCGGTGTCGCTCGTGCGGGGGTTGTTGGACGGGTGGGTGGCCGACAGTCCCGATTCCCGGGACTGGCGGGATCTTGAAGAGGTCTGCTGACGGCGCCGCCGTGACTGGATCGGTGGGCTCGGGTGTGTGGGTGACTGCGGCGCCGTCGTGGCTGGTCGCGCCCGCGCGGCGGAGTCGTCAGGGTCCCCGGTCTGCTTCCCGGAGTCCTGTCTCGTTCTGTCCCCGTACCCTGTAGCAGCAAGTTGGACTCCTCGGTTTTTAGGAAGGCTCTTGTCTGTCATGGCGCAGCAGGACATCGATCAGCAGGGTGTGGGTGTGCTCCCCGTGGATGACGAGGGGTTCGTCGTCGACGTCGAGGAGACGGACGAGCGGGAGAGCGGCTGGCGTGAGCGCGGGACCTCGCGGCCGATCACGGTCGTCGGGAACCCGGTGCTGCACACGGAGTGCGCGGACGTCACCGAGTTCGGCGCCGAGCTGGAGCAGCTGGTCGCGGACATGTTCGCCAGCCAGCGCACCGCCGAGGGCGTGGGTCTGGCCGCCAACCAGATCGGCGTCGGCCTGAAGGTCTTCGTCTACGACTGCATGGACGACGAGGGTGTCCGGCACGTCGGTGTCGTCTGCAACCCCCGGCTGGTCGACCTGCCCGCCGAGCTGCGCGTGCTGGACGAGAGCAATGAGGGCTGCCTCTCGGTGCCGACGGCGTACGCGGAGCTGGCCCGCCCCGACTATGCCGAGGTGACCGGGCAGGACGAGAAGGGCAACCCGATCAAGGTCCGCGGCACCGGCTACTTTGCTCGGTGTTTGCAGCACGAGACGGATCACCTGTACGGGTACCTCTACATCGACCGGCTCTCCAAGCGTGACCGCAAGGACGCGCTGCGGCAGATGGCGGAGAACGAGCCACGCTACCCCGTGGTCGCCAACGGCTGACCCGCTCATCTCCCCGCGAACGACGCCCGGTCGGATTCACCATCCCGACCGGGCGTCGTTCATATGTGCGACGCACATTTGATCCCATCCGGGCGAAGCTGATCCGTATTCGGTCACACAAGGGGAGGAACTAGGCGCCGCAGGGTGGTGAATGGAGCAAATCCGTTCCCATAGCGGTCAGTTGTGGTGCTGAATAGGAAGTGCGGGGATGCGCAACGGCGTGCGCCCGGCACAGCGGGAGGGGCGTTCGCCGACTGGCGGATGAGAGGGGTTTGTTTCGTGCCTGCTTTCTCACACAGCACCACATCGACGGTGACCGCGGTCGCGGTACCGCCCACACTCCGTCTTCCGGTGATCGAGGGCGCGTTTCCCCGGAAACGGCACGCGTATTGGCCGAGGCTCCAGGAGAAGACCAGGACCTGGCTCCTGGAGAAACGGCTCATGCCGGCGGACAAGGTCGAAGAATATGCCGACGGCCTGTGCTACACGGACCTGATGGCCGGGTACTACCTGGGGGCACCCGACGACGTGCTCCAGGCGATCGCGGACTACAGCGCGTGGTTCTTCGTCTGGGACGACCGGCACGACCGTGACATCGTCCACCGGCGCTCCGACGCCTGGCGGCGGCTGCGGCTCCTGCTGCACACGGCGCTGGACGCCCCACAGGACCACCTGAGCCACCCGGACCCGCTGATCGCGGGGTTCGCGGACTGCATGGTGCGGCTCTACGCGTTCCTGCCGGAGTCCTGGAACGCCCGTTTCGCCCGGCACTTCCACGCGGTGATCGAGGCGTACGACCGGGAGTTCCACAATCGCACCGAGGGTGTCATCCCGACCGTCGAGGAGTATCTCGAACTGCGCCGGCTCACCTTCGCGCACTGGATCTGGACCGACCTTCTGGAACTGGGCGTCGGATGTGTGCTCCCGGATGCCGTGCGGAAACACCCGCATTATGTGCGGGCCGCTCTGCTGAGCCATGAATTCGCCGCCTGGTACAACGACCTCTGTTCCCTTCCGAAGGAAATAGCGGGGGATGAGGTGCATAATCTTGGAATCAGCCTCATCAAATACGAGGGGCTGACTCTGGAAGAGGCGGTCGTCGAAGTGCGCCGAAGAGTCGAGGAATGCATCACGGAATTCCTCGAAGTCGAGCAAGGTGCGCTGCGGCTCGCCGATGAACTCTCCGACGGGACCGTGCACGGGAAAGAACTCGGTGCCGCCGTCAGAATCTGTGTCGAGAACATGCGGAACTGGTTCAGCTCCGTCTACTGGTTCCACCACGAGTCCGGTCGTTACATGGTGGACAGTTGGGACGACCGGTCCACGCCCCCGTACGTCAACAACGAAGCGGCAGGTGAGAAATGACCGTCGAGTCCGTACGTACCGAGACCGACGGGGCCACGTCCCCGCAGTTGCGTGAACCCCCCTTCGCGGGCGGCCGGGTCCCGGTGCTCGGCCACGGCCTGAAGCTGGCCGGCGACCCGCTCGCCTTCATGTCCGGCCTGCGTGCCCACGGCGACGTCGTCCGGCTGAAGCTCGGCCCGAAGACGGTGTACGCGCCCACCACCCCGGCCCTCACCGGGGCGCTCGCCCTCAGCCATGACTTCATCATCGCCGGACCGCTCTGGGAGTCCCTGGAGGGGCTGCTCGGCAAGGAGGGCGTGGCCACCGCCAATGGTCCCCTCCACCGGCGTCAACGGCGCACCATCCAGCCCGCGTTCCGGCTCGACGCGATCCCCGGGTACGGGGCGATCCTGGAGGCGGAGGCGCACGACCTGACCGTGCGCTGGCGGTCGGGCGAGGTCATCGACTGCACCTCGGAGTCGTTCCGGGTGGCGGTGCGGGTCGCGGCCCGCTGTCTGCTGCGCGGCGAGTACATGGACGAGCGCGCGGAGCGGCTGTGCGTGGCCCTCGCGACCGTCTTCCGGGGCATGTACCGCCGGATGGTGGTACCCCTCGGTCCGCTCTACCGGCTGCCGTTCCCGGCCAACCGGGAATTCAACCGGGCCCTGGCCGATTTACATCTCCTCGTCGACGAGATCATCGACGAACGCAGAGCATCTGGTCAAAAGCCGGACGATTTGCTGACGGCATTGTTGGCGGCGAAGGACGACAATGGCGACCCCATCGGGGAACAGGAGATCCACGACCAGGTCGTTGCGATCCTCACCCCGGGCAGTGAAACCATCGCATCGACGATCATGTGGCTGCTGCACTTCCTCGCGCAACATCCGGAACACGCGGACCGGGTGCGCGCCGAAGTCGAATCCGTCACCGGCGGCCGACCCGTCGCATTCGACGACATCCGTGCGCTCACGCACACCAACAATGTCGTCGTCGAAACGATGCGTTTGCGCCCCGCCGTCTGGATATTGACCCGGCGGGCGGTGACCGACACCGAACTCGGTGGCTATCGCATTCCGGCCGGGTCCGACATCATCTACAGCCCCTACGCGATCCAGCGCGACCCGAAGTCCTACGCGGACCACCTGGAGTTCGACCCGGACCGATGGCTTCCGGGGCGCTCCAAGGAGGTACCGAAATTCGCCATGAGCCCGTTCAGCGTCGGCAATCGAAAGTGCCCCAGCGACCACTTCTCGATGGCCCAGCTGAGCCTTCTCACGGCGGCGGTCGCCACCGCGTTCCGCTTCGAACCCGCGCCGGGCTCCGACCCCACACCCCGGGTGGGCGTCACCCTGCGCCCCAACCGGCTGCTGCTGAAGCCGGTCCCACGGTGAGGTCCGGACCACGGGCCGGGGCGCGGGGTGGGGCACGGGTTAGGGCCTACTTCACGATCACGGTGAGTGACCACTCCTGAAGGCCCTGGCACGCCAACTGCCCCGCCTTCGTCGCACAGAGCGGGCGCGTCGAGGTGAGCCGTGTCGTCGTCCCGGCGGCGACCGCCTCGAACGCGCCCGACGCGTCGCCGGTCCGCAGCACGATCCCGCTGTTGGTCGCCCTGAGACCGGTCCCGCTCACGGCGAGGGGCTTCCAGGGGCGGCCGTCGCCGCCGTCCAGGCTCACCCTCACCACCCCGCCCGCCGCCACGCACACCGTGCGCCCGCTGTCCCCGGCGCCGAGCTGGGCCGGCGGCGCGGCACAGTCCCGTGCGGAGGCCGAGGGGGACGGCGAGACACGGGCGCCGGCGCCCTGATCGTCGTTGCCGCCGCTCTGGTCGGTGCCGCAGGACGTGAGCAGCAGGGCCAGGGCGGTGATGGCCAGGGCGCGTGCGGGGCGGTGGTGCGTGGGTCGCATGGGGCCTCCTCGCCGCTTGGACGCGGAAGCCGCCGTTCCCGTTCCCCGGGTGTCGCGGCAGGCCGAAGGGCGGCCCGCGGAGAACCGCGGACCGCCCTGCGAACACAAAGGTGACCTGACCGGTCAGAAGTCCTCGTCGAAGTCGACCGTGCCCTCCACGGCGACCTGGTACGCGGACGGGCGGCGCTCGAAGAAGTTCGTCAGCTCCTGCACGCCCTGCAACTCCATGAAGGAGAACGGGTTCTCCGAGCCGTACACCGGCTTGAAGCCGAGGCGGCCAAGGCGCTGGTCGGCGACGCACTCCAGGTACTGGCGCATCGACTCCGTGTTCATGCCCGGCAGACCCTCGCCGCACAGGTCGCGCCCGAACTGCAACTCGGCCTCGACGGCCTCCCGCATCATGTCCGTGACCTGCTGCTCCAGCGCGTCGTCGAACAGCTCCGGCTCCTCCTTGCGGACGGTGTCGACGACGTCGAACGCGAAGCTCATGTGCATGGTCTCGTCACGGAACACCCAGTTGGTGCCGGTCGCGAGGCCGTGCAGCAGGCCCCGGCTGCGGAACCAGTAGACGTAGGCGAAGGCGCCGTAGAAGAACAGGCCCTCGATGCACGCGGCGAAGCAGATCAGGTTGAGCAGGAAGCGCCGGCGGTCCGCCTGCGTCTCCAGCTGGTCCAGCTTCTCCACCGAGTCCATCCACGTGAAGCAGAACTGGGCCTTCTCGCGGATCGAGGGGATGTTCTCCACCGCCGCGAAGGCCGCCGTACGGTCCTCCGGGTCCGGCAGATAGGTGTCGAGCAGCGTCAGATAGAACTGGACGTGCACGGCCTCCTCGAACAGCTGACGGCTCAAGTAGAGCCGCGCCTCGGGGGAGTTGATGTGCTTGTACAGCGTCAGCACCAGGTTGTTCGCCACGATCGAGTCACCGGTCGCGAAGAACGCCACCAGACGGCCGATCAGGTGCTGCTCCATCGCGGACAGCTTCGCCAGGTCGGCGACGTCCGAGTGGAGGTCCACCTCCTCGACGGTCCAGGTGTTCTTGATGGCGTCCCGGTAGCGCTCGTAGAAGTCCGGGTAGCGCATCGGACGAAGGGTCAGCTCGAAGCCGGGATCGAGCAGGTTCTTGGCTTCGCTGGTCATTACTGGCAGGCCTCGCAGGACTCGGGGTTTTCCAGGGAACAGGCGACGGCGTCGGGGTCGGCGGCCTGCTGGACGGGGACGGTGGCCTGCGCCTGGGCCTGGGCGGCCCGCGCGATCCGGGTCGCCGGACGCGAGCGCAGGTAATAGGTCGTCTTCAGACCCGACTTCCAGGCGTACGCGTACATCGAGGAGAGCTTGCCGATGGTCGGCGTCTCCAGGAACAGGTTCAGCGACTGCGCCTGGTCGAGGTACGGGGTGCGGGCGGCGGCCATGTCGATCAGACCGCGCTGCGGGATCTCCCACGCCGTGCGGTACAGCGCCCGCACGTCCGCCGGAATCCACGCGAACTCCTGCACCGAGCCGTTGGAGTCGCGCAGCGCCTCACGGGTCCGCGCGTCCCAGACGCCGAGCCGCTTCAACTCGTCGACCAGGTAGGAGTTGACCTGGAGGAACTCGCCGGACAGCGTCTCGCGCTTGAACAGGTTGGACACCTGCGGCTCGATGCACTCGTACACGCCCGCGATCGACGCGATGGTCGCGGTCGGGGCGATCGCCAGGAGCAGCGAGTTGCGCATACCGGTGGCGGCGATCCGGGCGCGCAGCGCCGCCCAGCGCTCCGGCCAGGTCAGCTCGACGTCGTAGTGGTCGGGGTGCAGCACACCGCGGGCGGTGCGGGTCTTCTCCCAGGCGGGCAGCGGGCCGTTGCGCTCGGCGAGGTCGGTGGACGCCTCGTAGGAGGCCAGCATGATCCGCTCGGCGATCCGGGTGGACAGCGCCTTCGCCTCGGGCGAGTCGAAGGGCAGCCGCAGCTTGAAGAAGACGTCCTGGAGCCCCATCGCGCCCAGACCGACGGGACGCCACTTGGAGTTGGAGCGGCCCGCCTCCTCGGTCGGGTAGAAGTTGATGTCGACGACCCGGTCCAGGAACGTCACCGCGGTGCGGACGGCGTCGTCGAGGCGCTCCCAGTCGATCTCGCCGCCCACCACGAACGCGCCGAGGTTGATCGAGCCGAGGTTGCAGACCGCGGTCTCGCCGTCGTCCGTGACCTCCAGGATCTCTGTGCAGAGGTTCGAGGAGTGCACGGTGTGGCCGGGCAGGGCCGTCTGGTTGGCGGTGCGGTTGGCCGCGTCCTTGAAGGTCAGCCAGCCGTTGCCGGTCTGCGCCAGGGTGCGCATCATGCGGCCGTACAGCTCACGGGCCGGCAGCGTCTTCTTCGCGAGCCCGGCGGCCTCCGCCTTGCGGTACGCGGCGTCGAAGTCGTCGCCCCACAGGTCGACCAGGTCCGGCACGTCGGAGGGGGAGAACAGCGACCACTGGCCGTCGGCGTTGACCCGGCGCATGAACTCGTCCGGAATCCAGTGCGCGAGGTTCAGGTTGTGGGTGCGGCGGGCGTCCTCGCCGGTGTTGTCGCGCAGCTCAAGGAACTCCTCGATGTCGGAGTGCCAGGTCTCCAGGTAGACCGCGGCCGCGCCCTTGCGCCGCCCGCCCTGGTTCACCGCGGCCACCGAGGCGTCCAGCGTCTTCAGGAACGGCACGATGCCGTTGGAGTGCCCGTTGGTGCCCCGGATCAGCGAACCGCGGCTGCGGATGCGGGAGTAGGACAGGCCGATGCCGCCGGCGTGCTTGGAGAGGCGGGCCACCTGGTGGTAGCGGCTGTAGATGGAGTCCAGCTCGTCCAGCGGCGAGTCCAGCAGGTAGCAGGACGACATCTGGGGGTGCCGGGTACCGGAGTTGAAGAGCGTGGGGGAGGACGGCAGGTAGTCCAGGCGGCTCATGAGCCCGTAGAGCGCGGCGACTTCGTCGACCGAACGGAGGCTGTCGTCCTCGGCGAGACCGGAGGCGACCCGCAGCATGAAGTGCTGGGGCGTCTCGACGACCTTGCGGGTGATCGGGTGACGCAGCAGGTAACGGCTGTACAGGGTGCGCAGGCCGAAGTAGCCGAAGCGGTCGTCGCCCTGGCGGTCGACCAGCGCGTCGAGGCGGGCGGCGTGCACCCGGGCGAACTCCGCGGTGCGGTCCGCGATCAGGCCCTCGCGGTGGCCGACGGTGATCGACTCGGTGAAGGACGTGACGCCCTGCGTGGCGGCCTCTTTGGCGATGCTGATGGTCAGCAGCCGGGCGGCCAGCCGCGAGTACGCGGGGTCCTCGGAGATGAGGCCGGCCGCCGACTCGGTGGCCAGCTCGCGCAGTTCCGCCTCGTCCGCCCGCGCGGACCGGCCGCGCAGCGCGGCGGCGGCGACCCGGCCGGGGTCGGCGTCGGGGAGGTCGGCGGTCAGCTCGGTCAGGGTCCGCAGCAGCGCGGCACCGGGACCGTCGTTCTCCACCGGGGTGACTGAAGCCGGGTCGACTGGCGCGATGGTCACGTGGGGGCTCTCCCTCGCTCGGCACGGGGGCCTCGAAAGCGGGCAGGGCTCAGCCGCGAAACACTGGCGTGTGTCGCGTCCAGCCGCCCATTCCACGAGGCCCGGACGTTCTACAGGCACCCGGACCGGGAGGTTCGGGTGCGCTGTCGGCAGGTCCTCGGACTGGCCATGCGTACGGCTCGCGGGTACGCGAGGGTACGCAAGTACACCGTTGCGGGACAGTTCCGGATTCGCACCGGATTCCCCTGCGGCGACAGCGAGCACGAGCATACATCTAGTGCCGGGTGAGGGTGGCACCCCCAGATGTTGTGTCGCGACGGTCTCGGAGCGTCAACTCTCCGTTGGGTTGAGTCACGTTGGGAGCGCCCTGCGGGCGGGCTTCTGGGGGTGTTCTGGGGGCGTTGCACGGGCCCCCGCGTGGCCCCCCTGCGCGGGGCTGGGGGCGGGTTTGCGGGGCTCGCGGACATGAACGGCGGGCCGCCGTGGCTGGTTCGCTCGGCGGCCCGCTGCGGGGTCGGTGGGGGCTTGTCGCGCAGTTCCCCGCGCCCCTAAAAAACAGGGGGTTTGTGCTGGGGGGCGTTCAGGTGTGGACGTGGCTGCGGGCCGCCGTGGGTGGTTCGGTTCGGCGGCCCGCTGGGGTCCGGTGGGGGCTTGTCGCGCGCACGCGGCGGAGCCGCATATCGATACAGCCCCGCGCCCCTAAAAAACAGGGAACCGGTTAGTGGGTGGCGGTTGCTGTTGCTGGGGGGAGGTTTGGGGTTACTCCTGGGTCGCCTGCGTCGGCTGTGTAGTCGGACGGGGTGGTCTCGTCGATGCCGTCGGGGGTCTTCGTCGCCTTCAGGACGAACGTCAGGACCACCGTCACCAGGGCATTGAGGACGAACGCGGTCATGCCGATGTAACCGATCTCACCGATGCCGGGGATGTCGGCCGACGAGCCGCCGAAGTGCTTCTGCGTCGGCGACGCCACCCCGTACGCGGCGAGCGTGCCGTAGGCCATGCCGACCGCCCAGCCCGCCAGCAGCGCCCACCGGTGGAACCAGCGCGTGAACAGGCCGCCGACCAGGGCCGGGAACGTCTGGAGAATCCAGATGCCGCCCAGCAGCTGGAAGTTGATGGCGACCGTCTTGTCCATCGTGAGCACGAACGCCAGCGCGCCGACCTTCACCAGGAGCGAGACCAGTTTGGAGACCCGGGTCTCCTGCGCGGGCGTCGCGTCGGGCCTGATGAAGTCCTTGTAGATGTTCCGCGTGAACAGGTTCGCCGCCGCGATCGACATGATGGCCGCCGGCACCAGCGCGCCGATCCCGATGGCCGCGAACGCTACGCCCGCGAACCAGTCGGGGAACATGTCCTCGAACAGCTGGGGGATCGCCAGCTGGCCGTTGTCGACCTTCACGCCGGCCGCGATCGCCATGAACCCGAGCAGGGCCAGCAGTCCCAGCATCAGGGAGTACAGCGGCAGGATCGTGGTGTTGCGGCGGATCACCTCACGGTTCTTGGAGGAGAGCGTCGCGGTGATCGAGTGCGGGTACATGAACAGCGCCATCGCCGACCCGAGCGCCAGCGTCGCGTACGTCCACTGCCCGGCCGCCGGTGGCAGCAGCCCGCCCGCGCCCGCCGTCGTGAACTTGGCGTCGGCCTTCGCGAAGATCTCGTCGAAGCCGCCGAGCTTGATCGGGATGTAGATGATCGCCACCGCGATGACGAGGTAGATCAGCGTGTCCTTCACGAACGCGATCAACGCCGGTGCCCGCAGCCCCGACGAGTACGTGTACGCGGCCAGCACACCGAACGCGATCAGCAGCGGCAGATCCTTCATGAACCAGTGCGTGTCCGCGCCGCCGCCCACGCCCATCACGTCCAGGACGGCCTGGATGCCGACGAGTTGGAGCGCGACGTAGGGCATCGTCGCGAGGATGCCGGTGACGGCGACCGCGAGCGACAGCCCCTTGGAGCCGAAACGGCCCCGCACGAAGTCCGACGTCGTCACATACCCGTGCCGGTGCGAGACCGACCAGAGCCGGGGCAGGAACGTGAAGATCAGCGGGAACACCAGGATCGTGTACGGCACCGCGAAGAAGCCGGCCGCGCCCGCCGCGTACACCGCCGCCGGAACGGCCACGAAGGTGTACGCCGTGTAGAGGTCGCCGCCCAGCAGGAACCAGGTGATCCAGGTGCCGAACGACCGTCCGCCCAGGCCCCATTCGTCGAGGCTCTGCTCGTTCTCGGCCCGCCGCCAGCGCGCGGCGAGGAAGCCGACGGCCGTGACGGCCACGAAGAAGAAGATGAAGACGCCGAGCGCGACGCCGTTCACGCCGTCCTTCATGCCGACGCACCCCCCTTCGCGCCGGTGCGGGCACGCTGGTCGCGCTTCCACAGCTGGTAGGCGATCGAGGTCAGCGCGGTGGAGATCGGCACCCACGCGATCTGGTACCAGTAGAAGAACGGGATGCCGATGAACGTCGGGTCCGTCTTCGCGAACGACCCGACCCACAGCACCGCCACGAACGGCGCCGCCAGGCAGAGCGCGATCACCACCCGTACCGGTGTCACCACCGGTGGTCCCGCTTCCCGCAACTCCGACATATCCGCGGCTCCGTCCCTCGTGCGTGAACCTGCGCTTCACCAGCGCAAGCGCACGCAATCTAGGTCAGCCCCCCACCCCGACGGAAGACCACGCCCGCATATCGGTACACCACGAGAACGAACCTCCGCCCAGTAGAACGCTTGCCCGAAATCCCGTACACCGGGGGCAGGTTGAGGCTTGCAGCGAGACCCGAGCTCTCCAGCCCACGGCCGGGCAACCCCCTGCTTGTAAGGGGCGCGGGGCGTTGTCCATGTGCGGCTCCGCCGCGTGGGCGCGACCGACCGGCCCGAGTATTCCAGCCCACGGCCGGGCAACCCCCTGCTTGTAAGGGGCGCGGGGAACTGCGCGATCAGCCGCGACGGCGCCGCACTCGTCCGACGACCTGCCCCGCCACGGCGAACCGCCAACCCCCTACGGACGTTTGAGCCGGGCCACGAACTTGTACCGGTCCCCGCGATAGACGGACCGCACCCACTCCACGGGCTGACCGCCCAGGTCCAGCGAATGCCGAGACAACATCAGCATCGGCAACCCCACATCCGTACCCAGCAACCCCGCCTCCCGAGGCGTGGCGAGCGACGTCTCGATCGTCTCCTCCGCCTCCGCGAGCCGCACGTCGTACACCTCGGCAAGCGCCGTGTACAACGAGGTGTACTTCACCAACGACCGCCGCAGCGCGGGAAACCGCTTCGCGCTCAGGTGCGTCGTCTCGATCGCCATCGGCTCCCCGTTGGCCATCCGCAACCGCTCGATCCGCAACACCCGCCCACCCGCGGTGATGTCGAGCAACCCGGCGAGCCGGTCGTCGGCCGTGACGTACCCGATGTCCAGGAGCTGCGACGTGGGTTCGAGCCCCTGGGCCCGCATGTCCTCGGTGTAGGACGTGAGTTGCAGCGCCTGCGACACCTTCGGCTTCGCGACGAACGTGCCCTTGCCCTGAATCCGTTCCAGCCGCCCCTCCACCACGAGTTCCTGGAGGGCCTGGCGGACGGTGGTGCGGGACGTGTCGAACTCGGCGGCGAGGGTCCGCTCCGGCGGCACCGGCGTGCCGGGCGTCTGGGTCTCCGTCATGTCCAGCAGATGCTTCTTGAGGCGGTAGTACTTGGGCACGCGCGCGGTACGGACGGTTGCCCCACCCTCGTTCTCCGCACTGCCGACGTCGGTGCTCATGCTCTGCCTTCCCGGCTCCCGGTGCCGATGCGGCCGACATCCCGTCGGCCACGGCCCACATCGTGGCACGGCCGCGCGCGAGCAGAACCCACACGCTCCGTGATCCCCTCTGTATACCGTCACGCCCGCTGTTGGTCTAGTCCACCACGTGCAGTGGTCTACCGGAGTATGGCCCCGCGGAGCCGGGTTTTCGAGAGCTTCTTACTTAAAGGTTCCTGCATATGTAGGTCCCATAACGGCTGGTCGGAGCCTATTCGCCAGCCTTGACACGCCTGTTGGTCTGAGCCAAGCTCCCGGTACTGGTCTACACCATTGGTCCAGGGGCAGGGGGGTTTGTGGCATCCCCGAGTGAGGAGGGTGGCGTGAAGCGCAAGCTGACAGCCGCGATCGGTATCGCGGGCATGATGGTCTCCATCGCGGCGTGCGGGGGCGGTGGCTCGGGCAGCCAGGGCGACGCCAAGGAGCTGACGGTCTGGCTCACCGTCGACGCCCAGAACAACTGGCCCGACCTGGTCAAGGCGGCCGACGCGGCGGTCGTCGCGAAGCACCCCGGTCTCAAGATCCACCACGAGTACTACGGGTGGCCCGACAAGAACACCAAGCTCGACGCCGTCCTCGCCACCGACCAGGTGCCGGACGTGGTCGAGATGGGCAACACCGAGATGCTCGGCTACATGGTCAAGGGCGCCTTCGCCCCCGTCGACCCGGCGACGTTCGACCGCTCCGCCGCCTGGCTGGACGGCCTCAAGGCCTCGGTGACCTACGACGGCAAGACCTACGGCGTCCCCTACTACGCGGGCGGCCGGGTCGCCAACTGGCGTAAGGACGTGTTCGGTTCGGCCGGGGTGAAGACCCCGCCGACGACCTACCCGGAACTGACCGCCGCCCTCGACAAGGTCCAGAAGAAGCGGGGCGACTCCTTCTCCGCCTGGTACCAGCCCACCCGCGACTGGTACGCGGCCATGTCCTTCGTCTACGACGCCGGCGGCGCCATCGCGAAGGAACAGGGCGGCCGGTGGCAGGGCACCCTCTCCTCACCCCAATCCCTCAAGGGACTGGGGGAGTTCAAGAAGGTCGTCGACTCCTACATGCACGGCGACAAGACCAAGGACGAGTCGGACCGCTATCTCGTCTACGGGCAGGGCAAGTCCGGCATGATCTTCGGCGCCGCCTGGGAGGGAGCGACCTCCGCCGACCCGAAGAACGACAAGACCGGCACGCTCAAGGACAACCTGGAGAACTTCGTGATGCCCGGTCCCTCGGGCAAGAACATGCCGGTCTTCCTGGGCGGTTCCGACCTCGCGATCCCGGTGAAGTCCCCGCGGCAGGCCGTCGCCGCCGAGTGGATCAACGCGCTCACCGGCCCGGCCGGCCAGCAGGCGCTGATCGCCAAGGGCAACCTGCCCAACAACCGGACCGACCTCGCCACCCTGAAGAACGACCCGGCGACGGCGGTCCCGGCCATCGCCGCCGAGTCCAACTGGTTCGTCCCGACGGCCCCCGGCTGGGGTCAGGTGGAGAAGGCCCAGGTGTTGCAGACGATGCTCCAGTCCATCGGCACCGGCAAGAAGTCCGTCGCCGCCGCCGCGAAGGAAGCGGACGCCGCGATCGACAAGGTCATCAACACCAAGTGACGTGCGGCGGGGCCCCGTTGAGCAGGGGCCCCGCCGTCGCACGGGACAACCAGCCGCCGAGGAGCGCGCGATGAGTGCCGCAGACACCACCACCCCCGCCACCTCCGCCGAGGTGCCGCCGCCGAGGAAGGCGCCGTCACCGCCCCCGCGCCTCTCCAAGGAGCCGTGGCGCGAGGGGAGTTCGGGCGGCGGCGCGGCCGTGCCGTGGCTGCTGCTCGCGCCCTGCCTGCTGGTCCTGGTGCTGGTCCTCGGCTATCCGCTGGTCCGCCTGGTCACGCTGTCCCTCCAGACGTTCGGGCAGGCCCAGTTGTGGGGCGGCCGGCCGGCCGAGTGGGTCGGGTTCGCCCACTTCACCGAGGTGCTCGGCGACCCGGAGTTCTGGCGGGTGACGTTGCGCACCGTCCTCTTCGCGGCCGGTGCGGTGGTCTCCACCATGGTGCTCGGGATGCTCCTCGCGCTGCTCCTGCAACGCGTCTCCGGCTGGGTGAAGTTCCTCATCAACGTGGTCCTGGTGGCCAGTTGGGGCATGCCGATCATCGTCGCCACCACCGTCTTCAAGTGGCTCTTCGACGCCGACTACGGCATCCTCAACGCCCTCCTCAGCAGGCTCCCCGGCGTCCAGCTGATCGGCCACAACTGGTTCGCGAGCGGGCCCCAGGGGCTGGCCGTGATCATGCTGCTGGTGGTCTGGGGCGCCGTTCCGTTCGCCGTGATCACCCTCGGCGCCGGGCTCACCCAGGTGCCCGCCGAACTGGAGGAGGCCGCCCGGCTCGACGGCGCCGGTGCCTGGGGCGTCTTCCGGTACGTCACGCTGCCCGTCCTCAAGCCGATCATCGTGATGCTCACGACCCTCTCGGTCATCTGGGACATGGGCGTCTTCCCGCAGGTCTTCGTGATGCGGGGCGGCCATCCGGAGGCGGAGTTCCAACTCCTCACCACCTACTCCTACGACCGTGCCTTCGTGGTCAACGACTACGCGCAGGGCTCGGCGATCGCCCTCCTCACCGTGGTGCTGCTGCTCGGAGTCGTCGCTGTCTACATGCGTCAGATGCTGAAGATCGGAGACGTCGCATGAGCACCTTCACCGCCCCGGGCGGCCGCCGCACCAGGACCAGGGCGGGCTGGAACGCCCTCGGCCTGCTGGTCTTCCTGGTCGCCGGGTTCCCCGTCTACTGGATGCTCACCACGGCGTTCAAACCGGCGAAGGACGCCATCGACCCCGACCCCAGCCTGCTGCCGACCTCGCTCACGCTCGCCAACTTCAGCCGTGCGCTGGAGATCTCCGACTTCTGGGGCCCGGTCGGCCGCAGCCTGACCGTCTCTCTGTCGGTCGTCGTGATCGGCGTCGTCGTCGGACTGCTGGCCGCGCTCGCCCTCGCACGGTTCGCCTTCCGCGGCCGGAAGATCGTGATCGTCGGCATCCTCGCGGTCCAGATGGTCCCGCTGGTCGCCATGGTCATCCCGGTCTTCCTGCTCCTCAGCGACCTGGGCCAGTACGACAGGCTCTCCGGCCTGATCCTCACCTACCTCACCTTCATCCTGCCCTTCACGGTGTGGACGCTGCGCGGTTTCATCGTCAACATCCCCAAGGAACTGGAGGAGGCGGCCATGGTCGACGGGTGCAGCCGCACCGGCGCCTTCGTCCGCGTGGTCTTCCCGCTGCTGGCCCCCGGCATGGTCGCCACCTCGGTCTACGGCTTCATCCAGGCCTGGAACGAATACCTGTACGCCCTGCTGCTGCTCAGCCAGAAGAACCAGACGGCGACGGTCTGGCTCGGCAACTTCACCACCCAGCACGGCACCGAATACGCCCCGATGATGGCCGGCGCCACCATGATGGCCCTGCCCATCGTCGTTCTCTTCCTCCTCGTCCAGCGCAAGATGGCCGCGGGTCTGACCGCGGGCGCCGTGAAGGGATAACGCCCCCGATGACGACATTCGCCCACGGCACCGACACCCTGACCCGGGACGCCCTCACCGTCCTCCAGCCCGGCTTCACCGGCACCACCGCCCCCGACTGGCTGCTGCGCCGGCTCGGCGAGGGTCTGGCCGCCGTCGGCCTGTTCGGCCGCAACATCACCTCGCCCACCCAACTGGCCGCCCTCACCGCACAGTTGCGCGCCGAACGCCCGGATGTCCTGGTCGCCGTCGACGAGGAGGGCGGCGATGTCACCCGCCTCGAAGTGCGGGCCGGTTCCTCCTACCCCGGCAACCACGCGCTCGGCGCGATCGACGACCCCGAGCTGACCCGCGAGGTCGCCCATGACCTGGGCCGACGGCTCGCCGCCTGCGGGATCACCCTCGACTGGGCCCCGTCCGCCGACGTCAACTCCAACCCCGGCAACCCCGTCATCGGCGTCCGTTCCTTCGGCGCCGACCCGGCCCTGGCCGCCCGGCACACCGCCGCCTTCGTCACCGGCCTCCAGTCCGCCGGGGTCGCCGCCTGCACCAAGCACTTCCCGGGCCACGGCGACACCGCCGTCGACTCCCACCACGCGCTGCCCCGCATCGACGCGAGCACCGAGGCCCTCGCCGCCCGCGAACTCCCGCCCTTCCGCGCCGCGATCGCCGCCGGCACCCGGGCCGTGATGAGCGCCCACATCCTGGTCCCGGCCCTCGACCCGGACCGCCCCGCGACCCTCTCCCCGCGCATCCTCACCGACCTGCTCCGCGGCGAACTCGGCTACGACGGCCTCATCGTCACCGACGGCATGGAGATGCAGGCCATCTCCGCCACCTACGGCATCGAACGCGGCAGCGTCCTCGCCGTCGCCGCCGGTGCCGACGCCATCTGCGTGGGCGGTGGCCTCGCCGACGACGCCACGGTCCGCCGCCTCCGCGACGCCCTCACCACCGCCGTCCGCACCGGCGCCCTCCCCGAACAACGCCTGGCGGAGGCCGCGTCGAGGGTCCGTTCCCTCGCCGCCTGGACGACGGCACGAGGCAGCGCGGCACCGCAGCCACCGTCAGCCGACGTGGGCCTCGGAGCAGCCCGGCGCGCCCTGCGCCTCACCACCCACCCAACGGCGCCGAACGCCCCCGGCGTCACCCCCCTCACCGAGCCCCCCTACGTCGCCGTCCTCACCCCCGTCGCCAATATCGCCGTCGGCGACGAGACCCCCTGGGGCGTCGCCGCCGAGCTGGGCCGGATGCTCCCCGGCACGGCGACGGGGAGCTTCTCCGGCGCGGACGCGGGCCGGGCCGCACTGGAGGCGGCGGGCGCCCGGCGCATCGTGGCCGTCGTCCGGGACGAGCACCGGCACCCCTGGATGGCGGCGGCCCTCGACACCCTGCTCGCCGCCCGCCCGGACACCCTGGTGGTCGAGATGGGCGTGCCCCAGGCGCCACCCCGGGGCGCCCTGCACATCGCGACCCACGGAGCGGCCCGGGTCTGCGGCCGGGCGGCGGCGGAGGTCATCGCGGGAACGTGAGCGCAACCCCGGAACGGGAGTTGGGCCGGGGGAGGAGGCAACGCCGGTCGCCCGCAGCGCCGTTGGCGAAGGGCGTCGGCCTCACGCGCCAACTGTCGGCGCCCTCACCGCCGTTGCCCCGTGGGGAACGCCGAAGGCGCCGGTCGTCCCTCGTCGGGAACCGGCGCCTTCGGGAGGTGGCGGGGTGTCAGATGCCCTGCCAGTCCGGCTTGTTGACGTAGGTGTGGCGGAAGTAGTCGGCGAACTTCAGCTTGGACGCGGCGGCTTCGTCGACGACCACCGTGGCGTGCCGGTGCAGCTGGAGCGCGGAGGCGGGGCAGACGGCGGCCACCGGGCCCTCCACGGTCGCGGCGACCGCGTCGGCCTTGCCCTCGCCGGTGGCGAGCAGCACCAGGTGCCTGGCCTCCAGGATGGTGCCTATGCCCTGGGTGATGACGTGGTGCGGGACCTGGGAGAGGTCGCCGTCGAAGAAGCGCGCGTTGTCCACGCGGGTCTGCTCGGTGAGCGTCTTGATGCGGGTGCGGGAGGCGAGGGAGGAGCAGGGTTCGTTGAACCCGATGTGCCCGTCCGTGCCGATCCCGAGGATCTGGAGGTCGACGCCACCGGCCTCCGCGAGAGCCCGGTCGTAGGTCGCGCAGGCGGCCCGCACGTCCTCGGCCGCGCCGTCCGGGCCGAGGAACGCGTCCATGCCGATGCCCAACTGCTCCAGCACCTCCCGGCGCAGCACGGAACGGTAGGACTCGGGGTGGTCGGCGGGCAGGCCCACGTACTCGTCGAGCTGGGCGATCCGCGCCCGCGTGATGTCGACGGCACCGGCGCGGACCCGCGCCGCCAGGGCCTGGTAGATCGGCAGCGGCGTCGAACCGGTGGCCACGCCGAGCAGAGCGTCGGGCGTGCGCCGCAGGAGCTGGGCCAGCGCGTCGGCGATCAACTCGCCGCCCGCCCTGGCATCCGGAACGATGACAACTTCCACGCTGGTCCTGCCGATCTGAGGGGACGCTCCGCTGGGCGTCCGGAGAAGGCTATGTGGTTTAGACCAATCTAGCAGGGTTCACCTCAACGGCCCAGGGGAAACGGGTGAACATATGCCTTTTCTCCCCCGCCCGGCACTCCACCCGAAGGGCGGCCGGTGTTCGCCGGGGGAGGGGGTGTTCCGGGGGTGCGCACCGGTGGTGGAACTCGGTCCGCCGAACCACTCCACGCCCCACCCGTCACCCGCTAGGCTGCGCTGGGGAGTCCGGGTAATGGCCCGGTAAAACGACATCAACAAACAAGCTCCCACGCATAGACACAGGTAGTGGTCTAGTCCACAATCGTAGAAGTGGCGGCGCGGCCCAGGCCCACCGTCATCGCACAACTTCCGCCTTCCCCGCACAGGAGGGCGGACCGAGGAACCGGTGCTCTCTGCCCTGACTGCCCCGGCTCCTCATCCTTCGGCCGACCGGGACCGCACAGCCCACGGCCGATGCTGCTCCGGGCTGCGGTGCCGGGAGGGTTGAGGGTCCCTCTCAGGCGCCGCGGCCCGCGGGTGCTTTCGGCGGTCGTACAAACCGGCAGGTACGCTCCCTTGCGTGCCCTCCATGAACGAACTGGTCCGCCAGCACACCGCCCTGGACGACTCCGACCTGGAGTGGCTGCATCTGCTGGTCTCGGAGTGGCAGCTGCTCTCCGACCTCTCCTTCGCCGACCTGGTCCTGTGGGTCCCCACCAGCGACGGCACCCGGTACGTCTCGGTCGCCCAGATGCGCCCGAACACCGGGCCGACCTCCTACCAGGACGACATGGTCGGCCACCTCGTCCCGCGCGGCCGGCGCCCGCTGCTCGACGCGGCGCTCGACGAGGGCCGCATCGCCCGCGAGGGCGACCCGGAGTGGCGCGAGGAGGTCCCGGTGCGCGTCGAGTCGATCCCGGTCCGGCGCGAGGGCCGCGTCCTCGGCGTCATCGCCCGCAACACCAACCTCCTCACCGTGCGCACTCCCAGCCGCCTCGAACTGACGTACCTCCAGAGCGCGTCCGACCTCGCGCAGATGATCGCGGCGGGCTCGTTCCCGTTCCCGAACCAGCAGATGGACATGGACGCGGCGCCCCGCGTCGGCGACGGCCTGATCAGGGTCGACGCCGACGGCGTCGTCCAGTACGCCTCCCCGAACGCGCTCTCCGCCTACCACCGCATGGGCCTCGCCTCCGACCTGGTCGGCCACCACCTCGGCGTCACCACCGCCGAACTCGCCCCGACCCGGGGCCCGGTGGACGAGGCGCTGTCCAAGCTGGCCAGCGGCTGGGCGCCCCGCGAGTTCGAGATCGAGGCGCACGACGGGGTGATCCAGTTCCGGGCGATCCCGCTCAAGCCCAAGGGCACCCGCATCGGCGCGCTCGTCCTGCTCCGGGACGTCACCGAACTGCGCCGCCGCGAACGCGAGTTGATCACCAAGGACGCCACCATCCGGGAGATCCACCACCGGGTGAAGAACAACCTCCAGACGGTCGCCGCCCTGTTGCGCCTGCAAGCCCGGCGCATCGAGTCCGACCGGGGGCGCGAGGCCCTCGAAGAGGCGGTGCGCCGGGTCGGCTCCATCGCGATCGTGCACGAGACGCTCTCCCAGAACCTGGACGAGCGCGTGGAGTTCGACGAGATCGCCGACCGGGTGCTCGCGATGGTCGCCGAGATCTCGCCGGGCAAGGTCACCGGGCGGCGCACCGGACGCTTCGGCATCCTGGACGCCGAGGTCGCCACCCCGCTCTCCATGGTGCTCACCGAGATCCTCCAGAACGCCCTGGAACACGGGTTCGGGGAGGGCGAGACCGGCACCGTCGAGGTGGGGGCGGTGCGCGGCGGCACCACCAAGGAGGCCCGCCTGCTCGTCACCGTCCAGGACGACGGCGTCGGCCTGCCCGAGGGTTTCGACCCGCACACCGCGGGCAACCTGGGGCTCCAGATCGTCCGGACGCTGGTGGAGGGCGAGTTGGGCGGAACGTTCGACATGGTGCCGGCGCCGGGACGGGGCACCCGGGTCGTCCTGGACGTACCGGTGCGGGCCCACAAGTAGGCCGGGCGGAACCGGAGTCCGCCGCCCCGGGGCGTCAACTCCCGTGGCGGACCGGGGCAGCGGACCGGAGCGGCCCCGGCACAGCAAAGGGCCCCGGACCTGAAGGAGGTCCGGGGCCTGTGCTCGTTGCTGCTTGTTCGCTAAGCGTAAGCGCATCGGGGGTACTGCGCGCTGCGGCTCGGGGGCGGGAGATGCGTACTCGCTGTACGCGCCGCCAAGCTCGGGCTTGTGGGGTGGGTCGTGGTCAGGCGGAGGCCTGACGAGCCCGGTTGCGGGCGGCGCGGCGCTTCATGGCGCGACGCTCGTCCTCGCTGAGACCACCCCAGACGCCGGAGTCCTGGCCGGACTCAAGCGCCCACTGCAAACACTGCTCCATGACAGGGCAGCGACGGCAGACGGCCTTGGCTTCCTCGATCTGCAGCAGCGCAGGACCGGTGTTGCCGATGGGGAAGAAGAGCTCGGGGTCTTCCTCGCGGCAAACGGCGTTGTGACGCCAGTCCATGGCTGCTACCTCTCCTTGGTATTACATGCACGTTGCTTGTGAATGTGAACGCTTTCACGAATCCCTCAACAAGTGAAGGGCCTACCGCCAGGCTTGCCAGCGTGGTCCTGGGTGATGAAGAGGGGTTCCGGTGATCTGTGGAGGCTGGTGTTGCGGGCCGTCCCGATCGCCACGTAGAGACTCGCAAACCTCAGCGGCGGATACAACCCCTTCTGGAAAGTTTTTTTTGATTCCTCGGTGTCGACTAGGTCACAGCCGTACTTCCATGGGGTGGACCCTGGTCTAAACGTTCGAGTGAAAGGACTTTGGCCCCTTCTGCTCACACAATCACACGCAGTGCACGGCGTACGCCTGTGAACGTCACGCTCCTGCGCAGTCCAAGGTGGTCGCCGTCCATCTGGAGGGGGAGGGGCACCTTCGAATGCAAGGTGAACCGGTCCAGGTCGTGCAGGGCGACCGCATGCCGTCCCTGGGGTCCCCGCTCGGGGGACGAAGTGAGCAATTGCGTGGCAATCCGGGCAATCGCGACGGTCGACATCCGGCTCAGACCGACCACATCGAGCCCGGTGTCGAACGACGCCTTGGGCGCCGCGTACACCGGCCGATTACCCAGATAGGTCCAGGGCGAGGTATTGCAGATTATGGACAGGACCAGATCCGTCACCGGATCTTCACCGGGTCGCTCCAGGGTGATCGTGCCCTGCCGACGGTTCGGCTCCTGGAGGAACTGCCGCATCACCTGGCGCAGATAGAGCGCGTGGGTGGACTTCTTGCCGCGCTCGCGCTGCTGTTCGACCCGCCCGACGACGCCCGCGTCGAAGCCGAGCCCCGCGCAGAAGGTGAACCAGCGCGACGGCACCGCCTCGTCCTCGGTGCCCGGGGTGCCCTCGGCGATGCCCATCCCGACGGTGCGTTCGCTGTTCTCGCTCAGCGCGTCCAGCAGGGCGCCGGTCGCCTCGACGGCGTCGTTGGGCAGGCCGAGGGCGCGGGCGAAGACGTTGGTGGAGCCGCCGGGGACCACGGCGAGGCGGGGCAGCCGGTCGAGGTCGGGGCCCTGGTGCAGCAGGCCGTTGACCACTTCGTTGACGGTGCCGTCGCCGCCGAGGGCCACCACGAGGTCGATGTCGTCGCTGTCCGCGGCCTGCCGGCCCAGGTCACGCGCGTGGCCGCGGTACTCGGTGGTGACCGCCTCCAGCTTCATCTCGCTGGCGAGCGCGTGGATCAGAACATCGCGCGTACGTGCGCTTGTGGTGGTTGCCGCCGGATTGACCACGAGAAGTGCACGCATGAGTTGCAGCGTACCCACCCGCTGATACCGGGCACAGGCCGAGGTAGGGATCGGGTAAGAGGGGAGGGCGTGAGCCTCGCCACCCGGGGGGCCGGGGAGGCTGCGGGGCCGACGGCTACCCTGCTGAGGTGACCAGTGCGCAGAACCCCGCCACCCCCGGACCGACCGGCCCCCGGCCGCGCCGGCTGACCTACGCCGCCGCGCTCACCGCGCTGGAGGGGCTCGCGGTGCTCGTCGGGGGCGGCTGGATGCTGGTCGAGGGGTTCACCGGGGACCCGGACGACCGCAGGGCCGCCGTCACCGGCGGCATCACCCTGATCGTCCTCGCGCTGCTGCCGTTGCTGGCCGCGCGGGGGCTGCTGGGGCTGCGGGGGTGGAGCCGGGGGCCCGCCGTGATGACGCAGGTCTTGGCGTTGCCGGTCGCGTACACCCTGCTCCAGGCGGACAGCGTGGCCATCCCGGCCGGGATCGCCCTCGCCGCCGCCGCCGTCGCGGTGCTGGTCCTGCTCGTCAACGCCGAGACGCACCGGGCCCTGGGCATCCGGGGCCCCGGCGGCGCACGCGGCGACCAGGAGTAGCCCCGGGGCGACCGGCCTTCCCGATCGTTTCGGGCCCCGACCGCTCCTCGGTCACTCCTCGACGAGGAGCTTCTCGCGGAGTTGGGCCAGGGTGCGGGCGAGCAGGCGGGAGACGTGCATCTGGGAGATGCCGACCTCCTGCGCGATCTGCGACTGCGTCATGTTGCCGAAGAAACGGAGCAGCAGAATCCGCTTCTCCCGGGGTGGCAGGTCCTCAAGGAGCGGCTTGAGGGACTCGCGGTACTCGACGCCCTCCAGCGCCTCGTCCTCCGCGCCCAGGGTGTCCGCGACGGCCGGCGACTCGTCGTCCGTGTCGGGGACGTCCAGGGAGAGCGTCGAGTAGGCGTTCGCCGACTCCAGGCCCTCCAGCACCTCTTCCTCCGAGATGGCCAGCTTCTCGGCCAGCTCGTGGACGGTGGGGGAACGGCCGTGCTGCTGGGACAGCTCCGCCGTCGCCGTGGTCAGCGCGAGGCGCAGCTCCTGGAGGCGGCGCGGCACCCGCACCGCCCAGCCCTTGTCACGGAAGTGCCGCTTGATCTCGCCGACGACCGTCGGGGTCGCGTACGTCGAGAACTCCACGCCCCGGTCCGGGTCGAAGCGGTCGACCGACTTGATCAGGCCGATGGTGGCGACCTGGGTGAGGTCGTCCAGCGGCTCGCCGCGATTGCGGAAGCGGCGGGCGAGGTGCTCGACGAGCGGCAGGTGCATCCTGACCAGCCGGTTGCGCAGCTCCGCGTACTGCGTGCTGCCGGCGTCCAGCGCCCGCAGCTCGATGAACAGGGCCCGCGCTCCGCTGCGGTCGTGCACCTCGTGGTGCGTGGCCGGTGGCGCGGCCTGTGGGGCCTGCTGCTCGTCTCGCTCGTGCTCGCTCATCGTCCCGCCCGTTGTCCTTCGCTGCGCCCTCGCCTCCGGACGGACCGGTGAGACCGTGGTCCGCCCGCCCGGGGGCGTGCTCCGTACGGCGCCGTCCCGGTCCCGCTCCCCGTCGTCCTGGGGGTGCGGGCGGGCCTGCTCGGGGATGCCGGTCATGCCGTCGACGGCGTCCCCCGCGTGCCGGGAACCGCCCCTGTCCTCGGCCGGGATCTCCCGTGTGCCGCGCTCTTCGTCACGCACCGGCCCGTCCCCTGTCCTCACGCCGGCCCGGGTCCCGCGCCGCGCTGTTTGTAGAGGCTGATCGACACGGTCTTGTCGTCGTCCACCGCCGAGGAGACCTTCCCCGCCAGGGCCGACAGCACGGTCCACGCGAAGGTGTCCCGTGACGGAGCGTGACCGTCGGTGGTCGGCGCCGAGACGGTGACCTCCAACGAGTCGTCGACGAGCCGGAAGACACAACTGAGCACCGAGCCGGGCACGGCCTGCTGGAGCAGGATCGCGCAGGCCTCGTCCACCGCGATGCGGAGGTCCTCGATCTCGTCGAGGGTGAAGTCCAAACGGGCCGCGAGGCCGGCCGTGGCCGTACGCAGCACCGACAGGTAGGCACCCGCGGCCGGCAGCCGGACTTCCACGAAGTCCTGGGTCGCGGGCTCGCCTGCGATCTGGGACACCCTCACCTCCAAGGTGGTACAAGCTTTTCGGGGCCGAGGGGTCGCCCCCCGGGGTAACGCGACGAGTGGTTCAGCGGTGACGCTATCGCGCTCCGAACTGTCCTGTCCCCAGGACCCCATCCCCTTGCCGTCACTCATAGTAAACCTATGAATACGCTCCGTGGCTAGGGGGTCTGCGGGCCCAATTGGGAAGAGCGCGCGCCGGGTTGACGTACCCATACGCCGGTCGCTCGAACCGTCCTGAACCTTCCGTCGCGTCGGGTCACACCAGCACGTGGTCCACGAAGCACCAGCGCCAGCTCTCGCCGGGCTCGAAGGTCCGCATCACCGGGTGACCGGAATCCTTGTGGTGCTCCGTGGCGTGCCGGCCGGGCGAGGAGTCGCAGCAGCCGACGTGGCCGCAGGTCAGGCACAGCCGCAGTTGGACCGGGTGGGTGCCCTGCGCCAGACACTCGGGACACGTCTCGTGGAGCGGGACGGGTTCCGGGTGCGGCAGCGCGTCGGCGTGCGTGCACTGTTTCATGATTGCCAGATTACGACGGGCGCGCCGAAGATCGCGCGGAATACCGAGGGCGGGCGGGAACGATGGACGTGATGCCACTGCTGTTGCTGGTGGCGGGGAGCGCCGGGGTGGCCGCGGCGGCCCGGCGCACACCGGTGCCTGCGCCGCTGCTGCTCGTCGCGACCGGGCTGCTGGTGTCGTACCTGCCCGGGGTGCCCGACTACACCCTCGCCCCCGACATCGTGCTGCCCCTGCTGCTGCCGCCGCTGCTGTACACGGCGGCCAGCGACAGTTCCTACCTCGACCTCAAGGCGCAGCTGCGGCCGGTCGCGCTGCTGTCGGTCGGGTACGTGCTGTTCGCGACGCTGGTGGTCGGCTGGGCCGCCTACCGGATCGTGCCGGGCCTGACGCCGACCGGGGCGCTGGTGCTGGGCGCGGTGGTCGCGCCGCCGGACGCGGTCGCCGCCACCGCCGTCGCCCGCCGGGTCGGCCTGCCCTCCCGGCTGACGACGATCCTCCAGGGCGAGTCCCTGGTGAACGACGCCACCGCCATCACCGCCTACCGGGTCGCCCTCGCGGCGGCCGTCGGCGAGGGCGCCACCTGGGCCGGCGGCATCGGGGAGTTCCTGCTCGCGGCGGTCGGCGGCGTCGGGATCGGTCTGGTGCTGATGGTGCCGTTGCACTGGCTGCGCACCCACCTCAAGGAGGCGCTGTTGCAGAACACGCTCTCCCTGCTGATCCCGTTCGTCGCGTACGCCGCCGCCGAGCAGGTGCACGCCTCCGGTGTGCTCGCCGTCGTGGTCGTCGCGCTGCATCTCGGGCACCGCGCGTGGGAGGTCGATTTCGCGACGCGGCTCCAGGAGGAGGCGGTCTGGACGATGGTGGCGTTCGTCCTGGAGTCCGCGGTGTTCGCCCTGATCGGGCTGCAACTGCCCGTCGTCCTCAGAGGGATCGGCGCGTACGGCGGGATCAGCGTGACCTGGTACGCGGTCGCCGTCTTCCTGGTCGTCGTCGCCGCCCGGTTCCTCTGGGTCTACCCGGCGAGTTTCCTGCCCCGGCTGCTGTCGGCCCGTATCCGGGAGCGGGAGGAGAGCCCGGGCTGGAAGGGGCCCTTCGTGATCGGCTGGGCCGGGATGCGGGGTGTGGTCTCGCTGGCCATCGCCTTCTCGATCCCGGCCGTCCTGCACGACGGGCGGCCCTTCCCCGGCCGCAATCTGATCCTCTTCCTGACGTTCACGACCGTCATCGGCACCCTGGTCGTGCAGGGCGTCACGCTGCCCCCGCTGATCCGCCTGCTGAAGCTGCCCGGGCGGGACACCCAGGCCGAGACGCTCGCCGAGGCCAACGCCCAGGCCCAGGCGTCCCGGGCCGCCGAACGCCGCCTGGACGAGCTGCTGGAGGACGAGCGCAACGTCCTGCCCGGACCGCTCGCCGACCGGCTGCGCAGCGTCCTGGAGCGCCGCCGCAACGCCGTCTGGGAACGCCTCGGCCAGGTCAACCCGGTCACCGGCGAGAGCGCCGACGACACCTACCGCAGGCTCTCGGCCGAGATGATCAGCGCCGAGCGCGCGGTCTTCGTGACGCTCAGGGACGCCCGTTACATCGACGACGAGATGTTGCGGACGTTGCTCCGACGCCTCGACCTGGAGGAGGCGGCGGCCTACCGGGAGGCGGCGTAGGGCTGGGCGGCGGCCTTAAGGGTGCGCGCGGGGGGTGCGGCGGCCTTTAAGGGTGCGTTTAAGAGCGCGTCGCCTTAAGGGTGCGTTTTTGAGAGCGCGGCTCCTTAAGGGTGCGCGGAGGGGGGTTCGTCAGGGGAAGGGGCGGCCGGTGATGACCGCCGCGACCGTCGTCCCGCGCGGGAACGTGCCCTCCTCGGTGAGGGTGACGAGAGCGGACAACAGCTTGGCCACGTAGAGGCGTTCGACGGGGACGGCGTGGCGGGTCCCGAAGTCCGCGGCGAAGGCGTCGAGTTCCGCGGGCACCCGCGCGTAGCCGCCGAAGTGGAAGCGGTCGTCGAGATTCCAGTTGCCGCTGGGAAGCCCGAAGGCCGCTTCCTGCAAGGCCGTTATCTCGGCGCCCAGAAAGCCACCCTTGAGAACCGGAATGCCCAGCGCGCGCTGCCCAGGGGCCAGTCCCGCCGCCAGCCCGGCCAGCGTTCCCCCGGTGCCGCAGGCCACCGCGACCACGTCCGCCCGCCCGCGCAGTTCCTCGCCCAGAGCCCGGCAGCCGCTCACCGCAGCGGCGTTGCTGCCGCCCTCCGGGACGACGTACGCGTGCGTGACGTCCGCCGCGCGCACCAGGGCGGCCAGCGTCCCCGGCTCCGACTTGTCCCGGTAGGTCGCGCGGTCGACGAAGCGCAGCCGCATGCCGTCGGCCGCGCACCGGGCCAGCGAGGGGTTGAGCGGGCGGTCGGCCAGCTCCTGGCCGCGCACCACGCCGACCGTGGGCAGCCCGAGGAGCCGGCCCGCGGCGGCCGTGGCCCGCAGATGGTTGGAGTACGCCCCGCCGAACGTGACGACGGTACGGCCGGCCGCGGCGGCGAGGTTCGGCGCGAGTTTGCGCCACTTGTTGCCGACCACGTCCGGATGGATCAGGTCGTCCCGCTTGAGGAGCAGCCGCACCCCGTGCCGCGCGAACCGCTCGTCCGACACCTCCCGCAACGGGGACGGCAGGCGGGGCTTGAGAGGGTCGAGGCCGGTCACGTCCCCATTGTGACCTGCGCGGTCAGGACGGGCGAGGCCACTTCCCGCTCCCGCCCCAAGGGGGCGCCCGGGCCGGTCACTTCAGGCGGTCCCGGACGCGCTCGCGCATCGACGCCATGGTGAAACCCTTCGGGTCGACCTTCCCCGGCTGCCACTCCAGGTGGCCGATCACCGACTTCTCCGTCCACCCGTGGGCGCGGCACACGGCTGCGGAGACCCGCTCGATCGCCTCCAACTGGACCTCGGGCCACGGGTCCTCGCCGTCGCCGAGGTTCTCGCACTCGAAGCCGTAGAAGTGCGGGTTGCCGTCGGTGTTCGCCTCGTTGTCCCTCGGCAGCGCCTTCTCCGCGATCACCGCGCGCAGGACGTCGTCGTCACCGAGCCCCGCGTGGTTGGCGCGGCCGTAGCCGACCAGGTGGACGCGGCCGTCCTTGGTGATGACGCCGTGGCAGAGCGGGCCCGGCAGGTCGCTGCGGCCGTCCCGGCACAGGGCGACGGTCTGCGCGCTGCCGTTGGTCACGGTGTGGTGGATCATCACGCCGTTCACCGGGCCCCAGGGGCCCTTGGCGTTGCGGTTGTGGTGCTCCCAGTCGCCGACCTCGACGACGGCGACGCCCTCGGCCTTGAGGGCGCTCAGGAACGCGCCCGCGGACATGGGTGAGGCCATGGCCGTTCCCTCTTTTCCGTTGTTCGGTGCTGCGCCGACGACCGTCGTGCACGGCCGTCTCGTACCGCTGCTTCTACCGGAGGGAGGCGGTCCGCATACGGTGTTCGGACAAAGTGCGACCGGATGTAGACGTCACTCACCTGTGTCCAACGCCTCTGGGGGCGCTGGAAAAACGCTCCTCCTGCCCAGTTCGGGAGTGATCCATTCCCGCTCTTTCGGGTAATAGCACCATCGCGATAGGTGATGGAAAGGTGACTCCTGAGCAAGTTGATGCGTCGGTGCGTCAGGCGCCGTCGCATGATTCGGGAGGGCATTTCTCATATGTCGGTAGGCGAAGAGGTCCGTTCGGAGCAGGACAAGCCGCAGCAGAGTCTCGGCACGGCTGCCGCGCGGAACCTGGCCACCACGACCAAGTCCGCACCCCAGATGCAGGAGATCAGCTCGCGCTGGCTGCTGCGGATGCTGCCGTGGGTGAATGTGCAGGGCGGCGCGTACCGGGTGAACCGACGGCTGACGTACGCCGTCGGAGACGGACGCATCACGTTCGTGAAGACCGGCGACCGGGTCGAGGTCATCCCGGCGGAACTGGCCGAGCTGCCCGCGCTGAGGTCCTACGAGGACGAGGAGGTGCTCGGCGAGCTGGCCCAGCGCTGCCGCCAGCGCGAGTTCGCGCCCGGCGACGTGATCGTCTCCGACGGCAGCCCGAACGACGAGGTCTACCTCCTCGCGCACGGCCGCGTGGAGCGCCTCGGCACCGGCCCGTACGGCGACGAGGCGATCCTCGGGGTGCTCGCCGACGGCGGTTACTTCGGTGACGCGGCCCTGCTGAGCGGCGACGCCGTCTGGGAGTGCACCGCCCGCGCGGTCACCGCCTGCACGGTGCTGGTGCTGTCCCGCCAGGACGTGGAGCAGATCGCGGAGCGCTCGGAGTCGTTGCGGGCGCAGCTCGCCGAGGCCCGCGCGATCCCGGACCAGAACACCAACAAGTACGGCGAGAAGGCCGTCGACCTCGCCGCGGGCCACAGCGGCGAGCCCGACATCCCGCACACCTTCGTCGACTACGAGGCCAAGCCCCGCGAGTACGAACTGAGCATCGCGCAGACGGTGTTGCGCATCCACTCGCGCGTGGCCGACCTCTACAACCAGCCGATGAACCAGACCGAGCACCAGTTGCGGCTCACCGTCGAGGCGTTGAAGGAGCGCCAGGAGCACGAGCTGGTCAACAACCGGGAGTTCGGCCTCCTGCACAACTGCGAGTACGACCAGCGGCTCCAGCCGCACGACGGCGTGCCCGGGCCCGACGACCTCGACGAGCTGCTCAGCCGGCGGCGCGGCACCAAGCTGCTGCTCGCCCACCCGCGCGCGATCTCCGCGATCGGCCGCGAGCTGAACCGGCGCGGACTGGTCCCGGAGACCCTGGAGGTGGCCGGAAACCGCATCCCGACCTGGCGCGGCGTGCCGATCTACCCGTGCAACAAGATCCCGGTCAGCGCGGCCCGCACCACCTCGATCATCGCCATGCGTACCGGCGAGAGCGAGCAGGGCGTGATCGGTCTCCAGCAGGCCGGCATCCCGGACGAGATCGAGCCGAGCCTGTCGGTGCGCTTCATGGGCATCAACGAACAGGCGATCATCAACTACCTGGTGACGGCCTACTACTCGGCGGCGGTGCTCGTCCCGGACGCGCTGGGCGTCCTGGAGAACGTCGAGATCGGACGTTGGCAATGACATTTTTGCACCTCGGAGCCGTGTCCCCGGCTCCGGAGACGGGTACGTCTGGTGCGTACTCGTCCGGCGGCGGTCCGGGCGGCAGCGTCCGCGGACTGTCCGAGGGGGACCCCATGGCCGAGGCGACAGCACAGGCACAGCACCTCGACGGGCCCGAGGCGGCGGACATCCTGGAGAGGTGCCGGGCGTTGGTCGACCCCGCGATGCGGGCGGCGGTCGACACGTTGCCGCCCTCCATGCGCAGGGTCGCGCGCTACCACTTCGGGTGGGAGCACGCGGACGGCAGCCCGGCGGAGGGCAACGCGGGCAAGGCGATCCGGCCGGCCCTCGTCCTCACCGCGGCGGCCGCCCTCGGCGGCCCCGAGGCGCGAGAACGAGCCGTCCGGGCAGCGGCGGCCGTGGAGTTGATCCACAACTTCACGCTGCTGCACGACGACGTGATGGACCGTGACGTGACCCGACGTCACCGGCCCACCGCGTGGACGGTGTTCGGCACCTCGGACGCGATCCTCGCCGGGGACGCCCTCCAGGCGCTGGCCCTGCGGCTGCTCGCCGAGGACCCGCACCCGGCGTCCGCGCAGGCCGCCGTCCGGCTCGCGGACTGCGTCATCGAACTGTGCGCGGGACAGCACGCCGACACGGCGATGGAGACCCGGCATCCGGGCGAGGTCTCCCTCGACGAGGTGCTGACCATGGCCGAGGCCAAGACCGGCGCGCTGCTCGGGTGCGCCTGTGCGCTGGGCGCGCTGTACGCGGGCGCGGACCAGGAGGACGTCGAGGCGCTGGACGCGTTCGGCCGGGAGGCCGGGCTCGCCTTCCAGCTCATCGACGACGTCATCGGCATATGGGGTGATCCGCAGCGCACCGGCAAACCGGCCGGCGCCGACCTCACCGCCCGCAAGAAGTCCCTGCCGGTGGTCGCCGCGCTCACCTCGGGCACCCCGGCCGCCGTCGAACTGGCCGAGCTGTACACGCGGCCCGGCACCGACGACGACCAGGAGAGCGTGGAGCGGATGGCGCTGGTCGTCGAACGGGCCGGCGGCCGTGACTGGGCGCAGGTCCAGGCGGCCGACCGGATGGCCCGCGCGATGCAGGAACTGTCCCGCGCGGTTCCCGAACCGGAGGCGGCGGACGGGCTGTTGGCGCTCGCGGAGTTCGTGACGCGGCGCAGCAACTGACGCGCCCCGAAGGGGCGTACGAGCCCCGGGGCGGTCGACGGCGGTGCGGGACCTGACCCCTCGCACGCCCGTCGGCCGCCTCGGACCCGGCGGGCCCCGCGCATCCCCACGACGCGCGGGACCCGCCCCTTCTGCCATCCGGGGGCCCTGGCGGGAGGGGGGCGCGCCTTGGGCTGGTGGGGTGGCGGGCTCTGGGCAGGAGGGTGCGGGCCTTGGGCTGGTGGGGCGGCGCGCCCTGGGCAGGAGGGCGGCGCCGCGCCGGACGGCGGCCACTCGGCCGGAACGACGCTTCAGACCCACCCGCTCGATAGGCTCGCTCCCCTTACGGGTCTGTCCCTTACGGGTCTGTCCCTTACGGGTCTGTCCCTTACGGGTCTGTCCCTTACGGGTCTGTCCCTTACGGGCGGGACCCTACGGGCGAGAAGGTGGCGGCAGATGGGTGTGGCGATCCGGACGGCGGGCCAGGGCGACCGGGAGCGGGTCGTACGGCTGCTGGACGAGGCGTTCCAGGACGACCCGGTCAGCACCTGGGTCTTCCCCGACGCGGCCCACCGCAGGGCCGCCCACCCCCGGCTGATGGCCGCCTTCACCGACATCGTGCTCGCCGAGGGCCGCGTCGACCTCACCGAGGACGGCAGCGCGTGCGCCCTGTGGCTGTCGATCCCGGCGGGCGACGCCGACGGCGGCGACACAGACGGCGACGACGGGACCGACGACACCGATGCCGACGATGGGACCGACGACACCGATGCCGACGATGGGCCGGCGCGGCTGCGGGACGCCGTCGATCCCGGCAACGAGCGTGTCGAGCTGATCGGCCGCCTGACAGCGGGAGTTCACCCCGCCGACCGCGCCCACGCGTACCTGTGGATGATCGGCGTCGCTCCGGACCAGCAGGGCGAGGGGCTCGGAACGGCGCTGATGGCACCGGTGTTGGGGCGCTGCGACCGCGCGGGACTGCCCGCCTACCTGGAGGCCAGCAGCGCCCGCAGCCGCGCCCTGTACGCACGCCTCGGCTTCACCGTGACCGGCACTCCCCTCCAACTCCCGTACGGTGGGCCCCAGATGTGGCCGATGTGGCGGGAACCGCACGCCTGAAGCGGGGGGAGTGGTCAGGGGGGCGGGGGCCCCGGGCCGGGGGAGTGTGACCTCGGGATCAGGAAGACGCCCGGGTGCGGTGGACCTCGGGCCGGAAAGCCCCGAGGCCGGACGGCTTCGGGACGGGTCGGAAGACTCCGGGGCCGGAGTGTCTCGGGTCGGATCGGAAGACCTCGGGGCCGGACGGCCTCGGGTCGGATCGGAAGGCAGCGGCTTGCGCAAGCTCACCTACTTCATCGCCTGTTCCATCGACGGCTTCATCGGCGCGCCCGACGGCGACGCGAGCTCGATGTTCGCCTTCCTCGACGAGGAGTACCTCGGCCACCTCGCCGCCACGTACCCGGAGACGATCGCCACGCCCGGCCGCGACCGACTCGGCCTCACCGACGCGGCCGGGGCGCACTTCGACACCGTGATCCAGGGCCGCCACAGCTACCAGATCGCCCTCGACGCGGGGATCACCAGCCCCTACCGGCATCTGCGCGAGTACGTCGTCTCCCGCACCCTGGGCGCCTCACCGGACCCGAACGTGACCGTCATCGACGGCGAACTCGTGCCCCGCGTGCGGGAGTTGAAGGCCGAGGAGGGCGACCTCGGGATCTGGCTCTGCGGCGGCTCCCAGCTCGCGGGCCACCTGCTCGACGAGGTCGACGAGTTGGTCATCAAGACCTACCCGCAGGTCTACGGCTCGGGCATGCCGATGTTCGCCGCCGACTTCGCCGTCACGGACTTCGCGCTGGAGTCGGTGCGCACCTTCGGCAACGGCGTGCTCATCCGCACGTACACCCGGGTCCGGTGACCGGCAGGACCCGGTGACCGGAGGAACGCGGGGCCGTACCGTGGTCGCATGCCGGAGCAGACCACGCACATCCTCCATGTGACCGAACGAGCCCTGTGGGACGCGGCCCGGGCGGGCGGCACCTACGAGATGTCCACCCGGGGACGGACGCTCCAGGAGGAGGGCTTCGTGCACTGCTCCACCCGCGCCCAACTCCCGGGCACGGCAGCCGCGTTCTGCGCCGACCTGGACGACCTGGTGGTCCTGGTCATCGACCCGGCGCTGCTCGACGTCCCCGTGAAGTACGAGGCACCGCAGCCGGGTGCGGAGGCGTTCCCGCACGTGTACGGGCCGATCCCGGTGACGGCGGTGGTGGCCGTGGAGACGTGGCCCGCTTCCTGAAGGGCGCCGGGGCTACGCGGCGGGCAGGCCGCCGGTCCAGGGGTCGCGGCCGGTCAGGCAGTAGGTGCCGTTCGCCGGGTCGCGCAGGACCGTCCAGAACGGGTGCCGGGAGACGACGCGGGCGCCGAGCCGTTCGTGGGCGGCAGCGGTCGCGTCGACGTCGGCGCAGGCGAGGTCGAGATGGGCGCCGCCGGGACCCTCGTCGCCCAGCCGCTGGAGCAGCACCCGGACCGGGAAACCGGGCGGCGGCACCAGGGCGTGGAACTCGGGGAGCGACCCGGCGCGTGACTCCCAGTCGGGCAACAGGCCGCTCCAGAAGGCGACTTCGGCGTCGTAGCGGGACGTCGGGACGTCGAAGCAGACCTGGTCGAGGCGTGCGCCGCGCACGACGGGCGCCCGGACCGTCTCCCCGTCCCACCCCACGGCACAGAACAACTGCCCGCCGGGCGACCGGAGTACGACCAGCGCCCCCGCGTCCAGGACCCGGTCCGCACCGAGCCGCAGCGCCTCCTCCACGAACGCGTCGACGTCCGCCACGCACAGGTCGAGATGCGCCCCGCCGGGCCCCGACGCCACCCCCTGCACCTTCACCGAGGCATCGGCGCCCTCGGGGAGGAGGGTGCCGAACTCGCCGTTGTCGCCTCGGAGTTCGGAGAGCCGGGTGCCCGTGACGGCGGCCCAGAAGTCGCAGGCCCGGGCGGACTCCGAGGCCGGCCGGTCGATGAAGAGGTACGCCCAGTGCGCGGTGGGGCTCACGCGGCCCGCTCCATGCAGCGCAGCAGATTGCCCGCCGGGTCGCGGAACGCGCAGTCCCGCACGCCGTACGGCTGGTCCATCGGCTCCTGGAGCACGTCGGCGCCGGACTCGCGGACCCGGGCGTAGAGGGCGTCACAGTCGGGGGTGGAGAAGATGACGCCGCGCAGCATGCCCTTGGCGAGCAGCCGACTGAGCGCCTCCTTGTCCGCGGGGGAGGCGTCCGGGTCGGCGCCGGGCGGCTCCAGGACGATCTCGACGTCCGGTTGCCGGGGCGAGCCGACGGTCACCCATCGCATGCCCTCGAAGCCGACGTCGTTGCGGATCTCCATGCCCAGGACGTCCCGGTAGAAGGCGATGGCCTTGTCGTGATCGTCGACGGCGAGGAAACAGGTGCGCAGTCTGAGGTCCATGTCCATGAAACCCAGGCTAGGGTCCCCGGCCGGGTCCGGCCCTGACGAGGGCCCTGACGTCCCCCTGACGGGGAGCCCCTGACGGGGAAGTGCCGTAGGGGTACCCCCCGCTGCTACCGGCGGCGAGGGCGGGTGAGGCGGCGGGTTGCGCAGGGTGGGATGGCGGCGCCGGCCTCGTGCGAGCGGGCCCGGTAGGCGCTCGGCGTCTCGCCCACCAGCTCCGTGAACCGGGAGCTGAACGAGCCCAGCGACGTGCACCCCACCGCGAGACAGACCTCCGTGACCGACAGGTCGCCCCGCCGCAGCAGCGCCTTCGCACGTTCGACGCGGCGGGTCATCAGGTACCCGTAGGGGGTCTCCCCGTACTCCGCGCGGAAGCTGCGCTGGAAGTGGCCCGGCGACATCAGCGCGGTCCGCGCCAGCTCCGGCACGTCCAGGGGTTCGGCGTACTCGCGGTCCATGCGGTCCCGGGCCCGCCGCAGCCGGACCAGATCCTCGCGGTTCACCACAGCAGGGTCGCACGACCCGCACGGCGTGCGTACCGGGTCCTGGGAGAGGCTTTGCCCGGAATTCGCCTTGTGTACGAAACGGCTTGCTCCCCTGGGGGCATGGACCACATCACGTTCCTCGTGGCCGTCGTGATCGTCACGGCACTGGCCTTCGACTTCACCAACGGTTTCCACGACACCGCGAACGCGATGGCCACGTCCATCGCCACCGGTGCCCTGAAGCCCAAGACCGCGGTGCTGGTGAGCGGCGCGCTCAACATCGTCGGCGCCTTCCTGTCCACCGAGGTCGCGAAGACGATCTCGGGCGGGATCGTCGACGACACCCTGGTCACGCCGGGCATGATCTTCGCGGGGCTGGTCGGGGCGATCCTGTGGAACCTGCTGACCTGGCTCGTCGGGCTGCCGTCCAGCTCGTCGCATGCCCTGTTCGGCGGGCTGATCGGGGCCGTCTGGGTCGGCGCGGGGTCGCACGGCGTGCACGTCGACAAGGTGGTCGAGAAGATCCTGATCCCCGCCGTGGCCTCGCCGGTCGTGGCCGGCGTCGCGGCGCTGCTCGCCACCTACCTCGCCTACCGGCTGACCGCCCGCGCCCGCAAGGACTCGGTGACCAAGGGATTCCGGATCGGCCAGATCGCCTCGGCCTCCCTGGTCTCCCTCGCGCACGGCACCAACGACGCGCAGAAGACCATGGGCGTCATCACCCTCACCCTGATCTCCGCGGGCGCCCTCGGCCACGACGCCGGGCCGCCGGTGTGGGTGATCGGGGCCGCCGGTCTCGCCATCGGCCTCGGCACCTACCTGGGCGGCTGGCGGATCATCCGCACGATGGGCAAGGGCCTCACCGAGATCCAGTCCCCGCAGGGCTTCGCGGCGGAAACGGCGTCCACGACCGTCATCCTCACCTCCGCGCACCTCGGTTTCGCGCTGTCCACCACGCAGGTCGCGTCCGGTTCCATCCTCGGCGCGGGGCTCGGCCGACGGCTCGCCGAGGTCCGCTGGGGCGTCGCCGGGCGGATGCTGCTGGCCTGGCTGATCACGCTGCCCGCCGCCGCGCTGGTCGGCGGGGTCTCCGCGAGCGCGGTCAAGCACGGCGGCAACGTCGGCACGGTCGTCGTCGCGCTGGCCGGCGCGGCCGTCGCCGCGGGCATCGTGCTGATCTCCCGCCGCAACCCGGTCCGCGCCGACAACGTCAACGACACCCACGAGGTCGCCGTCCGCACGGCGCCGCCGGCCCACGTCGGCACGGCCGCCTGAGCCCGTCCTCCGCTCCGTTCAGAAACAGGAGATTCGACATGCAGCTGGACTGGTCCGCACTCGGTCAGGTCACCGCGGTGAGCATCGGCGTCACGGTGGCCGTGGTCGTCGTCTTCGCCCTCGGCGTCCTCGGCCTGGCCCGCTACGAGGGCTCCCAGGACACCGGCGCCGGCGCCTCGGCCCTCGGCCGCGCCCAGGCAGCCCTGTGCTTCCTGGCCTGCGCAACGGTGGTGGCGTACGGCATCTACCTGATCGTGCCGCAGTTCCACTGAACGAGGGCAACGCCCCGACGGCCCATCCCCTAGGGGCAGCTGCCCCACGCGTCGTCGGTGGCTGCCCCTAGGGAGTCTCACCTACGGGGCACCCGACCGTCAGGGCCGACCGAACGCGCGGCGGCAGGCGCCGGCCGTGGTGCCCAGGCGGGTGCGGGACCGAGCCGTGGACCGACGAACGGGTGCGCCGCCGCTCCTGGCTGGTTCTGGCCGACCCCGCTACACCCTCGACCTCGTCCCCGCGCTGCGGTGGTCCAACGCCCGCCGGCCGGATCAGCCGCGAACTCGCCGTTTTCTTCAGGGAGTAGCGCAAAAAAGACCGCACCCGGACCGCGGTGGACACCGTTCTCGGTGTCTCTGCGGACCGGGTGCGGAAAGTAGGCGATGCGACCCGCGACAGTACGGGTCAGAAGGCCTGGCCCAGGGTCAGGCCTTCTTGGTCTCCCAGAAGATCTTGTCGATCTGGGCGATGTAGTCCAGGGCCTTCTGGCCGGTCGCCGGGTCGGCGGAGGCCTTGGCGGCCGAGAGGGCCTTCAGGGTCTCGTTGACCAGCTGGTGCAGCTCCGGGTACTTCTCGAAGTGCGGGGGCTTGAAGTAGTCGCTCCACAGGACGGAGACGTGGTGCTTCGCCAGTTCGGCGCGCTGTTCCTTGATGACGGTGGCGCGCGCCTGGAAGTGCGCGTCGTCGTTGGCGGCCATCTTCTCCTGCACGGCCTTCACCGACTCCGCCTCGATGCGGGCCTGGGCCGGGTCGTACACACCGCAGGGCAGGTCGCAGTGGGCGCTGACCTTGACCGTGGGGGCAAACAGGCGGGAAAGCATGGAGCGTTCCTTCCTCGTGATCGTCTTCTCAGGTGCGACATTACTCCCTGGGGGAGGTCTTTTCGCGAGTGCCCCCATGCGCCTAGGACAAAAGTCCGGGGTCAGACTGAGACTGGTGGAGGAGTCGGACCGGGGAGGTGCCGGTAATGCCGGAGCTGTCGCGCGAGCAGGAGCGGCGACGTGAGCTGGAGCGGGCGCGCGGGCAGGAGCAGCCGGCCGAGCGGGCGCGGGCGTTGCTGCCGTTCGGGGCCGCCGTGGTCAGCGGGCCCTCCATGGTGCCGACGCTGCGGCACGGGGACCGGCTCGTGGTGCGTTACGGCGCCCGGATCAGGCCCGGTGACGTGGTCGTCCTGCGCCACCCCTTCCAACAGGACCTCCTCGTCGTCAAGCGGGCGGCCCAGCGCCGCGACGGCGGCTGGTGGGTGCTCGGCGACAACCCGGGCGCCGGTGGCGACAGCACCGACTACGGCACCGTTCCCGAGGAACTGGTGCTGGGCCGGGTGCGGTGGCGCTACCGGCCGCGCGGGGAAGGTCAGCTCTCGCCGCTCGCGCGGGTGCGCTGGGCGCTCACGGCGGCCCGGCCCGTGCTGTCGGACCGGTCGGCCTCCAGCCGTTTCCGGGCCCGGTAGGCGGCGACGTTGGCGCGGGTCGCGCAGCGGTCGGAGCAGTAACGGCGGGAGCGGTTGGTGGACGTGTCCAGGTAGGCGTTGCGGCACGGCGGCGCCTCGCACAGGCCCAGCCGGTCGACGCCGTACTCGGTGAGATGGAAGGCCAGGCCCATCGCCGCGATGGCCGCGTACCCCGCTGTCGCGTTCGACGGGTGGTCGGCGAGGTGCATGTGCCACAACGGGCGGCCGTCGTCGTCGCGGTGGTCGTGCCCGGAGATCTGCGGGCTCACCGGGAACTCCAGGAGCAGGGAGTTCAGCAGGTCCACGGCGAGGGTCTCGTCGCCCTGGTCGGCCGCCTCGAAGACCGCGCGCAACCGCCCCCGCACCGACCGGAACCGGGTGACGTCGGCCTCGGCCGCCCGGCGGGCCGCCGTCGCGCCCGCGCCGAACAGGTTCCGCACCGCCTCCACCGAGGTCAGGGCGTCCTTGCCGCGGGCCGGTTCCTCGCTGTTCACGAGCCGGACCGCGTAATCCGAGTAATAGGCCAGTTCCACTTGTAGTCCTTACGGGGGTGTTCTATCGTCGTGCGGGCGGTCGGGTAATGGCTGATCGCGCTTACAGGGTATTACTCATTCTCGTCTGGCGGAGGTTCCCATGACGGACACGGGCACGGGCACTAACTCGGGTACGGGTACGGACTCGGGCGCGGACTCGGGTGTCGCGCCGGGCGGGACCGACTGGGCCGCCTGGCAGCGGAGTTGGGACCGTCAGCAGGAGTGGTACATGCCCGACCGCGAGGAACGCCTCCGCATCATGCTCGACATGGTCGAGGCCCTCGCCGGCCCCGCCCCGCGCGTCCTGGACCTCGCCTGCGGCACCGGCACCATCACGGCCCGGCTGCTGGCCCGCCTCCCCGACGCCACCAGCGTCGGCGTCGACCTCGACCCGGCCCTCCTCACCATCGCCGAGGGCACCTTCGCGGGCGACGGACGGGTCACCCTCGTCACCGCCGACCTCAAGGACCCGCACTGGACGCGCCGGCTCCCGTACGACTCGTTCGACGCCGTTCTGACGGCCACGGCCCTGCACTGGCTGCACAGCGAACCCCTCGCGGCCCTCTACGGTCAGATCGCGGAACTCGTCCCCGACGGCGGTGTCTTCATGAACGCGGACCACATGATCGACGACACCACGCCCCGGATCAACGCGGCGGAACGGGCCCTGCGGCACACCCGCATGGAACAGGCCAGGCGCTCCGGTGCCGTCGACTGGGCCGACTGGTGGCAGCTCGCCGGACAGGACCCGGTACTCGCCGGGCCCACCGCCCGCCGTTTCGAGATCTACGGCGAACACGCCGACGGCGACATGCCCGCCGCCCGCTGGCACGCGGACACCCTGCGCGCCCACGGATTCGCGGAGGCCCGGCCGGTCTGGTGCTCCCCGTCGGACACCCTGCTGCTGGCCCTCAAGTAGGACGGCCAGCTCTCCAGCAGGTAGGACGGACAGCTCTCCAGCAGGACGGGCTGAAGGTGAGGGGTGGTACGGGACCCGGTCCCGTACCACCCCTCACCTTCAGGTATCCCGGACTTCCCGCCCGTGCTCAGAGCACCTTCGACAGGAACGACCGGGTGCGTTCGTGCTGCGGGTCGGTCAGGACGTCGCGGGGGTGCCCGGACTCGACCACGACGCCGTCGTCCATGAAGACCAGCGCGTCGCCGACCTCGCGGGCGAAGCCCATCTCGTGGGTGACGACGATCATCGTCATGCCGTCCGACGCGAGGTCCCGCATCACGTCCAGGACCTCACCGACCAGCTCCGGGTCGAGGGCCGAGGTCGGCTCGTCGAAGAGCATCAGCTTCGGCTGCATCGCCAGCGCCCGCGCGATCGCCACCCGCTGCTGCTGGCCGCCGGAGAGCTGCGCCGGGTAGTGGCCCTGCCGGTCGCCGAGCCCCACGCGGTCCAGGAGCCGGGCGGCGCGTTCGCGGGCCACGGCCTTGCTCTCGCGCTTGACCTGGACGGGCGCCTCCATGACGTTCTCCAGCGCCGTCATGTGCGGGAAGAGGTTGAAGCGCTGGAACACCATGCCGATGTCCCGCCGCTGCGCCGCGACCTCCCGCTCCTTCAACTCGTAGAGTTTGTCGCCCTGTTGGCGGTAGCCGATCAGCTTGCCGTCGACCGAGAGGCGGCCCGCGCTGATCTTCTCCAGGTGGTTGATGCACCGCAGGAACGTGGACTTGCCGGAGCCGGACGGGCCGATCAGGCAGAACACGTCACGTGGGTTCACCTCCAGGTCGATGCCCTTGAGGATGTGCGCGGGCCCGAACGACTTGTGCACGCCCTCGGCCCTGACCATCGGATGGCCGCCCCGGGCGACGTCCTTGACGAGCTTGGTCATCGGGCCACCTCCGGGCGGCGGAACGAGGCGAACATCCGGACGTAGGTCCGCATCCGCTGCAACGGCGTCGGCGGCAGGTTGCGCGTCGAACCCCGGGCGTAACGCCGTTCGACGTAGTACTGGACGATGCTGAAGACCGTGGTCAGGAGCAGGTACCAGACGCAGGCCACGAAGTACATCTCGACGACCGCGAGCGAGGTGCTGGAGACGTCCGTGGTGATCTTGATCAGCTCGGGCAGCTGCACCGCGTAGGCCAGCGCCGACGTCTTCAGCATGTTGATGAACTCGTTGCCGGTCGGCGGCACGATCACCCGCATCGCCTGCGGCAGCACCACCCGGCGCAGCGTCTTGGCCCGGGTCATGCCCAGCGCGTGCGACGCCTCCGTCTGGCCCTCGTCGACCGACTGGATACCGGCCCGGACGATCTCCGACATGTACGCGGCCTCGTTCAGACCGAGTCCGAGGAGCGCGGTGAGGACGGGGGTCATCACCTCGTTCATCTCGTTCTTGTAGAACCCCAGGTTCAGGATGGGGAAGACGAGCGAGATGTTGTACCAGAGCAGCAGCTGCACCAGGACCGGGGTCCCCCGGAAGAACCAGATGTAGAACCAGGCCACCGTGCTGGTCACCGGGTTCGACGACAGCCGCATCACGGCGAGCAGCACCCCGAGGACGACGCCGACGACCATGGCGAGCACGGAGATGTACAACGTGGTCCAGGCACCGGCGATGATCGTCGGGTCGAACAGGTAGTCGGGGATCACCCCGTAGTTGATCTTCGCGTTGGAGAACGCGGTCCCGATCAGCGCCAGCACGGCGAGGACCAGGACTCCGGCCACCCAACGTCCGTAATGGCGCACGGGGATGGCCTTGATCTGCTCCGGCGGCACGGACGGCACGGGCGCCGGGGACTTCTCGGCTATGTCGGTCACGGTGATGGCCTCTCAGCGTCCGCGCGCTCAGGAGCCGCCGTTGATCTTCACGCCGGTCACGGCGCCGTCCGTGACGTTCCACTTCTGGAGGATCTTGGTGTACTCGCCGTTCTTGATGATCGCGGCCAGGGCGGCCTTGAGGGCGTCGCGCAGCTCGGTGTTGTCCTTGCTGACGGCGATGCCGTAGGGGCCGGCCTCGATCTGGTCGCCGACGACCTCGAAGTCCTTGCCGCTGCTGGCGGTCTTGGCGTTGTAGGCGGCGACCGGGAAGTCGTTCAGGTCGGCGACGGACGCGCCCTGCTTCAGGCGGAGCAGGGCCTCGGGGTCGGTGTCGAAGGTCTGGAGGGTGATGGCCTTCTTGCCGTCCTTCGTACACTTCGCGCTCTGCGCCTTGGCGACGCCCTCGGAGGTGGTGCCCTTCTGGAGGGCGACGACCTTTCCGCACAGGTCGTCGAGGGACTTGATGCCCTTCGGGTTGCCCTTCTGGACGAGGATCGAGGTGCCGGCGGTGAAGTAGTCGACGAAGTCGACGCCGTTGCCGACCTTCTTGCCGGTCTCCGAGTCGACGCCGTTCTGGCGGTCCTTCGTGTCGTTCATCGCCGACATGACCATCTGGAAGCGCTTGGCCTGGAGGCCCACGACCAGGTTGTCGAACTTGCTGTTCTGGAACTGGAACGTCACGCCCAGCTGCTTGCCGAGCGCGGCCGCGATGTCCGGGTCGACGCCGACGGCCTTGCCGTCCTTCATGAACTCCACCGGCGGGTACGCGATGTCCGAGCCCACCTTGATGACACCGGCCTTGCGCAGGTCCGCGGGCAGCTTGTCGGCGAGCGGCGCGGAACCGGACGACGAGGACGCGCTGTCGCTCCCCTTGTCCGTCTGGTCACCGCAGGCGGTGAGGAGCAGGGCACCGGCGACCGCGACCGCGCCGACCGCGGCGGTCCTGGCGCGGGCGGTCGCACGACGGGTGGTGAATGCGGTCATTTTGGTCCTCCGGCGGATGGGTGGAGCGGCCGACGGGTCGACAGGCACACGCATCTTCGGGTGTCGCGACCTTGAATGATTGATTACGGCATCTTGCCATTGTGGCTACGCCATTCAGGGGACCGGTGATGTCAAAATCGGATAACGGGACCGGTCCTCGTTCGCGTCGAACCGCGTCGCGGCGCACCGGTCGGGCCCGTCCGGCCCCGCTCGGCCGGACCATCCACGGCCGTCCCGCGCGACCGCCGGAAGATCTGCGGGGCGTCTCGGTATCCGGACCGGGCGTCCGAGGCTTTGATCACTGTTTCAGGCGCGTGACCGCGCGAACACGGCCAGCTGTCGTGATATTTCGTGACCATTCTTGTCACCGAGACGTGACCTGTGGCCCGGCCGTTCCGCTCGCCTGCCGGATGGACTCGTCCCCGGCGCGGTCCGTCGGGTAAGAAGGTTCTTCAACCCCTCATCCGGGGCTAGGGGCGCGCGTGCGGCGCGCCCGTCGCGTAGAGCCCGTGCGCCTCACACACCTCCGGGCCTACGCGGTCCCGCCCACCCCTCACCAGGAGTGGCACCCTCAACCGAATGAACATCTAAGGGGTCAACGAAGTGGCAGCGGAGATCGTCAATCCTCGCGGCGACAACAAGCCGGGCAGTGCCGAGCGGAACCCGGGCAGTGCCGAGCGGAACCCGGGCAGTGCCGAGCGGAACCCGGGCAGTGCCGAGCAGAACGGCGGGGGCGAGCCCCTCGACTCCCTCGACCCGGTGTTCGCGCTGCACCGCGGCGGCAAGATGGCCGTGCAGGCCACCGTGCCGGTTCGCGACCGGGACGACCTGTCCCTCGCCTACACGCCCGGCGTCGCGCGCGTGTGCACCGCGATCGCGGAGCAGCCGGAACTCGTCAACGACTACACCTGGAAGTCGTCCGTGGTCGCCGTCGTGACGGACGGAACGGCCGTGCTCGGACTCGGCGACATCGGTCCCGAGGCCTCCCTCCCGGTCATGGAGGGCAAGGCGATCCTGTTCAAGCAGTTCGGCGGCGTGGACGCGGTGCCGATCGCGCTCGCCTGCACGGACGTCGACGAGATCGTCGAGACCGTGGTGCGGCTCGCGCCCTCCTTCGGGGGCGTCAACCTGGAGGACATCTCGGCGCCGCGCTGCTTCGAGATCGAACGCACGCTCCAGGAACGGCTCGACATCCCCGTCTTCCACGACGACCAGCACGGCACCGCCATCGTCACGCTGGCCGCCCTGCGCAACGCGGCGCGGCTCACCGGGAAGGGGCTCGCGGAGCTGCGGGCCGTCATCTCCGGGGCCGGCGCGGCCGGGGTCGCCATCGCGAAGATGCTGGTCGAGGCCGGGATCGGGGACGTCGCGGTGACCGACCGCAAGGGCGTCGTGTCCGCCGACCGCGACGATCTGACGCCGGTCAAGCGGGAACTCGCCGGGTTCACCAACAAGGCCGGGCTGTCCGGCACGCTGGAGGACGCGCTCTGCGGCGCCGACGTCTTCATCGGCGTCTCCGGTGGAACGGTGCCGGAGGCGGCGGTCGCCTCCATGGCCGAGGGCGCGTTCGTGTTCGCCATGGCCAACCCGAACCCCGAGGTGCATCCGGACGTCGCCCACAAGTACGCGGCGGTCGTGGCCACGGGGCGTTCGGACTTCCCGAACCAGATCAACAACGTGCTCGCGTTTCCCGGCATCTTCGCGGGGGCGTTGCAGGTGCGGGCGTCTCGGATCACCGAGGGGATGAAGCTTGCTGCGGCTGAGGCGTTGGCCGGGGTGGTCGGTGACGATCTTGCTGCGGACTATGTCATTCCGTCGCCGTTCGATGAGCGGGTCGCTCCTGCGGTGACCAGTGCTGTGGCGGCAGCGGCGAAGGCGGAGGGCGTAGCCCGCCGCTAACTGTCCAGGCCCCGCCCCTCCGGCGGGGCCCCCCTTTACCCACCCGCCCGCCCGTCTCGGTCACTTGAGCAGTGGACGTCAGCCGTGGGGGGCTTGGCCGCGTTGGCGGGTGCGGCGCCGTCGTGGCTGGTCGCGCAGTTCCCCGCGCCCCTGGGTGGGCTGGGGCGAGCGGAGTTTCGTCGGCGCCGCCAGCTCGCCAGCTCGCCAGCTCGCCAGCTCGCCAGCTCGCCAGCTCGCCAGCTCGCCAGCTCGCCAGCTCGCCAGCTCGCTCGCCTCGCGACGCAGGGTGCCGATTCAGCCCGTCCGGCGTTTGAGGACAACGGGACTGTGGGGCAGCCCAGTTTCGTGACGTGGGTTGCCGAATCAGCCCGTCCGGCGTTTGAGGACAACGGGACTGTGGGGCAGCCCAGTTTCGTGACGCGGGTCGCCAAATCAGCCCGTCCGGCGTTTGAGGACGAGGCCGGTTAGGCCGAAGGGGGGTGGGGGCGTAGTCCCCTGGCTTGGTGGCAGGGTGCGGTTGGTGGGGAAGAGGTGGGTTCCGCGACCCCGGGTTGTTCCCTCGCCGTACCGGCGGAGCCTATCGTCGGGGGCATGTTCGCCGTCTACGCCGCCCGAACCGACCGCGACCAGCCCCTCGCCGGACTGGAGTCGGGGGACCGCCCCGCCCCCACCCCCCGCCCAGGCTGGAGCACCGTCGACGTCAGGGCCGCCTCCCTCAACCATCACGACCTCTGGTCCCTCCGTGGCGTCGGCCTCCCCGAGGAACGCCTCCCGATGATCCTCGGCTGCGACGCCGCCGGCATCGACGCGGACGGCAACGAGGTCGTCCTGCACTCCGTGATCGGCCAGACCGGCCACGGCGTCGGAGCGCGTGAACCCCGTTCGATCCTCACCGAGCGCTATCAGGGCACGTTCGCCGAACAGGTCGCCGTGCCGACCTGGAACGTGCTGCCCAAGCCCAGGGAACTCTCCTTCGCCGAGGCCGCCTGTCTGCCCACGGCCTGGCTGACGGCGTACCGGATGCTGTTCACCAACGCCGGTGTGCGGCCCGGGGATTCGGTGCTCGTGCAGGGCGCGGGGGGCGGGGTCGCCACGGCCGCGATCGTGCTCGGACGCGCGGCGGGGCTGCGGGTCTTCGCGACCAGCCGGGACGAGGCCCGGCGCAAGCGGGCGGTGGAACTGGGCGCCGTCGAGGCCGTGGAGCCCGGCGCCCGGCTGCCGCAACGCGTCGACGCCGTGATCGAGACCGTCGGCGCGGCGACCTGGTCGCACTCGGTGAAGTCCCTGAAGCCGGGCGGCACACTCGTCATCTCCGGCGCCACCAGCGGCGACCGCCCCTCCCACGCCGAACTGACCCGCATCTTCTTCCTCGAACTCAAGGTCGTCGGCTCCACGATGGGCACCAAGGACGAACTGGAGGACCTGCTGTCCTTCTGCGCCACCACGGGCGTCCGGCCCGTCATCGACGAGGTGCTCCCGATGGACCGGGCCCGCGAGGGCTTCGAACGCCTCGCGTCCGGCGACCAGTTCGGCAAGATCGTGCTCACCAACGACTGAATCGGCTGAGGCTCACGGCGTCGGCGCGATGTCCGGCGGCCTGGGCGTGAGGGGCGCTGGTCCGGCCGCCGCCCCTTCAGCCGGGGTGCCAAGGAGGTCCTGGCGCGGACGGTGCGTATCGCCGCCGCCCACCGGGACCGGCACATCGGCGACGAGCACCTTCTCCTCGCCCTGACCGTCCTCCCCGGCGTTCCTGGTGAGGTGCTCGCCGACCACGGCGTCACCCACGACGCCCTGACCCGCGTCCTGTACGGCGACGCCCCGACCGCCCGAGCGAGCCGGCCCCGGCACGCCGACGGTCGGGGGAGCTGGCCCCAGCCGGCTGGTGGCTGGGGGAGGGGTCGGCTCCGCGTCCCCTCGGCGGACCGACACCCCACCCCCCTGCCTCGCCCCACCCCAGGCCCCGGGCCTCCCCCCTGCCCCTAACCCCGAGGCGCCCGCAGCAGTGCCCCGATGTGTGCCGCCGCCGTCGACAAGTGGCGGCGGGTGTCGCGGAGTTGGTCGTCGTCGACTCCGTGGTCGCGGGCCGCGTCCCGGATGTCGTCGCGGAAACGGTCCAGGAGCCGGTCGAGATCCCGGGCCGTGTCGCCGGTCGGGCTCTCGTGCGCCCACCCCGGCTCGTACGCGGCCGGGAACTCCTCGTCGTCGAACCGGTACTCGGCCCGAGCGGACGATCCCCCCGCACCCGCACCCGGGCCTGTACCCGGGCCCGCACCCGCACCCGGGCCTGTACCCGTGCCCGTGCTTGCCGTCCCCGTGCCCCCCGCGCTCGCCGTCGCCCCGTTGCCGGTGCTTCCCCGCCCGAAGCCCAGGTCCTTGCCGAACTCCTTGCCGAAGCCCATGCCGAACTCGCCCAGTTCCTTGGCCAGTTCGGTCAGGCCCTTCTGGACGCCCGTCGGCCAGTCGCCCCGGGTGAAGTGGTCCTGGACGCGCTCCTGCACCCGGCGGGTGATGCGCTGAAGCTCCTCCTGGGCCTGGGCGCGAGCCCGCTCCTGGGCCTCCTTGGCCTGGCGCCGGGCGCGCTCGGCGTCCTCACGGGCCCGGCGGCTCTCGTCCTTGGCCCGCCTCGCCTGTTCCTTCCACTCCTGCTTGACGCGCCGCATCTCCTCCTTCGCCGCCCGCCAGGACTCCTTGTCGTCGAGGTCCCCGCCGGTCCCCGGGTCGCCGGGTCCGCCGGTGGTGGTGCCCTGCCGGGCCTGGGTCGCCGCCGCCCGCATCTCGCGGCGCAGATCACCGGCCGCGCCCCGGACGTCGGCCCGGATCTCCGCCGCGAGTTCGGCGACGGACTCACCGATCTCCAGCTCCAGGTCGACCAGTTCACCGCTGCGGTCGGCCAACTCGGCGCGGCCCGCGTCCGTGATGGCGTACACCTTCCGGCCGCCCTCGGTGGTGTGGGTGACCAGACCCTCCGTCTCCAGCTTGGCCAGCCGGGGATAGACGGTGCCCGCCGACGGCGCGTACAGCCCCTGGAACCGCTCCTCCAGGAGCCGGATCACCTCGTAGCCGTGGCGCGGTGCCTCGTCGAGCAGCTTCAGCAGATAGAGACGGAGGCGGCCGTGGGCGAAGACGGGGGGCATCTCAGAGCACCTTCTTGTCGGTCGGGCCGTCGGTCGGACCACCGGCCGGTGCCTCGGCAGGCGGGTCGGCGGGTACGTCGGCCGGTATGCCGCTCGCGCCGCCGTCCGGGCCGGAAACGGAATTGTCCCCCGAGTCGGAGTCCGCCCCGTCCGCCGGGGTTGTCGGCGCCGGGTCCCACCGGTCGTCCTGTGCCGGGCGGCGCAGCAGGGCGATGGAACCGGAGACGGTGGTGGCCTTCAGGCTGCCCCGGCCCGTGCCGAGGCTGCCGGTGATCCGCTTGGCGCCCCACTGGCCGCTGACCCGCAGATCCTCGAAGGCGTTGGAGACCGTGCCGCTCGCCGTGTTGGCCTCCACGCGCGCGTCCGCCGGATGCGGCAGCCGGATGGCGATCTCGCCCGAGACGCCGGACAGGCTGACGTCCGTCGGGCGGTCGGCCGGGTTCAGGTCGACGATCATCGAACCGCTCACCGACTCCGCCTTCACCGAGGACCCGGCACCCTCGACCACCGTCAGATCCCCGGACACCGAGTGGAAGCGGAGGTCCCCGCTGAGGGCCTGCGCCTCCACGTTCCCCGAGACGGTGTCGGCGCGGACCGTGCCGCTGAGGCCCACCAGGGTGGCGTCGCCGGTGACGCCCTTCACCTCCGTGGGCCCGTCGAGCCCGGAGACCATGGCCGCCGCGCCGACCACGCCCACCTCCACCCGGGTGGAGGACGGCACGGCGAGCGAGACGACCGCGCTGCGCCGCCAGCCCTTGCGGTCGAGCCACGTGAGGAAGCCCTTCCACGGCAGATCCTCGTAGGCCACCGTCAGGACGCCGTCCCGCTGGGTCACCACGAGCGGCGGGCCCTCGATCTCGGTGACCTCCAGGCGGGCGGAACTCTCCTCGGTGCCCACCACGTTCACCGTGCCGTTGGCGATGCGGACCTTCAGCTCCCTCACGGGCTCGCCGAACGTGAGTTTCTCGGGCTCCGCGACGGACCATTCGGACATCGTGCACCTCCCCGTGCGACGCGCCATATCGCGTCTCCTGTCATTCACGATATATCGCGGTCGAGGAAAGTCAAGACACCCGTTCCAGTGACTCCCGGCCGCCCGGGGCGTCCCCGCCGACCTCTCCGCCCGACATGACTGAGGAGATATGTCGACTTACCGTGTGGTCATGTCGACGGAAGCCGCCCGTGCCGGTGCCCCCTCCGGAGCCCTCCTGCTCTGCCGCGCCGAACCCGCCGCCGTCGCCCCCGCCGCCCACCTCCTGCGCGCGCCCCTGCTGCTCACTCCCGCCGGGAGCGCCTGGAGCGTCCTGGTGCCCGGGGGAACGCCCTGGCGGGACGCCGCCGAGCCTGTCGACCGCGTCCTGACCGGCTGGGCCACCGCGCTCGCCGTCGGCGGTGCCTGGCCCGCGCTCGCCCTGTGGTGGGACGCCGACCGGGCCGGTTACACCCTCGCCTCCGGATTCCGGCGTCCGGTCGGCTATGTCTGGCTCGCCGACGGCACCCCGGCCGGTGAGGGCGAGGCCATGCGGACCTTCGCCGCCCGCCTCGGGCTCGACCCCGTCCTCGACGTCCAGGCCCTCGACCGGCTCACCGCACCCGATCCCGCCGCCGACGCCCGCGCCCGGCTGCGCGGCCTCCAGGCGATCCTCACGCGCGCGGGGGTGTCGTTGCCCACCGGATTCACCCCTGGCGCGCCCCCCGACCGTCTCCGTGAGGCCGCCCTGGCCAGGACCGACACCCGGCCGGTCGAGTGGCCCGGCACGCGCGAGGTGGTCCGCGCCGGACTCGACGCCGTCGACGAGACTCCCCTCGGCCCCTGGCTGCCCTGGTCCGGCACCCCGAGGGCGCGTGCCCTGGCGCTGGCGCAGATCGCCGCCGGGCTGCCGCTCACCCTCTGGGGGCTGCACCGGCGCGGTGGCGGCTGGGCGGCGGCGGGCGCGCTGCTGCTGGCGCACGGCACACTGGGCCTCGTGTACGACCTCGCCAGGCCCCGCGACTGACGCCCCGTCGGCAGCCCCCGGGAACGGCTCAAGGGGCGCCAACAAGGCGCCCCTTGAGGAGATCCGGCGGATGCGCGGGCCCGGCTACGCGTCGTTGTTCTCGTCGTACTCGTCGTCCTCGTCGTCCAGGCGGGCCAGCCAGGTCGCGAGGCGCTCCACCGGAACCTCGAAGTCCGGGTTCAGGTCGACGAACGTCCGCAGCTGCTCGGCGAGCCACTCGAAGGTGACCTCTTCCTCGCCACGCCGCTTTTCGAGTTCTTCGATGCCTCGGTCGGTGAAGTACACGGGATGCTCTCCTGGGGCTGGGCCGGATGGCCACCGGTTCCTGTCCCCCCAGGTTATGCGCCGCGCGGAACGAGAAAACCGGCCCCGTCACCTCGTGGAGGCGACGGGGCCGGTCTCGTTCGGTCAGCGGGTCACGCGTCGAAGACCTCGTTCACCAGCTGCTCCTGCTCGGCCTGGTGGCGCTTGGCCGAACCGACCGCGGGGGAGGACCCGTGCGGGCGGGAGATGCGGCGCAGGCGCTCGCCGTGCGGCACGTCCGCGCCGACCGCGAGGTCCAGGTGGTCGATCAGGTTCAGGGCGATGAACGGCCAGGCGCCCTGGTTGGCCGGCTCCTCCTGGGCCCACAGGTACTTCTCGGCGTTCGGGTACTTGTTGACCTCCGCCTGAAGCTCGGCACCCGGCAGCGGGTACAGGCGCTCGATGCGGATGATCGCCGTGTCCGTGACGCCGCGCTTCTGCCGCTCGGCCTCCAGGTCGTAGTACAGCTTGCCGGCCACGAAGACGACCTTGCGGACCGCCGCCGCGTCCACCGACGCGTCACCGATGACGGGACGGAACTGACCCGACGTGAACTCCTCCGTCTTCGACGCGGCCGCCTTCAGGCGCAGCATCGACTTCGGGGTGAAGACCACCAGCGGCTTGTGGTGCGGGTTGTGCACCTGCCACCGCAGGAGGTGGAAGTAGTTCGACGGGAGGGTCGGCATCGCGACCGTCATGTTGTTCTGCGCGCACAGCTGGAGGAAGCGCTCGACGCGGGCCGAGGAGTGGTCCGGGCCCTGGCCCTCGTAGCCGTGCGGGAGCAGCAGGGTGACGCCGGACGTCTGGCCCCACTTCTGCTCCGCCGCCGAGATGTACTCGTCGACGACCGTCTGCGCGCCGTTGACGAAGTCGCCGAACTGCGCCTCCCACATCACGAGGGCGTCCGGGCGGGCCAGCGAGTAGCCGTACTCGAAGCCCATGACCGCGTACTCGGAGAGCAGCGAGTTGTAGACGTTGTAGCGGGCCTGCTCCTCGGCGAGGTACTGGAGCGGGGTGTACTCCTCGCCCGTGTCACGGCCGATGAGGACCGCGTGCCGCTGGCCGAACGTGCCGCGCTGCGAGTCCTGGCCGGAGAGCCGGACCGGGGTGCCCTCCAGGAGGAGGGAGCCGACGGCGAGGGTCTCGCCCATGCCCCAGTCGATCGTCCCGTCCTCGACCATCGTCGCCCGGCGCTGCAACTGCGGCAGCAGACGCGGGTGGACGTGGAACGTGTCCGGGATGTTGACCTGGGACTCGGCGATCCGCTTGACGACCTCCGCGGAGATCGCGGTGTTCACGGCGACCGGGAACTCCGCCTGCGGGTCCGACACGGGACCCTCGGACGGCTGGGCCACCGCCTCGCGGACCTCGGTGAAGACCTTCTCCAGCTGCCCCTGGTAGTCCTGAAGGGCCTGCTCGGCCTCTTCCAGGGTGATGTCGCCGCGACCGATGAGGGACTCGGTGTAGAGCTTGCGCACCGAGCGCTTCTTGTCGATCAGGTCGTACATCAGCGGCTGCGTGAACGCCGGGTTGTCCGACTCGTTGTGACCACGGCGGCGGTAGCAGATGAGGTCGATCACGACGTCCTTGTTGAACGCCTGACGGAACTCGAACGCGAGCCGCGCGACGCGCACGACGGCCTCGGGGTCGTCGCCGTTCACGTGGAAGATCGGGGCCTCGATCATCCGGGCCACGTCCGTCGCGTACATGGAGGAGCGCGAGGACTCGGGGGCCGCGGTGAAGCCGACCTGGTTGTTGATGACGATGTGGACCGTGCCGCCGGTGCGGTAGCCGCGCAGCTGCGACATGTTCAGGGTCTCGGCCACCACGCCCTGGCCCGCGAAGGCCGCGTCACCGTGCAGGGCGACCGGCAGGACGGTGAAGTCCGTGCCGCCCTTGTTGATGATGTCCTGCTTGGCGCGGCTGATGCCCTCGATGATCGGGTCGACCGTCTCCAGGTGGGACGGGTTCGCGGCCAGCGAGACCTTGATCTGCTCGCCGTCGAGACCGGTGAAGGTGCCCTCGGCGCCCAGGTGGTACTTCACGTCGCCGGAGCCGTGCATCGACTTCGGGTCGAGGTTGCCCTCGAACTCCCGGAAGATCTGCGCGTACGACTTGCCGACGATGTTGGCGAGGACGTTCAGGCGGCCGCGGTGGGCCATGCCGACGACGACCTCGTCCAGGCGCGACTCGGCGGCCGAGTCGAGGACCGCGTCGAGCAGCGGGATGACGGACTCGCCGCCCTCCAGGGAGAACCGCTTCTGCCCGACGTACTTGGTCTGGAGGAACGTTTCGAAGGCCTCCGCCGCGTTCAGTCGGCGCAGGATGCGCAGCTGCTCCTCGCGCTCCGGCTTGGAGTGCGGGCGCTCGATGCGGTCCTGAATCCACTTGCGCTGCTTCGGGTCCTGGATGTGCATGAACTCGACGCCGGTGGTGCGGCAGTACGAGTCGCGCAGCACGCCCAGGATGTCGCGCAGCTTCATCAGGGACTTGCCGGAGAAGCCGCCGACGGCGAACTCGCGCTCCAGGTCCCACAGGGTGAGCCCGTGCTCGGTGATGTCCAGGTCGGGGTGCTTGCGCTGGCGGTACTCCAGCGGGTCGGTGTCGGCCATGACGTGGCCGCGGACCCGGTAGGAGTGGATTAGCTCGAAGACCCGCGCGGCCTTGGTGACGTCGTCGTCGTGGCTGGCGTCGATGTCCTTGAGCCAGCGGACCGGCTCGTAGGGGATGCGCAGCGCCTCGAAGATGTCGTCGTAGAAGCCCTGCTCGCCCAGGAGCAGGTTGGCGACGATGCGCAGGAACTCGCCGGAGGCGGCGCCCTGGATGACCCGGTGGTCGTAGGTCGACGTGAGCGTCATGACCTTCGAGATGCCGAGCTTGTTCAGGGTGTCCTGGCTGGTGCCCTGGAACTCCGCGGGGTAGTCCATGGAGCCGACGCCCATGATGACCGACTGTCCCGGCATCAGACGCGGCACCGAGTGGACGGTGCCGAGGCCGCCGGGGTTGGTCAGGGAGACCGTGACGCCGGTGAAGTCGTCCATCGTCAGCTTGCCGTCGCGGGCGCGGCGGACGATGTCCTCGTAGGCCTGCCAGAACTCGAAGAAGTTCAGGGTCTCGGCCTTCTTGATGCCGGCGACGACGAGCTGGCGGTCGCCGTTCGGCTTCACCAGGTCGATGGCCAGGCCGAAGTTGACGTGCGCCGGCTTGACCAGCGTCGGCTTGCCGTCCTTCTCCTGGAAGGAGTAGTTCATCGACGGCATGGCCTTGATGGCCTGCACCATCGCGTAGCCGATGAGGTGGGTGAAGGAGATCTTCCCGCCCCGGGCCCGCTTCAGGTGGTTGTTGATGACGATGCGGTTGTCGAAGAGCAGCTTGACCGGGACCGCGCGCACGGACGTGGCCGTGGGGACCTCGATCGACGCGTTCATGTTCTTCGCGACCGCGGCGGCCGGGCCGCGCAGCGTCACCAGCTCCGGACCCTGGGGGGCCTCGGCCGCCGGAGCGGCCTTCGGCTTCGCGGGGGCGGCGGCCGGCTTGGCGGGGGCGGGCGCCGCGGCCGGAGCCGGGGCGGCCTTCGCCGGCGCGGGCGCGGCGGCGGCCGGCTGCGGGGCAGCGGGGGCCGGCGCCGGGACCGCGGGCGTCGCGGCGGCGGTGCTGGTGGTCTCCGCGGCCCCCGTGGCCGCCGTGCCCGCCGCAGCCGGCGCGGCAGCCGCGCCGGGCTTGTAGTCGGCGAAGAAGTCCCACCAGGCTCGGTCTACCGAGTTCGGGTCCTGGAGGTACTGCTGATAGATCTCGTCGACGAGCCACTCATTGGCGCCGAACGCGGCCGCGGGATTCTTTCCCGTTTGGTCGGCGTCGGTCGAGATGCTCGACTTACTGGGGGACTGTGACGACACGGCGGCAACCGCCCTCTTCCGCTTCGCAAGGTGATGGACAGCGGGAATAAAGGCTACGCCCCCTGGAGGGTGAAGGTCAGACCAGGCCGGTTCATCGTCGTGTAAGTCACACCGGAGGCCGTGTTTCGGGGGCGGAATTGGCGGGAAACAAGCGTGGTTCCACGGTGTTTCGGGCGTGGCGGGGAACGGCGGCGTAGCCCCTGCGCGCTGAGCGGGCGGGCGTGTGCCTGATCACACTGGTCCGTCGGTGCGGAAGCTCGTGGATCTTGTGGCCGTTGACCGGACTTTACGTCAACTTGGCAGAGAAGTCTCTCCCGGAAGGGTGACGAGAATCCGGCAACCGCGCTCGGATTCGGCCACTCCGATCCGGCCGCCGTGCAGATCCACGGCCCAGCGGGCGATCGCCAGACCGAGCCCGGTGCCGCCGTCGCCCGCGCCCTTCGCGGAACCCGCGCCGCCCCGGTTGAACCGCTCGAAGACGCGGTGCCACTCCGAGCGCGGGATGCCGGGCCCCTCGTCGAGGACCTCCAGCTCCAACGACTCCGGCTGCGGCCCGCGCCGCGCCTTCACGATGACCCGGCCGTGCGCCGGGCTGTGCTTGACCGCGTTGTCGATCAGGTTGGCGACCACCTGGTGGATGCGCTCCGGATCGGCGTGCGCGGTCAGCTCCGGCGGCGACACGTCGAGGTGCAGATGAACGTCGGTGCGGGTGTGGGTGCCGGAGCCGGAGGCGATGCCCGCGCGGGCGGGCACGGCCATGTTGGCCTCCTTGAGGACGCCCGAAAGGTAGGGCCACACCTCGAAACGGCGGCGGCGCAACGGCACGACACCGTTGTCCAGGCGCGACAGGTCGAGGAGGGTCTCCACCAGGCGCCCGAGCCGCTCGGTCTGCTTCAGGGCCGTGCGCATGGTCTCGGGGTCGGCGGGGGAGACGCCGTCCACGATGTTCTCCAGCACCGCGCGCAGCCCGGCGATGGGGGTGCGCAGCTCGTGCGAGACGTTGGCCACCAGCTCCTTGCGCTGCTGGTCCTGCGCCTCCAGCTCGTCCGCCATGACGTTGATCGTCTGGGCCAGGTCGCCCAGCTCGTCCCGGCGGTTCTCACGGACCCGGCGGGTGTAGTCGCCGTGCGAGATGGACCGGGCGACCGCGTTCATGTCGTCCAGCGGCGAGGTGAGTGAATGCGCCACGAACTGCGTGATCAGGAGTGTGGCGATCATCGAGAAGACCGTGATGAAGCGCAGCTCCGTCTTGGTGTGCACCGCGATCATCGACAGACCCGTGGTGATCAGCACCGAGGTGACCACCAACGCGCCCAGCTTGGTCTTGACCGAGAACGGGCGGACGCCGCCCCAGGGTTCGTCCGCCGGGCTCCTGCGCGCGTTCCGTGCTGGCGGCCCGCCGCTCATGGCGTGGGGGTCTCCAGCGCGTAGCCCACACCGTGCACGGTGCGGATGCGCTCGGCGCCGATCTTCCGGCGCAGCGCCTTGATGTGGCTGTCGACCGTGCGGGTGCCGGAGGCGTCCGCCCAGTCCCACACCTCGGCGAGCAGCTGCTCGCGGGAGAGCACCGCGCGCGGGGTGTTCGCCAGGCAGACCAGCAGGTCGAACTCGGTGGGCGTGAGGTGCACGTCCTCCGAGCGCACCCGTACCCGGCGCTGCGCGTGGTCGATCTCCAGTTCGCCCAGGCGCAGGATGCCGGAGCGCGGAGTGGTGGCGGCCAGCGCGGCCCGCTCCACCCGGCGCAGCAGGACATGCACCCGAGCGGCCAGTTCCCGCATGGAGAACGGCTTGGTCATGTAGTCGTCGGCGCCGACGCCGAGGCCCACCAGCATGTCGGTCTCGTCGTCGCGCGCGGTGAGCATCAGCACCGGCACCGGGCGCTGGGCCTGCACGCGGCGGCAGACCTCCAGGCCGTCGAAGCCGGGCAGCATGATGTCGAGGATCAGCAGGTCGGGCTGCCAGGCCTCGGCCGTGTCGACGGCCGAAGGGCCGTCACCCGCGGTCTGCACGACGAAACCTTCGGCGCGCAGGCGGGCCGCGATGGCGTCGACGATGGTCGGGTCGTCCTCGACGACCAGAACTCGGCGTTGCGCGCCCTGCGTCGCCGTCGCGCCGTTGTGCGAGGTGTGTGTCTGCTCCATCGCCCGCCCCTGAAGTTGCTTTCCGGAATCCGTGGGGTGATCCGTTTTATTAGCACATGTCTGCGCATGCTTGCGATTGACGCTTGCATGATCTGCGCCAGGGGAAGCAGCCTACGGGGAGTCACCGTGCCACGGCTATCCAGGTCGGAGGGCGAGATGCACGACGTCGGGTACGCCCCGGGCAACCGGGATCTCTTCGGTACGCACCTGCTGGAACCCGGCATTCCGTAGGGTTTCCTCGAAAACACCAGAGGGCTGGGCCGACCACACGGCCAGTACCCCACCAGGCGTCAACACCCGTGCGCAGTCCGCGAGTCCGGTCGGCGCGTACAACTGCCCGTTGCCCTCGGTGACGGTCCATCCGGGGCCGTTGTCGATGTCCAGGCACAGGGCGTCGTACGTGGCGGAAGTCTCACGCAGGTGAGCGAGCAGATCGCCGTGCAGGATCGTCGTCCGGGGGTCGGCGAGCGCCTCGGCGGTGAGCGGCGCGAGGGGCCCGTCGCGATGCCATGCGACGATGGCCGATTCTCGTTCGACGACGGTGAGGGCGCCGATCCGCGGGTCGGCCGCCGCGTGTGCGAGCGAGAATCCGACACCCAGGCCGCCGATCAGGATCGCGGGGCGCTCGCGCGGGCCGAGGGCGGCGAGTGCCGCGTCGACGAGCAGCCGTTCCGAGCGGCCGTCGGAGGTGTCCATGAGGAAACAGCCGTTGGCGATGATCTGGAGCAGTTCGCCGTGTCTGCGGAGCACGACCTCGCCGTAGGGTCCCTCGCGGCGGTCCAGGACCACGGGCTCAACGAGGCTGGTGATCATCGGTCCATCCTGTCCCAACGCGGGGTTGCGGGCACCTGAATTACCGGTGCCGGGTGGCCTCGAACGGGCGTGCGGCGGCGCTCAGGGAACTTTCATCGTCGTCTGCGACCGCGCAAGGGCGGCCCACAGCCCGCTGACAGACGCCGGACGCAAACTGACGGCCAAAGGTTGCTGGGGAAGGCGTCAGGAGTGACGCCGGTCATGGACAGTGACCGTCGGGCCCCCGAAGGCTGGGGGCGCAACGGAAGGGAGCGCCCGCCGTGGAACCCGTCACGGCCGTGCAGGCCGATGTGAAGCCCTCGGGCCCGCCGCTCCTCGACGGCATGCCCCGCCAGCGCGTCCGCCTCGCCCCCGCCCCCGCCCCAGCGCCCCGCGCACTCCCGCGCCCCACGGCGGCCCCCGCGCGCCGCCTGCCGCGCCTCTGGCAGCTGCTGCCGACGCCCACCGGGACGCCGTTCACCTTCGGGTACACGCTCGTCCTGATCGCCACCTCGGTGTTCACCACCTACGCCTCGCCGGCCCTGGTCGCCACGTTGCACCAGGCGACCAGCACCGATGTCGCGCATCTGATACGGACGCCGGTGTTCGTGCTGCTGGCCAGCGCGCTGTGGATCGCGGGCGGGTACACCTCGCTGTACGTGATCGGGTTCGTGCTCGCGCTGACCGCCCTGGAGCGGCGGATCGGCGGGGCGAGAACCGTCGTCGTCTTCCTGCTCGGGCATGTGCTGGCGACCCTCGCGACCGAGGGGACGGTCGGGATCGCGGTGCTGGTCGGGCATCTGCCGGAGAGTTCCCTGCACCGCATGGACTACGGGATCAGTTTCGGCGTCGCCGCGTGTGTGGGTGCGCTCTGTGGGCTGCTGCGGCCGTGGCTGGCCCTGCCGATCCTCGGCTACTACACGTGGGTGCTGGTCGAGGCCCTCATCGCCTTCTCCGACCCGATGACGAACTGGGGCCACCTGATCGCCCTCACCATCGGCGTCGCCACCTGGCCGTGGGTACGCCGGTGGAGCGCGGCGCGCCGGTAGGTGACCGTCACCGGTAGGGAAGCGTGGAATACCTGGTCAGCGGGGTTGTTGTAGCGACCAGGTCCCTCTTGGCCCCCTCGTGTGCTCCCCCTCGGTTCAGGTGATCGCTCACGGCGAACATCAGGTCGGGAACATTCGGCGGCTCCCAAGCATTGAGTCGGCATAGCTCAACTTGACTGCCGAAGGGGAGATCATGGCTTCTGAGTCCAAGGCATACGAATCGTTGACCCTGCCGGTCCTGCCGCTCGACGACGAGGTCGTGCTGCCCGGGATGGTGGTGCCGCTGGATCTGAACGACACCGACGTCCGCGCCGCCGTCGAGGCCGCCCAGGCCGCCGCCCGCGCCGAACCGGGCAAGCCGAGGGTGCTCCTGGTGCCGAGGATCGACGGCACCTACGCGAGCACCGGTGTGCTCGGCACCGTCGAGCAGGTCGGACGGCTCGCCGACGGTGACCCCGGCGCCCTGATCCGGGGCCGCGACCGGGTGCGGATCGGCGCCGGAACCACCGGCCCCGGCGCCGCCCTGTGGGTCGAGGGCACCCGCGTCGACGAGACCGTGCCGGAGCCGCTGCCCGGCCATGCCGCCGAGCTGATGACCGCGTACAAGGCCCTCGCCACCGCCTGGCTGCGCAAGCGCGGCGCCTGGCAGGTCGTGGACCGCGTGCAGGCCATCGACGACGTGTCCCAGCTCGCGGACAACTCCGGGTACTCGCCCTACCTGACCACCGACCAGAAGATCGAGCTGCTGGAGACCGCCGACCCGGTGGCCCGGCTCAAGCTCGCCACCCAGCATCTGCGCGACCACCTCGCCGAGCAGGACGTCGCCGAGACCATCGCCAAGGACGTCCAGGAGGGCGTCGACAAGCAGCAGCGGGAGTTCCTGCTGCGGCGCCAGCTCGAAGCCGTCCGCAAGGAACTGCGCGAGCTGAACGGCGACGGCTCCCCGGACTCCGTCGAGGAGTCCGACGACTACCGGGCCCGCGTGGAAGCCGCAGACCTGCCCGAGCGTGTCCGCGAGGCCGCCCTCAAGGAGGTCGACAAGCTGGAGCGGTCCTCCGACCAGTCGCCCGAGGGCTCCTGGATTCGCACCTGGCTCGACACGGTGCTCGAACTGCCGTGGAACGACAGGACCGAGGACGCCTACGACATCCAGGGCGCCCGTGCCGTGCTCGACGCCGAGCACGCGGGGCTCGACGACGTCAAGGAGCGGATCACCGAGTACCTCGCCGTGCGCAAGCGGCGTGGTGAGCGGGGGCTCGGCGTGGTCGGCGGGCGGCGCGGCGGCGCCGTGCTGGCGCTGGTCGGGCCGCCCGGTGTGGGCAAGACCTCGCTCGGGGAATCGGTCGCGCACGCCATGGGGCGGAAGTTCGTGCGGGTCGCGCTCGGGGGCGTGCGGGACGAGGCGGAGATCCGCGGTCACCGGCGCACCTATGTGGGCGCGCTGCCCGGCCGGATCGTCCGCGCGATCAAGGAGGCCGGGTCGATGAACCCGGTGGTGCTGCTCGACGAGATCGACAAGGTGGGCTCCGACTTCCGGGGCGACCCGGCCGCCGCCCTCCTCGAAGTCCTCGACCCGGCGCAGAACCACACCTTCCGCGACCACTACCTGGAGGTCGAACTCGACCTGTCCGACGTGGTGTTCCTCGCCACCGCCAACGTCCTCGAAGCCATCCCGGAAGCCCTCCTGGACCGGATGGAGCTGGTCCGCCTCGACGGGTACACCGAGGACGAGAAGGTCGTCATCGCCCGCGATCACCTGCTCCCGCGCCAGCTGGAGCGGGCGGGTCTGGTGCCGGACGAGGTGACCATCGAGGAGAGCGCGCTGCGCAAGCTCGCCGGGGAGTACACCCGGGAGGCGGGCGTGCGCACCCTGGAGCGGGCCATCGCCCGGCTGCTGCGCAAGGTCGCGGCCCAGCACGAACTGGGCGAACGGCAGCTGCCGTTCACCGTCTCGGACGGCGAGCTGCGGGCGCTGATCGGACGGCCGCACCATGTGCCGGAGTCCGCGCAGGACCCGGCGGAGCGCCGCACCTCGGTGCCCGGCGTCGCCACCGGCCTCGCGGTCACCGGCGCGGGCGGTGACGTGCTCTACGTGGAGGCGTCGCTCGCCGACCCGGAGACCGGCGCGGCGGGGCTCACCCTGACCGGCCAACTGGGCGACGTGATGAAGGAGTCGGCGCAGATCGCGCTGAGCTTCCTGCGCTCGCGCGGCGCCGAACTGGAGCTGCCGGTCGGCGACTTGAAGGACCGGGGCGTGCACATCCACTTCCCGGCGGGCGCGGTCCCCAAGGACGGCCCGAGCGCCGGTGTCACCATGACGACGGCGTTGGCGTCGCTGCTGAGCGGACGGCTGGTCCGCACGGACGTGGCGATGACCGGCGAGGTCTCGCTGACCGGGCGGGTGCTGCCGATCGGCGGCGTCAAGCAGAAGTTGCTGGCCGCGCACCGGGCCGGGGTCACCACGGTGATCATCCCCAAGCGCAACGAGGCCGACCTCGACGACGTCCCGGCCGAGATCCTGGACCGGCTCGACGTCCACACGGTCAGCGACGTCCGCCAGGTCCTGGACCTCGCCCTGTCCCCGGCGACGAACGGCGCGGTGGGAGTGGGAGTCTCGGCGGCGGCGTGAGCGGGGTGACGGGGGCGGGGTGGGCCCGGTGCCTGCTGGTGCCGGACCCACCGCCGCGCGCGTCCTCTGTTTACGGGTGGTAGATCTCCGCCAGGGCGGTGATCCGGTGCTGCGCGTCGACGTGGGCGTAGAAGTACGGGCTGTTGGCGAGCCGGTGGGTCACCAGCCACTTCGGGGTGACCTTCACCGACGCGGTGTCCCGGACGACCTTGACCAAGGCGCCCGGCGCGAAGGTGAGCGAGCGGGGCGCTCCACTCGGGGTGTAGATGACGTCCTCGTCGTTGTCCTTGTTGACCTTGCAGGTCTCCGGGGTGACGCGGACGACGGTCGTGCCGTGGACGTTCTTGGCGGAGTGGAACTCGACGAAGTGCTGGTAGCCGGAGGGCAGCCGGCAGGGCTGCCACGGGGTGGCTCGGGTGGCCGTGCCCGCCGTACCGGCGCTGGCGGTGGTGCTCGCGGCACCGAGGAGCGCGGTGGCACAAGCGAGGGCGACGACGGCGGAGACGTGACGGTGGTTCATGACCCATCCTCTGCTGCGCGGGCTGCGACGTGCTGCTGACGCCCAGGGAGAGGGTCGGCCGAGGGCGCGGGTTTCCTCCGCGCCGGGCCGTGACGAATCGGTGACAAAAGGGGCGCCGGTGGGGGCTGCGCGGGCTGTGCGGTGCCCTACGCGCAGATCACCCCCACGCCGTCGGTCAGCCTGCCGAACGGGTTGGCCGGGGTCAGTTCCGCCGCGCCGCTGGTGACGCCGAAGAAGGCGCGGCGCAGGGCGTGGCCCGTGGCGGCGGGGAGGGTGAAGGTGGCCCGGATCGCCTCGTCGATGTCCATGACCAGCTTGGCGTCCATGTCGACGGTGTCGCCCGCGCCCAGCACCGCCTGGCGCCAGAAGTCCCCCACCAACGGCTGGAGTCGGGCCGCCTCGGGTGTGCCGTGGGCCGGGCCGTCGGCCAGGGCCGCGTCGAACACCGTCTGCCAGCCCGACGCCAGGGACAGCAGGGCGGCGGTGTCGTCCGGTGCCGCGTCGCAGGCGGTGAGGACGGTCAGGGCCGCCGCCGCGCAGCGGTCCGGGTTCGTCGTGGGGAGGAGGGCTCTGCGGGCGACGCGGGCCGCCCGGTCCGACGCCTCGCGGGGCGGCGCCGGGTGCCAGAGGGGCGTCCAGTCCGGGGCGTACAGGTCGGCGCCCGGCAGGAGGCGGGCCGACGTGCAGCGCGCGTACGCCGCGCGGGTGGCGTCCGTGGCCGTGAACGCGGACAGCTGGCGCCGGACCTGGTAGCGCGGGGTCAGCAGGTACCAGAGGCAGGCGCCCATCGACAGCTCGGCCGCCTCGTCGTGGCCCGGCTGGCCGCACTCGCAGTCCAGGGCCGCGTCCGTGACCTCCGCGAGGGCGGCGCCGTAGCCGGTGGCGGTCGCCGCGCCGCGTACCGACAGCGCGGACAGGAGTTGGTTGAAGCACTCGTGGGCCGCGTAGTCCGCCACCGCGTCGGTGACATCGTTGTACCGCATGATGTTGTCGAGCGCCCGCTGGATCGCGTCGCACTTCGCCGCCGAGGTGAACTCGCCCTGTTCGTCGGCCACATGACGGTAGTGCGCGGAGGCCAGCATCACCCGGTAGTAGGGAGCGATCGCGCCGTCCCAGGAACGGGCGCCCATGTACTCGTCGGGAGTCGGGGGCACCACGTCGGCGTCGCCCTCGACAGCCGCCACATCGCTCGCCATGGCGTCCTTCACCACCATCAGGCCGCCCACCGCGACCATCTCCCGGACCGCCAGCGCCGCCGCACCGCCCGACAGATGCTCCAACCCCTCGCTGGCGGCGGCCAGATAGAGGGCGTGGCCGCCCGCGCCGGAGTCGTCGAAGGCGTCGCAGAAGTCCACCGCCGACGTGAGCGACAGCATCGACGCGCACAGGTCGTGCAGCCGGGCGTCGTCGCCCCGGATGAACTGCCAGGTGTAGACGCTGCCCCACAGGTCGCGCATCGCCACGATCGGGTCCCGCGCATCCGGCACCCGGCGCCGGTACTCCGCCCACAACTCCCGTGTCTCACCGCCCTTCCGGGGCGCGACGGCGGCCAGCCGGGCGAGCCCGGTCGCGGCCGGGGTGGCGTCCCGGCGCCAGAGCCGGGCCGCCTGGACGGCGGTGATCCGGCGCGCGATCTCCGCCAACGGGCCCGCCTCGACGGCCCGCAGGACCTCGGGGTCGTACACCGCCCGCATGACCCGTTCGGCCATCCGGTACCCGGCCTCGGGGGCGGGCATCCTGGCGGTGCCGTAGGGGACGTAGGAGGGCGTGCCGACCAGGTAGGTCGTCGCGCCGGTGGCGTCGGCACCGCCCTCGGTGACCGTGCCGACGGCCGCCGCGAGGCCGAGCGCGGGGCCGCCGAGCAGCCCGGAGCGCTCGACGTCCCAGATGTCCGGCTTGCCCGGCGCCACGGCGGCCGGGACGTCAACTGCCATGGTCAGCTGCTCCGTTCGGCCTTCTCGACGCGCACGAGGGTGCGCGGCGGGATGAGGAGCGCGGTGACCGACGGCTGGTCGTTCTCCGAGCCGGGGCGGTGGGTCAGCTTCCAGCGGCTGAGAACGGTGACGAGGGCGATCGTCGACTCGACGGTGCCGTAGACGTCGCCGATGCACTTGCGGCGGCCGGCGCCCAGGCTGAAGTAGGACTGCCGCTGGAGCGTGGTGACCCGGTCCGGGCCCCACCGGTCGGGGTCGAAGGCCTCCGGGTCGGGGAAGACCTCGGGGTCGCGGTGGGCGATGTACGGGCTGAAGAACACGCCCGCGCCCTCGGGTATGTGCCCCTCCTCCCAGTTGACGTCGGTGGTCGCGACCCGGCTGACGATCCAGGCGGGCGGGAAGAGCCGCAGCGCCTCGGTGAGGACGTTCTGCGTGAACTTCAGCTTCGCCATGTCGCCGTAGCCGGGCGCGCGCAGCTCGCCGCCCTCGCCGTCGCCGAGTGCCTCCTCGATCTCCGCGAGCACCCGGGCGGTGATCTCGGGGTGCCGGTCGAGCAGCCGCAACGTGTAGACCAGCGAGGACGCCACCGACTCCAGGCCGGCGGTGAGGAAGGTGACGACCTGGTCGTAGACCGCCTTGTGCGGGTCGGGTTCGTTCGCGCAGCCCGCGACGACCATCGACATCAGGTCACCCCGGTCGATGCCGTCGGCGCGGTAGGTGTCGACGACCTCGTTCACGACCTTGCGGACGCGGGCGTCGACCTCCTCGTAGCGGCGGTTGACCGGGATCGGCAGCTTGGGGAACCAGCGGCCCGGCACCACCATCCGCCAGTAGACGCCGCTCATGATGTCCGGCACCGACTCCGCGATGCTGGCGGCGGCGGGGCCCGCCACCTCCGCCGAGATCAGCGTGCGGCTGATGACGAGCGTGGTGAGGCGGTGCATCTGCTGGTAGAGGTCGATCTCGTCGCCCTCGCTCCAGGAACCGGCGACCTCCGCGGCGGACTCGGTCATCACCTCGGCGTAGCGCTCGATCCGGCTGCGCTGGAACGCCGGTTGCAGCGCGGGGCGTTGCCGGACGTGGTCGTGGGCGGGGCAGCTGGCGAGGCCGTTGCCGACGTAGTGGCGGACCTTCTCGAAGAGCGGGCCGCCCTTGTCGAAGGAGTCCAACTCCCCTACGTGCAGCCGGTGGACGAGGTTCGGGCGGGAGACGACGTAGGCGGGGCGGCTGCCGATCCTGATGCGGGTGACCGGGCCGAGCGCCGCGAGCTTCTTGAAGAACTCCAGCGGCGAGCGCGCCATGTGGGGGATGTGGCCGACCAGCGGCAGCGCGCCGGGGGCGTCGGGGACCGGTGCGGGCAGGGGGACGGACGGGCGGATGGCCTCGGTGGTCATGAGGTCCTCTCGGTGCTGGCGAACGCGATCCGGCGCAGGGCGTCGGCCGCGACGGGGGGCAGCGCGGCCCGGTCGAGGGCGCGTCGGGCCTGCTCGTAACGGGTGGAGATGAGGTGTTCGACGGTGGCCCTGGCGCCGGTGTCGACGAGCACCTCGCGCAGCCGCTCGGCCTGTTCCTCGTCGAGTTCGGGGTTGCCGAACAGGGCGCCCAGGGTGCGGAGTTGGTGCTCGTCGGCGCGGCCGAGGGCGAGCGCGACCAGCAGGGTGCCCTTGCCGTCGCGCAGGTCGTCCAGGCACGGCTTGCCGGTGGTGCGCGGGTCGCCGAAGGTACCCAGCAGATCGTCACGGAGCTGGAAGGCCTCGCCCAGCGGCAACGCGTAGGTGGAGAGGGCGACGTGGAGGTCGGGACCGGCACCGGCGAGGGCGGCCCCGAGGTGCAGCGGCCGTTCGACGGTGTACTTCGCGGTCTTGTAGCGGGCGACCCGCAGCGCGCGTTCCTCGTCGTGGTCGGGGTTGTCGGTGGCGACGAGGTCCAGGTACTGCCCGAACATCACCTCCCACCGCATGGTGTCCGCGACCCCGCGCACCGTGGCCAGCCGGGAGGGCGGGAACCCGGCGGTGTAGAGCAGTTCGTCCGACCAGGAGTGCGCCAGGTCGCCGAGCAGGATGGCGGCGTGCTCGCCGAGCCGGTCGGCGTTGCGGTGCCCCGCGTGGTGCGCGGCCAGCGCCCGGTGCAGGGTCGGGGCGCCCCGGCGCAGCGGGGTGCCGTCCATGACGTCGTCGTGGATCAGGGCGAACGCGTGGAACATCTCCAGGGACGCGGCGACCTGCACCACCCCGGCCGGGGGCGTGCCCTTGCCGCCGGCCGCGTACCAGCCGACCACACACAGCAGGGGGCGCAGCCGCTTGCCGCCGGAGAGCACGAACTCCCGTACCAGGTCGGTGACTTCGGCGGGCAGGCCACGGTCGGCCGCGGCCCGGGACTTGGTGTCCAGGAAGTCGGCGAGGACCCGGTCCACGGCATGGCGTACGGCCGTGAAGTCGATGTCCTGCGGCGGGGGAGTACCGCGTGCCGCCGTCCGGGGGATCGTCGCCGGGGGAGTCGACGGCAGGACGGGTGGGGCCGCGAGCGAGTGACGTTCAGTTCTCATCGGCACTTCCAAGTGGCGTACACGGACAAGTGGCGTACACGGAACGGGAGTCGCGGAAGGTCGTGCGGGCAGGCCGGATCGACCGCCGGCGCGGGCGGGGGAGCGGGGGTGGCGAAAAGGCGACCGGTGTCGGGGGTGACGGGTGCGCCGGGTGCGGACTGGGGAGCGGGGGTCGGCCTCGGCCGTGGTGCCGGAGGGATCGGGCGACCGGATCACGTCCACCGATGTCCGGTCGAAGATCGCTTATGAGCGATTGCGACGATAAGGGCGTCTCAATCTGCTCGGCAAGAGGCCCACATTTTTCGGTTATGCGAAGTAAGTCGACCCCGAAGTAGCGATATCTGTTGGATTGTCAGCATTCAGTGCGGGAAAAGTGGAGTGCGACACCCCGCCCACCTCTCACGTGTGAATCTTCAAGTTCCCCACTCTTCACCGGACCACCACAAAAAACCGCCAGTCCCACAGGACTGGCGGCTGGTTCTTTTCTCGTACCTTTACCGTTTTCCCAGGTGGCCCACGGGTTTCTCCCGGTCGACCGCCGGGCGGCCGACCGGCTCAGCCGTTCGCCAGGGCGACGACGCGGTCGAGGGCGCCGTTGAACTTGTCGTGGTCGCCGACCGTCGGGCCCGACGACGTGTACTGCCACATCGTGTAGAAGTCCCAGCCCGCCGGGAGGGTCCCCGGGTCGGAGGCGTAGCGGGCGATCCACAGGGGGTTGGCGGTCGCGAAACCCGCGTAGTTCCCGGTGCACTGGGTCCACCAGGTGGTGGCCGTGTAGATCACCGCGTCCCGGCCGGTCCGCGCGCGGTAGGTGGTCAGGAAGTCCGCGATCCAACTCACCATCGCACTCGCCGACTTGCCGTAGCAGGCGTCCCCGTACGGGTTCCACTCGATGTCAAGCACGCCCGGCAGGGTCTGGCCGTCCTTGGACCAGCCGCCCCCGTTCGAGGCGAAGTAGGCGGCCTGGGTCGCGCCGCTCGTGGTGTCCGGCGTCGCGAAGTGGTACGCGCCCCGGATCATGCCGACGCCGTAGGAGCCGGTGTACTGCTGGGCGAAGTACGGGTTCGTGTAGTAGGTGCCCTCGGTCGCCTTGGTGTAGGCCCAGCGCACCCCGCTGCTCCACAGGGTCGACCAGGCCACGTTGCCCTGGTAGGCGGAGACGTCGACGCCCTCGGTCTGGGCGGCGCGGGTGACGGGGGAGCCGGCGCTGCCGTCGTGGGCGAGGACGCCCATGCCGAGGTGGGCCGAGCCCCGGACGGGCGTGTCCGCGGCCGCCGCCGGGACGGCGCAGGTCAGCGAGAGGGCGGCGAGCAGGAGGGCGGCGAGGAACGGGCGGGGTCTGCGCAGGGGCATGGCGATGCCTCCGAAGGCTGGTGATGCTCGGTGGGGGGAGGTGCGTGCACAGCGGTGCGGGGAAGGTGCTGTGATGGCGTGCGCATGCCCGTCGGGTGCCTGCTGACGACGCTACGCGCGCAGAACGGCCACGGGGAAGAGGGCCGGGCGACGCCGTTGGTCTAAGCCTGCGAAATACTTGCCGAGCTGCGGCGATGACGGCGCCCGGTGGAAACTTTCAAGTCCGGGAAACCGCGCCGGGACACCGGCCGGACCGACCTAGGCAGGAACTGACGTGCACGGAAGCGCAAAGAGCAGCGCGAGCAGCAGTGCGAAGAGCGGCCCGCACGGCGACGCACACCGGCCGGACCCGGCGGCGGCGACGCCCGGCGCCGACCGCGAATACCTGTCCCTGGAACGGGAGTTGACGATGCTGCTGCGGCGCGCCCGGGCCAACCAGGGGGAGATGGCCCGCGAGGTCCATCCCGACCTGGAGTCCGCCGCGTACGGGCTCCTGGTCCGCCTCGACGAGTGCGGACGGCAGCGGGCCACCGCGCTGGCCGCCTACATCGGCGTCGGCAAGGCCACCATGTCCCGGCAGCTGCGCGCCCTGGAGGACCTCGGCCTGGTCGCCCGCGAACCCGACCCCGCGGACGGCCGCGCCTGGCTGGTCCACCTCACCGAGGAGGGCCGCCGCCGGGTCGGCCAGGTCCGCGAGGCCCGCCGCGCCCGCTACGTCAGCCAGCTCAGCCACTGGGAACGCCACGAGGTCGCCGAACTGGCCCGCCTGCTCGGCCGGTTGAACGACGGCATGGACCGCTGAGCGTCGTCCCGCGCCCCGGCCCGCCCGCCCTACAGCTCCGCGTAGGCCACCGTCGCGTCGTCGTGGGTCTTGCTGCGGCGCAGGAACTGCCGTCGCGTGTCGGCGAGTTCGAGGTCGCGGACCCGGTCCACCAGGGATCGGGCGCCCTCCTTGCGGATCACCGCGAGGCAGTCCGCCCAGTCGCCCGCGTGGAACGTCTCGACCCAGCGCGTCGCCCCGTCCGTGAGCGCGGCCAGCGCCCGCACCTCGGAGCGCGGCGTGCTCCCCGTCACCGCCCGCGCGGCCACCGACGGATCGGCCGCCGCCGTGAAGAAGCCGCCCTCCTTGTTGCGCAGCTCCGCGTCGACCAGCGCCTCCGTCGCCAGCGCCGACCGGGGCTGCCGGGCCAGCCGGTCGTCCAGGACCGGGGTGACGGTCCCGTCGGGCGCCTCCAGGAGGAGCGCCGAGTCGCACAGCACGAGGTGCTCGACGGCGTCGTCCTGCCAGCGCGCCAGGGCCACCGTGGCCTGCGGGGTACGCGGGTGAGAAAGGTCACAGGTGTCCGCGTGGGCCGCCGCCGTCCGCGCGATGGCCAGGCTCAACGCCTCGGCCAGCGGCATATTCAGGCGGGAAACGGTCAGTTCGGTCAGCGCCCCGCCGAGCCGCGCCGTGAACCACGGCACCGAGTGCACGCACCCCGTCCCGCCCTGCGGCGGAGTCACGCCGTCCAGCACGACGACGGCGCCGCCCCGGCCGGACGCGGGGAGGGCGACCCCGGCGAAGTCCTCGTTGGGCCGGGCCCGGTCACCGGGTTCCGAGACAAGTTCCGTACGCATCCGGCCAGTCTGCCCGACGTCCGCGCGAGCCCCGCAGAACGCCGGTGGCGCTCCTCGCCGTTGCGGTAGCCGTGCAGGTCAGACGCCTGATTTGGGGCGGATTCGGGTGTCGGGGCGGCGAGCGGCGACGTATCTTGCCATCGGCCGCCGCCGACGTCCAACCGGCCCACCGCACCAGAGCGGCACGCCCGGCGTCGGGACTTGCCCGCCAACTACCCTCCGATGTTCACTCCTTCGAGTGGCAGGTCGGATGATGCGCGGCCACTGCCCACCGGCACTGGGAGGGTCGGGCCCCGGTGGGGGCACCCCCTGCTCGCACAGCAGCCGAGCACCTGGGGGAAGGTGTACGCGCGGAGGCATCGGATGACGCGATGTCGCCCGGGCCATGGGTTTCACGAGTCAGGAATGCGAGCACCGGTGCAGAAGACGCGGCCTCGTCGCACGAGCAAGCAGACGGACCCCGCGGGGGGCAGCCCCGAGACCGGCGTTCCCGCGATCGGCAAGGGCCGCCCCACCCACGTACGCAACCGGCTCATCGTCGCCGTGGCGGTCGTGGCCGCCGCCATCGCCGCCGCCGGAGCGCCCACCGTGCTCGCCGCGTCCGGGCAGCTGAACGACGACCAGAACCTGGTGACGCTCGCCGGGCAGACCCAGAACGCGCTCGGCCTCGCCCACTCCCTGGCCGACGAACGCGACGAGGTCACCGCCTACATCGCGGCCGGACGCCCCAAGTCCAAGGCGCCCACCGAGCAGCGCAGCGCCCGCGTCGACCGCCAGGTCGAGGACCTGCGCGCCGACACCGACACCCCCGGCGCCCTGCGCGACGACCTCGACGGCATCGCCGCCCTGCGCCGCTCCGCGCTCACCGGCCGCTCCAGCGCCCTGGAGGCGCACGACGCCTACTCGGCCGCCATCACCGAACTGCACCGGCTCGCCGAGCAGTTGGCCGAGCAGCTGCCGCCGAGCGCCGGGCCGGGCGGCTACGCGCTGGCCGAACTGGACTCCGCCGTCCAGCAGGCCGCCGCCGCCCGCGGACTGCTGCTCGCCGCGCTGAGCGTGCCGCGCACCACCCAGACCGGCATCGACCCGCTGACCGGCCTCGCCTCGACGACGACCACCTCCACGGCCGCCGACGCCAAGCAGCGCGACGCCCTCACCGCCGCCGCCCAGCAGGCCCGGCTGCGCTCCGACGCGGCCCTCGCCGACTTCCGCGACACCGCCCCGCAGACGGCCCGCGCCTCCTACGACTCCACGGTCACCGGCCCCGAGGTCAACTCCGCCGAGAAGTACCTCGCCGCCCTCACCGACCAACCCTCCCTCTCCAACGCCGAGTTGGGCACCGACGCCACCAAGGCCGACGCCGCGCTCTCGGCCCGCGTCGACCTGATGCGCGGCGCCGAGTCCGCCCTCTACGAGCGCCGGGCCAAGGACCTCGCCCAGCTCCGCGACGACGATGTCACCGCCCTGGAGATCAGGGTGGCCGCCCTCGGCGCGCTGCTGCTGCTCGCCCTCGGCATCACCACCGGCATGGCCCGCACCCTCACCCAGCCGCTCTCGGTGCTGCGCCGCGGCTCGGCCCGGCTGGCCCAGGCCGAGAACCCGGCCGCCGAGGAACCCGTCGCGTTCACCGGCCGCAACGACGAGTTCGCGCAGGCCGTCCGCTCCGTCAACGCCCTGCACGCGCAGGCCGTCGCCCTGCACGAGCGCGTCACCACGCTGGAGTCCGACCGCAAACACCTGGTCGGCCAACGCCAGCGGATGGCCGACGCCCGCGAGGAACTCCGCGCCGAACTCACCGACTCCGCCCAGCAGTTGGACGCCCTGCGGGAGAGCATCGGCTCCACCTTCGTCAACCTCGCGCTACGCACCCTCGGCCTCGTCGAGCGCCAACTCGCCGTCATCGAGGGCCTGGAGGAGCGCGAGCAGGACCCGGAGCGGCTCGCCACCCTCTTCAAGCTGGACCACTTCGCCACGGTCATGCGCCGGCACAGCGAGAACCTCCTCGTCCTCGCCGGTACCGAACACGTCCAGCAGAGCGCGGGCCCGGTCCCGCTGATCGACGTCGTGCGCGCCGCCGTCAGCGAGATCGAACGGTACGAGCGGGTCCGGATCGCCGCGCTGCCGCCGCACGCCCATGTGGCCGGGTTCGCCGCCGACGACGTCTCCCATCTGCTCGCCGAGCTGATGGAGAACGCCACCGCCGCCACCCCGCCCGAGCGGCCCGTCGAGGTCTCCGGCTGGCTCCTGGAGAGCGGCGAGGTCATGCTCTCCGTGCAGGACGAGGGCATCGGCATGGCCGCCGAGCGGATGACCCGCCTCAACACCCGCCTGACCGAGTTCGACCCGGAGTCCCCCTACGACCAGGAGGGCGAGGAGGGCCTCGGCCTCGGCCTCTACGTCGTCGCCCGCCTCGCCCACCGGCACGGCGCCCGGGTCCGGCTGCGCGAGCAGAAGCAGGGCGGGGTGGCCGCCGTCGCCGTGCTCCCCAAGACCCTCCTCGCGGCCGCGCCGTCGGCCACCGTCCCGGCCCCGGCCACCGCGTCCGCCGCCGGATCGACGCCGACCGGCCAGGTCACCCTGCCGGGCGCCGACGCCGAGGCCAATTCCAACGTCCTGCACGCCCGCGCGACCCACCCCGACCCGCTTGTGGCCCTGGCGGAGGAGGCGGTCCGCGAGGCCCACCCGGAGCCGGCGCCCGAGGCAGACCCCGAGGCCGACCCCGACTCGACGCCGGACGCGACGCCCGAGACGACGCCGGAAACGACGATGGAACTCCTCATCCCGGCCCAGGACTCGGGCCCGGACGCCGAGGAACGGCCCACCGGGCAAACGGAGTTGGCCGAGGCCCCCGAGGGCACGGCACCGGGCACGGCGCAGGCTGCCGGGGCCGAGCCGCCCGGCCGGACCGGGGCTGCCGGGGCAGAGGTGCCGACGCCCGCACCCGTCGCCGTTTCAACTCCCCTTCCCGACACCGTCGTTGACGATGAACCGGGGTCGCCCGCCGTCGATGACGCCGCGGCCGAGCATCAGCGTGCCGACGATGGTGAGGCCGGGCATCAGCGTGCCGACGACGGTGAGGCCTGGCACCGGCGCGCCGACGACGGTGACGAGAGCGGCGAGGACGAGGTCACCGACAAGGGCCTCCCCAAACGCACCCCGAAGATCACCGCACCCACTCCGCAGCAGCGCCCGCACAACGCGTCGGTCGATGCCGACGCGCTCCGCCGCCGTCTCGGTGGCTTCCGCCGGGGGGCGGAGGCCGGTCACCGCGAGGTACAGGCGGAAATCGCCGAACACACCGGACAGACGAAGGCACCGGCCGCCCCGGCCGCGCCCTCGACCGTTCCGGGCGGCACCGAAGAAGCCACGGGGGGCACAGTCGAGGAGGCAAGCAGTTGACCGCGCCCAGTACCTTCGGACTGAGCAGTGAGGCCCGCAACCTGCACTGGCTGCTGACGAACCTCGTCGAGGAGGTGCCCGGCATCCAGTCGGTCGCCGTGGTCTCCTCCGACGGCCTGCTCCTGCTCTCCTCCGACCCCGGCCAGAACGAACAGGCCCGGCAGCCCGGCACCGGCAAGCCCCGGGGCCCGCGCGGCTCCGCCGCCGATCTCGCCACCATCGTCTCCGGCATCGGCAGCCTCACCGTCGGCGCCGCCAAGTTGATGGACGTCGGCGCCGTCAAGCACACCATGGTCGCGATGGACGAGGGCAGCCTGTTCGTCATGTCCATCAGCGACGGCTCACTCCTCGGCGTGCACGGCTCGGCCGACTGCGACATGAGCGTCGTCGCCTACCATATGGCGCTCTTCGTCGGCCGCGCCGGACATGTGCTGACGCCCGAACTCCGCAGCGAGCTACGGAAATCCTTGGAGACCGAGTCGGCCGAGCCCACGGGGAGCACCCGATGAGCAGCACCAGTGGCAGTTCCCCCAAGCCTTCCCAGTCGTCCAAGTCGCCCAAGTCGTCCCAGTCTTCCAAGCCTTCCAAGTCACCGAAGGACGCGAAGAGTTCGGCGCCCTCGCCGTCGTCGAGGTCGCAGCTCCCGGTGCGCGGCGGCGACCGCAAGCCCGCCCGGGTGCGGCCCTACTCGCTCACCGGCGGGCGCACCCGTTTCGGCCATGTACTGCTCGTCGAGACGCTGGTGGCGGCGCTGGACGCGCCCGAGGAACGCAAGGAACTCCCGAACGGGTCCCTCGCCACCCGGGTCATGCCGGAGATGCAGGCCATCGTCGAACTGTGCCGCCGCATGCGCACGGTCGCCGAGATCGCCGCGCTGCTGAAGATGCCGCTCGGCGTGGTCCGCGTGCTCCTGAGCGACCTCGCGGACCAGGGAAAGATCCGTGTGTACGGAACCGGCACCGGACACGGCACAGGCCGTCCGGAACGCGCACTGCTGGAAAGGGTGCTGAGTGGACTACGTCGTCTCTGACGTCACCGACGCCGCCCGGGGCGTCACCCCTCTCGTCGACGACGACGAGAACCTGAAGTCATGGGAAACGGACCGGACCCAGGCCCCGATCGCCACCAAGATCGTGGTGGCGGGCGGGTTCGGCGCCGGTAAGACGACGCTGGTCACGGCCGTCTCGGAGATCACGCCGCTCCAGACCGAGGCGCTCATGACGCAGGCGAGCGAGGAGACCGACGATCTCTCCGCCACGCCCGGCAAGTTGACGACCACGGTCGCCATGGACTTCGGCCGCATCACCCTCGACGACGACCTGGTGCTCTACCTGTTCGGCACGCCGGGCCAGCAGCGGTTCTGGTTCATGTGGGACGACCTGGTGCGCGGCGCGATAGGCGCCGTCGTGCTGGCCGACACCCGCCGCCTCAAGGACTGCTTCCCCGCCCTCGACTACTTCGAGAGCTGCGGCATGCCCTACGTCGTCGCCGTCAACCACTTCGACGGCAGCGAACTGTTCAAGCCGGAGGACGTCCGCGAGGCATTGACGATCCCCCCGCACGTGCCTGTAATGATCATGGATGCCCGGCGCCGGATCTCGGCGATCGAGACCCTGCTCGCCCTCGTCGGCCACGCCCTAGAGGAAACCCCCGAGTAGCCCAGCCCTCGTCAGCCCCCGGTAGGAGACACCACCCGCATGCGGAAGATACTCGTCGTCGGAGCCGGTCAGTCCGGACTCCAACTCGCCCTCGGACTCCAGTCGAACGGCTACGAGGTCACCCTGATGTCCAACCGGACGGCGGACGAGATCCGCACCGGGCGGGTGATGTCGACGCAGGTCATGTTCCACACGGCGCTCCAGCACGAGCGCGACCTCCAGCTGAACTTCTGGGAGTCGCAGGCCGCCAGGATCGACGGCCTCGGCGTCTCCGTCGCCGCCCCCGGCTCCTTCGACCCCGGCCCCTCGCAGCGCGTCATCGACTGGGTGGGCACGCTCGACGGGTACGGCCAGTCGGTCGACCAGCGGGTCAAGATGGCCGGCTGGATGGAGACGTTCGCCCAGCGCGGCGGCCAACTGGTCATCCACGGCGTCGCCGTCTCCGACCTCGACTACTTCTCCCGCGCCTACGACCTGGTCCTGGTGTCGGCCGGCAAGGGCGAGCTGGTCTCCATGTTCGGCCGGGACGCGTCCCGTTCGCCCTACAGCGAGCCGCAGCGCGCCCTCGCGGTGTCGTACGTGCACGGCCTGGCCCCGCGTCCGGAACACCCGGACCTCGAAGCCGTCCGCTGCAACCTGGTCCCCGGCGTCGGGGAACTCTTCGTCATGCCGACGCTCACCACCTCGGGCCGCGCCGACATCCTGTTCTGGGAGGGCATACCCGGCGGCCCCCTCGACGCCTTCACCGGCGTCAAGGACCCGGCCGAGCACCTCGCCCTGACGCTGGACCTGATGAAGACGTTCGTCCCCTGGGAGTACGACCGCGCCACGAAGGTCGAACTCACCGACGCGGGCGGCACGTTGGCCGGCCGGTACGCGCCGACCGTCCGCAACCCGATCGGCCGGCTGCCCGGCGGCGGCCTGGTCCTGGGCGTCGCCGACGTCGTCGTCGCCAACGACCCGATCACCGGCCAGGGTTCCAACTCCGCGTCCAAGTGCGCCGCCGCCTACCTCGCGTCGATCCTGGAGAACGCCGAGAAGGAGTTCGACGAGGCCTGGATGCGGGCCACGTTCGACCGGTACTGGCAGGAGGTGGCGCAGCCCGTCACCAAGTGGACCAACGCGATGCTGGCCCCGCCGCCCGAGCACGTCCTCAACCTGATCGGCGCCGCAGGCCAACTCCCCCCGGTCGCCGACCGGTTCGCCAACGCCTTCGACGACCCGTCCGACTTCGAGCACTTCTTCTACGAGCCCGAGAAGACGGCCGCCTACCTCACGTCGCTCACGGACGCCTGACCCACAAGGCCGACGACCGGGCCCTGCCCCGGGGGCCCGGCCCCGGATGCCTCACCGACAGGGTGACGCCGCCCGCCGCCCCGAGCACTCGCGAACGACCGCAGCCCCGCCCGGCGCCGACCGTCGGCCGGGAGCCGCGCACCGGGGGCGTTCAAGAACCTGGCCAAGTGGCTGGAGTGGGTGGACGAGGTCGCAGCGCGGCTGGAGGGCAGGGTCTCACCGGCGGGCAGTTGACCATCGATCTCTTCCTGCGGGACGGCAGGTCGATGATGACCTGTGTCAAGGAGCAAGAGTTGGTCGCCGGGGGTTTCGTCGTCAGGCGGATCGGCACGGTGGAGCTGTCCCCGGCGGAGCACGACCACCTTGAGACGAGTGCCGAACGGCTGTGCCGTGCGCTTGGCATCGTCGACGGGCCAGCCAACTTCGACCTCGTCCTCGGTGCGGACGGTCAGGCGCGGATCATCGAGGCCAACCCACGTCTCAGCGGCGACAGAGCGCGGCGTCGTCGCGTTCCTCGGCGTCGACGACGCCGTGGCGGTCACCTCCGGCACCGCGGCTCTGCACACCGCGCTGCTCGCCGCCAAGGTCGGCCCCGGCGACGAGGTGATCGTCCCCTCGATGACGTTCTGCGCGACGGTCCAGGCGATCTTGTCCGTCGGCGCCACCCCGCGGTTCATCGAGATCAACCCGGCCACCCTGTGCGTGGATCACCAACTCGTCCTGGAGGCGGTCACCGCGGCCACTGCCGCCGTCATGCCGGTCCTGTTCGGTGGCCGGGCTGTGGACCTCGGTCCAATCCACAGCGAACTGGACGAACGCGGGATCGCCGTCATCGAGGACGCCGCCCACGCCTTCGGGTCCTCCAACGGCACCCGCCATGTCGGTGCCACCGGAACGTTGACCTGCTTCTCATTCGGTCCGGTCAAGAACCTCACCTGCGGCCAGGGCGGCATGGTCATCCCGCGCACCCCACAGGAGGCCGACGTGATCCGCAGGACCCGCCTCTTGGGCGTGGTCCCGTCCCAGGACGAACGCGCGAACACCACCAACTACCGCGTGGAGGGTTTCGGCCTGCGCTACCAGCTGTCCGCCCTCAACGCCGCCATCGGCCTGGTCCAGCTCGACGGCTTCCAGGCCGCCGCGCACACCCGCCGTCACCTGTGGCGCACCTACCGCGAAGCCCTTGCCCCGCTGGACAGGGTGACGCTCGTCGACGTCGATGTCGACCACGCTGTTCCGCATCTGTGTCAGATCCGCGTACCTCACCGCGATGAGGTGTTCGCCAGTCTCCGGCGCCGGGACATCGGGGTGGGTGTCCACTACCCGCCCAACCATCTCCAGCCCGCGTTCGCCGCCTGGCACCGCTGTCTGCCGGCCACCGAACGGGCAGGCGAGGAAATCCTCAGCCTGCCGTTCCACCAGCACCTCACCGAAACTGACATCGACCGCGTGGTGAACTCACTCGAACAGGCCCTCACATCGGTCAGAGGATCGTGATGCGCAAGATCCTGACCGCATGCCTGGGCGACAGCCCCGCACATCGAACGCCGACGCTCGCGGTCCTGCTGATCAGACGGAGGCGGCGGACAGCACCACGTCCACGAGCCGGTCCGCCGCGTCCGGCCGCCCGTGCGTCCGAACCCGCTCCGCCATGGCCGCCCGCCGGGCAGGGTCGGTCAGGAGCGGGCCCACGGCACTCTGTAGAGCAGCGCCCGTCACCTCGCCGAGCAGAGCGATCGCCGCCCCCGCGTCAGCCAGGTGCCGGGCGTTGTGGGCCTGCTCGTTCCCGGCCGACGTGGCGAGCGGGACGAACACCGTCGGCTTGCCGAGCGCGGTCAGCTCCGCCAGCGTCCCCGCCCCGCTCCTGGCCACCACAACGTCAGACAGCGCGAGTACGTCCGGCAGCTCCGTCCCGAGGAACCCGGCCACGTGGTAACGGCCGGCGAGGACCGGGTCCAAGGCGGCGGCGGCCGAACGGAGTTCGTCCACGTTCGCCGGACCGCACTGGTGGATCACGTTCGCGTGCGTCAGGAGCCAGGGCAGTACTTCACGAACAACACCATTGATCTGCTGGGCGCCCTGCGCGCCGCCGGTGACGTAGACGGTTGGAAGACGCCGGTCGAACCCGTACAGGCTCAGCGCCTCCATCGCCTTGTCCGCGCGGCCGCCCAGTACTTCCGGCCGCACAGGATTCCCGGTGACGACCGCACGCTCGCGCACCTCTGCGGGCAGCAGCGGAAGGGAGGACTCCGAGGACACCGCGATCCGCGTTGCCGAACTCGCGAGCTTCCGGTTGGCAAGCCCCAGCCGGACCGTCTGCTCGTGCAGAACCAGCGGAACGCGGCACAGCCGAGCCGCCAGCCCGGCCGGGACCGCCACGTACCCACCCGTCGCCAGGACCACGTCCGGCTGGAAGCCGGAGACGATCGACCGGGCCTGGGCAACGCCGAACGGCACCCGCGCCATGTCCTTCACGTTCGCGGCGGACAGCATCTTCAGCGGATTCGACGAACGACGGATCTTCCCTGTCGCCACTGTCCTGAACGCGATCCCCGCCTCCGGAGCGACACGCGCTTCGAGACCGTCCGCCGTCCCGATCCACAGGACATCCAACGTGCTGCCCTCATCTGCGAGGCGGCCTTGCAGGGTACGGATCGCCGTCAGGGCCGGGTAGGTGTGACCGCCAGTGCCTCCGCCCGTCACGAGCAGCCGGAACGAACGCGGGAGCACGTAGGGAGTATTCACCCCCGCACCCTACTGGCGCCCAGCCGCTCACGCTGAAGTGCGGCAGACGGACATCGCCCCGGACCCGGCTGCCGGCCACCGGCGGCTGCTTGGCCGTGAGCAGCTCGCCCCTCGCCGAGCCGCGCACCTGGGGCGTGCGCACCGGGGGCGTGTGAACTGGGGAGCCGCGAACCGGGGGCGTTCAGGTACCGCCGCTGTCAAAGTCGCCTGCTATTGCTGCTGCCGCTTCCGTTGCGGCGGCGGGTCGTGCGGGACATGATCCGGGGGGAGAGCAGGCTCTCGGGGCGGCGGTTGAGGGAGAGCACGGCGAAGAGCGCCTCCGCGACCAGCGGGTCGGTGTTGGAGGTCGCCAACACCCGTCCCATATAGCCCTGTTGGAGCCGCGTCAGCAGTCCCGGTGTCGGTCCTTCCACGTCCGGATAGCAGCGGTCCTCGCCGGTCGCGATCGCCCAGGCGCCCCGTGCCCGCTGGGCCACGGCCCGCTGGATCTCCCCGGACCTGGCCGCGAACTGTGCCGCGCCGAGGGTGGACAGCTGCCGGGCGATCTCCTGTGCCTGGGTCGCCGCGACGCTCATGCCGTGCCCGTAGACCGGGTTGAACCGGCACAGGGCGTCCCCGACCACGAGGAACCCGCGCGGCGGGCGGTCGGCGCGCTCGAAGTGGGTCCATTCGTTCGCCGTCGCCCGGAAGGCCACCGGGTCCGACAACGGCTCCGCGTCCGCGAGCGCCCGCGCCAGCTCGTCCGAGCGCAGCGACGCGGCATACTCCCACCAGGCCTTCTCCTCGACCGGCGGCTGGTGCGCGCCCTGTCCGATGAGGGTGACCAGCCAACGCCCGCCGTCGATCGGGTTCATCACCCCGCCGCGCGGCAGCTCCGCGTTGCCCTGGAGATACATCGCCTTCCAGCCGGTCCCGGTGTCCGGGCGGCGGAAGTACCGTGAGGAGTAGCCGAGATGGGCGTCGATCCGCTCCACCGCCGGTGCCGGGCGGCCGAGTTGGGTCAGCCATTGCGCGGGCCGCGAGCTGCGACCGGCGGCGACGGCCACCAACTCGGCGTCCAGGGTGGCCTCTTGGCCGACCTCGCCCCGTTCCCGGAGCCGCACTCCGGTCACCGCTTCGGTGCCGTCGGCCGCGACGAGCCCGGTGACCTCGTGCCGGTCCAGCAGGGTGATGGACGGGGACCCGTCGAGGACGCGGTGGCGCAGGGTGGCTTCCAGCAGCTCGCGTGAGACGGAGAGGTAGGACGCTCCGGTGACGCCGGTGAACCACTCGGCCGGGGACAGCCACCGCATCTCCTCGGGCGCCCCGACGAGCGACGCCCCCGCCGCCTCCAACTCCGCGACGGTGCCCGGCAGCAGCGCGTCCATCGCCGCGAGACCGCGCGACCAGAAGATGTGCACGTGCCTCGCCTGCGGAACGCCCGCGCGGAACGCGCCCGCCTCGCCGGTCACCGTGTCCCGCTCGATCACGGTCACCCGCGCGAACCGCCGCGCCAGCACCTGGGCGGTGAGCAGCCCGGACAGCCCCGCCCCCACCACCACGGCGTGCCCCGTCCTGTCAGCCATCAACACCGGCCTCTCCCTTGGCAGTTGGACTCCGTGGCGGTTGCGTTCCGCATCATCGCGCACACCAGAAGTGAGCGACAGGGTGCGTGGGGCGGGGGTGTGGGGCGGGGGTGGGGCGGCAGGCCCTAGGGGGCCGGCGTCGGCCCCGGCTCCGGTTCCGTCTTCGGGACGTAGCCGGTGAAGGGCCGGTCGAAGAGCCAGTTGTAGAGCATCTCCCGGCAGATCTCCGGCTGGAACGCGGGCACTTGATGTCCGGAGTCGGGGATGGCGACCTGGGTGACGTTGTCCAACTGGCGCACGAATCCCTTGGGGTTGCCCTGGGCCTGGCTCCAGATCAGCCGGTCGGTTCCACGCCAGTCGTGCCGCTTGTTCCGCCCCTGCATCAGGTCGTCCAGGATCTCCTCGGTGCTGCGGTATCCGCAGGCGGTGTCGAAGTTCCCGGTGTAGAGGAGGGTCTTGTAGCCCTTCTTGATGAGTTCGGCGTACCACTCCGAGGCGTCCGCCATGTTGTCGTTCTGAAGATTCTCGGACACCGGCCCCGAGTCGTCCGCGCATTCCCAGGTGACGTTGTGGGGCACGTGGAGAGCCTCTTTCACGTGATCGCTGTTGAGATAGGCCTTCAGCGCCCCCATGGACAGGTCGTCCCAGCGCCGCACGTCGTAGACGTCGAAGTTTCCGCCGTACGCCAGGGTCTGGTCCACCAGCGCGGTGCCCAGGTTGTACGCCCACTTCATGTCCGCGCCCTCGTGCAGGACTTTCTGGAAATGGCGGTAGCGCTCCTCCAGCAGGTTCCTCTGGTCGATGCCGATGAACCCGGTCGTGTAGGCGTAGTCGATCAGAACGCGCAGCGACAGTTCGGGCTTGATCCAGCCGTTCCCAACGGCGATCCCCTGGAGGTCGATGTACGTCGGCTCCTTTCCGGTGCCGTTCCGCTTGCTCTTCTTCTTGGGGTTGCGCCGGTCGATCTCCAGGGCGATCGCTGGCACGTACTTTCCGGCGTAGCTCTCCCCGCAGACGTACACCGGACATGCCGCGTACTCCGGGTGCGCGGCGAAGAACTGCTGGAGGGCCTCCCAGAACATCTCGGCGAGTTGAGCCTCGCTGGTGACGTACTCACCCACGTCGGAGTAGCTGTACCCGGTGCCGAGGGGCTGGTCCCAGTAGATGACGTGCGCTTCCTGGTTCCAGCTGGTGGGGGCCAGTGAAATGGTCCCGGCGGCGTCGTCGGCGATGGTCAGCGGCCCGTTCTCCAGGAACAGTCCCAGTAGGGAGGAGGCGCCGGGACCGCCGTTGAGCCAGATCAGCAGGGGCGTCCGGTCGATCAGGTTCTGCTGATCCTTCGCCGGGGCGAGGGGATTGCAGGTCTGGCTCTCGAAGAACCAGTAGAAGAGATGGTTCTTGCCCTCCTGATTCGCGTCGATACAGCCGACATTCGCATGTCCGGCGTAGGAACGGACCTTCTTGGTCTCCTTGGTGAAGAGAGGGATCTGCTGGGTGTCGGCGACATTGGCCGGAATCGACGCGACGAGGTCGGGGAATTCGGGAGGCTCGGGGGACACGGGTCACCATCCGTTCGGGAGCGGCAGGGGAGCGGCAAGAGAGCGGCAGGGGGAGCGGCGGCGGTCAGCCGTGGCAGCAGCGGCGGTGAAAGTGGTGCGGCGGGATCAGGGCGCCAGGGGAAGGCGTCGCCGGGACTGCGAGTGGTACGGCCCGGTGAACAGACCCTTCGTGCGCTCGACCTGCTCCAGAACGCCGATGCGCTGCCCCTGCTGCATCTGCAACGCCGGGAACCGGTCCTTCTCGAACAGCAGGATGTTCAGCGACCCGCCGTACTTGAAGTTCCCGATCTTCTCGCCCTTGGTGACGGTGACCGGACCGTCGACGTTCGTGAACTTGGGCAGGTAGTTCACCGAGGCGATCGAATTGAGGCCGACAGTCACCATTCCGACGAGACCCTTGGAGGAGCGGCCGTGCGTGTCCTCGGGGTAATCCACCTCGATGATCACGTATCCCCGACGGAAGTGATCGAACATCTCGTAGTCGTATCCGTAGCCGACGTTCCCCTTGTTGAGCAGTTCGGGGAAGTCCCGCATGCCGTAGTAGGAGCCGGCGATGTCGCTCCGCCCCTCGACCAACGTCCCGCCCACCGGGGCGTGGTACCAGTGGTAGCTGTCGGGCATGAGAATGCAGGAAACCGCGGTCCCGTCCAGGAATTTGTCCGCGTGCTTGGAGTCGGCGAGCAACTGCCTGACGTTCATGGTCACGGTCTTGACCGGGATGGGCGTGTCCTCCTTCAGCTCATCCACGATCATGTTGATGACACAGTCGGCGGGGGCGACGACCACGCTGTTGTCGTCCTTCGCCGCGATGGGCCGCTTGTCCGGACCGGCGAGGTTCCGGGCGAAGAAGTCATTGAACGTCGCCCAGGGGCCGGGCTCGTAGTCCGCCATCTTCTTCTTGCCCAGGGCTGTCGACCAGTCCTTGATGAGCTGCTTGTTCCGCTCGCTGTCCTTCTCGTCCATCTGCATGCCTTGCAGATGCGTGAAGTCGGCGAGAATCTTGTGGCCGGGACCGGTGGTGACGAACACCATCCCGTAGATGTTCTCGTAGTTGAGCCAGCTGAACATCTCGATGTAGTTCAGCCCGGTGTGGACTCCCGGCATCCACGCGTACCAGTCCTCGAAGAACTTGCACAGGTCGCCGACCTTCCGGCCCTTCCAGTGGTACTGAATTTCCTTCGGGGTGTCCTCCGGGAACGCCACGACATTCGTGACCGCAGCGTCATAGAGGGTCCTGAAGCCCTCGACATCGTCCTTGTACCACCGCTTGATCTTGTCGGTGAACTCACCGAGGGTTTTCGAGAACTCGTCGTCGCTGTGCGCCACGTGCGTGCTCCTTGCGGGAGTTGAGGGGGCGTCGAATCCGTTACGGGGAACGGAGAAAGAACCCGGTGCACGCGAAATCGCCGCCGACCGATCGACAGACCGGATGACCGTACGACCGGCAAGGTGATCACCGAGTGACCTCAACCCTAGGCGGAGCGTGATCGACCACATGCGAGCAGAGGGGGCGTAATTGGGTCGAACCCGGGGGCGCAAGGGGCGCGCCGACGCCGGATCGTTTCCCCAACGGGGGGTGGTGCAAGGGGACTTGGCGGAGGGGGCCAGATGAGCCGGTCAGGTGGTCGGCTGCCCGAGGTCGAGGACCATCGCGGTGTAGAACGGCGCTTCGTCCCATGGATGCGAGAGGCCGACCTCGCGGTATCCCCACGTCGCGTACGCGGACTGGGCGGCCTTCGCTTCGGGCTCGGGCCGGACGGTCAGGGTGACGCGTTCGACGGTCAGGCCCTCAAGGAGCAGCGTGTGCAGACCGGCGGCGACGCCGAGACGGCGCCACTCCTTGCGCACGGCGAGTTCGAGGATGACCCACGTGCGGGTGCCGTCCTCCGCCGTGAACTCGTCGGGCAGGTCCTCTCGGACGTTGTTCCACCACTGGCTGTCGGCCGGGAGGAGGTAGCCGTAGGTGAAGCCGATGACCTGGTCCCCGTCGCGGGCGATGACCAGACGCATCCCGGCCCTCCGCGCGTGGACCTGGTAGTGCTCGATGAACTCGGCGACGTCCCTCGGACCCTCCCGGTACGGGGGCTCGGCGTATACCTCCTCGTACGCGGCGACGAACGTGTCGAGCTGCTCAGCGGCCTCCGTGCCCTCGTAGCGCTCGTAGGTCGGTCCGGTCGGCGTCACGCCGCTCCCTTCGCCCGGGCGTACTCGGACAGTTCCTCGACGGCCCGACGGGCGGTGTCGGCGTCGTATCGGCGCAGCAGGTCCGTCACCTCGTGGAGTTTCCGCGTGACGCGGCCGGACTCGACCTCTCCCAGGTGCTCCAGGCTTTCCACGGCATGAGCGGCGCCTTCGTCGACGGCGCCGGACCGGACCAGGCTGTTGGCGAGGGTCAGGCGGTACAGGGCGCGGTTGCGGCCGTAGGTACGGTCCTGATGGGCGAGCGCGGCCCGGAGGAACTGCACGGCTGAGTCATGGCGGCCCAACTCGGTGTAGAGCATCCCTTGCGCATAGTCGAGTTCGGCGTGGCCGTGGAACGCCGCCCACTCCGGTGCCGGGCGGCCCCGGCCGGTGCTGCTGCTGTCGACCAGGCGCATGGCCTCACTGAGGCGTCGCCCAGCGGCGCGGCCGTCGTTCATGAGGGACAGGGCACGCGCTTCCCGGGCGGCGATGATCGACCGGAGCGTGGGCGAGCTGAGGCGGATGGCGCGCTCCTGGGCGGCCCTGGCGAGTTCGAGTCCTTCGCGGGGCCGGCCTTCGTGGCACGCCTGCAAGCTCATGGAGCTGAAGACGAGCACGTCGAGGTTCGGGTCTTTCAGGACGGTGGCGCTGGTCAGGGCTTGCCCCCAGTACAGCCGGGCGCTGTCCTGGTCGTCGGCGTCGTAGAACAGCCAGCCGCAGTGTTCGGCGGCCTCGCCCGCGAGGAGCTGGAGTTGACGGCCGATGGTGTCCGGGTAGGTGCGCGTGCTCACGATGCGCCGCACTCGGCGTAGGTGACGGACGGCCAGTGAGCGGACGTCGTCCCCGCCGTAGGCGTCGTCGAGCTGGAAGAGGCTGTGCAGGCCCGCCCGCAGTTCGAGCAGGTGGGCGGTTCCGACGGCGCCGGGTGCCCCGACCGGGGTGAGGGGGCGCGGGTGCGCGGGGAGGCCGGCGCCGACGGCGACGCCCACGGTATCGGCAAGGAACGCACGTCGGTCCACGGGGAGCGTGCCTCTCTGTGCGGGAAACGCAGCTCGCCCCACGGTGGCACCTGGCGGAGGCCCGGGGAAGCCGAGCAGGTGAGGGCTTAACCCGAACATGGCGTGGAGGACGCGCCACGCCCGTAACCTCGGCGCGGGTGGCGCCGGTTGCCGCCAGCGGTGGAACTGTCGGCACGTCACGGTGACAGGCTCGCCGAGGACATCGGCCGCCATCTGGAAGGCGCGAAGAAAGTCCGCCGGTTTCGACCACCCGTGCTCGACACATGCCTGCTCGAACGGTGTCAGGACATCCACCCGGTACCTCCGGTGATCTGGTTCATACCGACGGTAGCGCTCGCCTGACGGCGGGAAAGTCCGTCCGGCCTGAAAGTCCGGCGAAGAGTCCGACTGAACGTCCGGCGTGATCTGTTGCCGTGGCGTTGGCTCGTATGCAAGGGAGACAACGCCCTGCTCGCAGGCGGCCGCCGCTGCCTGCCCGTACGGCCTGCGCCCCCGAAACGTGACCACCGACCCATAGGTGGCGCACACTCACAAGGAGGCGGTCAGTGCCCCTCACCGCAAGCGAGAACACGGCGGTCGCGGCGGATCTGCTGCACCGCACGAGCCGACGGCACATCGTCCGAGCGGTTGAACGACGGTGGCCGGACAAGGAGATCGTCCTCGGTCCCCAGCACCCGAGCGTCACGTCGTACGTCTGCCGGGTGACGGTGAACGGCGAAGACCTGATCGCCAAGTACAGCTGGCTGGGGCTGTCGCTGGTGTCCATCCTGCGCGGCGTCGCACCGATCGGTGAGCGATCCGTCGTCGGCGTGTTCCGGCGGAAGTTCAACGGCCTGAGCACCGCGGGCCGGTTACGCACGCTCGGCCAGGACAGTCGGCTTCCGGAGCACGAACGCCAAGAAGTCGCGGAGCTGGTGCGAACCGCAGCGTGGCGGCTGCTGCGGATGGCCGGTGCGATCTCCACCCGCCGGGACCTCCTGGTGTTCGGAGATCTCAAGCCCGAGCACGTCCACATCGACGGCCCCCACCTCAACTTCATCGACCCGGCCGTGCAGTGGGCGGCTGGGCCGCAGCCCGACATCGCGAAACTCACCGGCCGGGCAGTCCTTCTCGCTGTCGGGCACCCGGACCGGTCGGCCGGGTCGCAGATCGTTCAGGGCGTCGCGGCCACCCTCGCCCGGTACCTCGCGGCCCTCCCGGAGCATGAGCGAGCAGGTCAGTTACGGGAGATCATGGTCCTCTGGCTCATGGACACCGTGAGCATCCTGAGTACCTGCCTCAGCGCGCCGCAGGGCCTCCTCCTCACCCCCCATCAGCAGTCCCTCGTGGAGCGGGCCCGCACGGTGGCGGGATTCGTGGACCGAGCGAGTGCGCTTCTCGTCGGGTCGTCGGGCTGCTGCTGGCCCGGTACGCGCGGGTGTCGCCGGACCGGGTGCATGGCCACGTCATCGGCGAGCACGGTGACCGCGCGGTCGTCTGCGCGTCGACGACGACCGTCGACAGCCACCCGGTCGCCGTCCCGGTGCGGACGGTCCTCGACGAACTCCACCAGCGGCCGGCGCTGATCCGAAGCGGCATCGGCCGTACCCGCTGCGGGCCCGCCGGTGCCGTGCTGTCGACGCTCCGCAAAGCCCTCGGCCTGGTCGACGGCGTCGAGGAACTGTCCGTCCCCTACGGGGACGTCTTCCTCGGAATTCCGATGCGCTTCACCGGCGGCAGCGCCACACCGTGCCTGCCCCCGCTCACTCGGTCCGAACGCCTGGGTCTGGACTCGGCCGCCGGCAGTCTCCGTGACGCGTACACCCTCCTGCCCGCCCTTCCCGAAAGGATCGCCACATGATCAGCGCCACCCGACTCGACGCCGCCACGGCGGCCGTCACCGTACTCAGCAACCGCAAGGAGGTGACGGACTGGACCCTGCGGTACTTCGGCCCGTGGTGGAACGCCGCGCCGGTCGACGCCACCGAGGGGTGCGCCGGGGCGGTGGTGATCGCCGACGTCGTGGAACCCTCCGAGTACGAGGAGATCACCTTCCTCGTCCGTGACGGTCGGCCCACGCACGAGGCCGACTACGCGAAGCACCCGCTGCTGGTGGCTCGTGACGGGGAGGACATCATCGCCACGTCACCGGAGGAAGGCATCGCGTACCGCAGCACACCGTCGTCCGGTCGGCTCGTCCTCGCGGGCACCGAGGCTCAGCCGCTCGCCCTGGCCGCCGCGCGCCTCGCGCGGGAGTCGATCCGTGGTCAACTCCTCGGTGACGGATGGGCGGTGCTGCACTCCTCCGCCGTCGTGCGGCCGGACGACGGCGCGACGCTTCTCGCCTTCGGTGACAAGGGGGCCGGGAAGACGACCACGGCTCTGCTGCTCGCCTCGCACGGCTGGCAACTCCTCGCCAACGACAGGGTGTTGGTCCGGCCGACCGGCGAGCGGGACGTCGACGTCGTGCCCTGGCCGTCCGCTGCCGCCCTCGGCCTGGGCCTGCTGCACTCGTTCGGTTGGGACGTCATCGCCCGCGAGCACCTGGTGGCCGGTTCGAGCTTCCATCCGACTCAGCACGAGTCCGTGACCGAGGCGCTGCTCGCCGGCGACCACACGCCGCTGTGGGAGAACGGGAAACGGGAGCGGAAGGTCCAGGTGTTCCCGGACCAGTTCCCGACCCTGTTCGACGTGCCGTTGGCCACCGGCGGCCGGGCGGCCGGACTCCTCTTCCCCCAGATCGACGCCGACGCGGCACCGGACGTCGTCGACGGCACGCGCACACTGGGAGAGGCCGACTTCATGTCGGGGGCCACGGAAGACCGGTACCCGGACCTCTTCGGGCTCGCCCAGGGCGTGGACAGCGGCGGCCGGTCGAGCGCCCGCGCCGAGGTCGCCGCCCGGCTCGCCGAGTTGCCTCACCGGACGATCCGCCTGAGCCACGACATCCCGGCAAGCACCGCACTGCTGCAAAAGGCCACCCACACAATCTGCCCACCCCTCTACAAAGAAAAGTAAGCACCCAACTCCCCCCAAACGAGTGACCAGCCAAGTCCCTATAAGGCACGAGGGCCGCTTCAAACCCCCGGCCCGGCAACGCCGCCAAGGGGCGCGGGGTCACTGCAAACCCCCGGCCCGGCAACGCCGTGAAGGGGCGCGGGGCTGTGTCGATATGCGGCTCCGCCGCGCGGGCGCGACCAGCCCCCCACGGCGCCGCACCCGAATAACCTCAGTCACCCCCCTCACCCCCCCTCACCCCCCCTCACCCCCCCGCCCTAGACCTCGGCGGAGTCGGGGCGGACCGCTCCCAGGATCGGGTGGGCGGCCAAGGGCGTCACCTTGACCTTCTCGCCGGTGCGTGGCGCCTGCACCACCCTGCCCTCGCCGAGATACAGCGCGACATGCGTAGCCTCGGGGAAGTACACGACCAGGTCACCCGGCCGCAGCTCGGAGAGCGGAACGTGGGGCAGCTGGGCCCACTGCTCCTCACTGGTCCGGGGGATCACAGAACCCGCGTGCCCCCACGCCTGGGAGGTCAACCCGGAACAGTCGTACGCGGCCGGCCCCTCCGCCCCCCACTCATACGGCTTGCCGAGCTGCCGCAAGGCGAAATCCACCGCCCGCTTCCCCGCCCCGGACGGCACCCGCTCGGTGCTGCTGAGGGCACCGGACGTCACCAACTCCCGTTGCGCGGTGTCGACGTTCCGCTGTTCGAACCGGGCCAGATCCGCCAGCCGGCGAGGGGTGAGACCGGCGAGCAGGGACTCCACCTCACCGAGGCTGCGCCGCACGTCGTCCCGGTCCTTCTGCTGCTTCTCCGCGAGGGCGAGTTGCGTGTCCAGGGCGGCGCGGGCCTTGCGGGCGAGGTCGCCGGCCTTCCGCTCACTGCCGGTCAGCCGACCCACCGTCTCGGCACGTTCGCGGGCGACCTGCCCGATGACATGGCGCTGGGCCAGCGCCTGCTGCGGATTGCGGGCCAGCAGCAGGCGGAGGTAGGGGGAGAGGGCGCTGCTGCCCTGGTACTGCTGGCGGGCGAGGCGCCCGGCCGCACCCCGGCTGTCGTGCAGGGAGAGGCGGGCGCGGGCGAGTTCGCCGTCGAGGCGGGCGACCTCGGCGCGTTCGCGCTGGAGGCGCTCGGCGGTGCCGTTGTAGGTCTCGGTGGCCTGTTCGGCCTTGCGGTAGCGGTCCTGAAGGTCCGTCAGCAGCTCGGCCACGCCCCGCTCCCCGGGCTGCGGGACGGCTGCGGCGGGCAGCGGGACGAGGACGGTACCGGCGGCCAGCGCCGCCGTACAGACCAGGTGGGGAAGCCTTCCTGACACGTCATCACCTCCGGTGCGCGGCGGCCGGTCCGCCCCGCATCGCGAGCATGGGACGCGCCCGCCGGTTCCGCGCGCCGGGTGTGCGCGGTTCGGCGCAACCGGGTCACCCGTCGGTGTCGTCCCGCTTGCCGTCCGGCGTGGCGTCCTGCCGGGGGGCGGGACGGTGGTCGGGCCGAGGGGTCGGCTTGGACCAGGGCCAGTTCAGGCCGCCGCCCTTCTTGCCCGCCGGGTCGAACTCGTACTTCCAGCCCTGCGGGACGCCGAGCCGTCTGCTGTGGGCGCGGGGGACCCGGCGGTAGACCAGCACGGTGGGCGGGCCACCGGCGTGGTCCGGGACGGGGATGCGGTACGTCTTGGGCGGGTGCCCGGTCGGGCCGAGCAGCACGGGCAGGGTCCGGCCGTCCATCGGGCCGCCCTCGAAGGGCGTGTCCTGTCGTTTCACGGCACCAGTCTCGGACAGTTCATCCAGTTCACCGCACCGGGCCCGCAGCGGGCGCCGGTCTCAGACGTTCTCTGACCTTCTCGGACGTTCAGACCTTCCCGGACGTTCTCGAACCGTCTCAGGCGCTCTCGGACGTTCCGGCGAGGGCCTGTACCAGGGCCTCGGTCTCCGGGTCCCGGGCAGCGGTGACCGACAGCACGGCCACGAACTGGTCCACCAGCCAGTCCCGCAACTCGTCCTTCGGCGGCTGCTTGTCCTCGTCGAGCCAGATCAGCGAGGCCGCCTCGACGGCGGTGACCCACATCCGGACGGTCATCCGCAGCCGGGGTCCGGGGGTGGGCACCTCCAGGTGCTTGAGGATGTTCTCGGCGGCGGTGCGGCGCACCCCGTCGACGATGGCCGTCGTCCGGGACGTCTCGACGACGCTGCCACCCTGGAGGAGCGCGCTGAATCCGGCGTCGTGCTGGTCGACGAAGGCGAGGTGGCGGTCGAGGGCCTTGCCGAGGCGGGACAGCAGGGGACCGTCGGGCGGCACGGCGAAGCACTCCTGCAACTCGTCGGCCGCGGTGCGCAGCGCGGCCTCGTACAACTGCTGCTTGCCGCCCGGGAAGTAGCGGTACACCAGTGGCCGGGAGACGCCGGCGACCTCCGCCACGTCGTCGAGGGAGACGTCTTCGGGCGCGCGGTGCGCGAACAGACTCAGTGCGGCGTCGAGGAGTTGGTCGCGGCGCTCCCTGACGCTGAGGCGGCGGTAGGCGGGGGTCAAGGCCGAGGGGCTCATACGCGCAGCGTAACGGGCCCCGTCCGATGTGCGGGCTTTTACGCCAGCAGCCCGGAGGCCTTCCACAGCCGTCGGCCGGTGCCGCGCAGCACGCCGATGTCGTCCAGGAAGTCGGTGAGCCGCCTGGAACCGGCCTGCATGATCTCCCGGCGATGGCCGCTGGCCCGCACCTGCGCCATCGCCTCGCGCCGGTCGAGTCCTACGTTGGGGTAGACGTCCGGGTTGACGAACGCCACCGAGAAGAGGCGGGCGAACTCCCCCGAGGTCACCCGGGTGACCTCCTGCGACCACCTCGACGCCGTCACCATCTGGCGCCGCAACTCCTCACGCGCGTACCGCACATGGCGGGCCTCCTCGACGACATGGATGCGGGTGACGCCCCGGATCAGGGGCTGCACCCGCTCGTCGGGGAAGGTGAGGCGCTGCATCCAGTCGAGCACCTCCTCACCCAGCAGGGTGGCGGTGAACGAACCCGGGGTGTTCGAGACGGCCTTGAAGACCCGGCCCACGTTCTGGTGGACGCGGCTCACCGGGTACCAGGGGGTGTCACCCCGGGAGACGAGCCGCGCGAACATCTTCGAGTGACGGCACTCGTCCTCGATCTCGGTGAGCGCGTACCGCACATGCGCACTGGTCGCCGACTTGTCGTAGATGTGCCGGACCAGCAGCTGCATCAGGATCAGTTCGAACCAGATGCCGAGGGACGCGAGGGCCGCCGCCTCGTGCCGGGAGAGCAGTATGCGCTGCTCCTCGCTCATCCGCCGCCACAACGGGGTGCCGTACAGGGACACCAACTCCGGTGGCCAGAACCACTTTCCGTCCTCGAACGGCGCGTCCCAGTCGAGTTCCTTGTCGGGGTCGAACGAGTGTCTCGCGGACGCGGCCAGCAGCCGTTCGGCCACCTGCTCCCGGTCCTTGAGCAGCCCGAGCGCGTCGCGCGGCCCGTCCGGTTCCGGTGTCCCGGTCTGCGACGGAGTTCGGGTCGTCATGGTCTGCCACCTCACTGCCGGACTGGTCACCCAGGGGGTATCTCCACCGCCTCTTATGAGACTGCCTGTCAGTAAGCCCGTCAATCCCTCGTGCGGGGCTGGTCGTTGGGGACCTGGGGAGCCGAGGGGCGGGATGTGTGGCGGGAGGGGGCGGCGGTGCCCGGCCGTGGCCGGATCGTCACCCCGATGCAGTAGCGTTTCAGCGTGTCCATGCCGCCAGCACCGCAGAACCCCTACGGCCAGCAGCCGCCGCCCCAGGGCCCGTACGGCCAGCAGTCGCCACCGCCGCACGGACCGTACGGCCAGCAGCCGCCGCCTCCCGGTCCGTACGGCCAACAACCGCACCCGCAGGGCCAGTTCGCCCCGCCCCCGGGTCAACCGCCGTACGGCGCGCCCCCGTTCCCGCAGCAACAGCAGCAACCGTACGGCTGGGGTGCGCCGGTGGGCCCGCCCCCGCCGAAGAAGTCGCGTACCGGGCTCGTCCTCGGGATCGTCGGCGGGTCGGTCGCCCTCGTGGTCATCGGCGTCGTCGCGCTCGGGGTGCTCGGCGCGAAGGTGGCCAACAGCGGTTTCCCCGAGGCGAAGTTCACGCTGACGCTGCCGCAGACGCTGATCGACGACACCTACGAACTCTCCCAGGACCTCTCCAAGACGCAGGGCCAGTCGATCCTGGACGAGGCCGACGGCGCCTGGGACGCCAAGGTCGACGGAGCCGCCGTCGGCACCTACCACCTGGGCGGCGACGAGACGAAGGGCACGCTCGTGGTGTCCGGCATGTACGGGCGGTTCAAGAACACCGACCTGGCCCGGAACAACATGATGAAGGGTGCCGCCGAGGGCGACGGCGCCAAGGTGGCTGTCGCGCCGAAGGACTTCCACCCGGACGGCACTGGCGGCATCACCGTCACCTGCGAGGTCCTCACCCAGACCCAGTCCGCCACCGAGGTCACCCTCCCGGTCTGCGGCTGGACCGACGAGAACACCGGCGCCTCGGTCGCCGAGGTCACCCCCGAGACGGTCACCCAGGACCCGGCCGACGTCGACCTGGACAAGGCGGCGGCGACGACCCTGAAGGTGCGCGCGGAGATGCGGAAGGCGATCGAGTGAGGCGGGACATCCCCTAGGGGCCCCGGGGTCTGTCCCCCTGGGGGCTCGGGGTCTGCCCCTGGGGCCCTCCGATCCCCTAGGGCTTGCCCCGGGTGTGCAGGGCCGCCTCCATCACCGCCTTCGCGATCGGCGCCGCCACCCCGCCGCCCGTGATCTCGCCGCGGACCGCCGACGCGTCCTCGACCACCACGGCGACCGCGACCTTCGGTTCCGTGGCGTGGTCGGCCTGGGCCCAGGAGACGAACCAGGCATACGGGGTACCGGAGTTGCCCAGGCCGTGCTGGGCGGTGCCGGTCTTGCCGCCGACGGTGGCGCCCCGGACGGCGGCGTTGGCGCCGGTGCCCTCGGTCACCACGTTCTCCATCAACTCCCGCACCCGGGAAGCCGTCGAGGGCTGCATCACCTGGCGGGCCGGGTGGGAGAGCGGTGTGCCGACCGGGTCGCCGTCGTTGTTCGTGGTGCGCTCCACCAGATAAGGCTCCCGCAGCAGACCGCCGTTGGCGACGGTCGCCGCGACCATCGCCATCTGCAACGGAGTGGCACGGGTGTTGTACTGGCCGATCGACGACAGCGCCAACTGGGCCTTGTCCACCGAGGTGTCGAAGGTCGAACGGGCCACCGAGAACGGCACCCGCAGGCCCCCCTCGTTGAACCCGAACGCCTCCGCCGTCGCCGCCATCCGCGTCACGCCCACGTCCACGCCGAGCTTCGCGAACACCGTGTTGCACGACCACGCGAACGCGGCCCGCAGCGGGGCGTCCTGGCAGCCGTCGCCCTCGTTGGTCAGCCGCGTCGTGGTGCCGGGCAGGGTGTAGGGGGCGGGGGAGCGGGTCGCCGCGTCGAGATCCGTGATCACCCCGGCGTCCAGCGCGGCCGCCGCCGTCACCACCTTGAACGTCGACCCCGGCGGATAGGTCTGCCGGATCGCCCGGTTGAGCATCGGCTTGCTCGGATCGGCGTTCAGCCGCGCCCAACTCCGTTCATTGGAGGGCGCGTTGCCCGACAAGAGCGCCGGGTCGTACGACGGCGTCGACACCAGCGCCAGAATCCGCCCGGTCGACGGCTCCACCGCCGCCACCGCCCCCGTGCGCCCGCCGAGCCCGCTGAACGCCGCCCGCTGCGCGGCCCCGTCGAGGGTGGTGATCACGTCGCCGCCCGGGGGGACCCGCCGGATGAAGTCGTTCCACAGCGCGAACGGCGTCAGCAGCGGATCGGTGCCGGACAGCAGCGGGTCCCGGGCGTGCTCCAGGAACGTCGTCCCGTACGTCTGCGACGCGAACCCGGTCACCGGCGCGTACAACGGCCCGTCACGGTAGGTCCGTTCGTACCGCAGCTGCTCGCCGGAGTCCCGGGAGCCGGTGACGCGCTCGCGGCCGACCAGGATGTCACCGCGCGGTTTCTCGTAACGGACGATGGTGGAGCGGCGGTTGGCCGGATTGTCGTCGTAGGAGCGGGCCTCGACGACCTGGATGCGGAAGGCGTTGACGAGCAGCGCGGCCAGCAACAGGGCGCCCAGGAAGCCCGCGTGGCGCAACGTGGGGATGCCGCCGGGGCGCACGGGGTCGAGATGGTGGGGGAGCGTCATGGGGCGAGCCGTTCCTCGTCGCGGGCCGAGTCGCTGAGCCGGATCAGCAGCGCCACGATCGCCCAGTTGGTGACGACGGACGAGCCGCCCTGCGCCAGGAACGGCATCGCCATCCCGGTCAGCGGGATCAGCCCGGTCACCCCGCCGGCGATCACGAACACCTGGAGCGCCACGATCGACGCGAGCCCCACCGCGAGGAGTTGACCGAACGGGTCGCGCAGCGCGAGCCCGGTGCGGTAGCCCCGTTCGACGAGCAGACCGTAGAGCAGGAAGATCGCGGACAGGCCCGTCAGGCCCAACTCCTCGCCCGCGGTGGCCAGGATGAAGTCCGACTTGACCGCGAAGCCGATCAGGATCGAGTGGCCGAGCCCCAGCCCGGTGCCGAGGACACCGCCCGCCGCGAACGCGAACAGCGACTGCGCCAGCTGGTTGGGGCCCTGCCCGGCCTCGATCGACGCGAACGGATGCAGCCAGTCCTCCACCCGGCTGTGCACATGCGGCTCCAGCCAGCCGACGGCCACCGCGCCCAGCGACGCCAGCAGCAGCCCGACCGCGATCCAGCCGGTGCGGCCGGTGGCGACGTACAGCAGGACGACGAACAGGCCGAAGAAGACCAGCGAGGTGCCGAGGTCGCGCTCCAGGACCAGGACACCGACGTTGAGCAGCCAGACGGCGACGATCGGGCCCAGCACCCGGCCGGTGGGGAGCTGGACCCGCCAGATCCGGCGGCCGGTGTAGGCCAGCGCGTTGCGGTTGGCGGCGAGGTAGGCGGCGAAGAAGACGGCGAGCAGGACCTTCGCGAACTCGCCGGGCTGGATGGAGAATCCGGCGATCCTGAGCCAGATCCGGGCGCCGTTGACGGCCGGGAAGAAGATCGGCAGGACCAGCAGGGCGAGGGCGGCGGCGACACAGACGTAGGCGTAGCGCTGGAGCACCCGGTGATCGCGCAGCACCAGGACGACCACCATGAACACGGTCACCCCGAGCGTGGACCACACCAGTTGGGCGGGGGCGGCCCGGTCGGCGGGGGTCTCCAGGTCGAGCCGGTAGATGAGGACGAGGCCGAGGCCGTTGAGGAGCACGCCGATCGGCAGCAGCAGCGGGTCCGCGCGCGGGGCGCGCCACCGCACCGCGAGATGGGCGAGGAACGCGAGCACGCCGAGCCCGGCGCCGTAACCGGCGGCGCCGGGCGGGACGGCGCCCGACTTCGCGAGGCCGACCGCGCAGTAGCCGTACACACAGAGCAGGACGGCCAGGACGATGAGGGCGAGTTCGAGGCCGCGGCGCCGGGGCCGGTGGGCCGCGGCCTCGGTCGGGTCCGCCGTGGCCGCGGCGATTCCGGCGTGGGTCATGTCCGGAACCTACCCAAATAGTGGGGGTGGTGAGGTCAGGGCGTCAGCACCAGCGTGGCGCCGGGCCGATGTTGTCGATGAAACGGGCCGAACCCCACGCCCAGGTCCCGTCCGTGAGGAGGTACCAGAGCGGGTTGCCGTCGACGCGCTGACCGGGCGTCTTGCAGTCGATCCAGACGCGTTCGCCCCGGTGGGCCACCCGGATCACCCGGCTGCCGCGGTCCGGTCTGCTGCGCAGCAACAGTTCCTCCGCGGTCACGACGCCCCGGTAACGGCGTGGGTTGTCACGGCCGTCGTCGTCCCGGTCGTCCCAGTTGTCGTGACGGCTGTGGCTGTAGCTGTCGTCCTCGTCGTCCCGGCCGTCCGCGAGAGCCGGGGCGGCGGTCGAGACGAGGAGGGTACCGGCGGCGGCCACTATGGCGAGACGGGTGCAGGTGGAGCGCAGGGACATGGGGACTACTCCTCCGAGAAAGGGGCGGAACTGACTGATCGCCACACTAGGAGCAGTCGTTGACGGTCGCCCGTCACGCTGGTCCATCAGGGAGGGGCCCGGCCGGACCGCTGAGGCGCGCGGGTGACGGCGTCACGCCGGGGCGCCGGGGGCGGCGGGGTCGGCGGGGCCCGGGAGATGAGGCAGCGTCAGGGTCGCCGTCGCGCCGCCGTCGCCGGGCGCGTTCGTGAACTCCAGGCGGGCGCCCAGCACCTCCGCCTGCCCCACCGCGATGGTCAGCCCGAGCCCGTGCCCGGTTGCCCCGCCCTCGGTGCGGAACCGCTGCGGACCGTGCGCCACGAGGTACTCCGGATACCCGGCCCCGTGATCCCGCACGGTGACGACGGGCCCGTCCACCGTCAACGTCACCGGCGCCCGCCCATGCTTGTGCGCGTTCACGACGAGGTTCCCGAGCACCCGTTCCAGGCGCCGCCGGTCGGTCTCCACCAGCGCGTCCCGCACCACGACCACCTCGGTCCCGGCCAGCCCCGTCGCCCGCACCACCCGCTCGGCCACCGCCCCCAACGCCTCGGTGTCCAGCTCCAGCCGCTCCCGCCCGGTGTCGAGGCGGGAGATCTCCAACAGGTCCTCCGTCAGCACCCGCAGCGCCGCCACCCGGTCCCGCACCAGCTCCGTCGGCCGCCCCGGCTCCAGCAGTTCGGCCGCCGCGTGCAGCCCGGTCAGCGGGGTCCGCAACTCGTGCGCCACGTCCGCCGTGAACCGCTGCTCGCTCAGCAGCTTCCCCTGCAACGACGCCGCCATCGAGTCCAGCGCGACGGCGACGGCGGCCACCTCGTCCTGCGGGCGCGCCCCGGCCCTCGCCTGCGGGTCGTCCACCCGCGCGTCCAGGTCGCCCGCGCTGATCCGCCGGGCCACCCGGGCCGTCGCGTGCAGCCGCCGCGTCACCCGCGTCACCGCGAACGCCCCCACCAGCAACGTCGCCCCGATCGCCAGCAGCGACGACCACAGGATCGCCCGGTCGAGCCCGGCGATGGTCCGCGCGTGCTGCGCGTAGTCGACCTCGACGCCCAGCGCCCGGTTCCCGTCGGCGGGCCCGGCCGCCCACATCGTCGGCCGCCCGCGCCACCGGGTGACCATCGTGCCGCGCTCCCCGCCCACGGCCAGCGCCCGCAGCGACGTCGGCAGCCCCGGCGGATCGACGCCCGCCCCCGGCTCCAACGTGTCCCCCGCCTCGTACGCCTTCGTCGCCTCCGCGAGCCGGGACAGCGCGAGGCCCCGTGCCTGGTCGACGGTCTGACCGGTCACCGACACATGCACCAGAACGCCGAGCAGGGCGGCCAGCGCGCAGCACATCACCGTGATGAACACGGCCGCCTTCACCGCGAGCGTCCCGGCCCACGCGGGCAGCGCGACCCTCACCGCGCGCTCGCGGAGGGCGACGCGGGCGCCGGCGCGGGCGGGGTCGCGGGGTGGTCGCCGTGGCCGATGCGGATCATCTCGTCGTGGGTCAGCAGCATCACCCGCTGCTGCGGGTCCCAGGTCCACTGGAAGCGGTACTCGTACGACGCGATGTCGGAGGGCGCGTGGATGATCACGGACCGGCCGGCCAGTTCGACGGAGCTGACGGCATCGTCGTTCGACATGACCTGAACCAGCCGTCCCTCCTCGAACGTGTACACGCGAACGGCGGTCTGGTCGCCCGGCAGCAGCCGGAACCCGAGCGCCAGATCCTCGTGGCCGTCGCCGGTGAGGTCGCGGTAGTACGCCTTCAGGACCGGGCACTCGCCGTGGCCCGCGCCCTCGCCGCACTCCGCCATCCGGCGGGCGGTCTCCCGGTAGGGCGCCTTGGCGCCCGTGTACGACCCCGGGTCCTGGCGGATCTCCGCGCGTACGACGTCCACCGGGTCGACCTTGCGAACGTCGTTGCCGGGGGCGGTGATGCCGCGCATCAGCTCGGATTCGCCGTCGTCGTAGTTCCACGCGGGGGTGGAGGCGGGGGTGAGGTCTGGCCATAGGCGGGCGGGGCTGGTGGCGGTGGGGGTCGGGCCCGCGCTGGCCAGGTCGCCCGCGTCGCCGCAACCCGCTGTCGCCGCGAGCGTTGCCACGAGGGTGGCGGTGAGCATCGCTGTGCGGGTACCTGTGCGCTTGCCGCGCCGGGTGCGGGCGGGGTGGGTTGTGCGGGGCACGGGGCTCCTGGGCGGGGGTGGCTGGAAAGGGTGCGTCCCAGTACACCCTATTCATCCCGATGAGTGGAGGGGATGGTGGGCGGGTGCGGCTCCGTCGTGGCTGGTCGCGCAGTTCCCCGCGCCCCTTTGGGGCGTTGCCGGGGCGTTGGCTGTATTGCTCGGGCCCGTGTTTGGGGGGCGTCGGGCGGGTGCGGCTCCGTTGTGGCTGGTCGCGCCCACGCGGCGGAGCCGCATATCGATAACAGCCCCGCGCCCCTTTAGCGGGGTTGCCGGGCCGCATATCGATAGCAGCCCCGCGCTCCTTTTGGGGTGCTGTGGAGCCGTTTGTTGAGAGGGGCCCGTGCCCCTTTGGGGCGTTGTTCTGGCTGTTGTTGTGGGGTGTGGTTACTCCGTTAGTTCTTCTAGGAGGCGGGCTGTGGGGAGGCCTGTTTTTAGGTAGGCGACGAAGAGGTCGTTGTGGAGGGCCCAGGGGGAACGGCGGGAGCGGATCAGGTGGATCGCGTCCTCGGGGGAGTGGCCTTGCCGCACTAGCGCGTGGGCCACCACCAGGCCCGAGCGGTTGTAGCCGTGCCAGCAGCGGACCAGGACCCGGCGGCCCTCCGCCAGCGCCTCGCCCGCCGCCCGCGCCAGCCGCATCACCCCGGCGAGCTGCGTCCCGTCCAGCGGACCGTCGGGAATCGGCCACACATGGTGCTCCACGCCCGGATCGGGACCGTGCCCGGGCAGCCTCAGCAGACTCTGCACGAGATCGAACTCGTCCCGTGCCACAGCGAACTCCCGGTCGCCCGAACTCCTCCGGAACTCGTGCCCGCCCATCCACAGGCCGGGCACGATCTCGTTCCACGGGGCGTCCGGGGACGGTACGTCGGGTTGCTTCCCGCGGGTACGCAACAACGCCTCCCCCACTGCACCTCAACTGTCTTCAAAGGTAACCGTGTTCTTGCCCCTGGGGCAGGCCGCCTGTTCCCATGGAAGGGGGTGATGCGGTGTGAACCCACTGCGCGTCGTACCGACCCGGCGGCACGGACAGGAGCGCCTCTACGTCTGTCTCACCGACGGCAGGAACGTCGCCTGGTACGACAGGGCGACCGCCCGGGTCAACCTGCTCAGCGAGAACGACCGCGACGGCGTCCTGGAAGCCCTGGGTCCGTTTCTCACCGGGCCGGTCACCGTGGGCCCGCCGCCCGTGCCGACCCCGGCGGAACTGGCGCGCCTCGCCCTCCACCCCGACGACGATCTCGCCCCCAACCGTCCGGGCGAGGCCCTCCACATCGCCCTCGACCGTGACCCCGGGGCGCCGCAGCGGTTCCGGGCCGATCCGCGCCGGCACGCCCTGGAGGCGGAGCAGGCGGTGGGGGAGGCGTTGGAACGGCTGACCGGCGGGGGGTGGTACGCCCTGCACTCGATCCCGTTGCCCGGTGGCGATCGCGTCCATCACCTGGTCATCGGCCCCGGCGGCCTGTATGCCGTGTACACGCTGTACGCCCGTAAGTGCCGGGTCACTGTCGCCGACCCGATGGTCACGCTGGGGCGCCGTGATGCCCGGCCGGTGCTGCGGCGGGCCCGCGCGGACGCCGGACGCGCTTCGTACGCGTTGACCGCCGAGGTGCGGCCGTTGTTCGTGCTGTACGGGGCGACGGAGGTGACGGTTCCGGTGCCGCCCCGGTCGGTGCGTGTGCTGCGGGAGACGGAGGTGGGGAGTCTGGCGGGGGCGGGGGGTGTGTTGAAACCGGCGGATGTGGAGGCGTTGCACGCGATGGCGCGGGATCGGGGGACGTGGGAGCGGGTGTGATGTTCGCTAGGGGGAGTGGCGCGCGTGAGGCGGCGTGACTTTTGTTAGAGGGTGTAACTGTCGCTTCAGGGTGAAGCCTCCGTTGCATCCCCTCGCGTCCGCGAAGCGGCCTCACGGAAGTGAACCCGCCTTCTTCGGGTCCAGGAGTGGGGCGAGCAGGTCGCCGTGGGTGTGCAGGCGGCCCGGGACGTCGTCGGCGCGGAAGACCAGGTGCCCGGGGTCGTCCGGCCCGGGGTCGTCCTGCCCGAGGGCGGCGCACTGTTCGACCTCCTGCCAGGTGACCGGCGTCGAGACGGTGGGTTCCGGGCGGGCTCGGAGGGTGTAGGGCGTCGCCGTGGTCTTGCTGGCGGCGTTCTGGCTCCAGTCGACGAACACCTTCCCCGGGCGCAGATTCCGGGCCATCCGGTGCACGACCAGTTCCGGCAGCGCCCGTTCCGCTTCCAGCGCGAGCTGTTTCGCGTACCCGCTCACCTCGGCGGACGTCGCCGCCCGCACGCCCGCCAGCAGGTGCAGCCCCTTGGCCCCGGAGGTCTTGGCGTACGCGGCGATGCCGTCCCGGGCGAGCCGTTCCCGCAGCCAGAGGGCGACCTCGCAGCACTCGGTGACGGTCGCGGGGGCGCCGGGATCGAGGTCGAACACGATCCGGTCGGCGATGCCCGGAGCCGCCATCACCCACTGCGGGGTGTGGAACTCCGTGACGAGGTTGGCGGCCCACATCAGCGCGGCCAGTTCGTCGACGACGACCATCCGGCTCGGCCCCTCCGACCGGGAAACCTCGGCCGTGGTGACCCAGCCGGGCGTACCCGGCGGAACGTTCTTGGTGAAGAACACCTGCCCCTCGGGCCCGTCCGGGTAGCGCAGGAAGGAGACCGGCCGGTCGCGCAGATGGGGCAGCAGGGCCTCCGCGACGACGGCGTAGTAGTGCAGCACCTCGCCCTTGGTGAACCCGGTGGCCGGATACAGCACCTTGCCGAGATTGCTGACGGAGAGCCGTCGCCCCGCCACGACCGTGATCGGCGTCATACCATAAGAATCCCACGCAATCGGGACAGCTTCGTTGTCGCAGGCCGGAAGGAATCGGGCACGTGAGATCCATATGGAACGGCGCCATCTCGTTCGGTCTGGTCAGCATCCCGGTCAAGCTGGTGAACGCGACCGAGAGTCACTCGATCTCGTTCCGGCAGATCCATCTGGAGGACGGCGGGCGCATCCGGTACCGCAAGTTCTGCGATCTGGAGGACCGGGAGGTGGCGTCGGGGGAGATCGGCAAGGGGTATGAGGAGGCGGACGGGACGATCGTGCCGATCATGGACGAGGATCTGGCGCAGTTGCCGTTGCCGACGGCGCGGACGATCGAGATCGTGGCGTTCGTTCCGGCGGACCGGATCGACCCGTTGCATCTGGACGCGGCGTACTACCTGGCGGCGGGAGGGGGTCCGGCGGCGAAGCCGTACACGTTGCTGCGGGAGGCGCTCAAGCGGAGCAACAAGGTGGCGGTCGCCAAGTACGCCCTGCGTGGCCGGGAACGGCTGGGCATGTTGCGGGTCGTGGAGGACGCCATCGCGATGCACGGCCTGCTCTGGCCGGACGAGGTCCGCGCGCCCGAGGGCGTCGCCCCGGAAACGGCCGTCACCGTGAACGACAAGGAACTCGACCTGGCCGACGCCCTGATGGACACCCTCGGTGAAGTCGATCTGGCCGACCTGCACGACGAGTACCGCGAGGCGTTGGAGCAGGTGATCGCGGCGAAGGCCGCCGGGGAGACCCCGCCCGCCCCCGCGGAGCGCGACACCGGCGCCAAGGTGCTCGACCTGATGGCAGCCCTGGAGAAAAGCGTCCAGGACGCCAAGGAATCCCGGGGCGAGGACGCCGAGGTGACCCCGCTGCCCAGCCGGACAGCGTCCCGGGCGCCCTCGAAGGACCGGGCGGCCACCTCGTCCCGGACGACCCCGAAGGAACCGACCGGCAAGAAGTCGACGGTCAAGAAGACGCCCGCGAAGAAGGCCGCGCCCAGCAAGACCACGGCAAAATCGACGGCGACGGCGAAGAAGTCCCCCACCAAGAAGTCCCCGGCCAAAAAGGCCACCCCACGCAAACGCTCCGCTTGACCGGTCAACGGGGCCTGCCCGTAGGCAAGTTCGAGGACGACCCCGTCACCCCGCCGGGTCCCGGCCGGGCCGTTTCCGCCGGGGAACGCCCCAGTCGTCGAGGCGTTCGGTGACCCAGACGGGGTTGACCTGGTATTCGCGGGCGAGGCTGGTGATGGAGGTTCCGGCGAGGTAGCGGGCGGTGACGTTCGCCTGGTCGCCGGTGAACTGGGCCTGGGCGGCGCGGACTTCGGCGGTGGAACGGCGCCGGGTGCGGCCTCGGAAGACGTGCCCGGCGGGTCGGCGCAGGGCGTGGGCTTCGTGCCGGTGACGCCGGGGCACTCCCCACTCGACGAGCCGCAGCCCGAGCCAGTTGGCGGTGACGCCGTAGTCGGCGGCGATGCGGGAGACGGGTTCGCGGGCCTGGTAACGCCGGATGATGGCGTCGCTGTCGGCGCGGGCGGCGTCGCGGGCGGCGGTCTTGGAGCGGGGCTCGGGTGTCTCGGTCACGTCCATGGGTCTTCCGGTGCGAGGACGTAGAGGGGGTGGGCGAGCCCGCCGACCCGATGCCACACCGGCAACGGCATCGCAGCGGGCGGGTAACTGTCGTGCGGGGCAAGGGAGTTCACGGGCCACACCGTGAGGGTGTAGGTGCAGTCGTCGTCGTCCGTGAAGGTCACGTAGAGCGGGTAGCCGCGTTTGATGTGGGTGCGGGCGGCGTGCAGTTCGTCGGTGTCGGCGGCCCATGCGCGGAGTTCGCCGGAACAGCCGGGGTCGGGCACACGGAAGGCGTGCATCAGCGGGGACACCCACGGGGTGCCGGTGGGCCGGGGGGCGAGCCGGTCCGCGACCCGCACCGCCTCTCCGGCGAGCCAGCGCAGTATCAGCTTCGGGGAGATGGACTGGAACGTCCCGAGGACGAGCCAGGTGGGTTCGCCGGTGCCGGGGGCGGACCACTCGGCGCGGACCTCGGCCCGGTAGCTCGACGGCTCCGGGGGAAGGCCGGTGCGGCGGGAGTGGTGGAGGGTGTTCGGCCAGGCGGAACGGCGGCGCCGCCGGGGGCGTAACCAGCGCGGGAGGCGGAAGTTCAGCCGGGGGCGGGTGGTCATTTCGGGTCGCGCTTGCAGTAGGCGTTCGTGCGGCTCTGGGCGTTGGCGCGGGCGAGTTCGGCACGCAGGCGCTGTTCGGGGCTGGCCGGCGAGACGTCGCGGGGGTCGACGTCCCACTCGGTACCGCCACTCACGGGACGCAGGTACCAACGGCCGGACAACGCGGCCCGGAACTCACCCACCTTGTCGTGAGCGTCGACCAACAGGGTTCCGAGGGACGGGGCGGTGTCCTTGGACATGAGTCGCTCCTCTCCGTAGTCATTCCACTACCGGGAGGCCACAGATTGGCCTAGAGTCGTAACCCGATCAACCTGCTTGTGAGGAAAGAAAGGATGGTTACGCACCCTTGAATCGCAAGGAGTTGGACCCGGAGAAGAGCCCGCAAGCTGCGTTCGGGGCGCGAGTGCGCAGCTTCCGCGAGGCACGCGGGTGGACGCAAGACGAACTGTCCGAGCAGATGGCATATTCCAGCACGCATATTTCGGCCGTAGAAACTGGTCGCAAGTTTCCAACTTTGCGTTTCTCGCGCAGTCTGGACACCGCCTTCGGACTCACCGGGGCAGCGGAATCTTTCGAACGTGGCTTCGGAGAGATGCGGAACGGCAGCCTCTTGGAGGGCTTCCCCGAGTACGTAGCCTTCGAGGGCCGGGCAACAGAGATCCGACTGTTCGAGATCGGGATCATCCCCGGACTGCTTCAGACACCCGAGTACGCGTTGGTGCTGGCGGACAGCGCTATCAAGCGAGGAGCGATCACCGTCGAGCAGGCGGAAGAGCGGATCAAGACCGTCGCGAAGCGGCAAGCCGCGCTCGACCGCAGGTCTTCGCCCCTGTTCTTCGTGGTGCTGGACGAGAGTTGCATCTGTCGCCCTATCGGCGAACCGGCAGTCATGGAGGGGCAGTTGGCGTATCTAGAGGAGTTCGCCGGGCGGCCGAACACCGTTCTCCAGATTGCCCCGTTCGACATGGGAGCCAGCCGTTCGTTCGACATGCCGGTGACGATGCTGACCATGCCAGACCGGTCGCTCATGTCGTACGCGGAGTCCACTCATCGGGGCCATCTGGACCGTGATACCTCCTTTGTGCTGCCCATACTGACGGCCTACCATCAACTCCAAACCGAGGCGCTGTCGCAGGCTGCATCGGTGGCCATGATCCAGAAGTTACGAAAGGGCACCCCGTGACGACCGAAACCCCCCGCTGGTTCACGTCCTCCTACAGCAACAACGGCGGCCAGTGCATTGAGGTCGCCGCCAACCTCGCCGCCTCGCACGGCATCGTCCCCGTCCGCGACAGCAAGAACCTGACCGGCGCGGTCCTCGGCCTCAAGGCCGACGCGTTCGCGTCCTTCGTGACCGGCGTGAAGGCCGGAGAGTTCAACTAACCGAAGGGCAAGCTGTGTTGACTGAATCTCCGTGCTGGTTCACGTCCTCGTACAGCTCCAACGGCGGCGAGTGCATCGAGGTCGCCGCCAACCTCTCCACCTCGCACGGCATCGTGCCGGTCCGGGACAGCAAGTCCCGGACCGGTCCGGTCCTGAACCTCCCCACCTCCGCGTTCACGTCGTTCGTGAGCGGGGTCAAGTCCGGCGAGTTCAACTGACGGAAGGGCAGCCCGCGTTGATGGAAACCCCGAGTTGGTTCAAGTCCTCGTACAGCGACAACGGCGGCGTTTGCGTCGAGGTCGCCTTCAACCTCGTTGCCCCGCAGGGCGTCGTGCCGGTACGGGACAGCAAGAACCCGGCCGGTCCGGTGCTGGGCGTCCCCTCGACCGCGTTCGCGTCGTTCGTGACCGGCGTCAAGGGTGGGGTGTTCGGCGGGGTCTGAGCGCCGGAGTCAAGTCCGTTCGGGCAGGCGGTGGTTGTCCCCTTGGGGGCGGTCATCGCCTGCCGCGCTGTCCGGGGCCTGCACGGGTGCGGGCCGTCGTTGGGAGTGGCGATCCGTCGCAGCCCAGGGGCGTGTCCTAGAGGGCGGGTTCGACTCCCAGTCGGGTCGCGATTGCCCGCAGGGGGGTGTTGCGGCGGCGTTCGGTCTCCAGCATTTCCCCTACCGTGGCCACCGCGTCCGCCTGGAATTTGATCCACTCCGGCTGTTCGGCCTCGACCTCCAGCAGGGTCGCGAGGGCGCCGTCGCTGTCGCCCGTCTGGTACCGCGCCTGCGCCACGTCGACCCGGTGGGCGGCTGAGTGGACCGGCCGGCTGATGGACTCCAGGCGGATGTCGCCCGCGAACTCCAGTGCCCTGTCGGGCCGGGGCGCGGTTCCGGCGAGCGAGATGTTCACCTTCTGGGTGCGCACGTCGACCACGGAGAACGCGGTGCCGTAGGAGTGGACCGGGCCCGAGCGAACGGCTGCCGCCTCGGCCGCTTGCAGCAGCGTCATCGCGTCGTCGTGTGCGTCCCGGCGCGCGGCCGGTGTGGCTGCCGAGGTGAGGAGGTTTCCGTACACGGCGAGTTGGGGGCCGGTGGCCTTCATGAATCCCGGTTCCAGGTCCTGCGCCTTGCGTACGGCGATGTCCTGCGCCTGTTCCCAGCGGCCCTGGCGGAGCAGTACCCATGAGAGGGTGCTGACGGCCATCCCCTCCAGCAGGGGGTCGCTGGCCCGGGCGGCGGCGGCGAGTTGCCGCTCCACGGCGGTGTACGCCCAGTCGAGGTGGCCCGCCTGCACCCCGGCCCCTCGGCGGGGCCCCCTTTTACCCACCCGCCCGCCCGTCTCGGTCACTTGAGCAGTGGGCGTCAGCCGTGGGGCCTCAGCTGCGTTGGCGGGTGCGGCGCCGCCGTGGCTGGTCGCGCAGTTCCCCGCGCCCCTGGTGGGTTGAGGTGAGCGAAGTTTTTTGGTGCCGTCGGTCTGTCCGTCGGTCTCGGTTACTTGAGTGGTGGGCGTTAGCCTTCGTGGCTGGTCGCGCCTGCGCGGCGGAGCCGCATATTGATACAGCCCCGCGCCCCTGGGTGGGTTGACGTGAGCGGCGTTTTTTTGTGCCGTCAGCCCGTCAGCCCGTCAGCCCGTCAGCCCGTCAGCCCGTCAGCCCGTCAGCCCGTCAGCCCGTCAGCCCGTCAGCCCGTCAGCCCGTCAGTTCGTCAGCTTTGTGACGCAGGGCGCATCATCCAGCCCGTCCGGCGTTTGAGGACGAGGCCGTTCAGGCCGAATGGGGGTTTGGGGGCAGCGCCCCCAGGTCTCTTCGGCGCCGAGGTGGCGCAGGCCAGCCCAAAATCAGCCCGTCCGGCGTTTGAGGACGAGGCCGTTCAGGCCGATGGGGGTTTGGGGGCGTAGCCCCCGGGTTTCTTGGGTGCCCTGGGGGCGCAGGCTCGCCCGGAATCAGCCCGGCCGGCGATTGAGGGCGAGGCCCCCGCGCTCCGTGCCCTCAGCAGTGTCCCCCGCGGGCGTACACCGACACCCGTGCCCCGTGCGGATACAGCGTGCGGCACTCCTGGAACGCCTCGGCGAGCAGCAGCCGTTTCGTCACCTCCGCCGGGGTGACATCCAGCGGCTCACCCGCCGGGTCGCGCAACACGATCACGCGTCGCTCCCGCAGCAGCCGCGCGTGCAGAACGGCCGCCGGGACCTCGGTGCCGTACAGCCAGCCGGAGCGGTCCGGGGCCTGGGCGAGCGCGAGGTCACGCAGGCCGGAGAAGCTCGCGGGACTGGTCAGCGACCACACCCGGCGCCGGGACGGTTCGTAGAGGACGCCCTCACCCGGAGCCTTCAGCCGCCGCACCGCCCCGGCGATGGCGGTGACGTCGTCGCCACGGCCGTTCGGCTTCCGGAGAGGGACCGAGTACGTGGGGACGGCGAGCACGGCGAGGACGAGCGCGGCGATGACGGCCGACCGGGGCCCGCGGCCCCTGCGCAGCAGCGCGCGGGACGCCCGTGCGAGCGCCGCGCCCGCCAGCAGGGCCTGGCCCGCCGTGCTGTAGAGGAGGTAGCGGTCGACGAAGAGCGGCTGGACCAGCGAGGCCAGCAGCAGGATCGCGCCGGGCAGGATGGCCAACGGCAGCGCGACCCGGACCAGTTGGATCACCCGGGCGTCGCCGTCGAGCCGGGCGGCGGCGTCGTGGGAGGCCGTGGCGACCGGCCGCAGCAGCAGCCGGGCGCAGAGCACGGCCACCGTGCCCGCGGCCGCGTACCAGGTCAGCCCGGTGACGTCCCAGTCGATCCAGGACACCTGCGCCGACTGCCCGGTGCTGAGCAGCGCCAGCGGGGCGACCCCGACGACCGGCACGGCCGCCGCCACGAGCCAGCGTCGGCGCGCGAGCCGGGGCACCGCACAGGCATGCGCGGTGAGCGCCAGGATCGCGAACTCGTGCAGCAACGCCGCCGTCAGCATCAGCGCCGCGTACCCGGCCCACGTTGCCCGGGAACCGGACCGCAGCGCGCGCACCAGGAGATACGTCGCCCCCACCACGCACGCGGTGACCAGGGCGTACGAGCGGCCCTCCTGCGCGAAGCGCTGCACCTGCGGCACCACCGCGAACAGGCACCCGGCGAGCCCGCCCGCCCGCCGCCCGGCCAGCCGTCTGCCGAGCGCGGCGACGAGCGCGGTGGCGACGGCCGCCGCCGCGACCGACGGCAGCCGCAGCACCAGGAGCGGATGCACGGCGCCGAAGAGGTCGAAGAGGCCGTGCATCAGCAGGTAGTAGACCGTGTGGACCAGGTCGACATGGACCACCGTCGCCCGCAGCTGCCCGAGCGTGCGGTGGGCCATGTCGTAGGTGACGGCCTCGTCCCGCCACAGGCTCCCCTCCCGCCGCACCCCCCACAGGCCGAGCGTGAGGGAGAGCAGAACCGGCAGAGCGGCGACGGCGAGCCGCCCGGCGCGGCGGCACCACAGGCCGGTGTCGCCCGGCGCGGGCAGGGTGGTGCGGGGGCGGAGAAGGGATGCGGTGCTGATGGCAGGCTCCGAGGGGTGCGGGTGGCCGGCAGGCCCGGGACGGACGGCGGGGCCCCCGGCCGGGGTGCGGCCAGGGGCCCCGCGTGGGGTCTAACGACTCATCCGCCGCTGCCGCCCCGGCAGCGCTCGATCGCGCTGCACCCGCGGTTCGCGCCGGGGTTCGCCTGGATCTCGGGGATGTTCAGCGACGTGTCCAGGCTGAAGTGCGCCGACGGGTCCGAGACCGGGTTGTAGCGGTAGTTGCGGTCGTAGTTCGGGTTCGCCACCCAGCGGTCGTGGCGGAAGGTGATGCTCTGCGGCTGGAGGGTGGTGCCGACCGCGCGGCCCTGCATCTCGTAGATGTGGACGCCGGTGATGGCCTGCGGCGGAATCCGGTGGAAGAACGCCCACTCGTCCTGGCTCGCGTAGTGCCGGTGCAGATCCGGGTTGCCGCGCAACTGGTCCGGCACATGCAGCATGAGGTTCGTGAACTGCGGGTTGATCGTGTACACGAACGTCCGCGCGGTGAACACCGAGTGCTCGCAGCTCGACGTCACCAGCCAGCCGATGACCGGCAGCGACTGACCGATCGACCAGCCCGCCCCCTGGCAGCGCGGCTGACTCGCGGCGGCGGCCAGGTTCTGCATGCCCTGGCTGCGCGCGAACTGGTCCGCCACGCTCACGGTGCCGGTCGTGGAGATGTAGCCGCTCTGCAACGCGCGGTCACCGCGGACATGGGCGACGAGGTCGTAGTTCGTGCCCCGGGAGGTGAAGCCGTTGGTGAAGATGTCGTTGGGGTTGCGGGAGTCGCCGCGGTACATCACGCCCGGCACACTGGCCTGGCTCAGCGCGGCGGGCGGCTCGTCCTGGGCGGCGGCGGACCCGGCGGTGGTCACCAGGGCGCCGGTGGCGGCCAGCGCCACCAGCAGCAGATGCAGGACGAAGCGGAACGGGCTCGTCGGCCGTGGTGTCCGGGGCCCGGTCGGGCGGCGGTCGACCGCCGCGAGGTGTGCGTGGGGCATGGCGTGGTCTCCTCCGGTGAGTGGGGCCGGTTCCGGCCCGACAGACCCCACGGTGGCGACCCGGACGTTGTTGCTCACGCCCTTTCCATCAGCGAATTCAATTCCGTCGGACCCCGGCCCGCCCACCCCCGCCGCAGCCCCCGTGACGGTCATCACGGCCACAATCCGCCGGGAACCACGTGACGTCCGATCGGCGTGGAACGTATGTTGATCGCCGTTGAACATCTGTTTCATCCGCTGTGCGGAAGTTGTACGGAAGTGGGTGGGCACGTGGGGCGCCCTGAAAGACCGGTGGACCGGGAGGCGGGGCCCGTGCAGCGGCTCGCCCATGACCTGCGCGAGCTGCGCCAGGCCGCCGGACTCACCTACCGCACGATGGCCGACGCGGCGGGGTTCACTCCGGCAACGTTGTCCAAGGCGGCCAGCGGGGAACGGCTGCCGTCCCTCGCCGTGCTCCAGGCGTACGTGCGCGCCTGCGGGGCCGACCCGGCGGAGTGGGCGCCGCGCTGGCGGGAGGCCGAGGCCGAGGTCGCCGGGAAACCACGCGACGACGCCGACGAGACACCGCCCTACCGGGGACTCGCGCGGTTCGAGCCGGGGGACCGGGAGCTGTTCTTCGGCCGGGACCGGCTCGTCGACGAACTCTGCGAACTGGTCTGCGGCCACCGTTTCGCCGTGGTGTTCGGGGCGTCCGGGAGCGGCAAGTCGTCGTTGCTGCGCGCCGGGCTCATACCGCGCCTCCAGGAGGAGATCGCGCGCCGCCACCGGCCCACCGTGCTGCGGGTGCTCACGCCGGGCGCCCGCCCCGTCGAGACGTACGGGCATCTGCTGGCACCGGCCGACGGCGACCCGGACTGCTATGTCGTCGTCGACCAGTTCGAGGAGGTCTTCACGCTCTGCCGGGACCCCAAGGAACGCGCCCGCTTCATCGACCTGCTGCTCGCCGCCCGTGACCCCGCGAGCCGCCTCAAGGTCCTCATCGCCGTCCGCGCCGACTTCTACGCCCGCTGCGCCGAACACCGCGAACTGGCCCAGGCCCTGTACGGCGCCGGGATGCTGGTCGGCCCGCTGAGCGCCGAGGAACTGCGCGACGTCGTCATCAAACCCGCCCAGGCCGCCGGACTCATCGTCGAACGCGAACTGACCGCGCGGATCGTCGACGAGGTCCTCGACGAGCCCGGCGGCCTGCCGATGCTCTCGCACGCCCTCCTGGAGACCTGGCGCAGACGCCGCAGCCGGATGCTGACGCTGGCCGCGTACGAGGCGGCCGGCGGGGTGCGCGGCGCGATCGCGGCCACCGCCGAGGAGGCCTACGCCACACTGACCGGCGCCGAGGCGCACGCGGCCCGGCTGCTCCTGCTGCGGATGGTCGAGCCCGGCCAGGGCGCCCCCGACACCCGGCGCCCGCTGACCCGCGCCGAACGCGACGACTGGGCCGACCCCTCGGTCCCGGTGGTCCTCGACGTCCTGACCCGGGCCCGCCTGCTCACCGTCGACGAGGAGGGCGTCCATCTCGCCCACGAGGCGCTGATCACCTGCTGGCCCCGGCTGCGCGAGTGGATCGAGGAGGACCGCGAACGGCTGCGGCACCACCGGCGGCTGACCGAGGGCGCCCGCGTCTGGCTGGAGCACGACCGCGACCCCGGCGCCCTGTACCGGGGCGCCCGCCTCAGCCGCGCCGAGGACCTCTTCCCCGGCTACGCCGACGACCCCGCGCTGACCGACCCCGAACGGGCGTTCCTGCTGGCCGCGTTCGCCGCGCGGGACGCCGAGCACCGGGCCACCGCGCAGGCCGCCCGCCGGGCCCGCACCCTGATATCGACCCTCTCCGCCGTCCTGGTGGTGGCGCTGGTCGCCGGGGTCGTCGCCTGGGACCAGCACCAGGAGAGCCGCCGCAAGAGCACCGACGACGCGGCCCGCCGGGTCGCCGAGGTCGCCGACGCCCTGCGCACCACCGACCCGCGCACCGCCCAGCTCCTCGGCGTCGCCGCCTGGCGGGTCTCCGAACTCCCCGAGACCCGCCGGGCCCTGCTCGGCGCCCTCGCCCAGCCGGAGACGGACAGCTTCACCGACCCGGCGCCCGGCGACAGCCCGGCCCGGTTCCTCATCGACGCGGGCCGCACCCTGCTCAGCGTCGACGGCCGCACCTGGCGGACCTGGAACGTCGCCACCCACCACCGGATCAGCTCCGGCCGGCTGCCCGCCGGACGCGTCGCCTCCGCCTCCCCCGACGGCCGGCTCCTCGCCCTCTACAGCCAGAACGACCCCGGCGCCGCCGACACCGGCCGCCTCAGACTCTGGGACACGGCCACCGGGAAGTGGGCCGGGAACCCGTCCGGTGCCCTCGTCGACACCGTGGACTTCGGCACCGACACCCACACCTACCTGGAGAGCGGCGCCAACGACGACCAGGTCCGGCTGCGGTCCACCGAGGGCGGCCGGGTCCTCCTCAGCACCGAGGCGCCCAGCGCGGCCGACGTCGCCGTCGGTGAGGGCGGGCGACTGGCCGCCGTCTGCCCCTCCGGGCACGCCCCCGAGGTCCGGGACCTCACCACCCACCACACCCTGACCGGCGCTTGGACGACCTCCGGGGTCCGCTGCCACGACGACGACCGGTCCCTGCTGACGTTCAGCGGCGGCACCCGGTTCGCCGCCGTGACCAGCGGCGGGGTCCGCGTCTGGGACACCGCGACCGGACACCAGGTCGCCTCCTTCGACGCCTCGGACGTGGACTCCGCCGCGTTCAGCGCGGACGGCGCCTTCCTGGCCACGGTCGGCGACAGCGAGATCCAGGTGCGGCGCCTGTCCGACCCGGACGCCCCCGTCTTCCGCTACGCCCTCAACAACCAGGTCCCCGCCCCCGGCAGCCTCGCCTGGGACCCCGCCCGGCCCCTGCTGCGCTACCTCGACGGCGGCACCGCCCGCACCCTCGACCTCACGGCGGCCACCACCCCCGACTGGTCCGACCACACCCCGGACCAGGTGCTGCTCAGCCCCGACGGCCGCACCCTCGCCACCGCCGAACGCACCGGCGCCGCCTACCGTTTCCAGCTCCGCGACACCGGCACCGGGCGCGTCCTGCGCACCCTGCCCGCCCCGCCGATGCCGGTCTCCCGCGCCCCCGCCACCCCGGTCGACCCGGCGAGCGCCCTGGCCCTGCTGGCGTTCAGCCCCGACGGCGCCACCCTCGCCTACGGCGTCTCCGCCCCCGGCCGGGACGCCGCCGCGCAGCCCTTCACCCTCTGGGACCTGACCCGGAGCCGTAAGCGCACCACCCTCGACCTCGCGACACCGTCCGCCCAGGGCGCCGTCGTCAGCCTGGCTCTCGGCCCCGGCGCCCGCACCCTCTACGCCGTCCGCGCGCCCGTCCTCGGGGACCTGCGGGCGGAGGTCTGGGACACCCGGCGCCACCGGCGGACCCGGACGTTCCCGACCTCGGGCGCGCATCTGGCGCTGCGCCCCGACGGGCGGCTCCTCATCGGTGACGACCGCGCCGTCACCCTGCCGACCGGGGCCGCGGCGGCGGCCGACCTCGCCCAGGGCAGCGGCATCGGCGCCCTCGCGTTCGCCCCCGACGGCTCCCGCCTCGCGGCCGGTGACCAGAACGGCCGCGTCACCCTCTGGGACGGCACGGTCCGCCACCGCGAGGGCGTCCTGCGCAACGTCTTCCCCGCCCCGATCGGTGACTACCCCGAGTCGGTCAGCGCCCTCGCGCTCAGCCCCGACGGCCGCACCCTCGCCGTCGGCGGCGACGCGGGCACCCTCCAACTCTGGGACACCACCACCCGCCAGCCTCTCGGTGATCCCCTGCCCACGCCCGGCGACCCGATCCTCTCCGTCGCCTTCACCCCCGACAACACCACCCTGGAGGTCTCCACCCTCCACGTCCCCGTCCAGCACTACACGATCGCCCCGACCCGAGCGGTCCCCCTGATCTGCGCCCGCACGAACCACGCCGAACTGACCAGAACCCAATGGGACACGTACCTGCCGGACGTGCCCTACCGGAAGGTGTGCGCCGAGGGGTGAGGCGAGAGCGGCGCCCTGGGCCGGGGTGTCCTGCCGTGCGGGTGAGCGGGGGTGTTGGGCCTCGGGGCGGGCCGTGTGCGAGCCTCGGGTGCAGGACCACGGGGGAAGGGGGCCACGGTGGCGCGAGGGGAACGCCCGCTGGCGGCGGGGGACGGGGTGCCGTTGCGGCTGGCGGCGGAGTTACGGGCGTTGCGGCAGAAGGCGGGCGGCCCGACCTATCGGGAACTGGCCCGGATCTCCCACTACTCGGTCGCCGCGCTCTCCTCGGCCGCGGCCGGGACCAAGCTGCCCAGCCTGGCGGTGACGCTCGCCTATGCCACGGCCTGCGGGGCCGACCGCGTCGAGTGGGAGCGGCACTGGCACGCCCTGGCGGCGGAGCACGCGCGGGAGACCGGACCGGCGGCCGGACCCGAGGGGGCCGCCGGGGACGCCGTTCCCTACGTGGGGCTCGCGGAGTTCCGGGCCGAGGACGCGGACCGGTTCTTCGGGCGGGAGCGGCTGATCGAGGAGGTGGCGCAACGGCTGCGGGACAGCAGGTTCGTCACCGTGGTCGGGGCGTCGGGCGCGGGCAAGTCGTCGTTGCTGCGCGCCGGGGTCGTCCCGCACTGGCGGCGCGCGTACCCGCAGTGGCCGACGGTGATGTTCACGCCCGGGCCCAGCCCGCTGGAGGAGGCGGCGATCGCCTGCGCCGAGGCGGCCGGACGGTCACCCGGCGCCCTCGCGCGGGACCTGGCGGACTCGCCCCGCGCCCTGCACCGCGCGGTCCGCCACGCCCTCGCCGGCCAGCCGGACGAGGCGGAAGCGCTGCTGGTGGTCGACCAGTTCGAGGAACTTTTCACGCTCTGCCACGATCCCGCCGAACGCGCCCGGTTCATCGACGCGCTCGTCACGGCGGCGGGTGCCGAGAACAGCCGGTGCCGGGTCGTCGTCGGCGTCCGTGCCGACTTCTACGCCCACTGCACCGCCCACGCCGGACTGGCCCGTGCGATGAGCGACGCCCAGCTCCCGGTCGGCCCCATGACCACCGACGAACTGCGCCGGGCCATCACCCGGCCCGCCGTGGACGCCGGTTACCAGGTCGAGGGCGCGCTCGTGGCGGAACTCGTCAGCCAGACACAGGGCCAGGCCGCGGTCCTCCCGATGCTCTCGCACGCCCTGCTGGAGACCTGGCGCCGCCGTCGCGGGACGACACTGACCCTGGCCGGTTACCACGCCACCGGCGGGATCGACGGCGCGCTGGCCCACACGGCCGAGACCCTGTACGCCGACCTGTCTCCGCGCCAACAGGAGGCGGCCCGGGCCCTGTTGCTGCGGCTGACCGCGCTGGGCGAAGGCGCCGAGGACACCAAACGCCGCATCACCCGCGCCGAACTGGCCCCCTGCCCCGACACCGTGTCGGCACCGGCCGGCTCCGCCCTCGCGGTGCCGCCCGACCAGCGCGACGCGCACGCCGCCGACACCGCCCTCGTCCTCGAACGCCTCGCACGCGAACGCCTGGTCACCCTCGACCGCACCAGCATCGAGATCACCCACGAGGTCCTGATCCGCTGCTGGCCCCGGCTGCGCGGCTGGCTCCTCGACGACCGCGAGGGCCAACGCATCCACCGCGCCCTCACGGAAGCGGCCCACGCCTGGGAGTCGGTCCGCCGCGACCCCGGCGCCCTCTACCGAGGCATCCGACTGGCATCCGCCCACCAGTGGGCAGCGGGACAACACGGCGGCGCCCGGCGCGCGAGGGCGGCGGGGGACCGGGAGGGGGAGGGCGACCAGGAGCGCGGTGCCTCGTCGGACGCCGGTGCACGCGACGACCGGACGAACGCCAAACCGTCCCGCGCAGGGTCCCTCTCCCGCCGACGGCGCACCACCCCGCCCCCCGCCGCGACCCTCAGCGCTCGCGAACGCGCCTTCCTGCACGCGAGCCTCGCCGCGCGGGCCGCTGAGGAGCGGGCCGCGCTACGGGGGACCCGGAGGCTGCGTCAGCTCACGTGGCTGCTCGCGTTCCTGCTGCTCTGTACGGCGACGGCGACCGGGTTCGCCGTGCTGGCCCAGCACCGGGCGGCCGACGAGCGCGACACCGCCGTTTCGCAGCGCATCGCGGAACAGGCCGCCGCCCTGCGGCCGACCGATCCCGCAGCCGCGCTCCAACTCGCCCTGAGCGCCTACCGGTTGCACCCCACCGTCGCGGCCCGAGGCGCGCTGCTGAGCGGGTACGCCACGCCGTACGCGACCCGGCTGGCCGGAAGCGACCGCCTCGACCGCGTCGCGCTCCGCCCCGACGGGCACGTCCTGGCCACCGCCGTACGCGGCCACGCCGTCCACCTGTGGGACGTCACCGCACCGCACCGGCCCCGCCCCCTGGCCACGCTCGCCGGGCGGCCCGGCGAGGTGCGGTCGATGAGGTTCAGCCCCGACGGGCGGTTGCTCGCGGCGGCGGGGGCGGACGGGCGGGCCCGGGTGTGGGACGTCGCCACGCCGTCCCGGGTCGACGCCCCGGCCGTGCTCAAGGGCACGGGTCCGACGGTCGTGTTCGCGCCGGACAGCCGCACCCTCGCCACCGCCCGCGGCGATCACGCCGTCCGGCTGTGGCACGCGGCCCGCCGGTGCCGGGCGACGCCCGCCGTCACACCGGCCGGCGTCCTGACGGGGGAGGCGGAACGGCCCGACTCCCTCGCCTTCACCCCCGACGGCCACATCCTCGCCGTCGGCGGCACCCACGGCATCGCCCTGTGGACCCTGGCCGACCCGATCCCGGCACCCGGCGGCGGGGAACGGGAACCCTGCGACGCCCCGCGCCCCAGCGCGGCCGGGACAGCACCGGGCACCGCCGCCGCACCGCCCGCCCCGTCGACACCGTCGACACCCGTCACCCGCACCCCCGTCACCACCCTCCCGGTCCGCGTGCTCGCCCTCTCCCCGGACGGCCGGACCCTCGCCTCGGCCGGGAACGACCAGGCCGTGCGTCTCTGGGACGCCAAAGGGCCCGGTGCCCCGCGTCCACCGGCGAAGCTCACCGGGCACACGGACACCGTTCTCGCCCTCGACTTCAGCCCCGACGGACGGACCCTCGCCAGCGGTGCGTCGGACACCCGGGTCCGCCTGTGGGACCTCACCGACCGGACCCACGCCCGCCCCCTGACCGTCCTCAACGGCCATACCGGCGGCGTCACTTCGCTCGCGTTCGGCCCCGGCGGGCACACACTCGCCAGTTCGGGCGACATCGATCTCACCGCCCGCCTGTGGGAGTTGCCCGGCCCGGTGCTGCTCGGGCACACCAACTCGCTGCACGGCGTGGCGTTCAGCCCGGACGGGCACACCGTCGCGACCGGCGGTGACGACAGCACCGTCCGGCTGTGGGACACCACCGACCCCTACCGGCCCGCGCCGCGCTCCCTCCTGACCGGGCACACCGCCGCCGTCAAGGCCGTCGCCTTCGCACCCGACGGCCACACGCTCGCGTCGGCGAGCCTCGACCGCACGGTGCGCCTCTGGGACACCGCACGAGGGGGCACCCCACGCCTCCTCGCCCGGCTCGCCGATCATCCCGGCGCCGTCCACACCGTCGCTTTCCAGCCGAAGGGCACCCTGCTCGCCGCCGGGGGAACGACCGTGCGGTTGTGGGACACCGCCGATCCCGCCCACCCGCACGCCGTCGCCACCGTCGCGGGCCACGACGGGCCGGTCGAATCGGTCGCGTTCAGCGCCGACGGCCGGGTGCTCGCCACCGGCGGCGCGGACCACACCGTGCGGTTGTGGGACACCGCACGGCCGACCGCACCGCGCCCTCTCGCCACGCTGACCGCGCATCACCACGGCGTCAAGGCGGTGGCGTTCAGCCCCCGGGGCCACCTCCTGGCGACCACCGGCTACGACCGCACGGTGCGCCTGTGGGACGTCACCGACCCCACCGCCCCCGTCCAACTCGCCGCCCCGGGCGGTTACACCGACGCCGTCCGCGCCCTCGCGTTCAGCCCGGACGGCCGGACCCTGGCGACCGCGAGCCCCGACCGCCCGGTTCGCCTGTGGAACCTGGCCGACCCCCGCCACCCCACCGAACTGGCGGTCCTCACCGGGCACACCAAACCCGTCGACGCGCTCGCCTTCGCCCCCGACGGCCACACCCTGGTGACGGCGGCCGAGGACGCGACGGCGTTGGTGTGGGACCTCGACGCGGACCGGGTCGCCGAACGGATCTGCCGGACGACGGGCCACCCGGGCCTCTCCCCGGCCGCGGCCCGCCGGTTCGTGCCGGGACTGCCGTACCGGCCACCCTGCTGACCGGGGAGAACGGCACCCCGCGAGCACGCGTTGTTCAGCATCCGTCTGTCCACGTCAGCGCCCCGATCGTGAACAACGCGGAGCCGGTATTCCTGGAGTCGGCAGCCGGTCCGACCGGCCGCCGGACACACGACACCGGCCGACGAACGCCAGCCCACGGCTGACGGACCACGGCCACGACCAACGGGAGAAACGCAGATGAAGAACGCGAAGTCCCTGGCCACCCTCCTCCTGGCGGGAGCCGCCCTGGTGGCACCGCTCGGAGTCGGGGTCTCCTCGGCGGCAGCCGCCCCCGCCACCACCCACACGGTGGCCGCCGCCCCCGCCGCCAACCTGCCCGTCTACCGCACCTGGTACTGGACGTGGGCGAACTGCGACAACGCCGGCCGCCAGGGCGTCGAGCGCGGCCACTGGGACCAGTACCAGTGCGCGGAGGGCGACGTCTTCTGGCATCTGTGGACGAACCGCTGACCAGTGGTCGGCACACCTGACCGGCAGCCGGTCACCGGCAGCACCTGACCAGTGACCGGCAACCGGTAGCAGGCGCTCGCGGCCGGAGGCCCGGACGGAAGGCGAGCGGAAGACCGCTCAACAGCCTTCGGGGCAACGGCCGTTCAGCACCGGCATGACGAAAGGTCCGGCCGCTCGGGGCACCTGGCGCCCGGGCGGCCGGACCTTTCCGGCTGACGTGGGGACGGGGTCAGGCGGTGGCCGACGCCTTGCGGCCGTTCCGGGCGCGGGGCGGCACCGGGCGGGTGGCGGCGGGCGGCGCGAGGGGCACCGGGCTGCGCAGGCTCTTCAGGCCCACCGCGACCGCCGCGGTGACCAGCGCACCGGCGATCACGGCGACCCCGAACAGCAGCGGCCTGCCCAGATCGCCGACGGCCAGCAGACCGCCGTAGGGAACGGTGAACGTGCTGCCGAACGTCATGACGAGGGCGCCGCTGACCGCCCCGCCCGCCATGCCCGCCGGGATCACCCGCAACGGGTCGGACAGCGCGAACGGCACCGCGCCCTGGGGCAGCGAAGCCGCGCCGAACAGCCAGGAGACCTTGCCGTAGGCCCGTTCGGCGTCGGAGAAGACGGTGCGGCGCACCAGCGTGGCCAGGGTCATGCCGAGCGGCGGGACCATTCCGGCGGCCATCACCGCGGCCATGATGGTGATGTCGATCGGGCTGAACTTCGAGGCGTCGTACCCGCTCACGCCGACCGTGGCGAAGGCGACCGCCGTCCGGCTGATCGCGCCGCCGAGGTCGCAGCAGACCATCAGCCCGAGGAACATGCCGAGCAGGGCGGTGTTCTGGAATTCGAGGAAGGCCATCTTCTGGTGCAGCCAGGCGGCCAGCGGGCCGAGCACCAACTGGGCGGCGACGAAGGCCGCGAGCGAGGTGATCAGGGCGGCGAGCAGGGGGAGCAGCACGTTCGCGGCGGGGTCACGGAGTGTCGCCGGGAACGGTATGCGCTGGAGGGCGACGGTGACGCCGCCGGCGATGAGACCGGCGGCCAGCGGGACCAGGACGCCGCCCTGGACGCCCATCGCGGCCATGCCGCCCAGCAGACCCGGGATCAACCCCGGGCGCCCCGCGATGCCGTAGGCCAGATATCCGGCCACGCCCACGGGCAGGAAACCGAGCCCGCTGGAGCCGATCTTGAGCAGCAACGCGGCCCAGGTGTGCGGCTGGCTCCAGTCCCCGGCGCCCAGGACCTGGTCGGCGGTGTCGGTGATGTCCGGGCCGCCGAGGGCGAGGGCGAGGACGTTCATCACCGCGGAGATCGCGACGAACGGGGCGAACCAGGGGACGCCGGCGGCCAGCCAGCGGCCGATCCGGACGCCCGCGTGACGTCCCTGGGCGTCGCCCTGGTCCATGGGGACCGACGGCGCGGCGGTGCGGGTGCGGGGGTGGGGCATGGTGACTCCAGAGGTGCGGCACCGCCCGGTGGGCGGCTGGGGCGGCGCGGCGTGCCTTCGGTAGCGACGGTCGGGGTGCGCCTTCGGGCGGGGTGAGGGGGTCCGGGCGAGGTGAGGGGGTCCGGGTGGGTGCCGGCCGCCCTGGGGGGACGACCGGCACCTCGGCACTCGTTCCGGTGCTGTTCAGGCGTGCGCCGGAGGGGTGCCGGGCGATCGCCTGCCACGGACGCGGGCGATCACCTGTTACGGACGGCGGACGGTCACTTGGTGATGACGTCGACGCCCATGGCCTGGACGATGCTGTACACGTTCACGCCGACCATGTGCGGCTTGGAGCAGCCGCAGGCGTTCTCGCCCTGGTAGATGAGGCCCGAGTGCGAGCCGACGATCCAGGCGGCCGACTGCGTGTAGTCCTCGGTGTAGATCGGGGCACCGGAGTCACCACCCTGGGTGAGCTGCCCGTTGTCGTAGCTCGGGTACGTGCCGCCCCGGTCGTAGAGGAAGCCCCGGCCGTTCGTGATGCAGTTCGAGCCCCCCGAGTAGCAGATGCTGAAGTGGGTGTTGGAGATCGGGTGGCCGCAGTGGTTGAACGACACGGAGCCGCTCACACACACCTGCGTACCCAGCTCGGGCTGCTCCGTCCCGTGCACGAAGGCGTGGGACTCGCTGTAGGTGGTGCCGCCGGTGTAGATGTCGGTGCCGTACGCTACCGACGAACTGGCGTAGATCATCTCGGTGTCGATGCTCTGGTTGCGGCGGTTGACCTGCCCGACCCAGTTGCCGTCGCTGTTGTCCGCCCGGCGGTTGTAGACGTGCGTCAGGTTGCTGTAGCAGTGCCCGGCGGTCGTCATGTAGAGGTTGCCGGTGGCGCGCTCCTTGACGGTGAAACCGGCGGTGCACTTGTAGGCGCCGCTGCTCTCACTGGCGACCAGCGCGGCCCCGCCCCAGAACGGCTGGGCGTCACCGAACCGGCTGTTCTGCGCTTCAAGACGCGACTGCTCCACGTCCAGGGCGCCCGGGTAGGACGTGGTCAGCGACTTCGTGACGGAGGCCGGGGCGTTGGTGTAGACGACGACCTTGTCCGTGCCGGGGTCGTAGGAGGTGGCCACGCCGTACTTGTCGGCGTCGCTGTTCCAGTCGCGTGCCGTGACCGTCTTCTGGATCTGGTTCAGCTTGCTCTCACTGAACTTGCTGGTCCGCACGACGGTCTTGGCACCGGCCGGGAGCTGCGCGGCGACCTTGGCCTGGGCCGCGGCCGAGGTGTCGGCGGCCAGCCTGACCACCGCGCCGGAGTCGGCGACGCCGAGCGCGGAGTGCGCCGAGGCGATCTTGTCGATCTGCTTCCACTGCCCCTGGGTGGGCAGCGACGACACGGTGGCGGTGGTCGTGGCCGGCGCCGGGGCCGCCCACGCCGGAGCGCTCACCGTCAGCGGCGCCGCGACGGCGGCGACCGTGCCGATGAGTGCCAGCGCGAAACGCTGGGACTTCCTTGTTGATCTCATAGTCTTCCTTCTGCTCAAGGGCAGATCCGAAGTGCCCGGCCACGGCCGACGGCCCCGCGGCTGCTGCCGCGAGGACGAGGGAGACGCGTTGCCGGCCGCCGGGAGCGAGGTGCACCGCACGTCAGGTGCGGGCGCCTGCCCGGTACACCCGGATGACCCTGGGACGGAAGGCTGGCAGCCAGGACATTGACGTTCCACCCGCTGTCGCCACCGGAATCAACCCGGGAAATCAAACGACGGGAATCAACGGGACCGGGTGGTGCGGGCCGCCGAGGACGTCACCGGCGGGTGCGGGTGCCGTTCCTCCCGGTGCCGGTGAGGGTGCGCGCGGGATGGTCGGGCCGGTACCGGTCCCCGTCCCCGACGCGGTGGGCCAGCGGCGTGACGGGCGGCAACGGGCTCGCCCCGGCGGGGGAGAGGGCGTCCAGCGTGAGCGCGACATAACGCCGCCAGCCCTCACCGGCGGGGTCGATGCTCCACAGCACGCCGATGAGCATGCCCATCAGACGGTGAACGTCGTCCGGGACGAGGTCGGCGCGCAGGGCACCGGACCGCTGTCCCCGGCGGACGAGGAGCATCAGCGGGTCGAGGAAAGGAGCGGCGACCTCGGCGGTGAGGGTGCCCGAGAGGTCGGCGGCGGCCAGGATGTTGCGTTCGCGGGCCATCATCGACAGGGCGGCGTTCAGCAGGGTGTCGAGCCCCTGCCGGGTGTCCTCGTCGGCGAGGGCCCGCTCGATCGCGGGCGAGAGGTGCTCCGACATGCTCTGCTCGAACGCGGCCCGCACGAGCGCTTCCTTGTTGGGAAAACGCCGGTACAGCGTCGCGATGCCCACCCCGGCACGGCGGGCGATGTCCTCCAGCATCGCGTCGGGCCCGTTCTCCGCGTAGACCTCACGCGCGGCCCGCAGAATCCGCTCGGAGTTACGGGCGGCGTCGGCGCGCAGTCGCCGCGAGGGTTCCATGACGGAACTCTAGCCCCGGAGAAGACGGCGGCCGGGCCCACCTGACGGACTTCGCCTCGCTGGACCCGGTGCGGGCGCGCGCCGCCGAACTGCTCCCCTCGCCCAAGGCCCGGCCAACGCCGAGAAAGGGGCCCGGTGCCGTGTCCAACGGGCCGGAGAGTTCGGCGATGTCCCGCAGCCATCCCACCCGGCCCGCACCACCGTCGGCGGACCGCCCCCCGCGATGACCTACGCGCCCAGTCCCCCCACGAACGCCCCCAACCGGCGTATCCCCTCCCGGAGTTCATCCGTGGAGGCCGCGTAGGAGAGGCGTACGTGCTTCGGTGCCGAGCGGGTGCCGAAGTCCCGGCCCGGGGTGAGCGCGACGTGCGCCTCGCGCAGGGCCCGTTCGCAGAACTCCCAGGACGTCAGCCCCGTCGCCCCGACGTCGAAGTACACGTAGAACGCGCCGTCCGGCGGCACCGGCACCGGCAGCCCGATCCGGGCGAGCCCGTCGAGGACCAGCGCCCGGCGCCGCCCGAACTCCACCCGGCGCTCCTCGCACACCGCGAGGGACTCGGGCGTGAAGCAGGCAAGTGCCGCGTACTGCGCGGGAGTCGACGCGCACAGGAAGTAGTTCTGCGTGAGGCGTTCGAGCACCGGGACAAGATCCTCCGGCACGACGCACCAGCCGAGCCGCCAGCCGGTCATGCCGAAGTACTTCGAGAAACTGTTGACGACGACGGCGTCCGGGTCGCGGGACAGCGCACTGCGCGGCGGCCTGCCCTGCTCGTCGTGGTCGCTCAGGTTGAGATAGATCTCGTCGACGAGCCGCCAGGCGCCGCGCTCACGGGCGAGGCCGCACAGCGCGCCCAACTCGTCGCCCGGTACCGAAGTACCGGTCGGGTTCGACGGCGTGGCGACCATGACCCCACGGGTCCGCTCCGACCAACTCGCCCGCACCGAGGCCGCGTTCAGCTGGAACCGGGACTCCGCGCCGGTCGGCACGAGCGTGACCTGGGCGCCGAAACTCTCCACGATCTGCCGGTTGCACGGGTAGGACGGGTCCGCGATGAGCACCTCGTCACCGGGATCGACCAGCGCGGCGGCGGCCAGCACCAGCGCGGCCGACGCCCCGGCGGTCACGACGACCCGCGCCGGGTCCACGGTCACGCCGTGCTGCGTGCGGTAGAACCCGGCGATCGCCTCCCGCAGCGCGGGCACCCCGAGCGGCGCGGTGTAGGGCAGCGGCCTGCCGTCCGTGACGTCCCGCAGGGCGCTCAGCACGGCGGGGGGTGCGCCGAAGTCCGGTTCCCCGATGCTGAGTTTGACGACATGGTGGCCCGCGGCCTCCAGCGCGGCGGCGTGCTTGCCGAACTCCAGCGCGTAGAACGGCGCGATCCCCTGCGCCCGTCGAGAGATCCTCATGCCCCGTCCTCCGTCGCGTGTCTCATCGTTCGGCCGTCTTCACGGCGATCAGCGTCTGCTGCCCGGCGGCGACGAGCGATCGTTGCTCCCCCTGGACGCCGAACACCTCCAGGCGGCACACGGTCAGGGTGCGCCCGGCCTTCAGCACCGTCCCGACGGCCTCGACGTGATCGCCGGTGGCGGGCGCCAGCAGATTGATCTGGTACTCGACGGTGAGAACGGACATGTCCTCGGGGAGCACGGTGAACGCCGCGTAGCCGCCCGCGCTGTCGGCGACGGCCGGACTCACCTGCTCCTGCCGCGCGCGGCCCGCCACCGTTCTCCCCTCATTCCCTCATCCCTATCATCCGGTCAGACGTTCAGAAACTCAGACGTGCAGGAGAAGGCTAGGCGCACCATGCCCAAAGGTGTTCCTAAATTTCCCCCACCAGACGGCCAGCTGAGGCAGAATCTCCCGCATGGACGACCTGGACCGGACAATTCTTGCGGAGCTGCAACGGGACGGCCGCCTGACGGTGACCGACCTGGCCGCCCGGGTGGGGCTGAGCGTCTCGCCGTGCCACCGCCGCCTGCGCGACCTCGAACGCACCGGCGCCATCCGCGGCTACCGCGCCGTCGTCGACCCGGCCGCGCTCGGCCTGGACTTCGAGGCCCTGGTCTTCGCCACCCTCCGCTGGGAGAACGGCGCCACCGTCGCCGCCTTCGAACAGGCCGTGGCCGACCTCCCCCACGTACTCCAGGCCCAACGCCTCTTCGGCGAGCCCGACTACCTGCTCCGCGTGGTCGCCGCCGACCTCACAGCGTTCCAACGCCTCTACGACGACCGCCTCACCACCCTCCCCGGCGTCCAACGCCTGACCTCAACCATCGTGATGAAACACGCAGTACCGAACCGCCCCCTACCGACCTGACCACCCCCAACGCCCGCCTGGCGCGTCGTGAACGGGAACGGGAGCGGTCCGCCACGGCGGCGGGCCAACTGCTGGAGACGCTGGCCACTCTCCACTCCTGGTTGCCGTCCTCGCCGGATGTCGCGCGGGAGTCACCCCGGCTCAGCACACCTGCACGGAACCAGTGCCGCACCGCACTGGAAGAACTCCGCCGTCCGCCGAGTCCCGGCCCGCCGCACCGAGCGCCTGGCCGATGTGTCGGGCCAGTTCGGCCGGGGACTGTGCGTGGGCGAGGTGGCCCTGGCCCGGCATGCGGACGACGTGGGCGCGGGGCAGTGCCGACGCGAACTCGGCGAAGACGTCACCGTAGGGCGGGACGCCCTCGTTCTCGGCGCCGAGCAGCAGGGTGAGCGGCAGGTCGAGCCCGCCGAACGCCCGCAGGTCGGTGACATGGCCGTCAAGGGCGGTCAACTCCCGTGCCAGCGGCGCCGCCAGGGGCTTGAGGACCTCCCAGACGGGGGTCTGCCGCAGCCGCGCCACGTACTCCTCGGAGAACCCCGACACATCACGGTTCACGATCTCCACCGCACGGTCCAGGTCGCCGGCCGCGTCGGCCTCCCGCAGGGCGTCGAGCGCGTCCCGGCCGAAGGGCCGCACGACCGGTTCGTAGAGGGTGAGCGAGTGGACGTTCCCGGGACGCCGCGCCGTCGTCTCCAGCGCCACGAGCCCGCCGAAGCTCCAGCCGAACAGGTCCACCCCGGCCACGCCCTCGGCGGCGATGACCTCGTCGAGAACGCGGTCCAGGTCGTCGATCTCGGTCCGCACCGAATAGCCGGGGCCGAGCGGACCACTGGGCGTACGGCCACGCCGGTTCAGCACATAGACCGGCCCGGCCACGTCCAGCGCGTCCACGACCGGCTGCCATCCGGCGGCGTCGGCCATGACCCCGGGCACGATCACCAACGGCCGACCCGAACCGTCACGCCGGGTGAGAGCGAGCGAGACACCCTCGCGTTCCACCTGTTGCAGCACGCTGCGCCACCTCCTGAACGGACGTTCATGCTAGGCGCGACGAGGCGCCGGGGGCGACCCGGCGCCGTGACCTAGGTTGGAGAGGCCTCCGCGCGCACGCTGCGGCGGACCGTCTTCGCAGAAGGAGGACCAGCATGGCGATTCAGCGGATGGACAACGTCGGCATCGTCGTCGACGACATGGACGCCGCCCTCGCGTTCTTCGAGGAACTCGGTATGGAACTGGAGGGCAGGGCGGAGGTCCAGGGCCGCTTCGCCGACCAGTGCACCGGCCTCGACGGCGTCCACTGCGACATCGCGATGGTCCGCACCCCGGACGGCCACGGCCGGCTCGAACTGGCCAAGTACCGCAGCCCCGAGGCGATCAGCGCCGGACCACGCGACCGCCCGCACAACATCCTGGGCACCCACCGCGTCATGTTCGCCGTCGACGACATCGAGGACACCGTCGCCCGCCTGCGCCCGCACGGCGCCGAAGTCCTCGGCGAGATCGCCCGCTTCGAGAACAGCCACCTGCTCTGCTACGTCCGCGGCCCCGAGGGCATCATCATCGGCCTGGCCGAACAACTGACCTGAGAACGAGAAAAGGGCGAGAGCCAGTAAAACTGACTCCCGCCCTTCTCCGTCGGCATCCGCCCGACCACCTAGGAACGTTCCCAGCTGCTAGGCGAGTGCCCCCGGCAGGATTCGAACCTGCGCACACGGCTCCGGAGGCCGTTGCTCTATCCCCTGAGCTACGGGGGCGTGTCGTGCGCCTTGCTTGGCGGCGACGGGTAGAACCCTACCAGCTCCACAGGGGTGTTCATGAACGGGTTTACCGGCGTCCCCACCCCGCCCCCGCCCTGGTCCGGAGCTTCCGGACACCCCGCCTCCGAGGCACTTCCCGAGCCCCGCCCACTCCCCTCCCGTTCCCCACTCGCAGCCCTCCCGGCAGCCGGGTGCCCACCCTCCCGTCACGGTCCCGCTCACCCCCGTTTCCCCGTTCCCTTGCCGCTTCTCCTCGGCATCCTCCTCAACGGGTGGAAGTGAGGAAACGCCGGACGCGGTGGGGTGGGGCGACCTACTCTCAAGTTGTGCCAGGCGCGTCGGGCCGGGTGCTTGTTGTGGACGACAACAAGGTCATCCGGCAGCTGATCAGGGTCAATCTCGAACTGGAAGGGTTCGAGGTCGTGACCGCGGCCGATGGTGCCGAGTGCCTGGACGTCGTGCATCAGGTGCGCCCCGACGTCATCACCCTGGACGTCGTCATGCCGCGCCTCGACGGCCTGCGCACCGCGTCCCGGCTGCGTGCGGACCCCCTGACCCGTGACCTCCCCCTCGCCATCGTCAGCGCGTGCACCCAGCACGAGGTCGACAGCGGCCTCGACGTCGGCGTCGACGCCTTCCTGTCCAAACCCTTCGACCCCGCCGAACTGGTCGCCCTGGTACGGCGGTTGGTCGAGCTGCGGCGGCAGCAGGGGGCGCTCGGCGTCGGCGAGGCCGAGCGGGCCGGTCGCACCGGGGGCTGAGCCCGCGCCGCCCCCGCCGCGTCCACATCCCGGACCCTTCGGCAAACCGGCTCGCCGACCCACCCCCCTCCTCCCCTACGCTGGTCCCGTGACCCCCGTCGAGCTGTCCCGTACCGTGCTGCGCGCGGTGCGTCGTGCTGTCGACGACGGGGAACTGCGCCTCGCACCCGCCGGGCTCCCGGAGCGGGTCGTCGTCACCCCGCCCGGCGCCGGCGGCTGGGGCGACTACGCCACCAACGTCGCCCTCCAGCTCGCCCGCCCCGCCGGGCAGCCCCCGCTGCGGGTCGCGGAGATCCTCCGACCGCACCTCCTCGGCTCCGACGGCGTCGACGACGTCGTCGTCACCGGACCCGGGTTCCTCAACATCCGGCTCCGCGACACCGCCGCCACCGACCTCGTCGCCGAGATCCTCCGACGCGGGCCCCGGTACGGATTCCGGGACGGGGGCGGCGACGTCCGCCGGCTGACCTGCCCCGGGGACGTCCGGGCCGTCGTCGTCATGGACGTCGTCGGGCGGTTGATGCGGGCCCAGGGGAACGACGTTCGGACTCGGTGTCGTGCTCCGGAGGGCGGGGGTGGGTGGGCGGAAGTGTTCGGCGTTCGGGTCGATTCCTACGGTGAACCCGGTGACGCCGACGGCTCCCTCGACGTGCGTCCCGTGCCTGCCCTCGGTGATCCCCTTCCCCTCGGGCGGGATGCCGGGCGGTGGGCCCTGCTGCATCCCGCCGGGCACGACCGGCCGCAGCTCGACGCCGGTCATCTCGTCCAGCGGGAGAGCAACCCCCTCTTCCGGGTGCGGTACGCGCACGCCCGGTGCCGTGGGCTTCGGCGCAACGCCGTTGACCTGGGGTTCTCGGCGCGGGCCGGGGAGACGGGCGACGTCGCCCTGGCCGCCGTTCTCGCCGATCATCCGCGGGTGCTGGAGCGGGCCGCCGCCACCCGCGCGCCCGACCGGCTCACCCGGCACCTCGTCGCCGTCGCGGACGCCACGCTTCCTTTTCTCGCCACCGTCCTTCCGCGTGGCGGGGAGAAACCCTCGGCCGCCCACCGCGCCCGGCTCGCGCTCGCCGAAGCCGCCGGGACGGTGCTGGCAGGCGGCCTGTCCCTGCTCGGCATCGACGCACCCGAACATCTCTGAGCCGCCGCAGGACCCGCCCGTTCAGAGAGCCCGCAGAGAGAGTCAGAGAGTCACCGTCATGAGTCGTTCCGCACACCCCGCCGGGCCCCGGCACGCCGACGTCGTGCCCGAGGGGCACTACTCCGCGCCGCCCGCCGACCTCAACTCCCTCGACCCCAAGGTCTGGTCGCAGACCGTCGCGCGGAACGCGGACGGGGCCGTCACCGTCGGCGGGGTCGATGTGAAGGCGCTCGCCGAGGAGTTCGGCACCCCCGCCTACATCATGGACGAGGCCGACTTCCGGGCCCGGGCGCGCGCCTGGCGGACCGCCTTCGGACCCGACGCCGACGTCTTCTACGCCGGCAAGGCCTTCCTCTCCCGCGCCATCGTGCGGTGGCTGAAGGACGAGGGGCTGAACCTCGACGTGTGTTCCGGGGGCGAGCTGGCCACCGCGCTCTCCGCGGGAATGCCCGCCGAACGCATCGCCTTCCACGGCAACAACAAGTCGACGTCGGAGATCGAACGGGCCGTCGACGCCGGGGTCGGGCGGATCGTGCTCGACTCCTTCCAGGAGATCGTCCGCGTCGCCCACATCGCGCAGACCCGGGGTGTCCGGCAGCGCGTGCAGATCCGCATCACGGTGGGCGTCGAGGCGCACACCCACGAGTTCATCGCCACCGCCCACGAGGACCAGAAGTTCGGCATCCCGCTGGCCGGCGGGCAGGCCGCCGAGGCCGTGCGCCGGGCCCTCCGGCTCGACGGGCTCGACCTCATCGGCGTCCACTCGCACATCGGGTCGCAGATCTTCGACATGTCCGGCTTCGAGGTCGCCGCCCAGCGCGTCGTCGGCCTCCTCAAGGACGTCCGGGACGAGCACGGCGTCGAACTGCCCGAGATCGACCTCGGCGGCGGCCTCGGCATCGCCTACACCAGCGACGACGACCCCCGCGAACCGCACGAGATCGCCAAGGCGCTCACCGAGATCGTCACGCGCGCGTGCGAGGCCGCCCGGCTGCGCACCCCCCGCATCTCCGTCGAGCCCGGCCGTGCCGTCGTCGGACCCACCGCGTTCACGCTCTACGAGGTCGGCACCATCAAGCCCCTCGACGGGCTGCGCACCTATGTCTCCGTCGACGGCGGCATGTCCGACAACATCCGCACCGCGCTCTACGACGCCGCGTACAGCGTCGCCCTCGTCTCCCGCACCAGCGACGCCCAGCCGATGCTGGCCCGCGTCGTCGGCAAGCACTGCGAGAGCGGCGACATCGTGGTCAAGGACGCGTTCCTGCCGGCCGACCTGGCACCCGGTGACCTCATCGCCGTTCCCGCGACCGGCGCCTACTGCCGTTCCATGGCCAGCAACTACAACCACGTGACGCGCCCGCCGGTCGTCGCCGTGCGCGACGGCGCGGCCCGCGTCATCGTCCGCCGGGAGACCGAGGAGGACCTGCTCCGCCTCGATGTCGGATGATGAGGGGAGCATGAGGGGGACGGATCAGGGGGAGTGGGGCGGGCGCGGGAGGATTTCCGGCCGCGCCGGTCGCACAATGAAATAAACGTCTCACAATCCGGACTATGGGCAGAAAGTCCCGTCCGTTGAGTGAGACTGGTTCAACCGTGACGGTATGAGGAAACGAGGTCGGATGATGCGTACGCGTCCGCTGAAGGTGGCGCTGCTGGGCTGTGGAGTGGTCGGCTCAGAGGTGGCGCGCATCATGACGACGCACGCCGCCGACCTCGCCGCCCGCATCGGCGCCCCCGTCGAGCTGGCCGGAGTCGCCGTACGGCGCCCCTCCAAGGTCCGCGACGGTATCCCGGCCGACCTCGTCACCACCGACGCCACCGCCCTCGTCAAGCGGGGCGACATCGACGTCGTCGTCGAGGTCATCGGGGGCATCGAGCCCGCCCGCTCCCTCATCACCGCCGCCTTCGCGCACGGCGCCTCCGTGGTCTCCGCCAACAAGGCGCTGCTCGCCCAGGACGGCGCCGCCCTGCACGCCGCCGCCGACGAGCACGGCCGCGACCTGTACTACGAGGCCGCCGTCGCCGGAGCCATCCCGCTGATCCGCCCGCTGCGCGAGTCCCTCGCCGGCGACAAGGTCAACCGGGTCCTCGGCATCGTCAACGGCACCACCAACTTCATCCTCGACAAGATGGACTCCACCGGCGCCGGCTACCAGGAGGCCCTCGACGAGGCCACCGCGCTCGGCTACGCGGAGGCCGACCCGACCGCCGACGTCGAGGCCTTCGACGCCGCCGCCAAGGCCGCCATCCTCGCCGGGATCGCGTTCCACACGCGCGTGCGGCTCGACGACGTCCACCGCGAGGGCATGACCGAGGTGACCGCCGCGGACTTCGCCTCCGCGCGGAACATGGGCTGCACCATCAAACTGCTCGCCATCTGCGAGCGCTCCCGGGACGGCTCGGCCGTCACCGCGCGCGTGCACCCCGCGATGATTCCGCTGACCCACCCCCTCGCCTCCGTGCGCGGCGCGTACAACGCCGTGTTCGTCGAGTCGGAGGCGGCCGGACAGCTCATGTTCTACGGTCCCGGCGCCGGCGGCGCCCCGACCGCGTCCGCCGTGCTCGGCGACCTCGTCGCCGTGTGCCGCAACCGTCTCAACGGCGCGACGGGACCCGGCGAGTCGGCCTACGCGGCGCTGACCGTGTCGCCGATGGGCGACGTCGTCACCCGGTACCACATCAGCCTCGACGTCGCCGACAAGCCGGGCGTCCTGGCGCAGGTGGCCACCGTGTTCGCCGAGCACGGGGTGTCGATCGATACGGTTCGCCAGCAAGGCCGACAGGACGGGGACGGCGAGGCATCGCTCGTCGTCGTCACCCATCGCGCGTCCGACGCCTCCCTCACCGGGACCGTCGAGGCGCTGCGCAAGCTCGACACCGTGCGGGGTGTCGCCAGCATCATGCGGGTTGAAGGAGAGTAACCAGCAATGACCCACCAGTGGCGCGGAATCATCGAGGAGTACCGGGACAGGCTGCCGGTATCCGACAGCACGCCGGTCGTGACGCTCCGCGAGGGCGGCACGCCGCTCGTGCCCGCGCAGGTGCTCTCCGAGCGCACGGGCTGCGAGGTCCACCTCAAGGTGGAGGGCGCCAACCCGACCGGCTCCTTCAAGGACCGCGGGATGACCATGGCCATCACCCGGGCCAAGGAGGAGGGCGCGAAGGCCGTCATCTGCGCCTCCACCGGCAACACCTCCGCCAGCGCCGCCGCCTACGCGGTGCGGGCCGGCATGGTCTGCGCCGTCCTCGTCCCGCAGGGCAAGATCGCGCTCGGCAAGATGGGCCAGGCTCTCGTGCACGGCGCCAAGATCCTCCAGGTCGACGGCAACTTCGACGACTGCCTCACCCTGGCCCGCTCGCTCAGCGACAACTACCCGGTGGCGCTGGTCAATTCGGTCAACCCAGTGCGCATCGAGGGCCAGAAGACGGCGGCCTTCGAGATCGTCGACATGCTCGGCGACGCCCCCGACATCCACGTCCTGCCGGTCGGCAACGCGGGCAACATCACCGCCTACTGGAAGGGCTACCGGGAGTACGCCGGGGACAGGATCGCCTCCCGCACCCCGCGCATGTGGGGCTTCCAGGCCTCCGGCTCCGCGCCCATCGTGCGCGGCGAGGTCGTCAAGGACCCGTCGACCATCGCTACCGCCATCCGGATCGGCAACCCCGCGTCCTGGCAGTACGCGCTGGCCGCGCGGGACGAGTCGGGCGGCCTCATCGACGAGGTGACGGACCGTGAGATCCTGCGCGCCTACCGGCTGTTGGCCGCGCAGGAGGGCGTCTTCGTGGAGCCCGCGTCGGCCGCGTCGGTCGCCGGTCTGCTGAAGGCCGCCGAACAGGGCAAGGTCGACCCGGGCCAGCGCATCGTGTGCACCGTCACCGGCAACGGCCTCAAGGACCCCGACTGGGCCGTCGCGGGCGCCCCGCAGCCGGTCACCGTCCCGGTCGACGCGGCGACGGCGGCCGAGCGCCTCGGCCTCGCCTGACAGCCGGAACGCGCCATCCGGAGGGGGTCGGACCGTCATCCGGCCCCTTTCGGGGCGTTCAGGAGCGTTCAGGGGCGTTCACGCCCGGAAGCCCCGCGAGGGAGTCCGGGTCGGGGCAGGGGGAAGCCCGGGGAGGGTTCGGGGCGCCCCGGAGGATCTGAAATCGCCGGGGAACACCGGCCAGGGGCGTCGGACCCCGGCCGCCATCGGGCAAGACCCGGGAACCCCTCCGAAGGATGCACGAGGCGCTTTCGACACGCATCGTGCGCCTCCTGTGCGCCCTATGTCGCCGCAGAACCTTCCTTCGATAGGCTGTACCGAACCCGCCCGCAGCATATGCCTCCGCATATCCGCGGTGCCTCGCCGTCTCCACGGCCCCTGGGTCTCCCGTACGTATCGAATCTCATCGACTGTCATGGGCGTTCATCGGACGTCCCCGACCGTCACGCAGCCAAGGAGAGTCAACGAGCGATGGCCGGTCCAGCGTTCCGCGCCGCCGCCGTCCGGGTGCGCGTCCCCGCCACCAGCGCCAACCTCGGCCCGGGCTTCGACGCCCTCGGCCTGTCGCTGGGTCTCTACGACGACGTCGTCGTCCGGGTGGCCGACTCAGGGCTGCACATCGACATCGCGGGGGAGGGCGGCGAGACCCTGCCCCGGGACGAGAACCACCTCCTCGTCCGCTCCCTGCGCACCGCCTTCGACCTGCTGGGCGGACAGCCCCGGGGCCTGGAGATCGTGTGCGCCAACCGCATCCCGCACGGCCGCGGCCTCGGCTCCTCGTCGGCCGCGATCTGCGCCGGAATCGTCGCCGCCCGGGCCGTGACCATAGGCGGCGAGTCCCGCCTCGACGACGCCGCCGTACTGGAGCTGGCCACCGAGATCGAGGGCCACCCGGACAACGTCGCCGCCTGTCTGCTCGGCGGATTCACGCTCTCCTGGATGGAGTCGGGCGCCGCGCGGGCGATCAGGATGGAGCCCGCCGATTCCATCGTTCCGGTGGTTTTCGTGCCCGGCAAGTCGGTCCTGACGCAGACCGCGCGCGGACTGCTGCCGCGCTCCGTGCCGCACGTCGACGCCGCCACCAACGCGGGCCGGGCGGCCCTGCTCGTCGAGGCCCTCACCCGGCGCCCCGAGCTGCTGCTGCCGGCCACCGAGGACCGGCTCCACCAGGACTACCGCGCCCCGGCGATGCCGGAGAGCATCGCGCTGGTCGAGCGGCTGCGGGGCGACGGCGTGCCCGCGGTCATCTCCGGCGCCGGACCCACGGTGCTCGCGCTGGCCGACGACGCGAGCGCCGACAAGGTCGCCCATCTGGCAGGCGAGGGCTGGGCCGCGAACCGGCTGCCGCTCGACGCCCGGGGAGCGAGCGTGCTGCCGCTTGCGCCCTGACACCCGGTTGCCGGATTTCGAGAGGGGGAATATTTGTTGGACCCGGTAGTGTTAACCTCAAGTCTGCACCCGACCCCACCATGGCGAGGTGCTTCACGTCCCCGTCCGGGACAGACACTCTTCCGGGAGCCTCCCACAGCCGCATCGCGTTCCGTACGACGTACCCGAGCGGTACCGCGTACGCGGACACGGCGCGACTCGCAGGGCACGCTCCGGAACCGGTGCGACCAAGCCACGTGACACAGACACTCGGTGCCACGTCTTCGGGAAGCGCCGATCCCAGATATTCCTCCGCCGCTTTGGGCGGACCACCGCCCCGGCACGGTCCACACAGCAAGGACCGCAGCCGGACAGCACAACCGGTCGCCGAGCCAGACAGGCCGACGTCCGCTCCAGGGAAGGACCCTTCGTGAGCGACACCACCGATCTGATGGGCGCACGTGTCGAGGACACCGCTGCCGCGCCCGCCACGGACGCCTCCGCGCCTGCCACCGGTGCCGGCTCCCGGCGGCGCCGCGGTACCGGCCTCGACGGCATGGTGCTGGCGGAATTGCAGCAGGTCGCCTCCGGCCTCGGTATCAGGGGCACCGCGCGGATGCGCAAGAGTCAGCTGATCGAGGTCATCAAGGAGGCGCAGGCGGGCGGCAGTTCGGCCGCCAAGGCCCCGTCGGGGGACGCCGCCGAGACCAAGCCGAAGCGCCGGGCCACCTCCAAGGCCCGCACCGGCGACGAGCCCGCCGCCGACCAGAAGGCCGCCGCTGAGGCGCCCGCCGAGCAGGCCGCCGCCCAGCAGCAGATCGACATCCCCGGCCAGCCGGCCGCCCGTGCGGGCGACGCCGAGCGCGGCGCGGACGAGGCTCCCACCGAGCGCCGTCGCCGTCGTGCCACCGCCGACGCCGGCAGTCCCGCGAACGGCGCCGAGACCGTCGTCGCCGAGGCCAAGGGCGAGTCGAAGTCCGAGGCGCAGCAGGGGCAGCAGCAGGGCGACGCCGGTGACGGCGAGGGCCGTGGCCGACGTGACCGGCGTGACCGGGGCCGGGACCGCGGCGAGCGCGGTGACCGGGGCGACCGGCGCGGCAAGGGCGACGACCAGCAGGGCCAGGGCGGTCAGCGCCAGCAGCAGAACCAGCAGCAGGGCGGCGGCCGTCAGGACCGGCAGGACCGCCAGGACCGCCAGGAGCGCCCCGACCGCCAGGACCGTCAGGACCGGCAGGGCCGCGACAACGGCCCGCAGGACGACGACGACTTCGACGGCGGCCGGCGCGGCCGGCGCGGGCGCTACCGTGACCGCCGTGGCCGTCGCGGCCGTGACGACGTCGCCGAGCCGCAGGTCAACGACGACGACGTCCTGATCCCCGTCGCGGGCATCCTGGACATCCTCGACAACTACGCGTTCATCCGCACCTCCGGCTACCTGCCGGGCCCGAACGACGTGTACGTCTCCCTCGCGCAGGTCCGCAAGAACGGTCTGCGCAAGGGCGACCACGTCACCGGCGCGGTCCGGCAGCCCAAGGAGGGCGAGCGCCGCGAGAAGTTCAACGCGCTGGTCCGCCTGGACTCCGTCAACGGCATGGCGCCCGAACACGGCCGTGGCCGCCCGGAGTTCAACAAGCTGACGCCGCTCTACCCGCAGGACCGCCTCCGCCTGGAGACGGACCCGGGGGTGCTGACGACCCGGATCATCGACCTCGTGTCGCCGATCGGCAAGGGCCAGCGCGGTCTGATCGTGGCCCCGCCGAAGACCGGCAAGACCATGATCATGCAGGCCATCGCCAACGCGATCACGCACAACAACCCCGAGTGCCACCTGATGGTCGTCCTGGTCGACGAGCGTCCGGAAGAGGTCACCGACATGCAGCGGTCGGTGAAGGGCGAGGTCATCTCCTCGACCTTCGACCGCCCGGCCGAGGACCACACGACGGTTGCCGAGCTGGCCATCGAGCGCGCCAAGCGTCTCGTGGAGCTGGGTCACGACGTCGTCGTCCTGCTCGACTCGATCACCCGCCTGGGCCGCGCGTACAACCTCGCCGCCCCGGCCTCCGGCCGCATCCTGTCCGGTGGTGTCGACTCGACGGCCCTGTACCCGCCGAAGCGCTTCTTCGGTGCGGCCCGCAACATCGAGGACGGCGGCTCGCTGACCATCCTCGCCACCGCCCTGGTGGACACCGGGTCCCGCATGGACGAGGTGATCTTCGAGGAGTTCAAGGGCACCGGCAACATGGAGCTGAAGCTCGACCGGAAGCTCGCCGACAAGCGCATCTTCCCGGCGGTGGACGTCGACGCGTCCGGCACCCGTAAGGAAGAGATCCTGCTCGGCAGCGACGAGCTGGCCGTCACCTGGAAGCTGCGCCGGGTGCTGCACGCGCTCGACCAGCAGCAGGCGATCGAGCTGCTCCTCGACAAGATGAAGCAGACGAAGTCGAACGGCGAGTTCCTGATGCAGATCCAGAAGACGACGCCCACCCCGGGCAACGGCGACTGATCCGCGTCGGCGCACGTCGACGGGCCCCTGTCACTTCGGTGACGGGGGCCCGTTCGCATGTCCGTCCCCCGAGACCTTTCCCACAGCGACCTTCCCCGGCGCCGTCCGCAGCCCACCCCGCCCTCACCCCTGAAGTCCCAGGTGAGCGCGGTGCGCCCGGTCTCCGTTGTCACGCACTGTGTCCGACTTTGCACCCGTTGGCGACGGTGCGTTGTGCAACGCTTTCCCCGGTTTCCCCGTCTGACCTGACGGGTGACGATGGTGCGGTACGGGTCGAAAACGACCAGGCCTGACCCTGAAAGCAGGGGATAACCGACCGGGACGGGATTCGAGGAGCACATGTCCGCCGAGAGCACGCAGGAGCCCGGCATACCGGGCGATGCCGACAGTACGGGCCGGGGCCGCCGCGCGAAGGGGCGCCGCCGCAGGCCGCAGGGCAAGCGCCGCAAGGCCCTGCTGATCATGGCGTGGACCGCCGCAGGCATCGTTCTGCTGGGCGGCACCGGGGTCGGCTACCTGTACATCAAGCTCAACGGCAACCTCCACAGCATCGACATCGACCACGCCCTGGGCACCGACCGCCCGGCCAAGGTCGACAACGGCTCGGAGAACATCCTCGTCCTCGGCTCCGACTCGCGTTCCGGCACCAACAAGAAGCTCGGTGGCGGCGCCGACGACGGGAGCGCCCGTTCGGACACCGCGATGGTCATCCACGTCTACAAGGGCCACAAGAAGGCCAGCGTGGTGTCGATCCCGCGCGACACCCTGATCGACCGCCCCGCCTGCACCGACGCCGAGGGCACCACGCACGACGCCGCCACGGACGTCATGTTCAACTCCGCGTACTCCACCGGCGGGGCGACCTGTGCGGTGAAGACCGTCGAGTCGTTGTCCGGGGTCCGCATGGACCACTATCTGGAGGTCGACTTCAGCGGCTTCCAGAAGCTCATCGACGAACTCGGCGGCGTCGACGTCACCACCACCAGGTCCATCAAGGACCCCGACAGCCACCTCGACCTGACGCCGGGCACCCACACCCTCGACGGCGAGCAGGCCCTCGGTCTGGTCCGCACCCGGCACGGCGTCGGCGACGGTTCCGATCTCGGCCGCATCCAGCTCCAGCAGGCCTTTGTGAAGGCGCTGGTCAAGCAGGTCAAGGACGTCGGCGTACTGACCAGCCCGAAGAAGCTGTACGACTTGGCCGACACCGCCACCAAGACCGTCACCACCGACTCCGGCCTCGGCTCGGTCAACTCCCTCGCCTCCTTCGCCGAGGGCCTCAAGAGCATCAGCCCCCAGCACATGTCCATGGTCACCATGCCCGTCCAGTACGACCCCTCGGACCCCAACCGAGTCATCGTCGAACAGACCAAGTCCACCCAGGTCTGGACAGCCCTGAAGAACGACCAACAAATCCCCAAGTCAGCCACAGAGGGCACAGCAACAGGCAAGGCAGACGGCGTGGTCAGCGCCCCGTAAGGGCACGCCCTACGGCCCGCAGGGGACTGACGGCGGCGCCTCCACCGGGCCCCGTAAGGGGCGCGGGACTGTATCAATAGGCGGCTCCGCCGCAGGGCGCGAGCCCCCCACCGGCCCGCAGGGCACTGACGGGCGGCGCCCCCCACCGGGCCCCGTAAGGGGCGCGGGGAACTGCGCGAGAAGCCCCACCGGCCCGCGGGGGAAGTACTGGGCCCACCCACCCCCACCGGCTCCATAAAGGGGCGCGGGGCTGTACCGATACGCCGCTTCGCCGCGAGGCGCGAGAACCCCCACCGGGCCGGGGGGAATAACCGAGCCCAACCCCCCGTTTTGGGGGATGACGCCAGTGCTGGCAGACTGGTACGTCGGCTCCGGTTCACGCCACCGCACCCCGCGGCAGCGACCCGGCGCCCTCCCGAACCTAGGAGACACCTTGAAGCGCGACACCCACCCCGAGTACGTCGACACCCAGGTCAGCTGCACCTGTGGCGCCTCGTTCACCACCCGCAGCACGATCACGAGCGGCACCATCCGCGCCGAGGTCTGCTCCGAGTGCCACCCGTTCTACACGGGCAAGCAGAAGATCCTCGACACCGGTGGCCGCGTGGCCCGCTTCGAGGCCCGCTTCGGCAAGGCTTCCGCCGGCTCCAAGAAGTAGCGAGCCCCTTCTCGCCGGTCCACGGCAGCGCCCCCGCCCAGGGCGCGCCGGGACCGGCGTTTTTGGTCGCCCGCCTGCCCCTCACCCCGCAGTATTCAGGAGCCCAAGATGTTCGAGGCCGTCGAGGAACTCGTCGGTGAGCACGCCGACCTGGAGACGAAGCTCGCCGACCCGTCGGTCCACGCCGACCAGGCCAACGCGCGCAAGCTGAACAAGCGCTACGCCGAGCTGACCCCGATCGTCGCCACGTACCGCTCCTGGAAGCAGACCGGCGACGACATCGAGACCGCGCGTGAACTCGCCGCCGACGACCCGGACTTCGCCGCCGAGGTCAAGGAACTCGACAAGCAGCGCGACGAACTCACCGAGAAGCTCCGCCTGTTGCTGGTGCCGAGGGACCCCAACGACGACAAGGACGTCATCCTGGAGGTCAAGGCGGGCGCCGGCGGCGACGAGTCCGCGCTCTTCGCGGGCGACCTGCTGCGCATGTACCTGCGCTACGCCGAGCGGGTCGGCTGGAAGACCGAGATCATCGACGCCACCGAGTCCGAGCTGGGCGGCTACAAGGACGTCCAGGTCGCCGTGAAGACCAAGGGCGGCCAGGGCGCCACCGAGCCCGGACAGGGCGTGTGGGCCCGCCTGAAGTACGAGGGCGGCGTGCACCGGGTGCAGCGGGTGCCGGCCACCGAGTCGCAGGGCCGCATCCACACCTCCGCCGCCGGTGTCCTGGTGACCCCGGAGGCCGAGGAGGTCGACGTCGAGATCAACCCGAACGACCTGCGCATCGACGTCTACCGCTCCTCGGGCCCCGGCGGACAGTCCGTCAACACCACCGACTCCGCCGTGCGCATCACGCACGTTCCCACCGGAGTCGTCGCCTCCTGCCAGAACGAGAAGAGCCAGTTGCAGAACAAGGAGCAGGCGATGCGTATCCTGCGCTCCAGGCTGCTCGCGGCCGCGCAGGAGGAAGCGGAGAAGGAGGCCGCGGACGCCCGCCGCAGCCAGGTCCGCACCGTCGACCGCTCCGAGAAGATCCGCACCTACAACTTCCCGGAGAATCGCCTCTCGGACCACCGCGTCGGCTTCAAGGCCTACAACCTCGACCAGGTCCTGGACGGCGACCTCGACGCGGTGATCCAGGCCTGCGTCGACGCGGACTCGGCGGCGAAGCTGGCCGCCGCGTAAGACGAGCTGACGCGGCTACGAGTACGACACGGAGGACTGGCGTGCAGCAACCTTTTGGGGAGCGACCCCCGAACCCCCGCAACGTGCTGCTCGCAGAGGTGGCACAGGCCACCCAGCGGCTGGCCGACGCCGGCGTGCCCTCGCCGCGCAACGACGCGGAGGAGCTGGCCGCGTTCGTGCACGGGGTGAAGCGGGGCGCCCTGCACTCCGTCAAGGACGCCGACTTCGACGCCCGGTACTGGGAGGCCATCGCCCGGCGCGAGCAGCGCGAGCCGCTCCAGCACATCACCGGACGCGCCTACTTCCGTTACCTGGAACTCCAGGTCGGACCCGGCGTCTTCGTGCCCCGCCCGGAGACCGAGTCGGTGGTCGGCTGGGCCATAGACGCCGTGCGCGCCATGGACGTCGTCGAGCCGCTCATCGTCGACCTGTGCACCGGCTCCGGTGCGATCGCGCTCGCCCTCGCCCAGGAGGTCCCGCGCTCCCGGGTGCACGCCGTGGAGCTGTCCGAGGACGCCCTGAAGTGGACCCGCAAGAACATGGCCGGTTCCCGCGTCGACCTGCGCCAGGGCAACGCCCTCGACGCGTTCCCCGACCTCGACGGCCAGGTCGACCTGGTGGTGTCCAACCCCCCCTACATCCCGCTCACCGAATGGGAGTACGTCGCTCCCGAGGCCCGGGACTACGACCCCGAACTCGCCCTGTTCTCGGGGGAGGACGGGCTCGACCTGATCCGTGGCCTGGAGCGCGCCGCACACCGGCTGCTGCGCCCCGGCGGTGTCGTCGTCGTCGAGCACGCCGACACCCAGGGCGGCCAGGTGCCGTGGATCTTCACCGAGGAACGGGGCTGGGCCGACGCGGCCGATCACCCGGACCTCAACAACCGGCCGCGGTTCGCGACCGCGCGCAGGGCGATGCCGTGAGCACGCCCACCACTTCCGACCCGCAGCATGTGTACGAGGAGGCCCGCTAGATATGGCACGGCGATACGACACCAACGACGCGACCGACCGCACGACCGGTCTGCGCGAAGCCGCGTCCGCCGTCCGCCGTGGCGAACTGGTGGTCCTCCCGACCGACACGGTGTACGGCATCGGCGCCGACGCGTTCTCCACCGAGGCCGTCCACGACCTCCTCACCGCCAAGGGGCGCGGCCGCAACATGCCCACGCCCGTCCTGATCGGCTCCCCGAACACCCTGCACGGCCTGGTCACGGACTTCTCCGAGCTGGCCTGGGAGCTGGTCGACGCGTTCTGGCCGGGCGCCCTCACCCTCGTCGCCAAGCACCAGCCGTCGTTGCAGTGGGACCTCGGTGACACCCGGGGCACCGTCGCGATCCGGATGCCGCTGCACCCCGTCGCCATCGAGCTGCTCACCGAGGTCGGCCCGATGGCCGTCTCCTCCGCCAACCTCACCGGCTATCCCGCGCCGGAGAACTGCGACGCCGCGCAGCAGATGCTGGGCGAGGCCGTCTCCGTCTACCTCGACGGCGGCCCGACCCCCGCCAACGTCCCGTCCTCCATCGTCGACGTCACCGGTCCTGTGCCGGTGCTGCTGCGCGAGGGCGCGCTCTCGCCCGAGGAGCTGCGGAAGGTCGTCCCCGACCTTGAGGTGGCGAATTGACGGCCCCTGACGCGGGGCGTGGCATATGGGACGGGGAAGAGACGCGGACCTTCACGGGGCTGCCGCGTGACACCTTCCGCATCCTCCATGTCAGCACCGGCAACGTCTGCCGCTCACCGATCACCGAGCGGCTGAACCGGCATGCCCTCGCGGACCGGCTCGGCGACGACCCGCTGTGGGGCGGGCTGCTGGTGGAGAGCGCCGGCACCTGGGGCCACGAGGGCGCGCCCATGGAGGCCAACGCCGAGGCGGTGCTCGCCGACTTCGGCGCGGACGCCTCCGGCTTCGTCGGCCGGGAGCTGCTCGACGAGCACGTCATCATGGCCGACCTGGTACTGACCGCGACCCGCGACCACCGCGCCCAGGTCATCTCCATGGGGCACTCGGCGGGCCTGCGTACCTTCACGTTGAAGGAGTTCACCCGCCTGGTGCGGGCCATCGACACCGCCACCCTGCCGCCCCTGGAGGACGGCCTGGTGGACCGCGCCCGCGCCCTGGTGCGGGCCGCCGCCGCGCTGCGCGGCTGGCTGCTCGCGCCCACCGCCGACGCCGACGAGGTGCACGACCCCTACGGCGCCCCGCTGCCGTTCTTCCGTTCCATCGGTGACGAGATAAACACCGCGCTCGACCCGGTGGTCACGGCGCTCACCGGCGTGCCCGCCCGGATGTGACGACACCGCGCACCCCACCCGCCCCGGGCCTACATTGGACGTACGTCACCGTCGACGCCCGCGGAGCCCACCATGCCGCTCACCCCCACACCCGAGGCCACCGACGTCCTGCGCCGCCAGGACCCCGAAGTGGCCGGTGTCCTGCTCGGTGAGGCGGCCCGGCAGGCGACGACGCTCCAGCTGAGCGCCGCCGAGAACTTCACCTCGCCCGCCGTCCTCGCCGCCCTCGGCTCGCCGCTCGCCAACAAGTACGCGGAGGGCTATCCGGGCGCCCGCCACCACGCCGGCTGCGAGATCGTCGACGTCGCCGAGCGGATCGCCGTCGACCGGGCGAAGTCCCTGTTCGGCGCCGCGCACGCCAATGTCCAGCCGCACTCCGGGTCCGCCGCCGTGCTCGCCGCCTACGCCGCGCTGCTGAGCCCCGGCGACACCGTCCTCGCCCTCGGCCTGCCCTACGGCGGCCACCTCACGCACGGCTCGCCGGCCAACTTCTCCGGCCGCTGGTTCGACTTCGTCGGCTACGGCGTCGACGCGGACACCGGCCTCGTCGACCCCGACCGGCTGCGCGCGCTGGCCCGGCTGCACCGGCCGCGGGCGATCGTGTGCGGCTCGATCGCCTACCCGCGCCACTTCGACCACGCCCTGTTCCGGGACGTCGCCGACGAGGTCGGGGCGTATCTGATCGTCGACGCGGCGCATCCGATCGGGCTGGTCGCCGGGGGAGCGGCGCCCAATCCGGTGCCGTACGCGGACATCGTCTGCGCGACCACGCACAAGGTGCTGCGCGGGCCGCGCGGCGGGATGCTGCTGTGCGGCGCCGACCTCGCGCAGCGGGTCGACCGCGCGGTGTTCCCGTTCACCCAGGGCGGGGCGCAGATGCACGCGGTCGCCGCCAAGGCCGTCGCGTTCGGGGAGGCGGCGACGCCCGCGTTCACCGGGTACGCGCATCAGGTCGTCGCCAACGCGCGGGTGCTGGCCGCCGCGCTCGCGGGGGAGGGGTTCGACGTGACGACGGGCGGCACCGACACCCACCTGATCACCGCCGACCCGGCGCCGCTGGGGGTCGACGGGCGGGCGGCGCGCGAGGTGCTGGCCGCCGCCGGGATGTTCCTGGACCGCTGTGCGCTGCCCCGCCCCGGTGTGCGCGGGATACGGCTCGGCACGGCGGCGGTGACCACACAGGGCATGCGGGAGAGCGAGATGGCCGGCCTCGCGGCGCTGGTCGCGGGGGTGCTGCGGGGGCGGGTGGACGCGCGGCGGGCCCGGGACGAGGTGCGGGACCTGGTGGGGGCGTTTCCGCCACCGTGAGCGGGTGCCGTTACCGGCGTATGCCGGGCCAAAGGGGGTAGGCGGGCGGACGGGACGTGGCCCGCGCGACCACGCCCCCGGCGACCCGTGCAACCATCGTCGTTACCCGGTAGTCCCCACAGATATGCGCCGTGTATCGGTCGATCGCTAGTGTGTGGGGCTGAGATGGCCAGCGAGACCTGTGGGGAAGCCCGTGCGTGAATACCTGCTGACGCTCTGCGTCACGGCCGCGGTGACGTATCTGCTGACAGGGCCGGTACGGAAGTTCGCGATCGTGGCCGGGGCGATGCCGGAGATCAGGGCCCGTGACGTGCACCGGGAACCCACTCCACGGCTCGGCGGGATCGCCATGTTCTTCGGTCTGTGCGCGGGGTTGCTGGTCGCGGACCATCTGACCAACCTCAACGAGGTGTTCGAGAACTCCAACGAACCGCGCGCGCTGCTCTCCGGGGCGGCGGTGATCTGGCTGATCGGCGTCCTGGACGACAAGTTCGAGATCGACGCGCTGCTCAAGCTGGGCGGCCAGATGATCGCCGCCGGCGTCATGGTCATGCAGGGGCTGACGATCCTGTGGCTGCCGGTCCCGACCGTCGGCACGGTCGCGCTGACCCAGTGGCAGGGCACCCTGCTGACGGTCGCGCTGGTCGTCATCACCATCAACGCGGTCAACTTCGTCGACGGCCTCGACGGCCTCGCGGCCGGCATGGTGTGCATCGCCTCGGCCGCGTTCTTCATGTACACGTACCGCATCTGGTACTCGTACGGCATCGAGGCGGCCGCCCCGGCGACGCTGTTCGCGACGATCCTGATGGGCATGTGCATCGGCTTCCTGCCGCACAACATGCACCCCGCGCGGATCTTCATGGGTGACTCGGGCTCGATGCTGATCGGCCTGGTGCTGGCGGCGGGCGCGATCTCGGTCACCGGGCAGGTCGACCCCGACAACCTCTTCGGCGGGTCCGAGCGCAGCACCGTGCACCAGATGGTGCCGGTCTACATCCCGCTGCTGATGCCGCTGACCATCATCGCGGTGCCCACCGCCGACCTGGTGCTGGCCATCGTGCGGCGCACCTGGCGCGGGCAGTCGCCGTTCGCGGCGGACCGGGGGCATCTGCACCACCGGCTCCTGGAGATCGGGCACTCGCACAGCCGGGCGGTGCTGATCATGTACTTCTGGTCGGCGCTGATCGCCTTCGGGGCGCTCGCCTACTCGGTCAACTCGGCTTCCATGTGGATCGTGTTGGGGGTCGTGTTCCTCAGCGCGTTCGGGCTCGCGCTGCTGTTGCTGCCGCGTTTCACGCCGCGTGCGCCGCGCTGGGCGGAGAGCTTCGTGCCGCCCCGGTACCGGCGCCGTCGCCGGACGGCGCCCGAACTCCCGGCGGCGGCCGGGGCGGTGGCCCGGGAGAGCGACGACGAGCCGCGAACTCCCGTCGCGGCGGGGGCTGCTGGGCTCAACGGGGCGACGGCGATGGGGGCTCGGCCGGGGTTCCTGGAGCGGCGCAAGGCCGAGTCGTCGCGCTCGTCACGTTGACGCGACAAGGTAAGAATCTGACGAGAGCATTGCCAAAACGTGGGGGAGTAAACCTCCCGAATACCAGACAAGTCACCCTCGATTTCGGTGGAACGCGCAGTTTCACTCTCATGTGTGACAGCAAGCACCCCTGCTTGGTAAAGACCGCATCAAATAGTTTGTGATACTGTTCACGAGAACCCCCGGACAGAGCTGAAGGGCCGCAGTGCGTCGGCCCCTTGGCGTGAGGCTCTCTCCCGCTCCGGGACTACGCTCGTCCATGACGACACCTGCCCCCCTTGAATGCGGAGTTGCCGCCATGCAGTCCCCCGACGTACGAACGCTCCTGCACTGCGCCCTGCCCACCGCTGTCGCGGGTGTGGCGGGAGTCGCGGTGAGTGCCGCCGTTGCCGGTGGTAAAGGTGCGCTCGGTGCGGTTCTGGGTGCGGCGCTCGTCCTGTTGTTCATGGGGAGCGGGTTGATGATGCTGCTGCGCACGGCACGTCAGTTCCCGCACCTGTTCCAGTCGATGGGTCTGCTGGTCTATACGACGCAGATCCTGGTGCTGATGATCGTCCTGATCGTGTTCAAGGGCACCACGGCGTTCAACCCGAGGTGCTTCGCGTTCACCCTGCTCGCCGCGACCCTCGTGTGGATCGCCGCGCAGGTGTACTCGCACATGAAAGCCAAGATTCTCTATGTCGAGCCGGACTCCGCCCGGACGACATCGTGACAGGTAGGGCCGGGGTAAAGGGGCTTCCGCTCATTTGCTATGGTCTCGCCACAACTGCGGCAGAGCTGGCGCGGGCGGCAGCCGAGCCTGTGACGCCTCACGGCTCGAAGCCCAGTAGCCGCCCCCAGATTCGTAAGTCCAGTCCAGTGCCGTCCCGCGGTCGCAGGCCGCGCCGACACATCGAGGTTGCCGTACCCATGCGCCATGCTGAAGGAGCTCGCGGTGAGTAACGCCAAGACGCTCGCCTTCGAGACCGACTGTCATATCTTCGACGGGTGCGGATTCCCGACCCCCGGCCTGCACTCGTTCATGTTCGAGCCGATCTTCACCGTCGGCGGCATCGACTTCAACAAGCCGATACTGCTGGCGCTGCTGAGCACGGTCCTCGTCATCGGGTTCTTCTGGGCCGCCTTCAACAAGCCGAAGCTGATCCCCGGCAAGCTCCAGATGGTCGGTGAGGTCGGCTACGACTTCGTCCGCCGCGGAGTCGTGTACGAGACGATGGGCAAGCGCGAGGGCGAGAAGTACGTCCCGCTGATGGTCTCGCTCTTCTTCTTCATCTGGATCATGAACCTTTGGTCGATCATTCCGGTCGCCCAGTTCCCGGCCACATCGGTCATCGCCTTCCCGGCCGGCCTCGCCGCCCTCGTCTACATCGTGTGGATGAGCGTGACGTTCAAGCGGCACGGGTTCATCGGCGGCTGGAAGAACATCACCGGCTACGACCGCTCGCTCGGCCCGGTGTTCCCGATGGTCATGTTCTTCGAGTTTCTCTCGAACGTGTTCATCCGGCCGTTCACCCACGCCGTCCGGCTCTTCGCCAACATGTTCGCCGGGCACGTTCTGATCCTGATCTTCACCATCGGAACGTGGTACCTGCTCAACGGCATCGGCATCGCCTACTCCGCCGTGTCGTTCCTGATGGTGCTCGTGATGACGGTCTTCGAGCTGTTCATCCAGGCCCTCCAGGCCTACGTCTTCATCCTCCTGTCCTGTAGCTACATCCAGGGCGCGCTCGCCGAGCACCACTGAGCACCCGTCACCACCCCCTGAAACTCGCGGTGGCCAACCCCCACCGTCCTGCGTAAAGAGAAGGAAGTTACGGCATGTCCGCTCTCGACACCCTCGCCGCGGTCGAAATCAAGGGCAACCTCGCTGCCATCGGCTACGGTCTCGCGGCCATCGGCCCCGGCGTCGGCGTTGGCATCATCTTCGGTAACGGCACCCAGGCGCTGGCCCGCCAGCCCGAGGCCGCCGGCCTGATCCGCCAGAACCAGATCCTCGGCTTCGTGCTCTGTGAGGCGCTCGCCCTCATCGGCCTGGTCATGGGCTTCGTCTACCCGTCCGCCTGACCAACTCGGGCGACGAGAGAATTCCACGGAAGGAACTGATGTGATCTCGCCCTTGCTGCAAATCGCGGCCGAGGAGGAGGCCCAGAATCCTCTGATCCCGGAGATCCCCGAGCTCGTCATCGGCCTGATCGCTTTCGCGATCGTGTTCTTCGTCCTGGGCAAGAAGCTCCTTCCGAACATCAACAAGGTTCTGGAAGAGCGTCGCGAGGCCATCGAGGGCGGTATCGAGAAGGCCGAGGCCGCGCAGACCGAGGCACAGAGCGTTCTTGAGCAGTACAAGGCTCAGCTCGCCGAGGCCCGTCACGAGGCCGCGCGCCTGCGCCAGGAAGCACAGGAGCAGGGCGCCACGCTCATCGCCGAGATGCGCGCGGAAGGCCAGCGGCAGCGCGAGGAGATCGTCGCCGCCGGTCACACGCAGATCGAGGCCGACCGCAAGGCCGCCGCGTCGGTCCTGCGCCAGGACGTCGGCAAGCTCGCCACCGACCTGGCCGGCAAGCTCGTCGGCGAGTCCCTTGAGGACCACGCCCGCCAGAGCCGTGTCATCGACCGCTTCCTCGACGACCTCGACGAGAAGGCGACGAAGGCCGAGGCCGCCCGATGAACGGGGCGAGCCGCGAGGCCCTGGCAGCCGCACGTGAGCGTCTGGACGCGCTGACGGATTCCACGTCCGTCGACGCCGGCACGCTCGCCGCCGAACTGGCCGCCGTCACCGCGCTGCTCGACCGTGAGGTGTCCCTGCGTCGGGTCCTCACCGACCCGGCGCAGGCCGGCGAGGCCAAGGCCGAACTGGTCCAGCGTCTGCTGGGCAGCCAGGTCGGCGGTCCCACCGGGGACCTGGTCGCCGGTCTGGTGCGCTCCCGCTGGTCGCAGTCGCGCGACCTGGTGGACGCGCTGGAGGAGCTGGCGGACACCGCCGACCTCACCGCCGCGCAGCAGGCGAACACCCTGGACGACGTCGAGGACGAGCTGTTCCGGTTCGGCCGGATCGTCTCCTCCTCCACCGGACTGCGCGCCGCGCTGACCGACCGCAAGGCCACCACCGCGGCCAAGGTCGAGCTGCTGCACCGGCTGCTCGGCGGCCGTGCCGACGTGGTCACCGAGCGTCTGGTGACGCGTCTGGTCACCGCGCCCCGGGGACGTAGCCTGGAGTCGGGACTCGAATCCCTGTCCAGGCTCGCCGCGGACCGCCGGGACCGGATGGTCGCCGTCGTCACCTCGGCGGTGCCGCTGAGCGACCCGCAGAAGCAGCGCCTGGGCGCCGCCCTCGCGAAGCTCTACGGGCGCCGCATGCACCTCAACCTCGACGTGGACCCCGCGGTCGTCGGCGGGATTCGGGTGCAGGTCGGGGACGAGCTGATCAACGGCTCGCTCGCGGACCGCATCGAGGACGCCGGCCGCCGCCTGGCGAGCTGACCAGCACACGCATTACAGGCAGTACGCATTCACTACGGCCCTGGTTGGGCCGTGCAGAAGAATCCTGGGGGTCGCCCCCAGACCCCAAAGTGAAACTTCGGGCCCAACAAGGAGAGCAGGGAACCCAGATGGCGGAGCTCACGATCCGGCCGGAGGAGATCCGGGACGCGCTGGAGAACTTCGTCCAGTCGTACAAGCCGGACGCGGCCTCGCGCGAGGAGGTCGGTACGGTCACCCTTGCCGGCGACGGCATCGCGAAGGTCGAGGGCCTCCCCTCGGCCATGGCCAACGAACTGCTGAAGTTCGAGGACGGCACCCTCGGTCTTGCGCTCAACCTCGAAGAGCGCGAGATCGGTACCGTCATCCTCGGTGAGTTCAGCGGCGTCGAGGAGGGACAGCCGGTCACCCGTACCGGAGAGGTCCTCTCCGTCGCGGTCGGCGAGGGCTACCTCGGCCGCGTCGTCGACCCGCTCGGCAAGCCGATCGACGGCCTCGGCGAGATCGAGACGTCCGGCCGCCGCGCGCTGGAGTTGCAGGCCCCCACGGTCATGCAGCGCAAGTCGGTGCACGAGCCGATGGAGACCGGCTACAAGGCCGTCGACGCCATGACCCCGGTCGGCCGCGGCCAGCGTCAGCTGATCATCGGCGACCGCCAGACCGGCAAGACCGCCCTGGCCGTCGACACGATCATCAACCAGCGTGACAACTGGCGCACCGGCGACCCGAAGAAGCAGGTCCGCTGCATCTACGTCGCCATCGGCCAGAAGGGCTCCACCATCGCGTCCGTACGCGGTGCGCTGGAGGAGAACGGCGCGCTGGAGTACACGACGATCGTGGCCGCCCCGGCGTCCGACCCGGCCGGCTTCAAGTACCTCGCCCCGTACACCGGTTCGGCCATCGGCCAGCAGTGGATGTACGAGGGCAAGCACGTCCTGATCATCTTCGACGACCTGTCGAAGCAGGCCGACGCCTACCGCGCCGTGTCGCTGCTGCTGCGCCGCCCGCCGGGCCGTGAGGCCTACCCCGGCGACGTCTTCTACCTGCACTCCCGTCTGCTGGAGCGCTGCGCGAAGCTGTCCGACGAGGAAGGCGCCGGTTCGATGACCGGTCTGCCGATCGTCGAGACCAAGGCCAACGACGTCTCGGCGTTCATCCCGACCAACGTCATCTCCATCACCGACGGCCAGTGCTTCCTGGAGTCGGACCTGTTCAACGCCGGTCAGCGCCCCGCGCTGAACGTCGGTATCTCCGTCTCCCGAGTCGGTGGTTCCGCGCAGCACAAGGCGATGAAGCAGGTGTCCGGCCGACTCCGCGTCGACCTCGCCCAGTTCCGTGAGCTGGAGGCGTTCGCCGCCTTCGGTTCCGACCTGGACGCCGCGTCGAAGGCGCAGCTGGAGCGCGGTGCCCGCATGGTGGAGCTGCTCAAGCAGTCCCAGTACCAGCCGATGTCGACCGAGGACCAGGTCGTCTCGGTGTGGGCCGGCACCACGGGCAAGATGGACGACGTCCCGGTCAACGACATCCGCCGCTTCGAGAAGGAGCTGCTTGAGTACCTGCACCGCAAGGAGCAGGGCCTCATGACCTCCATCCGCGAGGGCGGCAAGATGTCGGACGACACCCTCACCGCCGTTGCCGACGCGATCGCCGACTTCAAGAAGCAGTTCGAGACCTCGGACGGCAAGCTTCTCGGCGAGGACGCCCCGGCCGCCGCCAAGTGACGTAAGGAAGGGACCTGACTCATGGGAGCCCAGCTCCGGGTCTACAAGCGTCGCATCCGATCCGTCACCGCGACCAAGAAGATCACCAAGGCGATGGAGATGATCGCCGCCTCGCGTGTCGTCAAGGCACAGCGCAAGGTGGCGGCCTCCACGCCGTACGCGCAGGAACTCACGCGTGCGGTCACGGCGGTCGGTACCGGCTCGAACACGAAGCACCCGCTGACCACGCAGGCCGAGACGGTCGTGCGGTCCGCGGTGCTGCTCCTGACGAGCGACCGCGGCCTCGCCGGTGCCTTCAACTCCAACGCCATCAAGGCGGCGGAGAAGCTCACCGAGCGGCTGGAGCGGGAGGGCAAGGAGGTCGAGATCTACATCGTCGGCCGCCGTGGTCTCGCCCACTACAACTTCCGTGAGCGCAAGGTCGCGGAGTCGTGGACCGGCTTCACCGACGAGCCGACGTACGCGGACGCCAAGAAGGTCGCGGCTCCGCTGATCGCGGCGATCGAGAAGGACACGGCCGAGGGCGGCGTGGACGAACTCCACATCGTCTTCACCGAGTTCGTGTCGATGATGACGCAGACGGCCCTCGACGACCGTCTGCTGCCGCTCAGCCTCGAAGAGGTCGCGAAGGAAGCAGCCCCCCAGGGCGAGATCCTTCCCCTCTACGACTTCGAGCCGTCGGCGGAGGACGTCCTGGACGCCCTTCTGCCGCGGTATGTGGAGAGCCGCATCTACAACGCGCTTCTCCAGTCGGCCGCTTCGAAGCACGCCGCCACCCGGCGTGCGATGAAGTCGGCTACCGACAACGCGGGCGAGCTGATCGAGACGCTCTCCCGTCTTGCCAACGCGGCCCGCCAGGCCGAAATCACCCAGGAAATCAGCGAGATCGTCGGTGGCGCCAGCGCCCTGGCCGACGCGACCGCGGGGAGTGACCGCTAATGACCACCACTGTTGAGACCGCGACGGCCACGGGCCGCGTCGCCCGGGTCATCGGCCCGGTCGTCGACGTGGAGTTCCCCGTCGACGCGATGCCGGAGATCTACAACGCGCTGCACGTCGAGGTCGCCGACCCGGCGAAGGACGGCGAGCGCAAGACGCTGACCCTGGAGGTCGCCCAGCACCTGGGTGACGGCCTGGTCCGCACCATCTCCATGCAGCCCACCGACGGTCTGGTCCGCCAGGCCGCCGTGACGGACACCGGCTCCGCCATCTCCGTCCCCGTCGGCGACTTCACCAAGGGCAAGGTGTTCAACACCCTCGGTGAGGTGCTCAACGTCGACGAGCAGTACACCGGCGAGCGCTGGCCGATCCACCGCAAGGCGCCGAACTTCGACGAGCTTGAGTCGAAGACCGAGATGTTCGAGACCGGCGTCAAGGTCATCGACCTGCTGACCCCGTACGTCAAGGGCGGCAAGATCGGTCTGTTCGGTGGTGCCGGTGTCGGCAAGACGGTGCTCATCCAGGAGATGATCTACCGCGTCGCCAACAACCACGACGGTGTCTCCGTGTTCGCCGGTGTCGGTGAGCGCACCCGTGAGGGCAACGACCTCATCGAGGAGATGTCCGAGTCCGGCGTCATCGACAAGACGGCGCTCGTCTTCGGTCAGATGGACGAGCCCCCGGGCACCCGTCTGCGCGTCGCGCTGGCCGGCCTCACCATGGCCGAGTACTTCCGTGACGTCCAGAAGCAGGACGTGCTGTTCTTCATCGACAACATCTTCCGCTTCACGCAGGCCGGTTCCGAGGTCTCGACCCTGCTCGGCCGCATGCCCTCCGCGGTGGGCTACCAGCCGAACCTGGCCGACGAGATGGGTCTCCTCCAGGAGCGCATCACCTCGACCCGCGGTCACTCGATCACCTCGATGCAGGCGATCTACGTCCCCGCGGACGACCTGACCGACCCGGCCCCGGCCACCACCTTCGCCCACCTCGACGCGACGACGGTGCTCTCCCGTCCGATCTCGGAGAAGGGCATCTACCCGGCCGTGGACCCGCTGGACTCCACGTCCCGCATCCTGGACCCGCGCTACATCGCGGCGGACCACTACGCCGCCGCGATGCGGGTCAAGACGATCCTTCAGAAGTACAAGGATCTCCAGGACATCATCGCGATCCTCGGTATCGACGAGCTGGGCGAGGAGGACAAGCTCGTTGTCCACCGCGCCCGTCGCGTGGAGCGCTTCCTGTCCCAGAACACCCACGTCGCCAAGCAGTTCACCGGCGTCGACGGGTCGGACGTTCCGCTGGACGAGTCGATCGCCGCGTTCAACTCGATCTGCGACGGTGAGTACGACCACTTCCCGGAGCAGGCGTTCTTCATGTGCGGTGGCATCGAGGACCTCAAGGCCAACGCCAAGGAGCTGGGCGTCTCCTGAGCTTTGAGCTCATCGTGAGCTCGATCTGAGCTCGTCTGAGGGGGCGGGCCGCGTCCCGCCCCCTCAGCCACGCCCTCTGCTGCATCACCTGGGGGACAACCCCCAGACCCCCCAGCAGAGTGCTGAGGCCGGGCCCCGATACATGGGCGCTCGGAGCCCCATTAGACTTATACACAACACCCGGCGCGAGAAAGCCGGGTGGTGACCCGAGGAGCCTTACATGGCTGCTGAGCTGCACGTCGCGCTGGTCGCGGCCGACCGAGAGGTCTGGTCCGGCGAGGCCACCCTGGTCGTCGCGCGCACCACGTCCGGCGACATCGGCGTCATGCCCGGTCACCAGCCGCTGCTCGGTGTGCTGGAGTCGGGCCCGGTGACCATCCGTACGAGTGACGGTGGCACCGTCGTCGCCGCGGTGCACGGCGGTTTCATCTCGTTCGCCGACAACAAGCTGTCGCTGCTGGCCGAGGTGGCCGAGCTGTCCGACGAGATCGATGTCCAGCGCGCCGAACGCGAGCTGGAGCGGGCCAAGTCGGAGGGTGACTCCTCCGCCGAGCGTCGCGCGGACGTACGACTGCGTGCGGCGGCGGCGAGCTGAAGCCGCGCCCCATGTGATGACGTCACTCAGCCGCGGTCGGCACCGGAACCCTCCGGTGCCGACCGCGGCTGAGGCAGATCTGGATGTTTTTTCCTTTCCGTTACCTGTACGGGTACCTAGGAGACGAGGAGGTCGGTGTCGATGGTCCTCGCTCTGACTATGTGCGGAATCGTCGTCGCCCTCGTGGTGGTGGGGCTGTTCGTCTTCGGCCTGCGCCGCAGACTCATCCAACGCTCCGGTGGCACCTTCGACTGTTCGCTGCGCTGGGACGTCCCCGAGAAACCCGACACCAGCGGAAAAGGCTGGGGTTACGGAGTCGCCCGCTACAACGGCGACCGCATCGAGTGGTACCGCGTCTTCTCCTACGCCTACCGCCCGCGCCGGGTCCTGGAGCGCGCCGCGATCGAGGTCGCCGGACGCCGACTGCCCGAGGGCGAGGAGGAGTTGGCGCTGCTCTCCGACGCCGTTGTCCTCACCTGTCTGCACCGGGGCACGCGTCTCGAACTGGCCCTCAGCGAAGACGCGCTGACCGGTTTCCTCGCGTGGCTTGAGGCAGCCCCGCCCGGTCAGCGTGTGAACGTCGCCTAGAGGCTTGGTGCCTTATCGAAGGCCGCTGTCGATCGCGCTCACCAGTTCGCCGCTCGCGGTGTCGCCGCTGAACTCCCAGAAGAACGCGCCGCCCAGACCCTGCGCCTTGGCCCACGCCATCTTCGTCCCGATGGTCGCCGGGGTGTCGTACGACCACCAGTCGGAACCGCACTTCGCGTAGGCCGTGCCCGCGATCGTGCCGGTTGCCGGGCAGGACGTCTTGAGGACCTTGTAGTCCTCGATGCCCTGCTCGTAGGTGCCCGCCGCCGGACCCGTCGCCGTGCCGCCCGGGGTGTCCTGGGTGACGCCGGTCCAGCCGCGCCCGTAGAAGCCGATGCCGATCAGGAGCTTGCTCGCGGGCACGCCGATCGCCTTGAACTTCGCCATCGCGTCGGCCGTGGTGTACCCGGCCTTCGGTATGCCGGGGTACGAGGTCAGCGGCGAGTGCGGGGCCGTCGGGCCCTGCGCGTCGAAGGCGCCGAAGAAGTCGTACGTCATCACGTTGTACCAGTCGACGTACGGGGCCGCGCCGGCGTAGTCGGCGGCCTCGATCTTGCCGCCGGCCGAACCGTCGGCGGTGGTGGCCGCGGTGACCAGGTTGCCCGTGCCGAACGTGGCGCGCAGCGCCTGCATCAGGTTCTTGTAGGCCGCGGCGCCACTGGTGTCGCAGGTCAGGCCGCAGGCGTTGGGGTACTCCCAGTCGATGTCGATGCCGTCGAAGACGTCCGCCCAGCGCGGGTCCTCGACCAGGTCGTAGCAGGACTGCGCGAACGCCGCCGGGTTCTGGGCGGCCTCGGCGAAGCCGCCGGACCAGGACCAGCCGCCGAAGGACCACAGCACCTTGAGGTTGGGGTACTTGGCCTTCAGCTGGCGCAGCTGGTTGAAGTTGCCGCGCAGCGGCTGGTCCCAGGTGTCGGCGGTGCCGCTGACGGACTGGTCGGCGGTGAACGCCTTGTCGTAGTCGGCGTAGGAGTCACCGATCGCGCACTTGCCGCCGGTGACGTTGCCGAAGGCGTAGTTGATGTGCGTGATCTTCGCGGCCGAGCCGGAGGTCACCAGGTTCTTGACGTTGTAGTTGCGGCCGTAGATGCCCCACTCGGTGAAGTAGCCGAGCTTGACCGTGTCGGCGGCGGCACGTGGGGGAGCGTCGGCGGTGGCCTGGGTGACGGGGGTGGTCGCGCTGGTCGCGGTGGCCGTGGCGTCGGCGGGGCTCGCCAGACCGACCAGGGTGGCCAACGGCAGCAGCAGGCCGGCGAATCCGGCCGCGGCTCGGTGTCTGAAGCGCATGCGCGCCTCCTTCGGGGTGGGGGGGGTGGGGGCGGGCGGCACGACAGGGCGCGGCGCCCACGGTTCCGCGAGAATAGAAAGGTCTGGACCATAGGTCAAGAGGTCTGGACCAGTTGGCCACCGGTGTGCCGACCCCTGACATGGCCGGTTTCCTAGATCCCCAACTCCTTTGCCAGCATGGCTGTTTGGACCCGGTTGCGCAGTTCCAGCTTCCCCGGCGGTCGGCTGACGTGCGTCTTCGCGGTGGCCTCGGCCATGGCGAGGCGGTCGGTGATCTCTCCGTTGGACATGCCCTCACCCAGACCCGCCAACACCTCCCGCTCCCGCCCGGTCAACGAGGCCAACTCCGTTGGATCGGGGGCGGGTTCAGGCATCGGGGTCTGCCGCGAACTCCGCGATCGGACGCCCGGTGACGGCCGGGACGACCAGTCCCTCGCCGCGCGCCACCGCCCGCACGGCCGCGAGCAGCCCGCGCGCAGCGCCCCGAGACATACGCGTCCAGATCGAACGTCGTCAGCACCAGGGCTTTGCCCAGCCCCCCGACACCCCGTCCAGACAAGGCATTTGAACGTCCATCAGCAACAGCCCGGCCCGAACGGCGGACTGACCCCGAGGGCGTCCCGGGAGGCCCTCGGGGCGTCGAGGAGGGAGAGCGTGGCGGTGGAGTGGATCGCGAGGGCGGAGAGGTTCCCGGCGACCATGTCGTGCAACTCCCTTGCCATCCGCGCCCGTTCCGCGCCGACCGCCTGACTGCGGTCCAACTCGGCCAGTAGCACGGTCCGTTCGGCCCGCAGCCGCGCCGACTCCGCCGCGTCCCGATGGGATCGGACCAGGGCGCCGGTCGCCGCCGGGGCGAACGAGACGATGCCGGTGGCGAACCGGATGAGCAGCGCGCCTCCGGCACCCGCCTCCACGCGACGAACCCGAGGGTGATGCCGAGGGTGACCACGCCGGTGGTGATCGGCAGATGGCGGGCGGCGGCCGGGGTGCTGTGGAGGGCGGCCGTGTACATCAGGTCCGTGTACATCGTGAGCGTGGCCAGGCTGCCCCGGGTGCACAGGTCGGCGCGCAGGGTGAGGGTGTCGACGCCGACCCGGCACGGTCTGGTGCGGGTCCGCCGCGAAGGGTGCCTGGCTGTGCACCCTGGTCGCGGCGGTCGTCGCCCTCGTGCTGTTGCAGGCCGCGTGCTGGTACGTCGGTGACGGTGACGTCTCGTCCCTGCGGTCCTTCCAGGGGACGGCGCGGCGGGGGGACCGTCCTTCACGCCCTGATCAACCTTGACCTATCTGATCCGGTCCAAGAAGGCCCCGGCCGTGCCCGCCGCCCCGCTGTCAGTGGGCTCGGGGTCAGCGTTCGCCGCCCGGTACCCACAGGACGTCCCCGGTGGTGAGGTTGGCCGCGCGGGCCAGGATGAACAGCAGGTCCGACAGCCGGTTGAGGTAGGTCGCGGTGAGCGGGTTCATGGTCTCGCCGTGCGCCTCCAGGGCGGCCCAGGTGGAGCGTTCGGCGCGGCGGACGACCGTGCAGGCCTGGTGGAGCAGGGCGGCGGCGGGGGTGCCGCCCGGCAGGATGAACGAACGGAGCTTCTCCAGCCGTTCGTTGAAGCGGTCGCAGTCCGCCTCCAGCCGGTCGATGTAGAACTGCTCGACCCGCAGCGGCGGGAACTGAGGCTCCGCCACCACCGGCGTGGACAGGTCCGCGCCGACGTCGAACAGGTCGTTCTGCACCCGGGTCAGGACGGCGACGATGTCCTCGGCGGGCTCACCGAGGGCGATCGCCGTTCCGATCGCCGCGTTCGCCTCGTTGGCGTCGGCGTACGCGGAGATCCGCAGATCGGTCTTGGGCACCCGGCTCATGTCCCCGAGATTCGTGGTACCCCGGTCGCCGGTCCTGGTGTAGATACGCGTCAGATTGACCATGGGGTCAGGGTAGTTAGGGGTGGGGGGTGTGGCCGACTCATCGACTCAGGCGGCGAGTGCGGTGCGGATGTTCTCACGGAGTTCCCGTGCCCCGTTGTGCTGCGGGGGGAGCAGCTCGGCGAGGGAGCGCAGGCGCTTGCGTCCGGGGGTCGACGGCCTGGCCGTGGTGGCGTCCACGAAGCGGTGCCCCAACTCGACGCCCTGCTCTACGTTCCCGGACACCAGGTAGCCGTTGGCCGCGTCCGAGAGGACCGCGATGGAGGTCATCGACCTGTCGTCGCCGAGATGGTCCAGGGAGTCCTGGGCGGCCTGTTCAAGGGCGGGGTGACGCAGCCGTGCGTAAGTGGACACCACCAGGGAGTCCAGGCGGGGTCGCTGGCAGAAATGCACCCATGCCTGTTCCGCGTCGGGGTCGGCGTAGTCGAAGGCGGTCATGGCTCGCTCCACCGAGCGCAACGCGCCTTCACGGTCGCCGAGGGCGGCCGCCTCCTCGGCCTCGCGACCGGCGAGCCAGGCGCGGGCCGTCGCGTATCCGGCTCCTCGCACGTGGCCCTGCGCGGTGACCAGCATCTCCCGGGCCTTGCCTCCGTCGACCGCGTAGGAGGCGTACCCCATGGTCAGCGCCACTACCGGCGGGTGTCCGGCTTCCCGGCCCGCGAGCATCGCTGTCCGGTAGTAGTGCTGGGCGGACTTCGTGTCCCCGGTGTCGAACGCGGCCCACCCGGCCAGCGCGGCTGATTCCCCGGCCGCGACCAGCAACGCCTTGCGGTGCTCACCGGCTCGGGGGAGCAACGCGGTCAGCGTCTCCAGATGACCGGTCACCCGCTCCCCGAGCAGCCGGACGGGCAGATTGCGTCCGCCGATGAACATCTCCGCCGTCGTCCTGACGATTCGGTCGGTCGTCTCGGCGTCCACGCGGGGGCCGGTGACCGCTGCGGCGAGCCGTCCCCACGGCTCAAGTGCCGCTCCGGAGGCCAGTATCGAAACACCCAGGAACTCGCGTCGCTCCACGTCGGAAGCCTCCTCCTGATGGTCGTTCAACAGTACTGACGCGGACGTCGACCGGCGGTATCGCCGACTGGCGGTGACCGCTCGCCGGACGTCCTCGACGGTGAGGCCGTAGCCCTCGGCGATCAGTGCGTGCCAGGCCGGGATGGGAAGCCTTCGCTCCGTTTCCCACCGTTTGATGTTCTCCGGGTCGACCCAGCGGCCGCCCGCGCGTTCCAGTAACTCCGCCTGTTCCTGCCTGGTGCGCCCGGCGGCCTGCCGGAGCCCGCGCAGCAGACGGCCGATCCCCTCGGGACATGTCACCGGCGCCCTCCGCTTCCCCTTTTGTCGCCCTGGGTCCCATCTTGGCCCCCTGAACCGGCCCTCCGCCGGGAAACGCACCCTCATGCGGCCCTGCGGGAGACGGCGGCACATTCGTTGGACTGGGCACACGCCCGCTGTCCGTCATGCGGACACGGCGCCCTTCTTCCCCCGACCGGCGAGGCCAGAGATGACCGTGACCGCATTGCCCCACTCCACCGGACACCCGGGATACACCGAGACACTGCCCTGCGAGGCGCGGAGTGCCAAGAGGGCCCGCAGACTGGTCAGGACGGCCCTGGCCGCCTGGGCCCTCGACCACCTGGCCGAGCCCGGCGAACTGGTCGTCACCGAGCTGGTGGCCAACGCCTCCCAGCACACCCGGTGCCGGTACATCCACGTCACGGTCACCCGGCCGAGTGACGACCTCGTGCGCATCGGCGTGGTGGACAAGAGCCACACGGTGCCCGAGCCGCGGAACCCGGACCACCACGAGGTGCGGGGCCGCGGCCTGGCCCTGATCGCGGCCCTGACCCACCGTTGGGGAACCGACCTGCTGCCGTGGGGCAAGAAGGTCTGGGGCGAACTGCACAGCGGGGCCGTCCACTGACCCGCCTCGCCCGTGACCGGGACGGGTGACCACGGCTGCGACCCGGACGTCGGCCGTGCACCCGACCGTGCTCCTCCCGCGCGAACAGCGCCGTGCCCGGAACCGCGGGTGAACTCCCGCCCTCTCCGGCAGGGGTGGCCGCACTCCCCGGCGACATCGAGCCGCTCCCGGCGAGGGACAGCGTCCTCAACTACGCCCCCCGCGCCCCCCGGTGACCCCCTCCAGCCGCCCCCTCCGCCCGCTCCCGTGTGATGTCCGCCAGTTGAGACGTGACGCGCGTTACTAAGCGGTCACACAGGGGGTCCTGGGCGCTAGGGTCCGGCGGAAGGGATAGCGTGCAACGCGTTTCAAAGGGGAGTCGCACAGTGGCACGGAAGCTTGCCGTCATCGGAGCCGGTCTCATGGGGGCCGGCATCGCCCAGGTGTCCGCCCAGGCCGGTTGGGACGTGGTCCTGCGGGACGTCACCGACCAGGCCCTCACCCGCGGCACCGACGGCATCAAGGCCTCGTACGACAAGTTCGTCAGCAAGGGCCGCATGGAGGCGCACGACGCCGACGCCGCCCTCGCCCGCATCACCACGACCACCGACCTGGACGCGGTCGCGGACGCCGACCTCGTCGTCGAGGCCGTCTTCGAGGAGCTGGAGGTCAAGCACGAGATCTTCCGCGCCCTCGACACCCTCGTCGCCGAGCACACCGTGCTCGCCTCCAACACCTCCGCCATCCCGATCACGAAGATCGCCGCCGCCACCGGACGCCCCGAGCGCGTGGTCGGCGTCCACTTCTTCTCCCCGGTGCCGATGATGCAGCTCGTCGAGCTGGTCCGCGGCTACAAGACGAGCGACGAAACCCTCGCCACCGCACGGGAGTTCGCCGAGTCCCTCGGCAAGACCTGCATCGTCGTCAACCGTGACGTCGCCGGCTTCGTGACGACCCGTCTCATCTCCGCGCTGGTCGTCGAGGCCGTCAAGCTCCACGAGTCCGGCGTCGCCACCGCCGAGGACATCGACCTGGCCTGCAAGCTCGGCTTCGGGCACGCCATGGGCCCGCTGGCCACCGCCGACCTCACCGGCGTCGACATCCTGCTGCACGCCGCCGGGAACATCTACACCGAGTCGCAGGACGAGAAGTTCGCCCCGCCGGAGCTGATGCGCCGGATGGTGGACGCCGGTGACATCGGCCGCAAGAGCGGGCAAGGCTTCTACACGTACTGAGGTCCGCCACATACCGCACGTACGTCGGCGCGTGCCGCAGCTACGCACGCGTGTGCCGAACCTGTGGCACGCACACCCCGGCGGAAAACCGCACAGCCCCGGAGGCCATCACTCTCAGGGGTGAATTCGGTATCGGTTCGCTTACAGACGGCAACCAGTCGGCCGCTGAAGCAGTCAGACGTTGCACAGTCATAAGTCAGACGTTGCACCGTCACGGACGACAGTCACCGTCACACGGCACGTCACGCATCACCTTCATGAACCACCTTCATGAACCACTGTCATGAGTCACCGTCACGGAGTAGGCCACCGCACTCACGGGAGCGCATATGCACATCAGGGGCGACCACGTCGAGCTGGTCGTCGGGGGCCGCCTCGACGTCCGCAGCGCGGCGGACGCCCGTACGGCCCTGCACTCGGCCGTCGACGACGGGGTCGGGGACCTGGTCCTGGACCTGTCCGAACTCGACTCGTGGGACGCCACCGGACTCGGCGTCATCATGGGCGTCCACCGCCGGGCCGGACGCTGCGGCCGCCGCCTGGTGCTGCGCGACGTGCCCCCGCAGATGCAGCGCCTCCTGGTCGCCACCCGGCTGCACCGCATCCTGGCGATCGAGGGCGGCATCGGCCTGGAGTCGCTGCCCCGCGTCTGACCCCCGTACCCCGGCCGTTCACCCCTGCGCACCGCGCATCGCGCGCAATCCTCATGAGACTGTGACCTCTCGGGCTGCCCGGCACCCCGGACTGTCACCGATACTGAACACGGTTTAAGGTTCGGTCGCCCGCTGCCTGACATCCCTGTCGGCGGGTCCGGACCAGAAGCGACAGCGTGGTGTGCAGCAAGGCCGGGAGGTGCTTTGACCGCACGACGCTCTTGGGGGCTTTGACCTATGGACCCGACCGACCGGGGAGCCGACGAGTACGGCCACGACGGCGACGGCGCCCTCGCGCGCCCGCGCCCGCCCAGGGACCCCCTCACCCCCGACTTCGCCCAGAGCGCGCCCGCTCTCGCCCGCACCGTGCGCCTCGTCGCCGGCGAGCACCTGCTCACCGTCAACCCGGTCGACGGCAGCGAGATAGCGGCCTGCCCGCCCGGCGAACGCCCCCCGCACCCGCCCAAGCGCACCGCCGCCGCCCGCGCCGAGGCCGCCCGCGCCGCCCGCCCGCCGGTGCCGCCGGGCCCGGCCCGGCCCGCGCTGCCGCTCCTGGAGCGCCAGGACGAACGCGAACGCCTGGTCAGGCTGCTCGCCCGCGGCCGTTCCGTCCGGCTGACCGGACCCGCCGGTTCCGGCCGCAGCAGCCTCCTCGACCTCGTCGCCGACGACTGCTCGGACCTCGCCCCCGACGGCGTCGTCCGCCTCGACGGCTTCCACCGCACCGCCGACGACGTCCTGCACGACCTCCTGCACGCCGTCCACGACGCCCCCCTGCACCGCCCCGGACGCGACGAACTCCTCGCCCTGGTCCGGGAGATCGGCGCCGTCGTCGTCCTGGACGACGTCGAGTTCGGCGGCGCCGCCCTGGACACGCTCCTGGACGCGACCCCCGAGTGCGCCTTCCTGTTCGCCGCCACCCCCGACGTCCGCGCGCCCTCCGCGGGGGCCGCCGTCGAGGAGGTCTTCCTCGGCGGCCTGGACCGGGCCGGCGGCGTCGACATCCTGGAACGCGCCGTCGGCCGCCCCCTCACCGAGGAGGAGGCCAACTGGGCCGGAGACCTCTGGTTCGAGTCCGAGGGCCTGCCGCTCCGCTTCGTCCAGGCCGGTGCCCTCCTCGACCAGCGTGAGAAGCGCCGCGCCGGGGCCCGCGCCGTCGACACGTACGGCGTCTTCACCGACCTGCTCCCGCCCGCCGACCCGACCGCCGCCGCCGTCGCCGACGTCGACGAGGTGCCGTTGCCCTCCCTCGGGGAGGCCGCCGCGCCCGCCCCGCTGCTCGCCTCGCGGCTGACGTCCTCGGCCCGCGAGACCCTGCGGTTCGCCGTCGCGCTCGGCGGTGAGGTGCCGCACCCGGCGCACCTGCCCGCGCTGATCGGTGACACCCACGCGGACGCCGCCCTCGGTGAACTGGCCGCCTGCGGTCTGGTCTCGCCGGTCGGCGCCCGCTACCGGCTCGCCGCCGGAGTCATCGCCCAACTGGAAGCCGCCGGGTACGGCGACGACATCGAGGCCCGCGCGCACGCCGTCGCCCAGCACTACACCTGGTGGGCCGGGCACCCCTCGGTCACCCCGGAACGGGTCGCCGCCGAGGCCGGTGCCGTGCTCGCCGCCCTCGCCGTGCTGGCGCCCGCCGCCACCCCGCCCGCCGAGGACGAACGGCAGCCCGTCGCCGTCCGGCTCGCCCGCACCGCCGCCCCCGCGTTCGCCGCGAGCCTCGACTGGAACGCCTGGGAACGCGCCCTGCGCGCCGGTGCCGAGGCCGCCAGGCTCTCCGGCGAAGTCGCTGAACAGGCCTACTTCCACCATGAGTTGGGCGTCCTCGCGCTCTGCGAGGGCCAGCTCGACCGGGCCCGCGCCGAGCTGGAGGCCTCCGTCGGCCTGCGCGGCGCCCTCGCCGACCGACGCGGCACCGTCGCCGGACGCCGGGCCCTCGCCCTGGTCGCCGACCGCTCAGGCACCGCGCCGGGACTGCTCGCCGGGCTCGCCGCGAGCGCCGCACCGGACGCCGCCCAGGAGCCGCGCACCCCGCCCGCCGGAGTGACCAAGGCGCTCACCCCGGTCGGAGAGACCTCCCCGACCGTCGTCAGCCACCGGGCCACCCCGCCGGTGCTCGGCCCGCCGGCCCCGGCCCGCTCCCGGGGCGCCGGGCTGCGCGGCGTGGCCCGCCGCAACCTCGTCTCGGCCGGTGCGGGCGCCCTCCTCGTCGCCGTCCTCGGCACCGTCGTCACCCTCGGCGTGACCGGCAACGACGACGCCGGCACCCCCTCCGACCGGGTCGGCGTCAACCCGACGGCGGGCACCGACCTCGACGACGGCAGCGTCGGCGCCGACACCCCGGCCACCGGCGACGCCAGACCCGGCACCGGCACACTCACCGGCGGCCCGAGCGACCCCGGCCCCGACGGCACCCTCGGCACCGCCGACGACCCGACGCCGACCGGCAGCGGGGAACCCACCGACGACCCGAGCGGCACCCAGGTCCCGACCCGGTCGCCGTCGCAGTCGGCGTCGTCGCGGCCGCCCACCAGCCCGACGACCTCGCCGAGCAGGCCGACGACCTCGCCCAGCGACTCCGGGTCGCCCAGCGACAGCCCGACGCCGACCGAGAGCGAGCCGCCCACCCCGACCGAGACGGCCGACCCGACCGTCTCCGACTCGGCGAGCGACCCCGCCCCCTCGACCCCGGTGGCCAGCGACTCGGTCACCCCGACCCCGTCGAGCGACAGCGCGACGCCCGAGGTGATCTGAGCCGGCGGTACGCGCGGACGAAAGGGGGGCCGGGTCCGTCGTACGGACCTGGCCCCCCCTTCGTTCGTCCCGTCATGGACGGGAGTGTCGTGAACGGGCTCTAGAACAGGCGGAGTTTGTCGTCCTCGATGCCGCGCAGGGCGTTGTAGTCGAGGATCTGGCAGCCGATGCCCCGGTCGGTGGCGAGCACCCGGGCCTGCGGCTTGATCTCCTGGGCGGCGAACACCCCGCGCACCGGCGCGAGATGCGGGTCACGGTTCAACAGCTCCAGATAGCGCGTCAGTTGCTCCACGCCGTCGATCTCGCCGCGCCGCTTGATCTCGACCGCGACGGTCTGCCCGGAGGCGTCACGGCACAGGATGTCGACCGGACCGATGGCCGTCATGTACTCGCGGCGGATGAGCGTGTAGCCCTCGCCGAGGGTGTCGATGCGGTCCGCGAGCAGCTCTTGGAGGTGCGCTTCCACGCCGTCCTTGATCAGGCCGGGGTCGACGCCCAGTTCGTGCGAGGAATCGTGGAGGACTTCCTCCATCGTGATGATCAGTTTCTCGCCCGCCTTGTTGACGACGGTCCAGATCCCCTCCTCGTCCGCACCGCCCTCCTTCAACGTGCAGGGCGGGGACATCCAGTTGAGAGGCTTGTAGGCGCGGTCGTCCGCGTGGATCGAGACGCTGCCGTCGGCCTTGACCAGGATCAGGCGGGGCGCCGAGGGAAGGTGGGCGGTGAGCCGGCCGGCGTAGTCGACGGAGCACCGGGCGATGACGAGACGCATGGTCGGCAACGCTACTCGACGGGCGTGGGTGGACGCGATTCGCCCTGTAATTCAACTGTTCACCGTTGGCCGATTGTGAGCCCAACCCGAGTGGCCTATGTACGCATTCTCCTGGTGCCGTCACCGGCCGCTGCTTACGGTAGTGAACGGGAGGTCGCGAGACGTGTACACAGCGTGCCTGATTTCAGCCTGCTTGCTTTCAGACTGCTCGGTTTGTCCTGCCTGCTCTGTCTCGCGTACTCCCTCAACTGTCCGGCAACCCCCGCTCCTGGTGGCGGGGGTGCGAGAGGAGTACCCATGTCGCTCGACGTCTCACCGGCCCTACTCGAACAGGCCGAGCGAGGCGAGGTCGACGAAGCTGCCTTCGTCGACTGCGTCCGGACCTCCCTGCCTTACGCATGGGAGATGATCAGCTCCCTGGTGGCCCAGCTGAAGGTGGACGGCGGAGCCTTCGCCGACAACCAGACGCCCCCGCCGGACGAGCAGGCGCGCGGTCAGCTGCTGCGTGCCCTGGCGAGTGACGCGATTCGCGGCGCGCTGCAACGGCATTTCGGTGTCCGGCTCGCCTTCCAGAACTGTCACCGGGTGGCGGTCTTCCCGTTGGACCCCTCGGTCGACGAGAAGCTGACCCGTTTCACCTCGGTCCGCTCCCAACTGCTCAACCAGTCACCGGAGTTCCGGGACTGCTGAGTACGGGGCCCGTTGCTTGCCGCTCCCCGCGCGGGAGGTGCGATTCGCAGGGAGCGGCAAGCGTCCCTTCCATCAGCCGAGGCGCGGAAGAACCTCGGAACCCAGTCGCCGGACGTTCTCCTCGGTGGCCGCGAGGTCGCCGGTCCCCTCGACCAGCAGCGCGAACCGGGTGACGCCGGTCCGTTCGCTGGTCGCGGCGAGCCGGTCGGCACAGAGCCGGGCCGGGCCCACCGGGTGCAGCCCGCAGAGGAGTTCGGTGTAGGCCAGCGGGTCGCGCATCCGCCGCTCCCGCCCGTCGACGGTGACGTGCGCGCCCAGACCCTCGCGCAGCCACCCCGGCATCGCCTTCGTCAGCGACTCCACCGCGTCGGCGCGCCGGTCCGCGATCTGGCAGACCCCGGCCGACACATGGGCCGCGCCGCGCACCTCCTCCGCCGTCCGCCCCGCCTCGCGCGCGTGGCGCGCCCACGCGGCGACCATCTCCGCCTTCTCCTCGTCCCCGACATGCATCCCGAGCAGCATCGGCAGCCCCCGTTCGGCGGCCAGCCGCACACTCGACGGCGAGGTGCACGCCACCACCACCTCCGGCCCCGCCGCCGCCGACAACGCCTCATCAGCGCGCGGAACGACGGTGACCTCACGGAACCCGAACCGCTCGCCGTGCCCCGCCACCGACGGTTCCCGCAGCCAGCGCGTCACCAGGTCGAGGGATTCCGGGAACCCCTCCTCGTACGCGGCGAGACCGGTGCCGAACACCTCCAGGTCGACCCACGGCCCGCCGCGCCCCACGCCCAGCGAGAACCGCCCGCCGGACAGCACATGCAGCAGCGCCGCCTGCTCACCCACCGCCACCGGGTGCGCCGTCGGCAGCACAGTCACCGCGGTGCCGACCCGGATACGCCGGGTGCGGCCGAGCAGCAGCGCGGCCAGGGTGAGGGCCGACGGGCAGGTGCCGTACGGGACGAAGTGGTGTTCGGCCAGCCAGACCGCGTCGAGGCCGGCCTCCTCGGCGACCTCCGCCGAGCGGACCGCGCGGTGCAGGGCCTCTCCCTGGCCCTGTCCGGGGAACTGGGCCGCCAACACGAACGTTCCAACGCGCATCGATCTTTTCCCGCTTCCTTGGCTCCGACCGGGAGCTCCCCCGCACCGCATAACCGGACGACACGTGCCGAGGACACGGCCTGGCGGGGAGATTTGCGGATTGTCTGGAGAATGTGGCTTCGTGTAGGGGGACTTGCGCGGATATCCGCCCTACGCGTACCCCCCGCCGCGCCCTTTAGGCTGGGAGGCGACCCGTGCTTCTGCTAGCTCCGTGAGGTGTCCTGTGTCCCCGCGTCGCAATCGACCCCAGGGTTTCGGCCCGGCGGGCTCGTCCGGCCGCAGCGCCGAGGACGACCGGCCGGGCCGCTACGGCGGCTGGCAGTCCTCCGAGAGCTGGCAGGGGGAGGAGTGGAGCGTGCGCCATGTGGCGGGAGCCAGCGCCCAGGGCAAGACCTACCGCTGCCCCGGCTGCGACCAGATGATCCCCTCCGGCGTCCCGCACGTGGTGGCCTGGCCCGAGCACGCGGGCGTGGACGACCGGCGCCACTGGCACAAGGCCTGCTGGAACGCGAAGGACCGCCGCGCCACACGGGCACGGCGGTCCAGGAACGCGCCCAGATTCTGAGCGTCGGCCGGGGCGGCGTCGTTACACGTCACACGTCCCGTCGTTGCACCAGCACGGCGGCACCGGCGAACGCGACGGCCGTGACCCCCACGGCGATCCACAGCGGCTCCCAGCCGGTGGGGCCCGAGTCGCTGAGCGAGGCCGTGTAGAAGACGCCGAGCTGGTTGGGGATCGAGTACTCGAACAGCCCCTCACGCACGCCGCGCAGCGCCGACGAGAACATGAACAGGGCGAGCACCAGCGGGGCCAGCACCAGCGCGATCATCAGCGTGATGGCGCCCGCCGAGTGCCGGATCACCGAGCCGAGCAGCAGCGAGAACAGCCCGAGCAGCGCCACGTACAGCGAGACGCCCAGGGTGGCCTTCAGCCACTCCGAGGCCGACGGCTGCCGGGTCTCGGTCAGCAGCCCCACATCCGCGAGCGCGACCACCAGCACCGACACGAACGTGACGGTGAACGCGACCCCGAAGAACACGATCGACTTGGCCGCCAGCACCCGTACCCGCGACGGGCACGCCGTCATCGTGGTGCGGATCATGCCGGTGCCGTACTCCGAGGCCGTCGTCAGCACGCCCAGCGTGATCACGCACATGACCCCGACCAGCACCCCGAAGAAGCCGAACGACAGCGGGTTCTGCGCGCTGACACCGTCCTCGGCGCCGCTGCTCGCCATCAGGGCGGCCACCGCGAGGCCGATGCCGACGACCAGCAGCACGAACACGCCCAGGGTCCACAGCGTGGCGCGCACCGAGCGGATCTTCGTCCACTCCGAGGCGATCGCGTGCCCCAGATGCGTGCGCACCACCGGGATCGGCGAGGTGTAACCGGCGTACGACGACCCGCCGCCGGTCTGCCACTCGGGCGCGGTGGCCTGCGGCGTCGGGTGCTGTGGCGTGCTCATCGGACGTCCTCGGGCTTCGTCGGGTCGGCGGGAGCGGCCGGCGCCTGCGGCACCCCGGGTCCCTGGGGGGCGGACTGCGGCACCTGCTGAGGGGGCTGAGCGGGCGGCTGCGGGGCCGCGGGGCCCGGCTGGGCGTACGGGTTGCCCTGAGCCGCCGCGGGGCCGCTAGGGGGTGCATAGGGGTTCGGGGTGGGCTGCCCGGCCGCGTGGGGGCCCGGCATCGCGAACGGCTGCCCGCTCTCCTGCGGGGGCGGCGGCGCGTACCACCCGGCCTGACCCTGGCCCGGGATCGGCATCGGCGGCTGGGTACCGGGCGGCAGCGGCTGCATCAGCCCGGCCTTCTCGTCCGACGTCGACCGGTAGTCCACCGCGCCCTGCGTCATCCGCATGTACGCCTCCTCCAACGAGGCCTGGTGCGGCGACAGTTCCCAGAGCCGGACGTCGGTGTCGTGCGCGAGGTCGCTGATCCGGGGCAGCGCGAGCCCCGTCACCCGCAGCGCCCCGTCCTGCTCCGGCAGCACATGTCCGCCCGCCTCCGTCAGCGCCGCCGCGAGCTTCTCGCGCAGCTTCGGCTCGGTGTCGGGGGTCCGCACGCGCGCGAAGCCGGCGGAGTTCGCCGCGATGAAGTCCCGCACGCTCATGTCCGAAAGCAGTTGTCCGCGTCCGATCACGATGAGGTGGTCGGCGGTCAACGCCATCTCGCTCATCAGGTGCGAGGAGACGAAGACGGTACGGCCCTCCGCCGCGAGCGCCTTCATCAGGTTGCGCACCCACAGGATGCCCTCCGGGTCGAGGCCGTTGACCGGCTCGTCGAAGAGCAGCACCTGCGGGTCGCCGAGGAGCGCCGCGGCGATGCCCAGCCGCTGGCCCATGCCGAGCGAGAACCCCTTGGAACGCCGTCGGGCCACGTCCTGGAGGCCCACCACCCCGAGCACCTCGTCGACCCGGCGGGCCGGGATGCCCGACAGCTGCGCCAGCGACAGCAGGTGGTTGCGGGCGGTGCGGCCCCCGTGCACGGCCTTGGCGTCGAGCAGCGCGCCCACCTGACGCGGGGCGTTGGGCAGCTTGCGGTAGGGATAGCCGCCGATCGTCACCTGCCCGGACGTGGGGTTGTCCAGGCCGAGGATCATCCTCATCGTCGTCGACTTCCCGGAGCCGTTGGGCCCCAGGAACCCGGTGACGAGACCGGGCCGCACCTGGAAGGAGAGGTTGTGCACAGCGGTCTTGTCGCCGTAGCGCTTGGTCAGGCCGACTGCCTCGATCATGCTCCGCACCCACCGAATGGTTCAGGACAACAGGGCACAAGCCCCCGTAGGAGCTAAGAGCCTATAGACCCACCAACGGTTCCCACCAAGCAGACAGCAGGGCAGCGCCGACAAGGGGCGCGGGGCTAGCGGCTACGCGTCACGCCGCTTCAGCACCACGTACCCCCCGAGCAGCGCGGCCAGCACCCACACCACCATGATCCCGAGCCCACCCCACGGCCCGTAGGGCGTGTCGTCCCCCACCGGCGTGACCACCTGAAGAATCTTGCTCCCCGCCTGATCCGGCAGAAACTGCCCCACCCGCTTCGTCGCGGACACGTTCCCCAGGATGTTGGAGATCAGAAAGAAGAACGGCATCAAGATGCCCAGCGACAGCATCGGCGACCGCAACATCGTCGCCACCCCCATCGAGAACACCGCGATCAACGTCATGTACAGCCCACCCCCGATCACCGCCCGCAACACCCCGGGATCACCGAGCGCCGCCCCGTGCGGCCCCAGCATCGCCTGCCCGAGAAAGAACGCGGCGAAGCTCGTCGCGAACCCCACCACCAGCGCGAGCCCCGTCGCCACCGCGATCTTGCTGAACAGGAACGTGCCGCGCTGCGGAACCGCCGCGAGCGAGGTCCGGATCATGCCGGAGCTGTACTCGTTGGCGACGACGAGCACCCCGAACACGATCATCGCGAGCTGGCCGAGAGTCATCCCCGCGAAGCTGATGAACGTCGGGTCGAACGTGAACTGATCACGCGTGCTCATGCTGTCGAAGTCGTTCCGGGACAGCGCCGAGATCAGCATGCCGAGCGCGATGGTGACGACCACCGCGAGGGACAGCGTCCACACCGTCGACGCCACCGACCGGATCTTCGTCCACTCGGACCTGATCACCTGGATCGCCGCCATGTCAGTTCCTTCCCCAGCCGTCGCCCCAGCCGGGGCGGGCGGGTCCCTCGGGCGGTGCGGGCGGTGCCTCGGCGGGCGCCTCGCCGTGCGCGTGGTACTCCACCGACTCCGCCGTCAGCCCCATGAACGCCTCTTCGAGGGAGGCCCGTTGCGGGCTCAGCTCGTGCAGCACGATCTGGTGGCGCGCCGCCAGCTCACCGATCGGCGCGGCGTCGACCCCGTCGACCTCCAGCGTCCCGCCGCCCGTCTCGACGACGGTGACCCCTTCCTGGTGCAGCGCGTCCAGGAGCCGTTCCCGGTGCGGGGTGCGGATGCGGACGTAACTGCGGGAGTTGTGGGCGATGAATTCCGCCATCGAGGTGTCCGCGAGCAGCCTGCCCTGGCCGATCACCACGAGGTGGTCGGCGGTCAGCGCCATCTCACTCATCAGATGCGAGGACACGAACACCGTCCGCCCCTGCGCGGCCAGCGACTTCATCAGGTGGCGAATCCAGTGGATGCCCTCGGGGTCGAGCCCGTTGACCGGCTCGTCGAACATCAGGATCTTCGGGTCACCGAGCAGCGCGCCCGCGATGCCGAGCCGCTGGCCCATCCCGAGCGAGAACCCCTTCGCCTTCTTGCGGGCGACCGCGCTCAGCCCGACGGTGTCCAGGACCTCGTCGACGCGGCGGCGGGGGATGCCGTTGCTCTGGGCGAGACAGAGCAGATGGTGGTAGGCGCTGCGGCCGCCGTGCACGGCCTTCGCGTCGAGCAGGGCGCCGATGTAGGTGAGCGGGTCCTTGAGCCGGTCGTAGTGCGTGCCGTCGATCCGGACATCGCCCGACGTCGGCCGGTCCAGGCCCAGCATCATGCGCATCGTCGTCGACTTCCCGGCGCCGTTGGGCCCCAGGAACCCGGTGACGACGCCGGGCCGCACCCGGAACGTGAGGTCGTCGACCGCCACCTTGTCGCCGTACCGCTTGGTCAGCCCCTCCAGCTCGATCATGCGGCCCACGCTAGGACGGCCGTTTCGGCCCTGCCACTCGAACGGGTCCCTCCGTATCCCGGGTGTCCCGCCTGTCCTGCCTGTCCCGCCTGTCCCGCGCATCCCGTGCACGCGCGTGCTTGCGAACGACTCCCGCCACCGCGCACGACCGAGGCCCGCACCCCCCTGAAGGGAGCACGGGCCTCCACACCGTCGGTGGTGCCACGGACACCACCCGCGGTGTTACCGGGTCTGCTGCGCCGGGACCCCGCGGGAGATCGGCTCGTCCTCGACCGGCGAACCGGCCGCGGCCACCGCGGCACCCGTGAGCGTGGCGAGCATCTCGCGCACGTTCGTCAGCTGGGCGTTGATCGAGTCGCGACGGTTCGTCAGCGCCGCCAGCTCGCGCTCCGACTCCGAACGGATGCGGTCGGCCTTGGCGTTGGCGTCGGCCACGATGTCCTCGGCCTGACGCTGCGCCGTCTCCACCGTCTGACGGGCACGGCGCTCGGCGTCCGTGCGCAGCTTCTCCGCCTCAAGGCGCAGCTGCTCCGCGCGGTGCTCGATCTCCGCGAGCCGCTTCTCGGCCTTCTGCTGACGCGAGGCCAGGTCACGCTCCGACTGCTCACGCCGCTTGGCGAGGTTCGTCTCGAAGTCCGCGGCGGCCTGGGCGGCCTTGGCGCGGGTCTCCTCGAAGAGGGCGTCGGCCTCCTCGCGCTTCGACTGCGCGTCCTTCTGCGCCTCGGAACGCAGCTGAGAGGCGTCGCTCTTGGCCTTCTCGACGATCCGGACGCCCTCGTCCTCGGACTTGGCCTTGCGCTCGGCCGCGAACGACTCCGCGTCGTTACGGACCTGCTGGGCCGCCGACTCGGCCAGCTCGCGGTGCTGCTCGGCCGCGCGACGGGCCTCCTCGCGCAGGTCCTTCGCCTCTTCCTCGGCGAGGCGCAGGATCTTTTCGACCCGCGCACCGAGGCCGGCGTACGACGGCTCGGCATCGCTGACCTGGGCCTGGGCGTTCTGCGTTTCGAGGTGGAGTTCCTCGATGCGCTTTTCGAGAGCGGTGATGCGGGCCAGAGCGCTGTCACGGTCGGAGACGAGCTTCGAGATGCGTTCGTCCACCTGAGCGCGGTCGTACCCACGCCGCACAAGCTCGAAGCCGTAGGGGGAAGTGTCGCTCATGGGGTTCCTGTCGAATGAGACCGGGTGAGGTGATAGAGGGAATCCTAGGGGCCGAAGCGGTGTGTCATCGAGCGGATACGTGTTTGATCTGGAGAATGACACCCCTTTTGAGTGGTTGACTCGTGGAGGCGTTGCCACGAAGTCCCGTCAAAAGCACGGAAGACGCCCGAACCGGACATCTTCTGTCAGCTGTCTGACGACTTGCCACCCGAACGAGGCGCTCCCACCGTCGCGCCCGCCTTGACCCCGCCGTCCTTCGTACCCGACGGGGCCTCAAAAGACTCCAACGCCTCCAACACGTCCTGGACACGGGAGATCTCGGCGTTGATGTCCTCGCGTCGGCGCACCAGCACCTCCAGCTCGCGTTTGCCCTCCTCGACCGTGCGCCGGGCCTCGCGGATCGCCTCGGCCTTCAGCTCCTCGGCCTCCCGGATCAGCGTCGCCTTCTTCTGCTCGGCCTCCTTCAGGAGACCCTCCGCCTTCTTCACGGCGGCGATCCTGACCTTGCCCGCCTCCGAATTGGCCTCGGACACCAGCTCCTTGGCCTTCGCCTGAGCCTTCCCGAGCTGCTCCTCGGCGGCCTTGATGAGCGCGTCGCAGCGGTCGCCCGCCGACTTCATCGTCTCCGCCGACTCCCGGCGGGCCCGCTCGTGCAGCGACTCGATCTCGCCGGTGATCCGGTCGCGCAGCTCCTCGGCGCGCTCCCGGGTCGCGGTGGCGTCCCGGCGGGCGCCGACCAGCAGCTCGTCGGCGTCCGTACGGGCCTTCTCCACCAGGGAGTTGCCCTCGACGGTCGCCTCCGACAGGAGCCGGTCGGCCTCGGTGCGGGCCGCGCCGACCATGCTGTCGGCCTGCGCCTCCGCCTCCGCGGTCGTCTTGTGCGCCTGCTGCTGCGCCTCGGTGAGGAGCTTGTCGGCCTCGGCGGTGGTCTCCGTGATGAGCGTGTCGACCTGCTCGGCCACGTCCGAACGGCGTTTGTTGGCGTCCTTGCGGGCCTCGTCCAGGGTGCGTTCGGACTCCTCGCGGGCGGCCGTGGTGAGCCGTTCGGCCTCCGCGAGCGCCTGCGCCTTGACCCGCTCCGACTCGCTGCGCAGCTGCTGTGCGTGCTGCTGGGCGGCGCCGACCGTGTCCGCGGCCTCGGCGCGCAGCCGTTCCGCGTCGCCGCTCGCGTCCGCGAGCAGCTTCTCCGCCTTGGCGACGGCGTCCGCCCGCATCCGGTCGGTGTCCGCGATCGTGTCGTTGGTGAGCCGCTCGGCCTCGCCCCGGCACTCCGTGATGAGGGTGTCCGCCTGCGTCGCCGCGTCCGAACGGATGCGGTTGGCGTCCTCGCGGGCGTCCGCCCGGGTCCGCGCCGCCGCCTGCTCGGCCTCGGCGATGGCGTCGGCGGCCTCGGTGCGGGCCCGCTGCGCGTGCTCGGACGCGTCCGAACGCAGCCGTTCCGCCTCCGCGATCGCCTCCGAAACGGTGCGCTCGGCAAGGGACTTGGCGGCCTCCGACTCCTCCGAGGCCTCCCGCCGCACCCGGCTCGCGTCCTCGGCGGCCCGCTCGCGCTCCGCGTAGGCGTCGGCGCGGACCCGGTCCGCCTCCTCCGAGGCCTCCCGGCGGCTGCGGTCCGCCGCGTGCTCGGCGGCCGAGCGCAGCCCGGCGATCTCGTCCTGGGCCTGCTCGTGCAGCCCCGAGACCGACTCCCGTACCTGCTGGGCGTGTTGCTCGGCGGCCGCGACCATCTCGGTGGCACGCCGGTCGGCCTCCTCGACCAGCCGGACCGCCTCGGTCTGCGCCTCCTCGACGCGGTTGCGCGCCGAGGCGAGCAGTTCCTCGCTCTGCTCGCGGGCCCGCTGGCGCTCCTGGTCGGCCTCGGACCGTGCCGAGCCGAGCAGTTCGTCCGCCTCGCGACGGCGCCGGGTGGCCTCCTCCTGAGCGGCGGCCAGCGTCTCGGACGCCTCCGCGGCGAGCCGTTCGGCGGCGGCCAGCGCCTCCGAGCGCACCCGGTCGGCGTTCTCCTGGGCCTCCGACTTGAGCCGCTCCGCCTCGGCGGCGGCCTCGGACCGCAGCCGAACGGCGACGGACTCGCCCTCGGCCCGGGACGCGGCCGCGTCGGCGGCGGCCTCGGTGCGCAGCCGGTCGGCCTCCGCCTCGGCGCGCTGCTGGAGCGCGGCGATCCGCTCGGCGGCCTCGGTGCGCTGCCGTTCCGCCTCCTCGCCGGCCTCCCGGCGCATCCGGGACGCGTCCTCGCGCGCCTCGGACAGGGCCTGTTCGGCGGAGGCGAGCCGCTCCTCGGCCTCCGTCTGGAGCCGGGTCAGCTCGGCGGCGGCCTCGGTGCGCCGGGCCTCGACGCCCCGCTCGGTCTCCTCGCGCAGCTCCCGCGCGGCCCGCTCGGCGTCGGCCCTGACGGCCTCGGACTGCTCGACGGCCTCGGCGCGGTGCCGTTCGGCCTCCGTGCGGGTGCGCTCCAGGGTCTCCTCGGCCTGCCGGCGCAGCGTCGTCGCGCGCTCGATGGCCTCGGTGCGGACCTTCTCGCTGTCGGTGGCGGCCTTCTGACGCAGCTCGTCCGCGTCCGCCTTCGCCTTGGCGAGCAGCTCCTCGGCGGTCTTGGCGGCCTCCTCGATCTGCTGGACGGCCTCCTTGCGGGCCTCCGCGCGGATCTTCTCGCCCTCCGCGACCGCGTCGGCGCGCAGTTGCTCGGCCTCGCCGCGCAACCGGCGGGCCTCCTCCTGCAATTCGACGGTCTTGGCGCGGTACTCCTTGGTGTCGTCCTTCGCCGCGCCCTTGAGCTGGGTGGCGAGGTCGTGCGCCTCCTCGCGCAGCCGGTCCGCCTCGGCCTCGGCCTCGGAACGAATCCGCTCGGCCTCCTCGGCGGCGGCCCTGGTGGTGCTGCGGGCGTCCTCGGACGCCTTGTTGAGGACGTCCTCCGCGGTCTTGGCGGTCTTCGCGAGCTGGGAGGCGCTCTCCTCGGCGGTGATGCTGCGGGCCTTCTCGGAGGCCTCGGCGAGGATCTTCTCGGCCTCCGCGCGGGCGTCCGCGACCAGCTGCTCGGCGTCCGCCTTGGTGGTCTCGGCCTCCTTGGTGGCCTCGCCGACCAGCCGGGCGACCTGCTCCTTGGCGGTCCTGGTGCGCTGTTCGTTGGTCGACTCGGCACCGGCGATCGCCTTGGACGCGGCCTCCTTGGCGTCGGTGACCAGCCTCTCGGCCTCGGACTGCGCCTTGCGCAACGCCTCCTCGGCGTCCGCCATCCGCTGCTCGGCGGCCCGGCTCAGCTCACCGGCCTGCCGCCGGGCGGCGTCGGACTCGTCCGCCGTGGAGCTGCGCAGCGCCTCGGCGTGGTCGGTGGCCTCCTGGGCCTGCGTGGAGGCCGCGTTCAGCAGCCGCTCGGCGTCCGTGCGGGCGCGGCGCAGCAGCTGCTCGGCCTCGGCACGGGCCGTCTCGGCGTCGGACTGGAGGCGCTGACGGGCCTCGGCGGTCACCCGCTCGGCCTCGGCGCGGGCCTGCGCCATGGCCTGCTCGGCCTCGGCCCGCGACTCGTCGAGCAGCCGGCGGGCCTGGGCCTCGGTGCGGGCCCGCAACTGCTCGGCCCAGGCGACGTTCTCGTTGACGTGCGACTCGACGGTCTGGCGGCGCTCGGACAGCTCCTGGTCGAGCTGCTGGCGCCGGGTCACCGCCTCCTGGTGCAGCTCCGCCTGGAGCCTGGCCGCCTGTTCGGCGTGCTCCTGGAGGATGCGCTGCGTCTGGGCGCGGGCCTGGCTCAGCTCCCGTTCCGCGTCCTGGCGCAGCTGATCGGCCTGCACCTGGGCGTTACGGAGCATCTGCTCGGCCTGGTAGCCGAGGTCGCCGCCGCCGTTGTCGTAGGCGGGCCGGGACATGATGGTGCGGCGCGCCTCGTGCAGCTTGGCGCGCAGCACCTCGACCTGGTAGCCGAGGTCCTCGGCGTGCTGGATCGCCTTTTCCCGCTCGGTCTTCAGCCGCTCCATCTCGGCCTCGAACCGAGAGAGGTGGTCGACGTCAGCCGCCGGCTCTCGCTCCTGGCGTTCGTAGCCCCGCACTGCGCGGTCCCATCCGTCCCCTGGTCGCAGGTCATTCAGAACGAGCGCCGTCCACCGACCGGACGGCACCCCCGGGGAATGGTGTCAGATCAGCGGGGCGGCAGAGGCTGCTGCCCCGTCGCTGCCCCCCGAAACCTGGACCCCGGCATGCGGTCGCCCTGGTTGAGAGCGACGACCGCCCCCAACCCTACCGGCCCATATGTACGAGGGTCAGTGCTCAGGTGACTCAACTGGCGCCGAAGTGACCAGTTCTGTCAGTACACCGTGGCAATCCTTTGGATGGAGGAAGGTGATCCGTGACCCCATGGAGCCGCGTCGGGGCTCTTCGTACAGCACCCGGACGCCCTTTTCCCGGACGTCCGCCGCATCCGCGTCCACATCGGCCGTGCCGAACGCGATGTGGTGGACGCCCTCACCGTTCTTCTCCAGCCACTTGGCGACCGTCGAATCGGCACGGACGGGTTCCAGGAGCTGGAGGTAGGAGGCGCCGCCGTCCGAGGTGCCGTTGATCCTGAGCATGGCCTCGCGGACCCCCTGCTCCTCGTTGACCTCGGTGTGGAACACCTCGAAGCCGTACGTGGCACGGTAGAACTCGACGGTGGTGTCGAGGTCGAAGCAGGCGATCCCGATGTGATCGATACGCGTCAGCATGGAGTCAGTGGAGCGCCGAACGGGCGGTTACGCAACGTGCGCGCGATCACACCGACGGCACGATGACGCGGTGGACCGCCGCTCAGTACATTCGAAGTAAACCCTCGTTCACTTCCGCGGCTGCGCAGGCCGGAAAAGGGGATCGCACGTCATGTCCGGATCGAACAGCACGACCTCCGTGATCGTCGCGGGTGCCCGCACCCCGATGGGCCGTTTGCTCGGCTCGCTCACGTCCTTCTCCGGAGCCGATCTCGGCGGCTTCGCGATCAAGGCCGCCCTGGAGCGCGCGGGCATCGGCGGCGACCAGGTGCAGTACGTGATCATGGGCCAGGTGCTCCAGGCCGGCGCCGGCCAGATCCCGGCCCGGCAGGCCGCCGTCAAGGCCGGCATCCCGATGGACGTGCCCGCCCTCACCATCAACAAGGTCTGCCTGTCCGGGCTCGACGCCATCGCCCTCGCCGACCAGCTGATCAGGACCGGGGAGTTCGACGTCGTGGTGGCCGGCGGCCAGGAGTCCATGACCGGCGCCCCGCACCTGCTGCCGAAGTCCCGCGAGGGCTTCAAGTACGGCGCCGTCGAGATGCTCGACGCGATGGCCCACGACGGCCTCACCGACGCCTTCGAGAACATCGCCATGGGCGAGTCCACCGAGCACCACAACACCCGCCTCGGCATCCTCCGCCCCGAGCAGGACGCGTTCGCCGCGCTCTCCCACCAGCGGGCCGCCGCCGCCCGCAAGAACGGCCTCTTCGACGCCGAGATCACGCCGGTAGAGATCCCGCAGCGCAAGGGCGAACCGGTGATTTTCAGCCAGGATGAGGGCATCCGCGCCGACACCACCGCCGAGTCCCTGGGGAGGCTGCGGCCCGCCTTCACCCGCGACGGCACCATCACCGCCGGGTCCGCCTCGCAGATCTCCGACGGCGCCGCCGCCGTCGTCGTCATGAGCAGGGCCAAGGCCGAGGAACTGGGCCTCGACTGGATCGCCGAGATCGGCGCCCACGGCAATGTCGCGGGCCCCGACAACTCCCTCCAGTCCCAGCCCTCCAACGCCATCCGGCACGCCCTGGGCAAGGAGGGCCTCGACGTCGCCGACCTCGACCTCATCGAGATCAACGAGGCCTTCGCGGCCGTCGCCGTCCAGTCAATGAAGGACCTCGGGGTGTCCACGGAAAGGGTGAATGTCAACGGCGGTGCCATCGCCCTCGGCCACCCCATCGGCATGTCGGGCGCCCGGCTGGTGCTGCACCTCGCGCTGGAGCTGAAGCGGCGCGGCGGCGGGGTCGGCGCGGCGGCCCTGTGCGGCGGCGGCGGTCAGGGCGACGCCCTGATCGTGCGAGTCCCCAAGGCGTGAGCAGGGCCCGAGCGCGACTTGAGCGCGACTTGAGCGCGGCCTGAGCTGGGCCTGAGCAGGGCCTGAGCGCGGTCTGAGCGCCACCATCCACGTCACGAAGCGGAACGGAGCTGTGATGCAGGACGTCTCCTCGCTGGCCGCCCAGGCCAGAGAAGGCCGGCCGCGGGCGGTGGCCCGGCTGATCTCCCTGGTCGAGGGGGCGTCCCCGCAGCTCAGGGAGGTCATGGCGACCCTCGCCCCGCTCACCGGGAACGCCTATGTCGTCGGCCTCACCGGCTCGCCCGGCGTCGGCAAGTCCACGACGACGTCCGCGCTCGTCACCGCCTACCGCAAGCAGGGCAAGCGGGTCGGCGTCCTCGCCGTCGACCCGTCGTCGCCGTTCTCCGGCGGCGCGCTGCTCGGCGACCGGGTGCGGATGTCGGACCACTCCGGCGACCCCGGCGTCTACATCCGATCCATGGCTACCCGGGGACACCTCGGCGGCCTCGCCTGGGCCGCCCCGCAGGCGATCCGGGTGCTGGACGCGGCGGGCTGCGACGTGATCCTCGTCGAGACGGTCGGCGTCGGCCAGTCCGAGGTGGAGATCGCCTCCCAGGCCGACACCTCCGTGGTCCTCCTCGCCCCGGGCATGGGCGACGGCATCCAGGCGGCCAAGGCGGGCATCCTGGAGATCGGTGACGTGTACGTCGTCAACAAGGCCGACCGGGACGGCGCCGACGCCACCGTCCGCGAGCTGAACCACATGCTGGGCCTCGGCACCGCCCGCGCCCCCGGCGACTGGCGGCCCCCGATCGTCAGGACCGTCGCCGCCCGCAGCGAGGGCATCGACGAGATGGTCCAGGCGCTGGAGAAGCACCGGGCCTGGATGGAGGAGCACGGCGCCCTCGCCCGCCGCCGCCGCGCCCGCGCCGCCCGCGAGGTCGAGACCATCGCCGTGACCGCCCTGCGCGCACGCATCGCCGACCTGCACGGCGACCGCCGCCTCGACGCCCTCGCCGAGCGCATCGTCGCCGGACGGATCGACCCCTACCGCGCGGCGGACGAACTCGTCGCCGGGTTGACGGGGGACTGAGGGCGGGGGCGGCACGGGGCCGACGGGAGCCCGGCGGCGGCCCGAGCGACGGGCGGTGGGCGCCCGGCGGAGGCCGGTCCTGTCCGTGGGCGGTGCGGGGCCGACCGCCGGGAAAACCGGTGGGCGACTCCCGTGCCCCGCTGTTACGTTGCCCCCGTGTTCCTCCTCTTGGCATAGGGCCCGCCCCGGCCCGCGACCGGCACCTCGGTGTGGCCGTCGCGGTCCCTCGGCGTCCCCCTCTCGCCTCCAGTTGAGGAACCTCTCGCGTGTCCGCACCCTCTACGCGGCCGTCCTATGCGGCCGTTCTCCGTGTTGCCCACGCCCGCCGCACGTTCGGCGCCGCCCTCATCGGCCGGCTCTCCTACGGCGTGGTCTCCGTCGCCGTGATCCTCACCGTGACCCGGGCCACCGGCTCCTACGGCGTCGCCGGTACCGTCATCGCCCTCTACGGCGCTCTGAGCGTCGTCCTGATGCCCTACCGGGCGTCGCTGGTCGACCGGTTCGGGCCGCGCCGGGCCCTGACGCCCATGGCGCTGCTCCACTCCGCCCTGCTCTGCGTCCTCGCGGCGGCCGCCTGGCGTCCGGGGGCCTCGGCGGTCGCGCTCGGCGTGCTCGGCGCCCTCGGCGGTGCCTGCGCGCCCCCGCTGGGCCCCGCCATGCGCTCGGTGTGGTCCGAACTCGCCCCCGAACCCGCCCTGTTGCGCCGCGCCTACAGCCTGGACGGCGTCGCCGAGGAACTCCTCTACGTCACCGGCCCGTTGCTCGTCGGCGTGGTCTGTGCGGTCGGCGGGGCCACCCCACCGGCCGCCGGGCTGCTGCTCAGCGCCGCCCTGATGGCGACCGGCACCCTCGCCTTCGTCACCTCCCCGGCGGTCGGCGCGGTCGGCCCGGTCGGCCCGGCGGGCCCCAAGTCCCCTCGCCCGCACGGCGATCGGGGCGGTCCGGGGCGGGCCCTGCTGCAACCGGTGCTGGTCGCGGCGGGCGTCGGCCTGTCGCTCAGCGTCGTCGACCTGCTCGTGGTCGCCGTCGCCGAGCGGACCCACCACCGGGACGACACCGTCGCCTGGGTCCTCGCGGCCCTGTCGGCGGGCAGCGCGGTCGGCGGGCTCCTCAACGGCGCCGTCGACTGGCGGACGCCCGCCCGCACCCGGCTGCCGTTCTGCGCGGCGGGGCTCGGCATCACGCTGGCCGCCGCCGGTCTCGCGCCCGGGATCGGCACCCTCGCGGTGGCGGTCGCCTGCGCGGGCCTGTTCGTCGCGCCCACGATGACCACCGCCTATCTCATCGCCGACGAGTCGGCACCGCCGGGCCTGCGCACCCGGGCCGGTGCCTGGATCAACACCGGTATCAACGCCGGGAGTTCGGCCGGGGCGGCGGGTGCGGGCTGGCTCCTCCAGCAGCTGCCGACCGGGCCGTGCTTCGTCCTCGCGGGCGCGGTGGCGGTGGCGACGGCACTGATCCCGGGCGGCCGCCGACCCCGGACCACGACGGCCGGGCGCCCGGCGGAATCCCCTCCGCCGGGCGCCTGACCGTCGACTGCGGGGGCAGTCGCCGTTGTCCGTAAGGCAGTTGGCCACTCTCCGGTGGCGTGGCCGTCAGTCGTCGTGGTCGGTGGTGACCTTGCCGGAGTTCAGGTCGACGTGGACGTCGTGCTCGTCGCCCGAGGAGCGGACGTCGATCTCCCAGCCCCGGTCGTCGGAGTCGTCCTCCAACTCGACGGCGGTCACGGTGCCTTGACCGGCGGCGGCGCGGGCCGCCTCGGCCGCCGACACGGACGTCCCCGCGAGGGCACGACGGACCTCGGCGGTGTCGTCCTCGTCCTCGCCGTGCGCCGATGTCACCTTGCCGGTCAGGGCGTTGACGTCCACGCTGTGCCAACTCCCGTCGGCGGCAAGGATGTCGACCTCCCACTCGCCCCGGCCGCCGCGGTCGTCGTCGTCCAGCTCGGCGGCGACGGCGGTACCCGAGGTATGGGCGAGGGCCGCGTCGATCGCCTCGGCGGCCGTCACCCGGGCCGAGGCCACCCGCACGCTGTCGTCGCCGTCGCGGTCGTCGGTGCGGTCCTGCCGGTGGTCGTCCGTGGAGACGGACGCCTGCCGCGCCGACGTGCCGTCGTCCCCCGACACCGCGAGGGCCGTGGCCGTACCGCCCCCGATCAGGGCGACGGTCGTCACGGCGGCTATCACGATGTTGCGCTTCATGGCGGTTCCTCCCGAGTCATGTCGTTCTCGACACGACCCACCTTCGCGGCCGGAGGCTGAGGGGAACCTGAAGGCACCTGAAGTGATCTTCAGGTTGGCTTTGCGACCCTGTACGCATGCGCCTGCTGATCGTGGAGGACGAAAAACGCCTCGCCCTGTCCCTCGCCAAGGGGCTGACGGCCGAGGGGTACGCCGTGGACGTCGTCCACGACGGCCGGGAGGGCCTGCACCGGGCTAGTGAGGGCTGCTACGACCTCGTGATCCTGGACATCATGCTGCCGGGCCTCAACGGCTACCGGGTCTGCGCCGCCCTGCGCGCCGGGGGCCACGAGGTGCCGATCCTGATGCTCACCGCCAAGGACGGCGAGTACGACGAGGCGGAGGGCCTGGACACCGGCGCGGACGACTACCTGACCAAACCGTTCTCCTACGTGGTGCTGGTCGCCCGGGTCAAGGCGCTGCTGCGGCGGCGCGGACAGGGCCCCGGCGCCTCGCCCGTCCGCACGCTCGGTGACCTGAAGGTCGACACCGCCGCCCGCCGCGTCTTCCTCGCGGCAGACGAAGTGCCGTTCACCACCAAGGAGTTCGCGGTCCTGGAACACCTCGTCACGCGCGCGGGGCATGTGGTGTCGAAGGCCGAGATCCTGGAGCACGTCTGGGACTTCGCCTACGACGGCGACCCGAACATCGTCGAGGTCTACATCAGCACCCTGCGCCGCAAACTCCGCCCCGACCTCATCCGGACCGTGCGCGGCGCCGGGTACCGGCTGGAGAGCGGGCGATGAGACGGCTCTTCGGCTCCGTCCGGGCCAAGGCCACCCTCGGCGCCACCCTGGTCGTCGCGGTCGCCCTGCTCGCCGCCGGGGCCGCCGTGCTGCTCTCGCTGCGCGCCAACCTCCTCGACCAGGCCGACACCCAGTCCGAACGCTCCGCCCGCAAGGTCGCCGCCGACCTCGCCGCGGGCACCGCCTACGACCGGCTCGACCTCGACGACGACGGACCCCCCGTCCAGGTCGTCGACGAGGACGGCCGCCTCGTCGCCGCCAGCGAGGGCCTCGACGCCGTCACCGGCACCGGCAGCAGCGCCGTCACCCCCCGCCCGACGGCACCGGCGCCCTCCGGCGACGACGAGGAGTCCGACGACGACGGCGAGGACCACCCGGGCGACGACGAGGACGACCTCTCCCTCCAGCCCGGCGAGATCGCCGACCAGGTCCGTTACTCCGACGGCTCGGCGACCGTCGACGGGCAGCGCGCCGACTACCGTTTCGCCGCCGTCCAGGTGGAGGTCCCCGGCAAGGGACGGCTCACCGTGTACGCCGGGTCCGAACTCGCCACCGAGCAGGGCGCCGTGGGCACCGCCCTCACCGTGATGCTGGTCGGCTTCCCGCTGCTGCTCGGCGTCGTCGCCACCGTGACCTGGCTGGTCACCCGGCGTGCGCTGCGCCCGGTCGAGGGCATCCGGCGCGAGATGGCCGCGATCACCGCGTCCGAGGACCTGGCCCGCCGGGTGCCGGTGCCCGACGCGCACGACGAGGTCGCCCGGCTGGCCCGCACCACCAACGAGACGCTGACCGCCCTCCAGACCTCCGTGGAACGCCAGCGCCGGTTCGTCGCCGACGCCTCCCACGAACTGCGCAGCCCCATCGCCTCCCTGCGCACCCAGCTCGAAGTCGGCGCCGCGCACCCGGAGTTGCTGGACGTCGACGGCGCCGTCGAGGACACCGTCCGGCTCCAGCACCTCGCCGCCGACCTGCTGCTGTTGGCCCGGCTCGACGCGGGCCAGCGCCCGGCGGACACCCGGGTCGACCTCGCCCGACTGGCCCGGGCGGAAGCGTCCCGGCGCACCGGGGTGACGGTGAGCACGGACGACGCCGTCGAGGTGACCGGCTCGCGGAGCCAACTGACCCGCGTGCTGGGCAACCTGCTGGACAACGCGGCCCGGCACACCCGCACCGGGGTGGTGGTCGAGGTGCGCCGGGTGGGCGACCGGGCGATCCTCACGGTCGCCGACGACGGCGACGGCATACCCGAGCCGGACCGGGAACGCGTCTTCGAGCGCTTCGTCCGCCTCGACGCCTCCCGCAGCCGGGACGACGGCGGAGCGGGCCTGGGCCTGGCCATAGCCAGAGAAATAGCCCACGGCCACAAGGGCACCCTGACAGCCCAGAACACCCCAGAGGGCGGAGCCCTCTTCACCCTCAACGTCCCCGCAGCAGAGTCCTAGCCCACCAGCCCCGACCATCCAGGAGCGCCGCCCAACTGTCCAAGACGCGGCCCGGCAACGCCGAAAAGGGGCGCGGGGCTGTATCGATTTGCGGCTCCGCCGCGCGGGCGCGACCAGCCACGACGGCGCCGCACCCGAAAACGAACCCCGCCCTACGGCCGCCCCCGCTGCCCCCGCAAGTGCGCAGCGATGGGCCGCAGCGCCGTCTCCAACTCCGCCAGAGCCTCCGGCGACAGCAAGTCGATGAAGTGCCGCCGCACAGAAGCCACATGATGCGGCGAAACCTTCCGCATGGTCTCCAACCCATGCTCAGTCAGCACCGCGTACAACCCCCGCCGATCAGACTCACAGTTCTCCCGCCGCACAAGATTCGCGTTCTCCATTCGAGTGATCTGGTGCGAGAGCCGACTCTTGGACTGAAGCGTCGCGGAGGCGAGGTCACTCATCCGCAGCCGCACATCCGGCGACTCGGAGAGGTTCACGAGGATCTCGTAGTCGTTCATCGTCAGACCGAACGGCTGGAGATCCTTCTCCAGCTGGTACGTCAAGAGCCTGTTGACGTCCAGGTGAGTACGCCAGGCGCACTGCTCCGCATCGGTCAGCCAGCGCGTGGCCGTCTCAGTCTCCATGAATGAAGTCTACCTAAAATGTTGAAAGGCGAACTAGCTTGCGGTATCTGCGTACGGGAGGTGACGGCGTGCACGCGTTCGACGTCACACTCCGCAGACTACCGCTCACAGCCCGAAGCGACGCTGGAGGTCGCCGAGCTGTCCGGGAAGACGCGGTGCCCCCGCCCCCTGCCCCGCACCACCCTGCGCACCCTGCCCACCGGGCACTCCGGGCTGCGCCGGAGGGGCCCCGATGTCCTGCTCGGCCATCAGCGCCTCGCTCGACTGGAGCAGCACCGTACCCGCCCCGACGAACTCGAACTGGTGCTCCTCGCCGGACGCCCCGCCGACCCCCGTCATCGCACGTAGACCGCCCAGCACGCCGGTCATATAGCCGTGGTCGTAGTGGTGGCAGGGGGAGGGGCAGTCGGCCCAGCCGACCAGGGCCTGCGGGTCCACCCGGATCGGGGGTTCCATGAACACCACGGGGCCGTTCGAGGCGGCCACGAACTTCCCGGTCCCGATCAGCGTCAGGAAGCCCGGCACGATCGACTGCTTGAGCGCCAGACTTGGCTGAAAAGCGAGGAGATTTCCGGAGCGAATGGTCAGATTGCCGTCGTCGAGGTCGAACGAGTTCACATCGAAGGCCCGGTCGGCGAGGAGCATCTTGCCCGACCCCTCCGCCACCACCCAGTCACTGGCGTGCAGCGGCGAGTGGAACGACGTGCGCACCAGCCGGTCGAGGCGGCCGTGCCCGATGCCGTTGAAGTCGATCGACCCGTAGTAGGCGATCATCTTCCCCTTCTGAAGGAACCACTGGCTCCCTTTCAGTTCCACACAGAAGGTGTAGTGGTTGACGTTGTCGTCGACCGGCAGGGTCATGGGGTCGAAGACCTGCGGGCCGCCAGGGCTCCCGTACGTGCTCACAGCTTGTCCTCCGACGCCTGGACGAACACCGATCCGTTGCCGCTCAGCTCCAGCTGGAACCCCTCGCCCGAGCCCCGGCCCACCATGTCCCGCCAGCCGAGCGCGGTCGACAGTTTGTTTCTGACGTCGCCGTGGTGGGCGACGTAGGCCTGGGGGTCGACGTGGACCGGGCGCTGCGGGGTGATCGGGATCTCGAAGACACCACCGTGTGCCATCACGGCCACCGCCCCCTGCCCCTGGAGGGTGGTCGTGAACAGGCCCTGCCCGGTGACCTGGCCGCGCACCATGCCCATCACGCCGCCCTGCGCGCCCATGAACATCGTGCCCTGCCGCAAGGTGCCCTCGAAGGCGAGCAGCCGGTCGGCCTCCACGTACAGCGTGTCCCCGGTCAGCTCGATCACCTGGACGTGATGGCCGCCGTGCCCGAACAGCACCGTGCCGCTGCCCTCGACGGTCATCAGCGGCGTCGCCTCGTTGGCCACCCGGCGTCCGATCGCCGACATGATCCCGCCCTGCCCGCCCTGGAGGTTCGGCGTGAAGGACACCTCGCCCTGGTAGGCGAGCATCGCCCCGCGCTGGCTGAACAGCCGTTGCCCCGGCAGTACCGTCGCCTCGACCATCTTGGAGTTGATCTCACGGAAGCCCATGTCACACATCCCCCGCGATCGTGTTGCGCTCGCTCGGCTGGACGTAGACCAGGCCGCTGCCCTCGAACCGGATCTGGAAGGCCTCGCCGCCGCCCTCCCCGAGGAACGTGCGGAAGCTCACCCCCGACTGGAACGACTGCCGGACATCACCCTGGTGGGCGATGTAGGCGCCCGGGTCGACGGTCAGCGGGTACTGCGGACTGACCCGCAGCACGACGGCCGGACCGTCGGAGAGGATCGCCGCCTGCCCGTGACCCTCCACCGTCGTCGTGAACAGGCCGTTGCCCTGGGACGCCCCGCGCAGCCCCGTGAACGACGTGCCGGTGCGCAGCCCCGCGTCGGTCGCCAGCAGATTGCTCGACTCCACGTACAGCTTGTCGCCCTGGAGCGCGACGAGGTTGATCTCGGAGGCACGGTCCGCGAACCAGCAGGTCCCGTGCCCTTTCACCTCCATCACCGTCATCTGTTCGCCGGTGATGCGCCGGGTGACCATCCCCCGGATTCCCTCACCGCCGCCGGTCATTTTCTTGAACGCCATCTGCCCGTCGTACGCGACCATCGAGCCGTTCTTCGCCTTCACGGCGTCTCCGGTCATGTCGACGGCGAGCACCTTGCTGTCCTGAAGTCGGAACATCGCCACGCAGTGAAGGTATCCAACGCCGCACCCCGCCCGACAGGGCCCACGGGTGGAGATCACCCCTGACCGCACCCCTAGGGGATGTGACCCGCGCGACCCCACCCCCGGCTCCGGGGCGGCTCGCACGTTTGTCACAATGGCCCCACGTTTGTGCTCGCGTTCACAAACCCGTCGGTGCCCCACCCGTGCCGTGCCGGCGTCCCTCCCACCGACCACCGAAGGTGACCCGTGGACATCAAGACCGCCACCGCCCTCCGCCGACTCCGCCTCGTCTCCGCGCCCGAGGCGGTCTCCTTCCTGCTCCTGCTGGTCTGCTCGGTCCTCAAGCGGACCACGGACTTCAACGCGGTGCCGGTCATGGGCATGGTCCACGGCGTGCTCTTCATCCTCTACGTGATCTTCTGGGCGGACGCCTGGAACCGCACCAAGTGGAACGCGAAGACCGCCGCCCTCTACTTCGTCCTGTCGGTCCTGCCGACCGGCGGCTTCTTCGCCGAGCGCAAGCTCAAGCGCGCCGCCGAGGATGAGGTCATCGCCTCCCGGGCCCGCCAGGAAGGGGTCGTCGGCGCATGATCGTCGCCTTCTCCGTGACCCCGCTCGGCGTCGGCGAGGACGTCGGGGAGTACGTCGCCGACGCGGTCCGCGTGGTGCGCGCCTCGGGGCTGCCGCACCGCACCGACGCGATGTTCACGTCCGTCGAGGGCGAGTGGGACGAGGTCATGGACGTCGTCAAGCGCGCCGTGGCCGCCGTCGAGGCGCGGGCTCCCCGGGTCTCCCTGGTGCTCAAGGCGGACATCCGCCCAGGGGTGACCGACGGCCTCACCTCCAAGGTGGCGACGGTCGAACGACACCTGTCCGACGGCTAGTTCCCGCCACCGTCAACTCCCTTCACCCCACGGGCACTTCGAGAGGCTCCGCGCACAGCTCGCGGCGGCCCGCGAGGTGCCCGTAGCCAGTTCGGATGACGCCCACCTGGACGCTCCAAGTCGACATGTCTCCCTATCTCCATTTGTGTGTGGGTATCGGGATCACGTTCGATCACTGGAGGGCGCTGTGCGGCAGCCTGACGAGGGCTACGACTACGACACCCACAGCCGACTGGCCGGACCGCTCACCGAGCCGCCGGCCGGGCCGTACCGGGTGCGGTACCACTCGCTCCTCTCGCGCGAGCCCCACCGAATACGCGCCGTCCTGCTGATGGGCCTCGCCCCGGTCCTCACCGGACTCCTGCTCGTCTACCTGGTCTGGCCCAGCCACTGGGTCGAGCGCGAGGGCGGCGAGGAGTGGCTGATCGGCCTCGACATCACGATGCTCATAGCCATCGGCCTCATCGAACTGTTCATGGTGGTCAACGTCGCCTCCGTGGCCCACGCCACCCTGGTCGCCCGCGACCCCGTCCCGGTCACCCCCGCCCCCGGCACCCGCGTCGCCTTCCTCACGACGTACGTCCCCGGCCGGGAACCCCTCGCGATGGTCCGCGCCACCCTGGAAGGCGCCGTCCGCATCACCCACACCGGCCCCCTGGACGTCTGGCTCCTCGACGAGGGCGACGACGCCGAGGCCAAGGCGCTCTGCGCCGAACTGGGCGTACGGCACTTCACCCGGCACGGTGTCCCCGAGTGGAACCGCCCCAAGGGCGCCCACAAGGCCCGCACCAAGCACGGCAACTACAACGCGTGGATCGCGATGCACGGCGACGCCTACGAGTTCTTCGCCTCCGTCGACACCGACCACGTCCCCAGCCCGCAATACCTCGAAAGGATGATGGGCTACTTCCGGGACCCGGACGTCGCGTTCGTCGTCGGACCGCAGGTGTACGGCAACTACCACAACCCCGTCACCAAGGCCGCCGAGTCGCAGCAGTTCCTCTTCCACGCGCTGATCCAGCGGGCCGGCAACCGCTACCGCTCACCCATGTTCGTCGGCACCAACAACATCGTCCGGATCGCCGCCGTCAAACAGATCGGCGGGCTGTACGACTCCGTCACCGAGGACATGGCGACCGGCTTCGAGATCCACCGCCGCCGCAACCCCCTCACCCGCGCGCACTGGCGCTCCGTCTACACCCCGGACGTCCTCGCGGTGGGCGAGGGGCCCGCCTCCTGGACGGACTTCTTCACCCAGCAGATGCGCTGGTCGCGCGGCACCTACGAGACGCTGCTCAAGCAGTACGCGAAGGCCCTGTTCACGATGCCGCCCGGACGGCTCTTCTCGTACACGCTGATGCTCGTCTACTACCCCATGACGGCCGTCAACTGGCTGCTCGGCATCCTCAGTTGCGCGCTGTTCATGTGGTTCGGCGCCTCCGGCACCCAGGTCTCGGCCTCCGTCTGGCTGATGCTCTACAGCGACGCGGCGGCCCTCCAGGTCGGCCTCTACCTGTGGAACCGCCGCCACAACGTCTCCCCGCACGAACCCGAGGGCTCCGGGGGCCTGGCCGGGATGGCGATGTCCGCCCTCTCCGCGCCGATCTACCTCAAGTCCCTCGGCGAGGCGGCGATCCGCCGCCCCAGCAGGTTCGTCGTGACGCCCAAGGGCGGTGACGCCAGCGCCGACCGGCTGCGCACCTTCCGCATCCACCTCTTCTGGGCGACCCTGCTCGCGGCGTCGCTGGTCGCCTCCGTCGTCCTCGGCCACACCCACGCCGCCATGTGCACCTGGGCCGCCCTGGCCATGGTGATCGCCCTCGCGCCGGTCGGGGTGTGGCGCGCCACGCTGCGCAAGGAGCGCCGGGAACGGCAGCCGCTGCCCCACGCCGCACGCCCCGCTGAGAGTGCCGAGAGCGCTGAGAGCACTGCGGGCACTGCGGGCACCGAGTGCACCGAGAGCGTTGACGGGGCCGGGAGTGCCGCCGAACCCGCCCTCGCCGCCAGTGCCCCGGCCACCGCCAGCTCCCCGACAGGAGGTAACTAGCCATGGCCTTCCAGCCGTTCCAGAGAACCAGGATGTCCCGCAAGGCCAAGAAGACCGTCCTCGGCGTCGGGGGCGTGGTCGTCCTGGCCTCCCTCAACGCCCCGGCGGCCCTGGACTTCGCCGGTGAGAAGTACCACGCCTACCAGATATCCCGGCCCGAGTACCAGGCCACGTACGGCTCCTGGGCGCAGCTCGACATCCCGGAGAAGTACCGCACCAACGCCATCCACGCGGCGCTCCTGCACACCGGCAAGGTCCTGATCGTGGCCGGGTCGGGCAACGAGCAGAAGAAGTTCGACAAGGGCTCCTTCGACACCGTGCTGTGGGACCCGAAGGCCAACACCTTCAAGAAGATCCCCACCCCGGACGACTTCTTCTGCTCCGGACACGCCCAACTCCCCGACGGCCGCATGCTGGTGGCCGGCGGCACCGCCCGCTACGAGTTCCTCGACGGCGAGGTCGACCGGGCCGGTGGCGGGATGCGCGTCAAGAACGAGAACCCCGAGAAGGCGATCTTCCTCAAGAAGGGCACCCGGTTCCGGTCCCCGGCCGGCGTCGAGTACATCAGCAGGTTCGACGTCACCGTCCCCAAGGCGAAACGCGACTTCAAGGTCAGCTACGACGGGCTCGGGGTGATGCAGCCCTGGCGCACCCAGGTGACCGCCAGCGAGGTCCGGGTCTTCGTCGAGGCCGCCGAGAGGGGCCCGCTGTCCGTCACCGACAAGCAGGCCCAGTACGACATCGAGGGCCTCAAGGACGAGGACGCCGACAACACCTACGGCCTCAGCGAGAAGATCACCCTCGACAAGCAGGACTTCCAGGGCATCCGCGCCGCCTACGAGTTCGACCCGACGGCGGAACGGTACGTCCCCGTCGACCCGATGCAGAAGGCCCGTTGGTACCCGACCCTGGTCGGCCTCGACGACGGCCGGGTCCTGGCCGTCTCCGGCCTCGACGACGTCGGCGTGGTCGACCCCGGCGACAACGAGATCTACGACCCGAAGACCAAGAAGTGGACGCCGGGCCCCAAGCGGTACTTCCCGACCTACCCGGCGCTCTTCCTCACCAAGGGCGGCAAGCTCTTCTACCCCGCCTCCAACGCCGGTTACGGCCCCGCCGACAAGGGGCGCGAGGCGGGCCTGTGGGACCTGAAGACCAACTCCTTCACCAAGGTCCCGGGGCTGCGCGACCCGGAGCAGACGGAGACGTCGGCCTCGCTGCTGCTGCCACCCGCGCAGGACCAGAAGGTGATGATCCTGGGCGGCGGCGGGGTCGGCGAGTCCAAGAAGGCCACCCCGCGCACCGCCGTCGTCGACCTGAAGAAGGACAAGCCCGCCTTCCGGGACGGCCCCCAACTGCCCCAGGGCACCCGGTACCTGAACAGCGTGATCATGCCGGACGACACGGTGTTCACCACCAACGGCTCCTCCGACTACCGGGGCCGCAGCGCCAGCAACATCCTCAAGGCGCAGTTCTACGACCCGAAGAAGAACGCCTTCCGGGAGGCGGCCGACCCGACGGTGGGCCGCAACTACCACTCCGAGGCGCTGCTGCTGCCCGACGGCCGGGTCGTCACGTTCGGCTCCGATCCGCTCTTCGACGACCAGCAGAACAGCAAGCTCGGCCACTTCGAGCAGCGCATGGAGGTCTTCACCCCGCCCGCCCTGCACAAGAACGGCGCCGACCGCCCCGTTCTGGAGGACGGACCGCAGGTCCTCGACAAGCACCACCGGGCGACCTACCGCACCGACCACCCCGACCGGATCGTCAAGGCGCGGCTGATGCGGCCCAGCGCCGTCACCCACACGACGGACGTCGAACAGCGCTCCATCGGGCTGGGGTTGAGCAAGGACGCCCACGCGGTGACGGTCGACGTCCCCAAGGACCCGGCGCTGGTCCCGCCGGGCTGGTACATGCTGTTCGTGACCGACGCCCAGGGCACGCCGTCCGAGGCCAAGTGGATTCAGGTGAAGTGACCTGGCAGGTCAACGCCGTTATTAGGCCTTGGAGTTGCGGGCCAGCTCCAAGGCGTACTCCGGCCACCACTGACCGGCGTCCGGGCCGCCCTCGCAGGTGCCGTCCGACTCGCCGGGCCGCTTGATCCACAGGTAGGCGTCGAGGCTCTTCTCGCCGGTGCGGGTCGTCGGGCGGGTGCCCAGCGCCCGGCCGGGCGGGTTGCACCAGGCGCCCTCCAGCGGCCCGTTGCCGTTGCGGCTGGTGTCGACGACGAAGTGCTTGCCGCCGAGCGCGCGGGAGAGGTCGAGCCCGTACGCCTTGGTGCGGGCGTCGCTCTGGAAGTTGGAGACGTTCAGCGCGAACCCGTCCGCCCGCTCGACGCCCGCGCGCTTGAGGGGGTCGACGAGCTTGTGCGGCTCGCGAATCCAGGACGGGTTGCCCGCGTCCAGGTACACCTTGGTGTGCGGCTGCTGCTTCAGCCGGACGATGGCCTCGCCGAGCAGCCGTTCGCGCTCCTGGTGGTACTCGGCGGGCGTGCAGCCGTCCACGATGTGGGAGACCGCGTCGGGTTCCAGGACCACCAGGGCCTTGCCGGAGCCCAGCGCGTCCGCGAACTTCCCGATCCACGCCCGGTAGGCGTCCGCGTCGGCCGCGCCGCCCGCCGAGTGCTGACCGCAGTCGCGGTGCGGGATGTCGTACGCGACGAAGAGCGCGGTGCGCCCCTCCCCGCTCGCGGCCGCGGTCGCCGCCCGCACGGTCGGGCCCGGGTCGGTCTCACCGGCCGGCCAGAGCGCGATCGGCTCCTCGGCGATCCGCCCGAGCAGCTCGGCGTCCTTGGTCCGCCCGTCGCGCTGCCACATGTGCATCTGGGTGGCGGCCGAGCTGGCGGGATCGATCCAGAAGTCCGAGGCGGCCTCGGCGCGCGCCTTCTGGGAGGCGACGGCGGCGGCCTCGTGGGTGCCGGGCGCGGACGCGCAGCCCGCCGTGAGCCCGAGGGCGGCGAGGGCCGCGAGGGTGTGGATCAGCCGGGACATGCCGCTCCCTTGCGCGAAGGTGACGAAGCGTGCGTCATCGTTGCACAAGTAGATCTATCGACAAAGAACCGACATGACGGGCGCCGCCCGCACCCCCCGTCCGGCGTCAGACGGGCGGCGGTCCGGGGCGACCGAGGGGCGAGACGGGGGCTGACCGCCATATGACCGGCGGGTAGGGTGTCTTGCCGTGCCGAAACCCCTCAGTCTCCCCTTCGACCCCATCGCCCGCGCCGACGAGCTCTGGAAGCAGCGCTGGGGGAACGTACCGGCCATGGCCGCCATCACCTCGATCATGCGCGCCCAGCAGATCCTGCTCGCCGAGGTCGACGCCGTGGTCAAGCCGTACGGGCTGACGTTCGCGCGGTACGAGGCGCTGGTGCTGCTCACCTTCTCCAAGGCGGGCGAGCTGCCGATGTCGAAGATCGGCGAACGGCTGATGGTGCACCCCACGTCGGTCACCAACACCGTCGACCGCCTGGTCAGGTCGGGTCTGGTCGCCAAGCGCCCCAACCCCAACGACGGCCGTGGCACCCTCGCCACCATCACCGAGAAGGGCCGCGAGGCCGTCGACGCCGCCACCCGGGACCTGATGGACATGGACTTCGGCCTCGGCACCTACGACGCGGAGGAGTGCGGCGAGATCTTCGCCCTGCTGCGCCCGCTGAGGCTGGCGGCACGGGATTTCGACGGGGAGTGACCCGGGGGAAGATCGGCCGGAACGGGTGGTTACGCTCGACGGCATGAAGAAAAGCGTGCTGACCCGCTACCGCGTCCTGGCCTACACCACGGGCGTGCTGCTGGTCCTGCTGTGCCTGAGCATGATCGCCAAGTACGGGTTCGACGTCGCCGGTGCCGCGGACTTCACCCGCGTCGTGGCCATCGCGCACGGCTGGCTCTACGTCCTCTACCTGGTGTTCGCCTTCGACCTGGGCTCCAAGGCCAGGTGGCCGGTCGGCAAGCAGCTGTGGGTGCTGCTCGCGGGGACGATCCCCACCGCCGCCTTCTTCGTCGAGCGGAAGATCAGCCACGAGCTGAACGCGCAGGTCACCGACGAGGCTCCCGCGCCCGCCCAGGCCTGACCCCACCGCCGTACGGCACTCGTGCGGCGGACAGCCATCGACATGTACTAGGACGTCCTAGTAAATTCGAGAGCATGGACGCTGACCCGATCGAGGAGGGCCGCCGACGCTGGCAGGCCCGGTATGACGGCGCGCGGACGCGCGAGGCCGACTTCAGCACGCTCTCCGGCGATGCGGTGGAGCCCGTGTACGGGCCCCGGCCGGGGGACACCTACGACGGGTTCGAACGCATCGGATGGCCGGGGGAGTACCCCTTCACCCGGGGGCTGTACCCCACCGGGTACCGGGGGCGGACCTGGACCATCCGGCAGTTCGCCGGGTTCGGCAACGCCGAGCAGACCAACGAGCGGTACAAGAAGATCCTCGCCAACGGCGGCGGCGGTCTCTCCGTCGCCTTCGACATGCCGACCCTGATGGGCCGCGACTCCGACGACGCCCGCTCGCTGGGCGAGGTCGGCCACTGCGGGGTCGCCATCGACTCGGCCGCCGACATGGAGGTGCTGTTCGGGGACATCCCGCTCGGCGGCGTCACGACCTCCATGACCATCAGCGGCCCCGCCGTCCCGGTGTTCTGCATGTACCTCGTCGCCGCCGAACGCCAGGGCGTCGACCCGGCTCTCCTCAACGGCACCCTCCAGACCGACATCTTCAAGGAGTACATCGCCCAGAAGGAGTGGCTCTTCCCGCCCGAACCGCACCTGCGCCTCATCGGTGACCTCATGGAGTACTGCGCCACCGGCATCCCCGCCTACAAGCCGCTCTCCGTCTCCGGCTACCACATCCGCGAGGCCGGTGCGACGGCCGCGCAGGAGCTGGCGTACACCCTCGCCGACGGCTTCGGCTACGTGGAGCTGGGCCTCAGCCGCGGCATGGACGTCGACGTCTTCGCGCCCGGCCTCTCCTTCTTCTTCGACGCGCACGTCGACTTCTTCGAGGAGATCGCCAAGTTCCGCGCCGCGCGCCGCATCTGGGCCCGCTGGATGCGGGACGTCTACGGGGCGCGCTCCGAGAAGGCGCAGTGGCTGCGCTTCCACACCCAGACCGCCGGGGTCTCGCTCACCGCGCAGCAGCCGTACAACAACGTCGTCCGCACCGCCGTCGAGGCCCTCGCCGCCGTGCTCGGCGGCACCAACTCGCTGCACACCAACGCCCTCGACGAGACCCTCGCGCTGCCCAGCGAACGCGCCGCCGAAATCGCCCTGCGCACCCAGCAGGTCCTGATGGAGGAGACCGGCGTCGCCAACGTCGCCGACCCGCTGGGCGGTTCGTGGTACGTCGAGCAGCTCACCGACCGCATCGAGGCGGACGCCGAGCGGATCTTCGAACAGATCAAGGAACGCGGACTGCGCTCCCACCCCGACGGCCGCCACCCCATCGGCCCGGTCACCTCCGGCATCCTGCGCGGCATCGAGGACGGCTGGTTCACCGGCGAGATCGCCGAGTCCGCCTTCCGCTACCAACAGGCCCTGGAGAAGGGCGACAAGCGCGTCGTCGGCGTCAACGTCCACACCGGCTCCGTCACCGGCGACCTGGAGATCCTCCGGGTCAGCCACGAGGTGGAACGCGACCAGGTGCACGCCCTCACCGCGCGCCGGTCCGCCCGCGACGAGGCCCGGGTCCGCCAGACCCTGGACGCCCTCCTCGCCGCCGCCCGCTCGGGCGCCAACATGATCCCCCCGATGCTGGAAGCCACCCGCGCGGAGGCGACGTTGGGCGAGATCTGCGGGGTCCTGCGGGACGAGTGGGGGGTGTACACGGAACCGGCGGGGTTCTGACGACGCCTCGCGGGGCGGGGGCGCTAGGTGTCCCCCCGTGCCCCCGTCAGTCCCCGCAGGAGGATCTGGGTGAAGTCGTGGGCCCATGTCCGGTCCGCCTGTTCCGCGCTGACCAGGGTGCGGTGGACCACGGCGCCCGCGACCACGTCGAAGATGAGGTCGACCGAGCGGGTGGCCTCCTCGGGGTCGGTCTCCGGGGGGAGTTCGCCGCGGGCCTGGGCGCGGGTGCGGCCCTCCAGGACGAGGCGTTTCTGCCGGTCCACGATCGAGGTGCGGATACGGTCGCGCAACGGCTCGTCGCGGGTGGCCTCAGCGACCACCGCCATCAGGCCGTTCCTGGCCTCCGGGCGGTCCAGGATCGCCGCGAACTGGAGAACGACGCCCTCGACGTCGGTGGCCAGCGAGCCGCTGTCGGGCAGCCGGAGTTCGTCGAAGAGTTCAGCGACGGCGTCCACGACCAGCTCGTTCTTGCCGGCCCAACGGCGGTACAGGGTCGTCTTGGCGACGCCGGCCCGGCCCGCGACATCGCCCAGGGTGAGCCGGGACCAGCCCAGGTCGACCAGGGCCTGCCGGGTGGCGGCGAGGATCGCGGCGTCGGCGGCGGCACTGCGTGGGCGTCCTCCCGGGGCGCGGGGTGCGGGGCTGCGGCTCTGCATCCCCCGACCATAGATCTCCGCGCCGGGGCCGGTGAACCCGTGTGCGGTGGCCGTCGTTGTGCGGATGCGTGGGTTTGGTGAGGCGCTGAGGGAGATCACCACGAGGGGCTGTCCGGGAGGCACCCCGTGCCATTACGCTACGACTCGTAGCGAAACCATGGGCGCGGGTGGGGACCCGGCGCCGACAGCACCCGGTGGGACCGGCTTTCGGGACGCTTTTCACTCACGCGCGGGATCGGGGGAGGATAGACGCATGCAGCCACGGAACATGTCCATGAGCGGGGTCGTCGACCTCGGCGCGGTGAAGGCGGCCCAGGAGGCCAAGACCAAGGCGGAGCAGGCCCGCGCCGAAGCCGCCCGACAGGGCAAGGGCCCCGCCGCCGGGGGCGTCTCCCCGGCCGACCTCGTCATCGACGTCGACGAGGCCGCGTTCGAACGCGATGTCCTCCAGCGCTCCACCGAGGTACCGGTCGTCATCGACTTCTGGGCCGAGTGGTGCCAGCCCTGCAAGCAGCTGAGCCCGGTCCTGGAGCGGCTCGCCCTGGAGTACGCCGGCCGCTTCGTGCTCGCCAAGATCGACGTCGACGCCAACCAGATGCTGATGCAGCAGTTCGGCGTCCAGGGCATCCCGGCCGTCTTCGCGGTGGTCGCGGGCCAGGCCCTGCCGCTCTTCCAGGGCGCGGCCGACGAGAACCAGATCCGTCAGACGCTGGACCAGCTGGTGCAGGTCGCCGAGGAGCGGTTCGGGCTGACCGGTCTGGTCGTCGACCCGGACGCGCAGCCCGGCGACCGGACGGCGCCCGAGATCCCGGCCGGCCCCTACGACGCGCTCCTCGAAGCCGCCGTACAGGCCCTGGACGCGGGGGACTTGGGCGGCGCGGTGCAGGCGTACCGGAACGTCCTGAGCGACGACCCCGGCAACGAAGAGGCCAAACTCGGCCTCGCGCAGGCCGAGTTGCTCCAGCGGGTGCAGAACCTCGACCCGCAGCGGACCCGTCAGGACGCGGCCGCGAACCCGTCCGACGCCGCCGCGCAGATCGCCGCCGCCGACCTCGATCTGGTCGGCGGACATGTCGAGGACGCGTTCGGCCGGCTCATCGACACCGTGCGCAGGACGGCCGGGGACGATCGGGATGCCGTACGTCTTCGGCTGCTTGAGCTGTTCGAGGTCGTCGGGGCCGACGATCCCCGGGTCGCGACCGCGCGCCGGGCGCTCGCGCGGGCGCTGTTCTGAGCGGGGCACCGGGCCGGTTCTGACCAGTCGCTAAACGCGACGGCATGTGATGCTCAGGTGAAAGATTGCCGACGGATCGTCAGCAGGGCTGCGCTTTACCAAAACTTGGTAATCGCAGCCGCTGTTACTGGCAGTAAGTCGGGGGCGTCGCTCTGTCGGACTCTGTCCGGTGATTTCCGCTTTTGCTCTCGGTAAGGGTGGCACCCTGCGCAGTCGGCCGAGACCTGTGGGTCGCCCTTCGGTGATCCGGCCGTTACTAGCCAGTAACGAACCCCCTTGTGCGGGCGGCGAGAATGCACCACGATCGGCGACGCTCGGTCCATTCCCGTACTCCGGCAGCCGGTCGGGTCACGGGAGTTCCAGGGTCCCCACCGAGCAGAGCCGATGCCTGTGTCGTCGGCTCTTGGACAGGGGGGTCTTCGCCGTCGAGGCGGAGCCTGTCCGGCAGGGTTGTGCGTGATGTGTGTCAGGCGCGACCAGTGGTTGTCGCTCGGGGGTGATCGCCGGCGATCGGTGCGCGGTTCGCGCCTCCGAAGACAGGCGCTCTCCTTCCCGAGGACGTAGCACTTCTCCCATCCCTGCCCGGCCGAGCCGCCTTTGGGGGCAGTCGGGCCAGGAGATGTACGTCCGAGAAGGAGGAAATATGGAGTCCCAGGTGCGTGGCGGGACAAGATGGAAGCGGTTCGCTGTGGTCATGGTGCCCAGCGTCGCCGCCGCAGCATGTGTGGGCATAGGCCTGGCGCAGGGTGCCCTCGCGGCGTCGTTCAGCGTTTCCGGCCAGGAGTTCAAGGTCTCGGCCGGTCACCTTGAGGGCACGGGCTTCGCCCAGTACGGCGCTGTCGACACGGGGTACACGTCGACCGACGGCAAGACCAAGACGGTGCACCCGGTCGCGGTCTCGTCGTTCGACTCGGCCGAGATCACGAAGATGTGCCAGTCGGTCAAGACGGAGATCCCTCTCATAGGGAAGACGTTCTACCTCCGTCTCGACGCGGGGCCGGACGCCGATCACAAGGTCGAGGCCAAGAACCTCTACATCGATCTCTCCCAGTTGGACGCCGATGCCGTGTTCCACGGCATGGACATCGGGGTGGCGGTCAAGGACAAGACGCAGGGTCCCGCGGTCAGGTCCGGCGACAGCGTCCTGCCGGGTGGCTTCGCCCAGACGGCCGCGACGGCCGACCTCACGAATGTCGAGCAGACGGCGTGGGCGACCACGGCCGGCACCTTCACCCTCAACGGGCTGAAGATGCGTCTCGGCACGGACCCCAAGATGGAGTGTTTCTGACGGTCGACGCCGCAGCGGTGGCGTCGGTCGGCTGAGCCGCTCAGGGGCGGGGAGGCGTTGCTTCTCCGCCCCGCACACCCATCCGGTGCCGCGTGCCGGATACATCCACCAGAGACTTCCGGTTTCCGTCCGCCACGGTCGAGCCGGCAGGTACCTACCCCGGACCCAGGGAGCTGTTTTCCATGAGTGCCGAGACTCCGGGCCAGAGTGCCGGGACCTTCGCCCGGTTGCGTCTGCGGTTCCGCGACTGGCGGGGCACCCGGCCGTTCTGGGCGGGCCTGTTCACCTTGCTCGGCGGGGTGCCGATCGCCTACTTCCCGTATGCCACGTTCAAACTGGGCAGCATGTCGCTCACCATGGCGACGACCGCGGGCGCCGGGTCGCTGATAATCGGCGTCCTGTTGTGCACGTTGGGGCTGACCATGTGGTTCCAGCAGGCCACCCGGCTCTTCGCGGGCGTCGCGGCGATCCTGCTGGCTCTGATCTCGCTGGTGGTCTCCAACATCGGCGGCTTCATCCTGGGCTTCGTGCTGGCGCTGATCGGCGGCGCCCTCGCCGCCTCCTGGGCGCCGGGCGTCCCGCCGGCCGAGGAGCCGGTCCGCCCGGCCCCCCGGGCCGACGACGACGGGCCCGACGACTACACGTTCGACCAGGGCACGGGCGGCGGTGTGGGTGCGCCGAACGATCTGTCAGGAACGAGCCCCGCGCGCGGGGTGAACGGGAGGCACAGTGCCGGCTGACGAGGTGACCCACGGGAGCGATGTGGACGCGTCCCGCGGGAGAACCGGGCCGCGCCACGCGGCACCCAAGAAGCCGCTGTTCACCAGGTTCCACATGCCGGCCGGCAAGGCGATAGCCATGGCGGCCATGCCGACGGCCGTCCTCATGGGCATGGGCTTCACGTCGTCGCTCGCCCTCGCGGACAGCACCGGCGCGACGCCGTCGCCGACGTCGAAGAGCCTCACGGCCGACGAGTACAAGGACTGCGTCGCCGCCCTGGGTGACTCCTCGGCCTCGCCGTCGCCGTCCGCCTCGACGAGCGCGAGCCCGAGTGAGTCGGCGAACGCCGACAAGGACGGCAAGAACGGCAAGGACAGCGCGGACGGCAAGGACGGCACGGCGTCTCCCTCACCGACGGCCACCTCGGGGTCGTCGGGCAAGGGGGCCTCGGGCGGCTCCTCTTCGTCGGATTCAGGTTCCGACGACAAGGCCACGCCCTCGCCGTCCCCCTCCGAAAACACGGGCGACAAGGCCACCCCGTCGCCCTCGGCGTCCTCGGGGTCCTCGGGCTCCTCGGGCTCCTCGGGCTCCTCGGGCTCCTCCTCCGGCGGCGATGTCCTCGGTGCCATCGGCGACGCCATCACGGGCATCTTCACCGGCGGCAAGACGTCCACCGCCAGCCCGTCGCCCTCGGCCACCCCGTCGGCGTCCCCGTCCGCGTCCGCCTCGCAGGGCGGCAGCGGCGACATCGTCAAGGACGTCACCAAGGGCGTCTCCGACACCGTCAAGGGCACCACCGAGAAGGTCACCGGAACGGGCGAGGACACCGCGCAGGACCCGACCGGCAAGGCGAGCGAGGCGGCGAAGGACACCACCGACGCCGTCGGCAAGGCGGCCGACGCGGCCACCCCGACGCCCACCGCCACGCCGAGCCCGTCGGCCAGTGCCTCCGCGGACGCCGGGAACTGTCCGCTCGCGACCGACGACCAGAGCGGCGTGCAGACCACGGTGGCGGACGACCCCTGGCACCTGGACGCCAGTTCGCTGCTGCTGAAGGGCGCCGACTACCAGGGCGTCGTCGAGGTGAAGACGGCCAGCGGGGCCACCAAGAAGGTGCTCAAGTACGTCATCTCCGAGGGCACCGACATCGGTGACCTGCACCAGACGGTGGACGACAGCAACTCCGGCAAGACGTACCACGTGCAGGCCGCCAAGGGGACGACGTCCACCATCCGCGACGGCGACACCACGATGTACACCGAGAGCATCTCCGGGAATCTGTTCGGCCTGATCCCGGTGACGTTCACGCCGGACAGCCCGCCCCCGCTGAACATCCCGCTGATCTACTTCACCAACGTGAAGGTTCTCCAGGCCGCCCAGTTCGGCGGCACCCTGACCATCCCGGGCATGCACGTGTACACGACGGACTGACCGTCGCCGCCGGCGTCTGAGCGAGCCGCGAGCCGCGAGAGACACCGAGGGCGCCCCCCGATCCGGAGGGCGCCCTCAGCGCCGTTCAACTGCCCTGTGCCGGGCGTCAGTTCGTGGTGCCGCCGATGTGGTGGACGCGGATCATGTTGGTGGTGCCGGGGACGCCGGGAGGGGAACCGGCGGTGATGATGACCGTCTCGCCCGGGTTGAAGCGGCTGATCTTGGCGATCTCGGCGTCGACCATGTCGACCATCTCGTCCGTGCTGTTCACGAACGGGACGACGTGGGACTCGACGCCCCAGCTGAGCGACAGCTGGTTGCGGGTGTTCTCGTCCGTGGTGAACGCGATGATCGGCTGGGCCGCGCGGTAGCGGGACAGACGGCGGGCGGTGTCACCGGACTGGGTGAACGCCACCAGGCCCCGGCCGCCGAGGAAGTCGGCGATCTCGCAGGCGGCACGGGCGACCGAACCGCCCTGCGTGCGCGGCTTCTTGCCGGGGACGAGGGGTTGCAGGCCCTTGGAGAGCAGCTCCTCCTCGGCCGCGGCGACGATCTTCGACATCGTCTTCACAGTCTCGACGGGATAGGCGCCGACCGACGACTCCGCCGACAGCATGACCGCGTCCGCGCCGTCCAGGATCGCGTTGGCCACGTCGGAGGCCTCGGCGCGGGTCGGGCGGGAGTTGGTGATCATCGACTCCATCATCTGGGTCGCCACGATCACCGGCTTGGCGTTGCGGCGGCACAGCTCGATGAGGCGCTTCTGCACCATCGGGACCTTTTCGAGCGGGTACTCGACGGCCAGGTCGCCACGGGCGACCATCACACCGTCGAACGCCATCACGACGTCCTCCATGTTCTCGACCGCCTGCGGCTTCTCCACCTTGGCGATGACGGGGACCCGGCGGCCCTCCTCGTCCATCACCTTGTGGACGTCGGCCACGTCCGAGGCGTCCCGCACGAAGGAGAGCGCGACCAGGTCGCAGCCCATGCGCAGCGCGAACCGCAGGTCGTCGATGTCCTTCTCGGACAGCGCCGGGACGTTGACCGCCGCGCCGGGGAGGTTGATGCCCTTGTGGTCGGAGACGACACCGCCCTCGATGACGATCGTCTTGACCCGCGGTCCGTCGATGTCGACGACCTTCAGCTCGACGTTGCCGTCGTTGATCAGCACCTGGTCGCCGCGCGAGACGTCGGCCGGCAGACCCTTGTAGGTCGTGCCGCAGATCTGCTTGTCGCCCGGGACGTCCTCGGTCGTGATGACGAACTCGTCACCGCGCTCCAGCTCGACCGGACCCTCGGCGAAGGTCTCCAGGCGGATCTTCGGGCCCTGGAGGTCGGCGAGGACGCCGATGGCGCGGCCGGTCTCCTTGGCGGCGGCCCGGACGCGGTCGTACCGCGCCTGGTGCTCGGCGTGGCTGCCGTGGCTGAAGTTGAACCGGGCCACGTTCATCCCGGCCTCGATCATCGAGACCAGCATTTCGTGGGAGTCGACCGCGGGGCCGAGAGTACAGACGATTTTCGAACGGCGCATGGGGCGATCCTATCGGTTTGTTTCGCTACGGAATATTCCGTCTGACGGAAGAAACAAATGGGCGCGTCACTGCTCAGGTGCTGCCTCGGCGCTCAGTTGCTCTTTCCGACCAGTGCGTAGGTCTGCGTCGCGATTTCCAGTTCTTCGTCGGTCGGCACCACGGCGACCTTCACCCGGGCGTCGGCCGGAGAGATCAGCCGCGGCCCGTCGCCGCGTACCGCGTTGAGCGCCTCGTCGACCGCCAGGCCCAGGGGGTCCAGGCCCGCGACGGCCGCCGCGCGCACCGGCGCCGCGTTCTCGCCGACGCCGGCCGTGAACGCGATCGCGTCCACCGTACCGAGCACGGCGTAATACGCGCCGATGTACTTCTTGAGCCGGTGAATGTAGATGTCGAAGGCGAGCGCGGCCTGTGCGTCCCCCGCGTCGACCCGGCGGCGAATCTCCCGCATGTCGTTGTCGCCGCAGAGTCCGACCAGGCCACTTCTCTTGTTGAGAAGAGTGTCGATTTCGTCGATGGACATTCCGCCAACGCGCGCCAAATGGAAGATGACGGCCGGATCGGTGTCACCGGAACGAGTGCCCATCACGAGCCCTTCCAAGGGGGTGAGCCCCATGGAGGTGTCCACGCAGACCCCGCCGCGTACCGCCGAGGCGGAGGCGCCGTTGCCGAGGTGCAGCACGATGACGTTGACGTCCTCGGGCGCCTTCCCGAGCAGCCGGGCCGTCTCCCGGGAGACGTACGCGTGCGAGGTGCCGTGGAAGCCGTACCGGCGGATGCGGTGCGCGTCGGCGGTGGCCGCGTCGATCGCGTACCGGGCGGCGGACTCCGGCATCGTCGTGTGGAACGCGGTGTCGAAGACGGCGACCTGGGGCAGGTCGGGGCGGAGCGCCCGGGCGGTGCGGATGCCGGTGAGGTTGGCGGGGTTGTGCAGCGGGGCGAGCGGGATGAGCCGTTCGATCTCGGCGAGGACGGCGTCGTCGATCACCGTCGGCTCGGTGAAGAGCTGCCCGCCGTGCACCACCCGGTGCCCGATCGCGGCCAGTTCGGGGGAGTCGAGGCCGAGCCCGTCCCGCGCCAGCTCCTCGGCAACGGCCTTGAGGGCGGCGTCGTGGTCGGCGATCGGGCCGGTCCGCTCCCGCGCGGTGCCGGTGGCGAGCGGCGTGTGCGTGAGGCGGGAGGTCTCCTCGCCGATGCGCTCGACGAGCCCCGTGGCCAGCCGGTCGCCGTCGGCCGGGTCGAGCAGCTGGTACTTCAGCGACGAGGAACCGGAGTTGAGGACGAGGACACGGGTGGGGCTCACTGGGCGGTTGCCTTCTCGCTCGGGGTCTGGGCCTGGATGGCCGTGATGGCCACGGTGTTGACGATGTCCTGGACGAGGGCGCCCCGGGACAGGTCGTTGACCGGCTTGCGCAGGCCCTGGAGCACCGGCCCGACGGCTATCGCGCCGGCCGAACGCTGCACGGCCTTGTAGGTGTTGTTGCCGGTGTTGAGGTCGGGGAAGATCAACACGCTGGCCTGGCCCGCGACTTCGGAGCCCGGCAGCTTGGTCGCCGCGACCGACGGCTCGACGGCCGCGTCGTACTGGATCGGCCCCTCGATCCGCAGATCGGGGCGGCGCGAGCGGACCAGTTCGGTCGCCTCGCGGACCTTGTCGACGTCGGCGCCCGAGCCGGAGGTGCCGGTGGAGTACGACAGCATCGCGATCCGGGGTTCGACCCCGAACTGCTCGGCGGTGGCCGCCGACTGGATGGCGATGTCCGCCAACTGGGCCGCGTTCGGGTCGGGGTTGACCGCGCAGTCGCCGTAGACGAGGACCTTGTCGGCGAGGCACATGAAGAACACCGAGGACACTATGGCGGCGTCCTCCTTGGTCTTGATGATCTCGAAGGCCGGCCGGATGGTCGCGGCGGTGGAGTGCACGGAGCCGGAGACCATGCCGTCGGCCAGGCCCTCCTGGACCATCAGGGTGCCGAAGTAGTTGACGTCGGAGACGACGTCGTAGGCCAGTTCGACCGTGATGCCCTTGTGGGCGCGGAGCTGGGCGTACTTCTCGGCGAAGGTGTCGCGCAGTTCGCTGGTGGCGGGGTCGGTCAGCTCGCAGCCGCCGAGGTCGATGCCGAGATCGGCGGCGGTCTTGCGGATGCGGTCGACGGGACCGAGCAGCGTGAGATCGCAGACCCCGCGCCGCAGCAGCACCTCGGCGGCGCGCAGGACGCGTTCCTCGGTGCCCTCGGGCAGCACGACGCGGCGCCGGTCGGAACGGGCCCGCTCCAGGAGCTTGTGCTCGAACATCATCGGCGTGAGCCGGTCGCTGCTCGGTGCGGAGACCCGCTCCAGGAGTTCGGCGGCGTCCGTGTACCGCTCGAAGAGGCCGAGCGCGGTCTCCGCCTTGCGTGGCGTGGCCGCGCTCAACTTCCCCTCCAGCGCGAAGAGTTCGGTGGCGGTGACGAAGCTGTTGCCGGGCGCGGAGAGCACCGGGGTGCCGGGTGCGAGGCGGGCGGCGAGGGTCAGGACGCCGTCGCTGGGGACCTCGCCCAGGGTGAGCAGCACGCCCGCGATCGGCGGGGTGCCGGCGCTGTGCGCGGCCAGCGAGCCGACGACCAGGTCGGCGCGGTCGCCCGGGGTGACGACCAGGCAGCCGGGGGTCAGGGCGTCCAGGAAGTTCGGCAGCATGGCGCCGCCGAAGACGAAGTCCAGGGCGTCGCGGGCCAGCCCGGAGTCGTCGCCGAGGACGGTCCGCGCGCCGAGCGCGTGGGCGATCTGGGAGACGGTCGGCGCCGAGAGGGCCGGCTCGTCGGGCAGTACGTAACAGGGCACCGGGAGCTTGGCGCCGACCCGCCGGGCGATCTCGTCACGGTCCTCGCGGGCGACCCGGTTGGTCACCATCGCCAGCACGTCGCAGCCCAGGCCCGCGTAGGCGCGGTAGGCGTTGTGGGTCTCGGCGCGCACCGAGTCGGCGCTCTGGCCCCGGCCGCCGACCACCGGGATCACCGAGGCGCCGAACTCGTTGGCGAGGCGGGCGTTGAGGGCCAGTTCGTCGGGGAGCTGGGTGTCGGCGAAGTCGGTGCCGAGGACGAGAACGACGTCGTACTCGCGGGCGACCACGTGGAACCGGTCGACCATCGTGGACACCAGTTCGTCGGCGCCGCGCTCGGCCTGGAGGGTGGACGCCTCGTGGTAGTCCATGCCGTAGACGGTGGCCGGGTCCTGGGAGAGGCGGTACCGCGCGCGCAGCAGTTCGAAGAGCCGGTCGGGGCTGTGGTGGACGAGTGGGCGGAACACGCCGACCCGGTCGACCTGTCTGGTCAACAGCTCCATGACACCCAGCTCGACGACCTGACGTCCGTCGCCGCGGTCGATACCGGTCACGTACACGCTGCGGGTCACGCGTGCTCTCCGTTTCGTCTGTCTGGTTCTCGTCGGTCGGTGGCCTGAGAGGACGTACGGGCCGCTCAGCGGGGGTGACCCCCGGAAGAAAATCACCCGTGAAGGTGAGCGGAACCCCCTTGACAATACCCCGCCCGGTGGATAAGGCGCCCGTCAAGATAGAGGGCGCGGGGAGGCCGCCGATAGGGCCGAACGGGTTAATCATGTTTAAAGGGTGCGGAAGGGGCGTCGTTCGACGCATGAAACAATCGAACCGGCCCACGGGACCGACAGCGAGCAGGAGACACAGCACGATGCGCATCGGAGTTCTCACCGCAGGCGGCGACTGCCCCGGCCTGAACGCCGTGATCCGTTCGGTCGTCCACCGCGCGGTCACGACCTACGGCGACGAGGTCATCGGCTTCGAGGACGGTTACGCCGGGCTGCTCGACAGCCACTACCGCAGCCTCGACCTCGACGCCGTCAGCGGCATCCTGGCCCGTGGCGGCACCATCCTCGGCTCGTCCCGGCTGGAGCGCGACCGGCTGCGCGAGGCGTGCGAGTCCGCCATGGACATCGCCCGTGACTTCGGCATCGACGCGCTGATCCCGATCGGCGGCGAGGGCACGCTCACGGCGGCGCGCATGCTCAGCGACGCCGGTCTGCCCGTGGTCGGCGTCCCCAAGACCATCGACAACGACATCTCCTCCACCGACCGCACCTTCGGCTTCGACACCGCCGTCGGGGTCGCCACGGAGGCCATGGACCGGCTCAAGACCACCGCCGAGTCCCACCAACGGGTGATGGTCGTCGAGGTCATGGGGCGGCACGCCGGCTGGATCGCCCTGGAGTCCGGCATGGCCGCCGGTGCGCATGGCATCTGCCTGCCCGAGCGGCCCTTCGACCCGGCCGACCTGGTCAAGATGGTCGAGGAGCGGTTCGCTCGCGGGAAGCGGTTCGCGGTGATCTGTGTGGCCGAGGGTGCGCATCCGGCCGACGGCACGATGGACTATGGCAAGGGGGCCATCGACCAGTTCGGTCATGAGCGGTTCCAGGGGATCGGGACGGCTCTGGCGTACGAGTTGGAGCGGCGGCTCGGGAAGGAATCCAAGCCGGTCATTCTTGGGCATGTGCAGCGGGGTGGGGTGCCTACCGCGTATGACCGGGTTCTCGCGACGCGGTTCGGGTGGCACGCCGTGGAGGCCGCCCACCGGGGGGAGTTCGGGCGGATGACCGCGTTGCGGGGGACTGATGTGGTGATGGTTCCGTTGGCGGAGGCGGTGACGGAGCTGAAGACGGTGCCGACGTCCCGCATGGACGAGGCGGAGTCCGTCTTTTAGGAGCGGCACCCCTAAATCACCCTGGCTGGGGTGGTTGGTGGGCGGGTGCGGCGCCGTTGTGGGTTGTCGCGCCCGCGTGGCGGAGCCGCACATCGATACAGCCCCGGGCGTGTGGTGGTAAGTGCCCCGGGTTTTCAGCCCTTTACTGCTCCTCCTAGTGCGAAGCCTCCTCCCAGTTTTCTGGAGATCAGTAGGTAGAGGAGGATTGCTGGGGTGGAGTAGGTGAGGGAGAAGGCCGCTAGTTGGCCGTAGGCGATCATTCCTCGGTTGCCGAAGAAGTCGTTGATGCTCACGCTGGCCGGCAGCTGGTCGGGGGTGAGGAGGAGCATGAAGGGGACGAAGAAGTTGCCCCACATCATGACGAACGAGAACACCGTCACGACCGAGACGCCGGGCCCCATGAGGGGCAGCACGATCCGGACCAGGGACTGGAGCGAGGACGCGCCGTCTGTCCACGCCGCCTCCTCCAGCTCCCTCGGCACGCCGTCCATGAAGTTCTTCATCAGCCAGATGGCGAACGGGAGTTGGGACGCGGTGAAGAACAGGATCGTGCCCCGCACCGTGTCGATCAGGTCGACCTGCACGAACAGCGCGTAGACCGGCACCATGATCGCGGTGATCGGCAGGCTCGTCGCGAAGAGGACCGTCAGCAGGAACGGCCGGTTGAGGCGGGAGCGGAACCGGGAGAGCGGGTAGGCCGCGAGCGTCGCGCACACCACCGTCAGCAGGGTCGCCCCGCCGCACAGGATCAGGCTGTTGAGCATCGGCGTGAACGTGATGTCGGCGGTGAGGATCGCCTCGAAGTTGCCGAACGTGAACCCGTCGGGCACCTTCACCCGCAGATCGGCGTGCGGGTCAACCGAGGACAGCAGGACCCACGCCAGCGGGAGCGCGAAGGCGACGGCCACTATCAACAGGGCGGTGTCCGCTGCCAGTTGGCGGCCGCGCTCGCGGGGTGAGGAGGAGGGGGGCATGGCTCGTCAGACCTCCGTCCTCAGTAGGCGCAGGTACAGGAGCGAGAACAGGGCGCCCACCACCAGCAACAGCAGGGCCACCGCCGTGCCGTAGCCGATCATGCTGTTCTGGAAGGCCTGTTCGTACATGAACAGCGGCAGCGTCTGGCTCCGGCCGCCCGGGCCGCCCCGCGTCATCACCCAGATCAGCCCGAACACCGACAGCGTCTGGAGGGTGTTGAGCATGAGGTTGGTGGCGATGGAACGCCGGATCATCGGCAGCGTGATGTGCCACAGCCGGCGCCAGCCGCCCGCGCCGTCGACCTCGGCCGCCTCCTCGACCTCCTGCGGGATCTCGCTGAGCGCGGCCGAGTACACCAGCATCGAGAAGGCCGTGCCGCGCCACACGTTGGCGAACGACACGGCGAGGACGGGAAGCGTGAACAGCCAGTTCTGGGACGGGAGTCGGAGCAGGTCGAGCACGGCGTTCAGGGTGCCCTCCGCGCGGAAGAACGCGTAGAGCAGGAAACCGGCGACCACCTCGGGCAGCACCCACGCCGTGACGACGACCCCGCCGGTGAGCGTCCGCACCGGCTTCGACGCCCGCCGCATCAGCGCGGCCAGCGCGAGGCCCAGGGTGTTCTGCCCGAGCAGCGACGACACGACCGTGAACACCAGCGTCAGCCAAACGGCGTTGAGGAACGCGGGGTCCTGGAACGCGCGGCGGAAGTTGGCCAGGCCGACGAAGGACGCGTGCGCCTGACCCGTCAACTGGAGGTCGGTGAAGGCGAGATACCCGCAGTAGGCGATCGGGCCCGCGAGGAAGAGCAGCAGCAGGATCAGCGCCGGGGAGACGGGCAGCGCGCGGGCCAGGGAGCGCAGGACGCGGGGCGGGGGTGAGAGTCGGGGAGGGGAAGCCTGCCGGGACGGCGGTCGGGAGGTCTGCCGGGGTATGCGCGAGGTCGGCGCCTTCACCGGCGTTCGCCGCCCGTCACCGGTGGACGACCTGGTTGTCGGTGGCGTCCTTGAGGGCGTCGTCGTAGCCGCTCGCCGCCTTCGCCACGGACGTGTCACCCGTCGTCACGCCCTCCATCGCCTCCTGGATCGCCGTGGAGACCTTCGGATAGGCCGGGTAGGCCGGCCGGTAGTGGCTGCTGGCGACCAGGTCGGTGAAGAACCTGATGCCGGGCTGCGCCTGCACGTACCCGGGGTCGGCGGCGACGTCCTTGCGCACCGCGATACCGGAGTTGGCGAGGCACCACTTCCGGGCGTTCGCCTTGGTCTGCATCGTCGTGATGAAGGCGAACGCCAGGTCCGGGTTGCCGGCCTTGGCGGGGATCGCCCAGGTCCAGCCGCCGGACATGCTCACCTTGCCGGGCGCCTGGCCGTGCTGGGTCGGCATCGCGGCCAGCCCCAACTTCTGCGACCAGTCGGGCCATTCATGTCCCGCGCCCGTCAACCAGTCCTGCGGCAGCCAGGAACCGTCCAGGTCGATCGCCAACTTGCCCTGGGGCAGCAGCTCTCCGCGCACGATGGTCTGGATGTTGGGGTCCAGCGCGGTGGAAGGGTCGGGGCCGAGCTTCTCCCGGTAGACGGTCTCGACGAAGGACAGCGCGTCCCTGAACCCCTGGCTCCCGGCGATCCACTTCTTCGACGCCCTGTCGTAGAGCGGATCGGCGCGGCCGTCGCCGGTGCCGTACAACAGCATCTCGAAGCCCTGCATGGTGGCGGCCTCACCGGCGGGCTTGCCCGTGTAGACGTTGAGCGGGGTGACGCCGGGGACCTTCTCGCGGACCGTGCGGGCGGCGGCGAGCACGTCGCCCCACGTCTTCGGCTCCCAACGGGCGGGCAGACCGGCCTTCTTGAAGAGGTCCCGGTCGTACCAGAGGCCCCGGGTGTCGGTGCCGTCCGGGACGCCGTACGTCCTGCCGTCCTCGGCCCGCGCGGCCGTCCGCGCCGTGGCGAAGAACTGTTTCCACTCCGGCCACGCCGACAGATAGGCGTCGAGCGGTCTCAAGTACCCGCTGGTGATATCGGAGTTGATGAGGAACGTGTCCTCGTAGACCAGGTCCGGGGCGGTCTTGGGGGAGCGCAGCATCTGCTGGACCTTGGTGTAGTACTCCGAGTCCGGCGCCTTGACCGGGATCAGCTCGACCTTCTTGCCGGGGTGCGCCGCCTCGAACTGCTTCTTGACGCCGGCGAGGTAATCGTCCATCACCTGGACCGAGTTGTCCGTGGACTGTTTGTAGGAGATCTTCACGGTGTCCGGATCAGCGCCCGGCCCCCCGCCACAGGCGGTCAGGGCGGCGCCGGAGAGAGCGAGTGCGAGCAGGGCGGTCAGCGGGGAACGGACGGCGACGATACGCACGGACGCGACCTCCTACGGGACTGACGACGGTGTCGGCCGAGATGGTTGCCCGGCGAACGTAGGAGGAACCGTCAGGTCAGGTCAATGCGTGTGCGGGGTTTGTCTCGCGGAGGGCGGGGGAGGCGGGCCGCCGGTCCGGGTGCGCCCGCGCGCACCCCGGGCGCGTCACCGCCCCGGCGCGCTCCCCTTGCCCCAGCGGTAGACCAGCTCCGGGCGCCCCACCTGCCCGTACAGCGGGCTGCGCCCCGCCCGGCCCGCCTCCACCAGGTGCTCCAGATAACGCCGGGCCGTGATCCGGGAGATCCCGACCGCCTCCGCGACCCCGGCCGCCGTGAGCCCCTCGTCGGCGTTCCGCAGCGCCCCCGTCACCCGCTCCAGCGTCGGCCCGCTCAAACCTTTCGGCAACGCCGCAGGACCCGGGGCGCGCAGGGTCGCCAGGGCGCGGTCGACCTCGTCCTGGCCGCTGGCCTCGCCGGCCGACGCGTGGAACTCCGCGTACCGAACGAGACGGTCACGAAGAGTTGCGAAGGTGAAGGGTTTCAGGACGTACTGGACGACGCCGAGGGAGACGCCCTCGCGGACCACCGCCAGATCCCGGGCCGACGTCACCGCGATCACGTCGGCGTGATGGCCGGCCGCCCGCAGCGAGCGGGCCAGCTGCAACCCGTGCACATCAGGGAGGTGCAGGTCGAGCAGGAGCAGGTCGATGCCGGTGCGGTCCAGCATCCGGCGGGCCTCGGCGCCGGTGTGGACCTTGCCGACGGCGGTGAAGCCGGGGACCCGGTTGACGTACAGGACATGGGCGTCGGCGGCCACCGGATCGTCCTCGACGACCAGCACACGGATGAGCGGAGCACTGGTCACGCTTTGCCTCCGGGAACTATGTCCGACCGAGCCCCGGTGGTGGTCGCGGGCGGCGCCTTCATCGTCGTTCGCAGCGGGAGCCGTACCTCGAACTCCGCGCCGCCGCCGCTCGCCTCCGCCACCGACAAGGTGCCCTCGTGCCGGTGCACCGCCTGGCTGACCAGGGCGAGACCCAGGCCCCGCCCGCCCGGCCCGGACGGCTTCGTCGAGAACCCGCGCTGGAAGACCAGCTCGGCATGGTCGGCGTCGACCCCGGCGCCGGTGTCCGCCACCTTGAGCACCAGCTCGGCGGCGTCCGTGCGGGCCGTCACCGTCACCTTCGACGCGGCGCTGCCCTGGGCCGCGTCCACCGCGTTGTCGATCAGGTTGCCCAGGATGGTGACCAGGTCACGGGCGGGCAGCGACGGCGGCAACAGCCCGTCGTCGAGACCACTGTCCTCGGAGACCACCAGTTCCACGCCTCGTTCGTTGGCCTGGGCGGTCTTGCCGAGCAGCAGCGCGGCCAGCACCGGTTCATGGACGGCGGCCACCACCTGGTCGGTGAGGGCCTGCGCCAGTTCCAGTTCGGCGGTGGCGAAGTCGACGGCCTCCTCCGCGCGGCCCAGCTCGATCAGCGACACCACCGTGTGCAGCCGGTTCGCCGCCTCGTGCGCCTGCGACCGCAGCGCCTGCGTGAAACCCCGCTCCGAGTCCAGCTCACCCATCAGGGACTGCAACTCCGTGACATCGCGCAGGGTGACCACCGTGCCCCGGCGCTCGCCGCCCGAGACCGGTGAGGTGTTGACGACCAGCACCCGGTCCGCCGTCAGATGCACTTCGTCCACCCGGGGCTCCGACGACAGCAGCGCCCCCGTGAGAGGGGACGGCAGCCCCAGGTCCGCGACCGACTCTCCCACCACGGCCTCCTCGGACGGCACGCCGAGCAGCTCCCGCCCCCCGTCGTTGATCAGCGCCACACGGTACTGCCCGTCCAGCATCAGCAGCCCCTCACGCACCGCGTGCAGCGCGGCCTGCTGGTAGTCGTGCATCCGGCTCAGCTCGGCCGCGCTCATGCCGTGGGTGTGACGGCGCAGCCGGGCGTTGAGGCCGTAGGTGACGATCGCGCCGAGCGCCAGGGCACCGGCGGCGACGCCGAGCAGCGCGGTCAGCTGGTCACGGACCCGTTCGCTGATCGCCTCGACCTTGATGCCGGCGCTGACCAGGCCGACGACCCTGCCGTCGCCGTTGAACACCGGGGTGACCGCGCGGACGGACGGGCCGAGGGTGCCGGTGTAGGTCTCGGTGAAGGAGTGGCCCGCGACGGCCCGGTCGATGTGCCCGAGGAAGCGCTGCCCGATCTGGCTCGGGTCGGGGTGGGTCCAGCGGATGCCCTGCGGATTCATGATCGTGATGAAGTCGACGTCGGTGTCCCGCATCACCCGCAGCGCGTAGGGCTGGAGCGCGGTGGAGGGGTGGGCGGTGCGGATCGCCGCGGGCACCGAGGGGGAGTCCGCGACCGAACGGGCCACCGCCAGCGCCTGGCGCCCCGCCGCCTGCTGGGCCTGGCGCTGGTCGCTGACATAGCTGAACAGCGCGCATCCGGCGACGACGACCGCGATCAGTACCGCCTGCATGGCGAACAGCTGCCCGGCGAGGCTGCGCGGTCTCAGGACGCGGATGTTCATGTCGTCAGTGTGCCTCGCACGTTAAGCGTGAACTAAATGAACGGAAGGGTGACCGCCCTCACAGGGCGGGAGATAGTCACCGCAATACGGATGCAGTACGACTGGTTCAGGCCACTGCTCGATTCCTCTCCCTCTGCACCCCGTCCGGACGTGAGCCGCACGCCGGTCCTACCGACGAAGATGTCAAGGAGGCAGCCGTGACGACGTCGCCTACGGCAACCGCCACCCCCGCCGCGAAGCGGGACCGCACCCACTATCTGTACATCGCGGTCATCGGCGCGGTCGCGATCGGCATCGTCGTCGGTCTGGCCGCCCCGGGCTTCGCCCAGGAGCTGAAGCCGATCGGGACCGGCTTCGTGAACCTGATCAAGATGATGATCTCGCCGATCATCTTCTGCACGATCGTGCTGGGCATCGGTTCGGTGCGCAAGGCCGCCAAGGTCGGCAAGGTGGGCGGTATCGCCCTGGCCTACTTCATGGTGATGTCCCTGGTGGCGCTGGCCATCGGCCTGGTCGTCGGCAACATTCTGGAGCCCGGCACCGGTCTGCACATCACCGAGGCGATCAAGGAGACAGGTCAGGCCCAGGTCGCCCCCGAGGCCAAGGACACCACCGAGTTCCTGCTCGGGATCATCCCGACCACGATCGTCTCGGCGTTCACCCAGCCCGACGTCCTCCAGACCCTCCTGATCGCCCTGCTGGCCGGCTTCGCGCTCCAGGGCATGGGCAAGCAGGGCCAGCCGATCCTGCGCGGCATCGAGCACGTCCAGCGCCTCGTCTTCCGCATCCTCTCGATGATCATGTGGGCCGCCCCGGTCGGTGCCTTCGGCGCCATGGCCGCGGTCGTCGGCTCGGCGGGCGTGGACGCGCTCAAGGGCCTCGCGGTCCTGATGCTGGGCTTCTACATCACCTGTTTCCTCTTCGTCTTCATCGTCCTGGGCGCGATCCTGCGGCTGGTGGCCGGTGTCAACGTCCTCGCGCTCTGCAAGTACCTGGGCCGTGAGTTCCTGCTGATCCTGTCGACGTCGTCCTCCGAGTCGGCGCTGCCGCGGCTCATCGCCAAGATGGAGCACCTGGGCATCAGCAAGCCGGTCGTCGGCATCACCGTCCCGACCGGCTACTCGTTCAACCTCGACGGCACCATGATCTACATGACGATGGCGTCGCTGTTCATCGCCGACGCGATGGGCACCCCGATGTCGATCGGCGAGCAGATCCCGCTGCTGCTCTTCCTGCTGGTCGCCTCCAAGGGCGCCGCCGGTGTCACCGGCGCCGGTCTCGCGACGCTGGCCGGTGGTCTCCAGTCGCACAAGCCCGCGCTGGTCGACGGCGTCGGCCTGATCGTCGGCATCGACCGCTTCATGAGCGAGGCGCGCGCCCTGACGAACTTCGCGGGCAACGCCATCGCCACGGTCCTGGTCGGCACCTGGACCAAGGAGATCGACAAGGAGCGCGTCGAGAAGGTGCTCCGCGGCGAGCTGCCGTTCGACGAGACGACGATGCTCGACGAGGACGACGTCGACGGCGCCACCGAGGCCAGCGACGGCACCGACAGCACCGACGGTTCCGGGAGCCCGCAGCAGGAGCAGGGCGACGAGAAGGAACTCACCAAGGCCTGACCCTCCCTCCCGCCGGGCGGCTGAGGGACTCCCCCCCCGTCCACTCAGCCGCCCGGCACCCCCTCTTTCCCTGCTTCCCCACTCAAGAGTTCAGCTTCGCCACCAGGTCGGTGGCGTCACAGGCGGGTACGCCCGCCGCGGTCAGCAGTGCCACCGCGGCGGAGCTGCCCGCCTCCCGCGTTTCCAGCAGGCCGTCGTTCACGGCCTCCATCAGCGCGAGCAGCATCTGTTCGTGCACATACGCCAACGCCGGTGCGGGCAGCGGCGAGTGGAAGACGCCGTCGGCCAGACCCCGGGCGAGCACCTCGGCGCAGGACGCGCGGACCGGGGCGAGCCGCTCGCGGATGCCCTGCACGGTGACGCTGCGCTGGGCGAGGGCGACGAGGATGCGGTAGCGGTCCGCGATCTCCCAGACGGCGAGCGTGGAACGGGCCACCGCCTCCGCCGGTCCCTCGGCCGCCGCGAGCCCCTGGGCGTGCGCCCGCGCCACCGCCGCCACCGCTCCGTCGGTGAGGGTGCTGATCAGCGCCTCACGGCTGGGGAAGTGCCCGTACACCGTCCGCCGGACGACCCCCGCCGCGCGCGCGATCTGGTCCATCGAGGCGTCCGGGTCGCGCAGCAGCTCGGCGAGGGCGACATCGAGAATCCGCCGGCGGTTGGCATCGGCGCGGCTGCTGTTACCCGTGGTCATGACGGCCATTCTGCCTCCCGCGCACCGACTTGCACAGCGCTGTGCAACGAGCGTACATTGCACATCGTTGTGCAATTGCTCAGTGTTGTGCAGTTGCGTCCGCGCGTTCGGAAGTCTGCCGAGGAAGGCCCCCTGCCATGCGACTCGTCGTGAACCAACCGGTCGAGAGGTCCGACCGCCCCTACGCCCGGCGCTGGTGGGCGCTGCTCGTGCTGTGCCTGAGCCTGCTGATCATCGTGATGGCGAACACCGCCCTCACCGTCGCCGCCCCCGCCATGACCCAGGACCTCGGCCTGTCCAGCGCCGACCTCCAGTGGGTCATCGACGGCTACACCGTCCCGTACGCGGCCCTGATGCTGCTGCTCGGCGCGATAGGCGACAAGTACAGCCGCCGTGGGGCGCTCGTCCTCGGCCTCGTCGTGTTCGCCGCCGGAGCCGTCTTCGGCTCCCTCGCCGACAGCGCGACGACGGTCATCGCCGCCCGCGCCGTCATGGGCGTCGGCGCCGCCCTGATCATGCCCGCGACGCTCTCGCTGCTCGCCGCGACCTTCCCGCGCGCCGAACGCGCCAAGGCCATCGTCCTGTGGACCGCCACCGCCGGGCTCGCCATCGCGGCAGGACCGCTGGTCGCCGGTGCGCTCCTGGAACGGCACGGCTGGGCCTCGACGTTCCTCATCAACGTCCCCGTCGCCGCCGTCGCCCTGATCGGCGCCTTCGTCCTCGTGCCGCCCTCCAGGGCCGGGCACCACGACCGGATCGACTACGTCGGCGGCGTGCTCTCCGTCATCTGGATCGCCGCGCTGGTCTACATGATCATCGAGGGCCCGCACTTCGGGTGGGGCGCCAAGGCGATCGGCGCGGCCGTCGTCGCGGGCGTCGGCCTGGTCGCGTTCGTCCTGTGGGAACTGCGCCACCCGCGCCCGGTGCTGGACGTCCGCCGGTTCGCCCACCGCCGGTTCGCCGGCTCCAACCTCGCCGTCGCCCTCTTCTTCCTGGCCGTCTTCGGCGCCTTCTACTACCTCACCCAGCACCTCCAGTTCGTGCTGGGCTACGACGCGTTCGAGACCGGCGTGCGGATGCTGCCGCTGGCCGGCGCGGTCTTCGTCGGCTCGGCCCTCACCGGGTACCTCACCCCCCGCGTCGGCATGAAGTGGACGGTCACCGCGGGCATGGTCGGCGGCACCGCCGCGCTCGCCCTGCTGGCCCGCGTCGACGCCGGTTCGACCTACGGCGACCTGGTCGCGCCGCTGATCGTGCTCGGCCTCGCGATCGGGCTCGCCCTCTCGCCCTGCACGGACGCCATCATGGGCGCCTTCCCGGAATCCGAGCTGGGCGTCGGCGGCGCCGTCAACGACACCTCGCTCGAACTGGGCGGCTCCCTCGGCATCGCCATCCTCGGCTCCCTGCTGGCGACTTCGTACTCCGGCCACCTCGCCGACGCCACCGCCGGAAGCAAGCTGCCCGCCCAAACGCTGGCCACCGCCCAGGACTCGGTCGGCGCCGGGTACGCCGTCGCGCAGGGCATCGGCGAGAAGGCGCGCGCCCTCGCGGGCCAGGCGGCGAAGGCCACGGACCCGCAGCAGGCGGCCCAGTTGAAGGAACAGGCCACCCAACTCGCCCAGGGCGCCCACCAGATGGCCGACGCGGTCGGCGCGTCCTTCTCCGACGCGGTGGCCCACACCAGCCTGATCGGCGCGGTGGTCCTGGGCATCGGGACGCTGGTGGTGGGGGTCCTGCTCCCGGGCAGGCAACGCACGGAACCCGCTGACACGGGGGAGACGGGGGCCGGGGCGGACAGCCCGAGTGCCGGGGCGGATGACTCCGGCGCGGATGGCTCGGGTGACCGGGCCGGGTCGACGGGGGGTGCGGTCGAGGGCACGGCTGGGGCCGGGGCTACGGCTGGCGCTGCGGCTGGGAACGACGCCGAGGCCGGGGCCGAGGGGGAACGGACGGGGTCCGGTGCCCTCGGGGCGGGCTCGGGTGCGGATGGCCCGGGTGACGGGGTGTCGTCAACGGCGGCTGCGGCTGGGGCTGTTGAGGGGCGCTCGGGGGACGTGGCGGCGGACGGGGGCGTGCACGCGGGCTCGGACGGGGACGCTGGCGTGGACGTCGAGGGGGACGTCGATGGGGGCGTCGATGGGGGCGCGGACTCGGAGGCGGACGCGGACTCGGGCTCGACCCCGGGCGTGGTCTCGGGTGTGGGCAGGGGAGCCGGGGTGGCGAAGGGGCTCGTCGAGGCGTCGGACGGGGGTGGGGGCCGGGGGCGCTGAATCCTTACCGGGTTCTTAATCCGCTCCACTAGCGTGCCGCGCCGGTTCACTGGCGCGGCACGTTCGTTGGAGGCACGGGGGATGAAGATCGACTGGGACCGGCGGACGTGCGCCCGGCGCGGGCACGTGACCTACGCGCCGGACGACCCCCGACTCCGGGTGCGGCTGCGGGCCGACACCGGCCTCGGCGAGGTCTGGCGGTGCCTGCGCTGCGGTGACTTCGCGCTCGGCGCCCCGCACGGCTCGGGTCCGGCGGCCGACGCCCCGCTGGTGCCGCGCGGCAAGGTGCTGCGGGACCTGTTCATCCTGCGGTTCCTGGCGATCGAACGGCTCGTGCGCGGTGTCTTCATCGTGCTGGTCGCGCTGGCGGTGTGGAAGTTCAGCAACAGCCAGGACGCGGTGCGGCAGCTCTTCGACGAGTATCTCGACGTGCTGCGGCCGGTGTTCCGGCACTTCCACTACGACCTCGATCACTCGCCGATCGTCGGCACGATCCAGAAGGTGTTCGGCTACCACCACTCCACCCTGGTGCTCGTCGCCGGGCTGCTGCTGGCGTACGCGCTGATCGAACTGGTCGAGGCGGTCGGTCTCTGGTACGCCAAGCGCTGGGCGGAGTATCTGACGGTGGTCGCCACCGCCGCGTTCCTTCCGCTGGAGGTCTACGAACTCACCGAGCAGGTCAGCGGGTTGAAGGTCGGCACGCTGGTCCTCAACGTCCTCGCCGTCGTCTACATAGCCGTTGCCAAGCGGCTGTTCGGGGTGCGGGGTGGGCGGGCGGCGTTCGAGGAGGAGCGGCGGGGGGCGTCCCTGATCGAGGTGGAGGAGCGGGCGGGGGTGGGGGGTTCGCTTCGCTGAGGGGGCGTTGTCGGGTGCGGGGCCGTTGGGGCTGGTCGCGCCCGCGCGGCGGAGCCGCATATCGATACAGCCTCGCGCCCCTTTGCGGGGTTGCTGGGACGTTGGCTGAGTGGTCTGGCTTCCTGCGCTGGGGTGTCGTCGGGTGCGGCTCCGTTGTGGCTGGTCGCGCAGTTCCCCGCGCCCCTTATCGGGGTTGGCGGGCCGTTGGCTGAGTGGTTTGGCCTCTCACGCCCGGGTGTTGTTGGGTGCGGGGCCGTTGGGGCTGGTCGCGCCCGCGCGGCGGAGCCGCATATCGATACAGCCTCGCGCCCCTTATCGGGGTTGGCGGGCCGTTGGCTGAGTGGTTTGGCTTCTCACGCGCGGGCGTTGTCGGGTGCGGGCTTCGTTGGGGCTGGTGAGTGGGTTGGGTTCTTGCGTTGACCTTGGCGTTAAGGGTTACGTTCTTTGGTATGCGAATTGGCGAGCTGGCCGCGCGGGGCGGGACCACCACGCGGGCGTTGCGGTACTACGAGTCGCGGGGGCTGCTGTCCGCGCGGCGGGCCGGGAACGGCTACCGGAGCTATGACGAGAGCGATCTGAAGCTGTTGCGGCAGATCAGGACGCTCCAGGACTTCGGGTTCGACCTGGAGGAGACCCGGCCCTTCGTGGAGTGTCTGCGGGCCGGTCACCCCCAGGGCGACACCTGCCCCGCCTCGCTCGACGTCTACCGGCGCAAGCTCGCCGAGCTGGACGAGCTGATCGGCGACCTGCGCGCGGTGCGGGCCGAGATCGGCGTACGGCTTGCGTCGGCCGGGGGCGCCGACAACGCGCCGCCCATGTGCGAACTGGAGGGGACCCTATGACCAAGGCAGTGGGAGTGGCCGAAGTGGGCGACGCGGATTTCGCCGATGAAGTGCTCGGTTCCGCGGTGCCGGTGCTGGTGGAGTTCACTGCCGACTGGTGTCCGCCGTGTCGGCAGATGGCGCCGGTGCTGAGTGCGCTGGCCGCCGAGGAGGCCGGTCGGATGAGGGTCGTTCAGCTGAACGTGGACCACAATCCGGCGACCACCAACGCCTACAAGGTGCTGTCGATGCCGACGTTCATGCTGTTCAGAGGTGGTGAGCCGGTGCGTTCGATGGTCGGGGCGCGGCCCAAGCGGCGGCTGCTTGCCGAGTTGGAGGACGTGCTGGAGGACACGCTGTGAGGCGGCGACGGCGACGGTGACATAAGAAATCCCCCGGGCGTTGCGCCCGGGGGATTTCTTTGCGTATATTGAATGGTTCGCGACTTAATTTTGAATTGTCACGAACAAGCTCGATGAGGTCAGTATATGCGTGCGGGAGTGGAATTGTCAAACAGTGAATTTCCGGACGGTGAAATCCGCCGGGAACAGGAATTCATCGACGGCCTGTATGCCCACGCGGACGCCCTGCGCGGGGACACCGAGGCCGGGGTCGCGGACGCGCTGACCCAGGGGGACAAGCCGATGCAGGCCCGCCTTGAGCGGGACATCCTGGTCGCCGAGCGGTCCGGGCTGCTGGCCGCGCTGAACGCCGTCGACGGTTCGCTCTGCTTCGGCCGCATCGACCTCACCTCCGGCACCAGCCACCACATCGGCCGCATCGGGCTGCGCGCCGACGACGCGGAGCGCACGCCGATCCTGATCGACTGGCGTGCCGAGGTCGCCCGCCCGTTCTACCTGGCCACCGGGCACACCCCGATGGGCCTGCGCCGCCGCCGGCACCTCACCACCGACGGCCGTACGGTGACCGCGCTGCACGACGAGATCCTCGACCTCGGTGACGCCACCCGCACCGGGCACGAGGACCCGACCGGGGACGCCGTCCTGCTGAGCGCGCTCAACTCCGCGCGCACCGGCCGGATGAGCGACATCGTGCAGACCATCCAGGCCGAGCAGGACGACATCATCCGGGCCCCGCATCGCGGCGTGCTGGTCGTCGAGGGTGGCCCCGGCACCGGAAAGACGGCCGTCGCGCTGCACCGGGCGGCCTATCTGCTCTACGAACACCGGGAGTTGCTCGCCCGGCGCGCGGTGCTGATCGTCGGCCCGAACCCCGCGTTCCTCGGCTACATCGGCGAGGTGCTGCCCGCGCTCGGTGAGACCGGCGTGCTCCTCGCCACCGTCGGTGAACTCTTCCCCGGCGTGAAGGCGACGGCCACCGACACCCCGGCCGCCGCCGCGGTGAAGGGGCGCGCGGACATGGCCGACGTGCTCGCCGCCGCCGTTCGCGACCGGCAGGCGCTGCCCGACCCGGTCCTCACCATCGAGCACGACCGCGAGGTCCTGATGCTCGACGACGGTCTCGTCCAGGTCGCCCGCGAGCGCACCCGGCAGACCAGGCTGCCGCACAACGCGGCCCGCGAGTACTTCGAGGGCCACATCCTCAACGCGCTCACCGACATGGTCGCCGAGCGCATCGGCACCGACCCGTTCGACGGCACGAACCTCCTCGACCCCAGCGACATCACGCAGATCCGTGACGAACTCGCCGAGAACCCCGAAGTCTGGTCCGCCATCGACCAGTTGTGGCCGCACCTCACCCCGCGCCGCCTGGTCGCCGACCTACTCGCCTCCCCCGAGGGGTACTTGAACGACGACGATGCCGACGCCGTCCGCCGACCCGTCACCCGCGTCTGGACCGTCGCGGACGTGCCGTTGCTCGACGAGGCCGCCGAACTCCTCGGCGTGGACGAGCGGTTGGCGCGGGCGCGGGCCGAGCGTGAGCGCGAGACACAGGTCGCGTACGCGCAGGGTGTCCTCGACGTCTCCTACGCCTCCCGCACCTATGAGTTCGAGGACAAGGAGGACGGCGACCCCGACGGCTCCGAGGCGCTGTCCGCGCACGACATCATCGACGCCGAACGGTTCGCGGAACGCCAGGAGGAGGAGGATTTCCGCAGCGCGGCCGAACGTGCTGCGGCCGACCGCACCTGGGCGTTCGGGCACATCATCGTCGACGAGGCGCAGGAACTCTCCCCGATGGCCTGGCGGTTGCTCATGCGGCGCAGTCCGACGCGGTCCATGACGCTGGTCGGTGACCCCGCCCAGACCGCCGAGGCGGCCGGCGTCGGCTCCTGGTCCGACATCCTCACGCCCTACGTCGAGGACCGGTGGGACCACGTCCGGCTCGGCGTCAACTACCGCACGCCCGCCGAGATCATGGACCTCGCCGCAGCGGTCGTTCGTGCGCAGCGGCCCGATTTCGAGCCGCCTCGCTCGGTCCGGAGCACCGGCGTGCGGCCCTGGGTGCGGGGCGTCGCCGGGGACCTGGCCGCTGCCGTCGCCGGCGCCGTCGTCGAACTCACCCCTGTGGAGGGGCGGTTGGCGGTCATCGCGCCTCGGGATCTGCATCGGGCGTTGGCCGCGCGGATCGACGGGGTCGTGGCCGGGGACGAGCCCGATCTCACCCGGCGGGTGGTGCTGCTTGATCCTCGGCAGGCGAAGGGGCTGGAGTTCGACTCCGTGCTGGTGGTGGAACCGGGGCGGTTCGGGACGAGTGATCTGTACGTGGCGTTGACTCGGGCGACGCAGCGGTTGGGTGTGCTGTGCGTGGGGGCGGTGCCGGCGGAATGGGCCGGGGTGGCCGAGGTTGGCCCTCCCGGCCGGGGGTGAGGTGGCCTTCCCGGCCTGGGGTGAGGTGGCCTTTCTGGGCCGGGGTGAGGTGGCCTTTCTGGGCCGGGGTGAGGTGGCCCTCGCGGGCCCGGGGTGAGGTGGCCCTTCAGGGGCCGGGGTGACTGGTCAGGTCTGGGGGCTGCCGCCCCCAGGCCCCCGCTTCGGCCCTGAACGGGCCTCGTCCTCAAACGCCGGACGGGCTGGATGGGTGGCGCCCGCTGTAAGGGTTTCCGGAGTTGCCCGGCCCGATGTCCTCAAACGCCGGACGGGCTGGATGGTGTGGGCCTGCGTTGCCTGGCTGGGCACAGGACCCTGGGGGCTGTGCCCCCAGACCCCCCTTCGGCCTGGACGGCCTCGTCCTCAAGCGCCGGACGGGCTGAAGTGGTGTGGCCTGTGTTGCCTGGCTCGGCACAAGACTCTGGGGCTGCCGCCCCAGACCCCGCCTCGTCCTCAAGCGCCGGACGGGCTGGTTGTGGGCGGCTTGCGTGAGCAACGGAGGCTGGCTCAAGTCCGGGCATGGTCGGCGGCGTTGGCTGGGTGCGGGGGTACCTCTATAGAGGGGCGGGGGAACGTTTCGGCCCCACCCATCCGGAGAAGAGGGCGGCTGGCTGAGCCTGCCTTTGTGTAAGGGTTTGGCCGACAAAACCACCCCGGAAAGGGTTTCTGATGCGCCTTCGTAATGCCGTGGCTGCCGGCCTCGGTGCACTTATGCTTCTGCTGACTGTTTCCACTCCGGCCAATGCGGCCACGGGGACGTTTGAATACAAGCTTCGCGACACGGTGAATATGAAGAAGCTCACGATCAAGATCACCGATCCGGTGGAAGAGAAGTGTTACTCCGTTCCTGGCCATGACCGAGACCGTGGTTATTACGCAAACAACGGCACCGACGCTTCCGCCACTATCTACAGTGGATTCAAGTGTGACGGAACGACCCGCAAGATTCCCTCGCGGGGGACTGGTTCCGGTTCCGGAGAGCACTGGTATTTTGGGTCGGTCATGTTCTGGAAGGCCTGATTCTCGGCGGGTTCTCCGGCACCGTTCGCCCCGGTACAGCACACCGTTGCTGTGCCGGGGCGGAGCTGTTTCTCCGCTGAGTTTCCACATGGCTGAGAAAGGGCATGTGAGGGCCGTATTCGAAAAGGGACGGCGAGGAGAAGTGGACGCCCGGGTTGCGGATGGTCAGGGGGTGGTGGGCCTGTTTGCTTCCGGTGCGAAGTGCTCGGCGGTCAGTTCCGGCCTCCACGTGACGCGGCCAACCCGCGCGGGCTTGTTCCCAGTGGGGTCGCGCGGGTTCACCACCGACGTGCTGCCGGAGCAGCCCGCGCACCTGGTCCTCCGTGGTGCGTCCCAGTACGAACGAGTTGGCGTCAACGAGGCGACGACACCAGCCAGCGCCAGGGCGGAGACCCCGACGGATATGGCCCCGTAGGTCTGGCTGATGTCGCTCGGTTCTGACCAATCCTTATGGTCGGGTGCCACCGCCTTAAGAAGTTGGGTGACTGTCTGCCTGGCGCCGCCCGCCCTGGCCGGTGGCCCCAGTTGGCTCGCCGGGCAAGCTGTCTCCGCCGTTGGCTTCATAGGGCCTGATGAATGGGGTCCCATTCTCAGTCGCGGAGCCGTTCGAGTTCGCGCAGCGCCTCACGGGCCGAATCGAGACCCCTTTGCGCCTCCGTGAGGTGCCGCTCGATTTCGTTCAGCGCCTCGTGCAATCCGATCGCCCATCCAGCGGTGAGCGCTTCGACCTCGTCACTTTGGTCCATGCGGCGACTTCCAGTCAGGTGGGGAGGTGCCGTCCCGTCGGGATCACCGATCTGTGTGGGCGGAACGGCTTCCGGCTGAGGGAGAGGGGGAGTTGGTGGTGTGGGGGGCAGTTCTAACGGGCGCTGCGCGCACGAGCGGCGGCGGCTGCGGCGGACTGTTTCCGCCGGGGGACGTTCCAGTCGTCGAGGCGTTCGGTGACCCAGACGGGGTTGACCTGGTATTCGCGGGCGAGGGTGGTGATGGAGGTTCCGGCGAGGTAGCGGGCGGTGACGTCGGCTTGGTCGCCGGTGAACTGGGCCTGGGCGGCGCGGACTTCGGCGGTGGAACGGCGCCGGGTGCGGCCTCGGAAGACGTGCCCGGCGGGTCGGCGCAGGGCGTGGGCCTCGTGCCGGTGACGCCGGGGCACCCCCCACTCGGCGAGCCGCAGCGCCAGCCAGTTGGGGGTGACGTGGTAGTCGGCGGCGATGCGGGAGACGGGTTCGCGGGCCTGGTAGCGCTCGATGATGCGGGTGCTGTCGGCACGGGCGGCGTCGCGGGCGGCGATCTTTTCGGCGGGAGTGAGGGGGGCAACGGCCTTGGGGCGGGCGGGAGTTGTCACGGTGACGTCCATGGGTCCTGCGGGGCGAGGACGTAGAGGGGGTGGGAGAGTCCGCCGACCCGGTGCCACACCGGCGACGGGGCGGGGGCGGGGGCGGGGGTGTAACTGTCGTGCGGGGTGCGGGAGTTCACGGGCCACACGGTGAGGGTGTAGGTGCAGTCGTCGTCGTCCGTGAAGGTCACGTAGAGCGGGTAGCCGCGTTTGATGTGGGTGCGGGCGGCGTGCAGTTCGTCGGTGTCGGCGGCCCACGCGCGGAGTTCGCCGGAACAGCCGGGGTCGGGCAGCCGGAAGGCGTGCATCAGGGGTGACACCCACGGGGTGCCGGTGGGCCGGGGGGCCAGCCGGTCCGCGACCCGCACCGCCTCTCCGGCCAGCCAGCGCAGTATCAGCTTCGGGGAGATGGACTGGAACGTCCCGAGGACCAGCCACTTCGGTTCGCCGGTGCTGGGGGCGGACCACTCGGCGCGGACCTCCGCCCGGTAGCTCGACGGCTCCAGGGCCGGGCCGGTGCGGCGGGAGTGGTGGAGGGTGTTCGGCCACGCGGAACGGCGGTGCCGGGGGCGTAACCAGCGCGGGAGGCGGAAGTTCAGCCGGGGGCGGGTGGTCATTTCGGGTCGCGCTTGCAGTAGGCGTTCCGGTGGCTCTGCGCGTTGGCACGGGCGAGTTCGACGCGGAGGCGCTGTTCGGGGCTGGCCAGCCGGACGGTCCTGGGGTCAACGTCCCACTCGACACCGCCCGTTACGGGCCGCAGGTACCAACGCCCGGCCAACTCCGCCCGGAACTCGGCGACGGTGTCCCGGCCGGTGTCCACGACCAACGTGCCCACAGTGGGGACGGCGGCCTTACCTGCTCGATGAGGTCCGATTCTCTGCACGGTCTTAACGCCGTTCACTCTCCGGTGACTTCGGCATCACTTACGGTAGAGGAGTGACCTAGTCCACCATGCCAAATGACCTAGTCCACTTCCGGAAATCTGGTGAACCCATGACCGACACCGGCAACCCGGCACCGAAGTACATGCAGATCGCGGAGCATCTGCGGCGTTCCATCGTCGAGGGGGAGCGGCCCGAAGGGGCGAAGCTGCCCTCGAACCGTGAGCTGTCGGCGTCCTACGGCGTGGCGATCGCGACCATCCAACGCGCCCTGGAACAGCTGTCGGTGGAGGGCATCATCCGCACCTCCCAGCGCGGGACGTTCGTCGCGAACACACCGTCCGTGAACCTGTCCGGCCGGGACCGGGCCGCCCGGGTCCTGTCCGCCGGAACCCCCTTCGTCCCCGGCGAACACTGCATCGTCACCCGCGCCACCCTGCTCGTGCCTCCCCTGTACGTACAGGACCTCTTCGGCCTCGACGACGGCGACCAGGTCGTCATGCGGGAATGGCACGTCGGACGGGCATCGCAACGCCGGGGCCTGCATGTCTCCTGGTATCCGGCACAGTTCGCCGCCCTGGTGCCCGACCTGCTCTCCAGCGACCGCACCAAGATGAAGAACGTGCTCCCGCAGATCATCGAGGCCACCGGCCGCACCCCCACCCACGGCAGGGACGACATGCACGCCCGCGACGCCGACGCCCGCGAGGCCAACTACCTCGGCGTCCGGGTCGGCGCACCGATCCTGGCCGGCGCCCACCGCTACTGGGACGACCAGGGCGTGATGGAGTACGGAGAATGGTGCCTGCCGTACCGCCACGTGATCGGCTACGAGTACCAGCTGTGACGAACCACCCCGGCCACTCCGGGATACTCTCCGGCCCTGCCACGCAACCGGGTTGGGAAGCCTGGAGGGGCGGGCGTTGCTCCGTCAAGAAGTGAAGCGCCATGCAGGGTCACAGGGATGTGGCGTCCTAGTTTTGCGACGTTAGGTGTCGATTCCCAGGAATTCCGCGAGTGGCCGGAGCCCCGGCGGGCGGTTGGGGAGGGACCACAGGTCGCGCACGATGGCCACCGCCAGCGTGTGGTGCTGCATCCAGGCGGGTGCCACGCGGCGGAGCGACTCCAGGGCCTTCACGGCGCCCGGCGCGTCCGAGAGATCGGTGTGGGCGCGGGCGACGTCCAGCAGGAGCCACGTCCGCCAGGACGGGGGCACGTCCTTGCCGAGCCGCATCCCCTTGGCCAGGTCGAGGGCCTCCTCGGGGTGGCCGTACTGCACGGCCAGGCGGACCCGTTCGATACGTACCGAGGACGGGCTGAACACGCTGACCATGCGGTTGTCACCGGCCTGCGGCAGCCCCGCGACCCGGGCGGCCTCCTTCTCAGCGCCCTCCATCAGGGAGGCGGCACGGTCGTAGTCGTTGCTGCGCGCGGCGGAGGTCGCGGCGGACATCGTCAGCGCGCCCCAGACCTTCAGCCCGTCGGCGGTGTCCGTGTGGCCGCCTCGCCTGATCTCGTCGGCGGCGTGCAGGGCGATGCTCAGGGCGTCACTGAGGCGGCCCTGACGCTGGTACGTCCACGCCACCGAGTTGACGATCATCGGCGGCAGCAGCGGGTCGGACGATTGTCCCGCCGCGTCTATCGCGCGCTCCAGGCTGATGAGCGCGAGGTCCGTCTTGCCCATCCGCACGGCGACGTGGCCTGCCAGTTGGAGGGCCTTGCCGAGGGCGGCGGCACCGGCTTCCCGGTCGTCGCCGTGGAGCGCGGCGCCGCGCGCGTCCGCGAGCATGTCGGGCAGCGCCTTCATCACGGTGTCGAACTCGGCGGCGTGGTACTGCGTCCAGCCGTCGGCGATCCGCTCGCGCAGGCCGGTCATCGCGAACTCGGGCCCCGGCGGCGCCGGTTCGGCCGCCCAGAGCGCGGGCATGACGGCACGCCGGACGGCCACGAAGCGGGGCCCGTCGCTCTCCCCCGTCGAGGAGACGGCAGGCGGGTCACCCAGGAGCGTCGTCAACTCCACGCCCATGCCGTTCGCGAGGGCGTGCAACGTGGGCAGACGCGCCGAATGCTTACGGCCCTGCTCCAGCTGGCGGATGACGTCGACGGACACGCCGGACCGCTCGGCCAGCTCCTCCTGCGTCAGAGAAGCCAGACGGCGCAGGCGGCGCAGGGTTCGTCCCAGATCTTCGGTTGCCACGCGCCCACGGTACTGCCGCCCGATACGGGCACGGAGGCTGCCCTTCAGCGGACGATGCGACCCCGGCGGGATGCCCCGGTCGGCCGGGATAGGCCGGAGGCCCTCTGGAGCCTGGGTTGGAGGGGAGCTGAACATGGCGGACGCGTCGGTGGTGTTGAGCGAGGACGGGATCGGAGCGGGCGCGTGGATATCGGTAAGGCGACGGTGGCGGACGTTGAGGTCATCTCGATCGTTCTCGGCGAGATCGAGGGGTACTACGGCGGAGCAGCGGTGCCCGGTGACCTGGGCCAGATCCGTGCCGCCCTGTTCGGTGAGTGCCCGGTGGCAACCGTGCTTCTGGCCCGGGACGGCGATGAGGTGCTCGGCCTCGCCTCGTACTCCCGGCTCTGGCCGGCGGCCGGCGCGGACACCAGCCTGTACCTCAAGGAACTGTACGTCCGCGAGCACGCCCGGCGGCGGGGTGTGGCCCGTGGCCTGCTGGCCGGGCTCCGGGCGGAGGCGGTGGCTCTGCGGTGTTCCCGGATCGAGTGGACGGCCGACTCGGACAACCCGTCAGCTCTCGGCTTCTACGCGGCACTCGGCGTGGAACGGCACGGGGGGAAGGTGTTCTACCGCGCGGTGCTCTGACGGGGAGCGTGACGAACTCCCGTGCTCTGCCTGTTCGGTTCGGCGGCGCCTTGCGGTCTTCGACGTCGGGCGGGTGGTCGAGGATGCGCAGGCCGGAGGGTTCGATGTGGGTCTCGGTGTGACGCCGACGGCCGCGCGGTGGCTCGGTGAACAGGTGCCGGTACTGGGCGAGTTGACGGGGCATCCGGCGCGGTCCGGGTACCAGACCCCGGGCGAGCCGGACGGGTGGCGGAGGCGGCGCCAGTCGCCCAGCGTCCGCAGATGTTCCCGTTCCCCACCGGCCTTCTGGCATCCGTACCTGGTCGGTGAAGCGTCCGCACCCGTGTGCCCGAACGACGAGGCCGCGTCCGCCGGGCACTCCAGTGCCTCGGGCGCTCGGTCAGGGTCTGGTGGGGGCACCCCGCGTACACCGACACGGTGGAGACGTGCACCTACCGGGAGGCCGCGTCCCGCAGGGCCTGCGCGGCCCACCGCGCCTCGCGCGGCGTGAGTTCGGAAGTCGACGTGTCGATCACGGCGTCCCGGGGGCCATGGTCGGAAAGCCGGTCGAGATCCGCGCCCCGGGTACGGTCGCCCCGTACCGAGCGCACCCCCGGCATGCCCTGCCCGGACCTGCCACGGTCGAACGCCGTCACGTCCCAGCCGCGACGCAGGGCCTCCTCCGCGACGCTCTTGCCCAGGAACCACGTGCCGCCCAGGACCAGAATCCTCATGCCCAAGATCCTGCCCTGGGGCCGGCCCGCGCCCACCGCCGGGAACTCCCCGCCCCCGCACCCCAGTTGGCCTGGTCCCGGTCTTGTGTTCCGCCCCGGGAAGGGGTTCCTTGCCCTGGGGGTGGCCTAGTTGAGGCGGGGCTCTGCTTACGCTCCGCTAGCAGGTTGGCGGTGTTCGTAGGTGTGCGGGGGATTTGGTTCGGGGTAACTCGTGGGCAACTTCTGTCATTTGACCTGTCGTCGGTGGGCGCGGTGTCCGGGTCTGGTGGCGTATCGTGAATTCTTGGGGGAGGGGTGGGGGGAAGCGGTGTAGTGACGGTAATGAGATGGCAGGGTGGACTATCACCGCCCATATTCCGCCTTCGTCTCCTTCCGTTGCCTCCGGCTCCCTTCTCCCCGAGGGTGCGGGCGTCGGAAAACCGCCGTTGCCCTGCGGCGGGGTCGGGGGAGTGGGGGCGCCGAGAGGCCGTCACGGAGCGTGTGGGAAGCCGTGATGGTTGCGCTTTCTAATAAAGAATTTGCGTGATCTGGCGCACATTCCAGCGGCGGAATTGCGTCGTGCGTGTTGCTTCCGCATGACACATTCGTGTGACAGGCACCGCTATGTCGTGCGGTGTTTCGGTGAAAGTCTTGGGGCGGCTTCCCGGGTGTCTTGTTTTCGGTATTCGAAATGACATGTCCTGTGTGGGTCAGGGCACACGAACACGCTCCGTGACGGGTTGACCGGTTGTCATGGCCCCAGTTGACTACCGCGCATCACTCCCCCCACAGGAGATTCTCATGCGGACGCTCGCCACCCCTGCGCCCTCAGAAGCACCGACAGACGCCGTTCTCGCGGTCAACCCGCTGCACCGACCCTCCCCCCGCCTCACCGCCGCGGCCGGGCGAGCCGGTGCACTCGGCGTGCTCGAACTGCCCGGGCGGCGCCGCGCGGCCGTCGAGGCGCTGGAGCGCACCGCCCGCTGGTCCGGCGGGCGGCCCTTCGGCGTCCGGGTCCGCCCCGGCTGCCCGGTCGGGAACGACGAGCTGCCCGACGGCGTTACCACCGTGCTGCTCGCCGGCTCCGAGGAACTGAGCGCCGGTGACTTTCCCGGGCGCCGCGTCCTGGTCGAGGTCACCGGTCTCGCCGCCGCCGTCGACGCCGTGCGCGACGGGGCCGACGGGCTGGTGGTGCGCGGGAGCGAATGCGGGGGGCGCGCCGGTGAGCTGAGCACGTTCGTGCTGCTGCAAGGGGTGCTCGCCGCCCCGGAGATCACCGTTCCGGTCTGGGCGTGGGGCGGCATCGGACCGCGCACCGCGGCCGCGGCGGTCGCCGGTGGCGCGGCCGGTGTGGTGCTCGACGTGCAGCTCGCGCTGCTCGACGAGGCCGAACCGGACGCCGAGACCGTCGAGGCGCTCGGCTCGCTGGACGGCTCCGAGAGCGTCCTCGTCGACGGGGTGCGCTTCCTGCGCCGCCGTGGGCCGCGCACCCCCGAGCCGCCCGCCGACCGCGCGGCCGCCGAACGTGCCTTCACCGCCGTCGATCCGGAGCGCCGGCTGCTGCCGGTCGGGCAGGACGGGTACCTCGCCGCCACCTTCGCCGCCCGCTCCACCACCGTCGCCGAGGCCGTCCGCCGGGTCCGCGACGCCATCGGCCGGGCCGCCGCCGACGACCGCGCCGCCGCCGCACTCGCCGAGGGCTCCGCCGGGGCCCGCGCGCTCGGCACCCGACTCCCGCTCGCCCAGGGCCCGATGACCCGGGTCAGCGACGAACCCGCGTTCGCCGCCGCCGTCGCCGCCGAGGGCGCGCTGCCGTTCCTCGCGCTCGCCCTCGCCGACGCCACCCGCACCCGCGCCATGCTGGAGCGCACCCGGGACGCGCTGCCCGAGGGCGCCGCCTGGGGCGTGGGCATCCTGGGCTTCGCCGACGAGCAGGTCAAGGAGGCCCAACTCGCCGTCGTCCGGGAGCTGAGACCCACCCACGCCGTCATCGCGGGCGGCCGCCCCGCGCAGGCCGCCGCCCTGGAGGCGGAGGGCATCACGGCGTTCCTGCACGTGCCCTCGCCGGGGCTGCTGCGGCAGTTCCTCGCGGCGGGCGCCCGTAAGTTCATCTTCGAGGGCGCCGAGTGCGGCGGCCACATCGGGCCCCGCAACAGCTTCCCGCTCTGGGAGGCACAGACCGAGGTGCTCCGCGCGTTTCTCGCCGAACAGCCTTCAGCGGCAGGCGAGTTGACCGTCCTGTTCGCCGGTGGCATCCATGACGCCCGGTCCGCCGCCATGGCCGCGACCGTCGCCGCCCCGCTCACCGACGCGGGCGCCGCCTTCGGCGTTCTGATGGGCACCGCCTACCTGTTCACCGCCGAGGCCGTCGACGCCGGAGCCATCCAGCCGCTCTTCCAACGACGCGTCCTCGCCGCCGACCGCACCGACCTGCTGGAGACCGCGCCCGGCCACGCCACCCGGTGCGCCGCCAGCGACGTCACCCGCGACTTCGCCGCCCTGCGCGCCGAACTCACCGCCCAGGGCGTCCCCGACCGCGAAATCTGGGAGCGACTGGAGCGCTTCAACGTCGGCCGACTCCGCCTCGCCTCCAAGGGCGTCGAACGCGTCGGCGACGACCTGCGCACCGTCGACGAGGAACGCCAGGACGCCGAGGGCATGTTCATGGCCGGCGAGGTCAGCGTGCTGCGCGCCGAGGCCACCACCGTCGCCGCCCTGCACCGCGAGGTGACCGAGGGCGCCGCCGCCCACCTCGCCGCCCGCACCGCCGTCGCCCCCGCCGCACCGCAGGCGCCGGAGCCGTTGCGGATCGCCGTCGTCGGCATGGCCGCGATGTTCCCCGGCGCCCGTGACCTGGGCGAATTCTGGGCCAACGTGGTGGCGGGCACCGACAGCGTCACCGAGGTGCCCGCCGCACGCTGGGACCCCGAGCTGTACTACGCGCCCGACGGCGACGGCGAACGCACCCCCTCCCGCTGGGGCGGCTTCCTGCCGCAGATCCCGTTCGACCCGCTGAGCTACGGCATCCCGCCCGCCTCGCTGCCCAGCATCGAACCCGTCCAACTGCTCGCCCTGGAGGCCGCCCGGCGCGCCCTCACCGACGCCGGATACGCGGGCCCCGACGCCGACCACCGCCGCACCTCGGTCATCTTCGGCGCCGAGGCGGGCAGCGACCTCGCCAACGCCTCCACCCTGCGCACCGTCCTGCCCGCCTACCTCGGCACCCTCCCGCCGGGCCTCGCCGAGCAGTTGCCGACGCTCACCGAGGACTCGTTCCCCGGCATGCTCGCCAACGTCATCGCGGGCCGCATCGCCAACCGGCTCGACCTCGGCGGCGCCAACTACACCGTCGACGCGGCCTGCGCCTCCTCGCTCACCGCCGTCGACGCCGCCTGCAAGGAACTCACCACCGGCACCAGCGACCTGGTGCTGTGCGGCGGCGCCGACCTGCACAACGGCATCAACGACTACCTCCTCTTCGCCTCCGTGCACGCCCTGTCGCCCACCGGCCGCTCCGCCACCTTCGACGCGAGCGCCGACGGCATCGCCCTCGGCGAAGGCGTCGCCTGCGTCGCCCTCAAGCGGCTCGCCGACGCCGAACGCGACGGCGACCGGATCTACGCCGTGATCGACGGCGTCGGCAGCGCCAGCGACGGCCGCGGCCTCGGCCTCACCGCACCCCGCCCCGAAGGCCAGCGCGCCGCCCTCACCCGCGCCTACGCCGGCGCCCGGATCTCCCCGGCCCAGGTCGGCCTGATCGAGGCGCACGGCACCGGCACCGTCGTCGGTGACCGCACCGAACTCGCCACCCTCACCGAGGTGTTCCAGGAGAACGGCGCCCGCCCCGGCACCTGCGCCATCGGCTCGGTCAAGTCGCAGATCGGGCACACCAAGTGCGCCGCCGGGCTCGCCGGACTCATCAAGACCACCCTCGCCCTCCACCACGGCATCAAGCCGCCCACCCTCCACCTCAGCACCCCCAACCCGGCCTGGGACGCGGACACCAGCCCCTTCGCCTTCCACACCACCGCCGCCCCCTGGGCCGTCGAACCCGCCGACCGGATCGCCGGCGTCAGCGCCTTCGGCTTCGGCGGCACCAACTTCCACGTCGTCCTGCGCGCCCACGACCAGGAACCCGCCGCCCACGCCCTGGACGCCTGGCCCGCCGAACTCTTCACCTTCCGGGGACACGACGAAGAGTCCGCCGTCAAGGCCGTGCACGCCCTGCTCGCCCTGATCGACCAGGACGGCGGCCAGGCCCGGCTGCGCGACCTCGCCCACCACGCCGCCCACCGCAGCGACCGCGCCGCCCTGCGCGGCGAACCCGTCCGCATCGCGATCGTCGGCCCCTCCACGGCCGCCCTGCCCGACCTGCTGCGCCGCGCCGCCGACGGCGAACACGCCCCCGCCGACGGCATCCACCTCGCCCGCGCCGTCCCCCAGGAGGTCACGGAAGGACAGCTCGCGCTGCTCTTCCCCGGCCAGGGCAGCCAGCGCCCCGGCATGCTCGCCCCGCTCTTCGCGGCCTTCCCCGCCCTGCACCGCCCGCTGCACCTCGGCGCCCGCTGGGCCGACGCGCTCTTCCCGCCCGCCGCCCTCGACGCCGACGCCGCCGCCCGCGCCCAGGCCCGCATCACCGACACCGCTGTCGCCCAGCCCGCCCTCGGCATCACCGCGCTCGCCGCCACCGAACTCCTCACCTCGCTCGGGGTACGGCCCGCGATGGCCGGCGGCCACAGCTACGGCGAACTCGCGGCCCTCGCCGCCGCCGGAGTGTTCAGCGCCGAGGAACTCCTCGCCGCCAGCGCCGCCCGCGCCGAGGCCATCCTCGGCCGGGTCCCCGCCTCGGACGCGGGCACCATGGCCGCCGTCGGCGCCTCGGCCGCCCAGGTCGAGGAGGTGCTGCGGCTCGCGGAACTCGATCACGACGTCGTCGCCGCCAACCACAACTCGCCCACCCAGACGGTCATTTCGGGCCCCAGTGAGGCCATCACCACCGCCGTCGCCCGCCTCAAGGACGCCGGACACAGCGCCAAGCAGCTCAAGGTGGCCTGCGCCTTCCACAGCCCCCTGCTCGACGGCGCCGGTACCGACTTCGCCGCCCACCTCGCCGGACTCGACCTCCAGACACCGCAGTTCCCGGTCTGGGCCAACCGCACCGCCGCCCGCTATCCCGACGACGCCGACGGCATCCGCGCCGAACTCGCCGCCCAGATAGGCTCCCCGGTCCGCTTCGCCGACCAGATCGAGGCGATGTACGCGGCCGGTGCCCGGGTCTTCGTCGAGGCCGGTCCCGGCCGGGTCCTCAGCCGTCTGGTCGCCGACATTCTCGGTGAACGCCCGCACCGCACCGTCCCGTTGGAGGGCACCCGCGACGGCGGCCTCCCCGCCTTCCTCACCGCCCTCGCCCAACTCGCCGTCAGCGGCACGGAGATACGCACCCGCCCGCTGTTCACCGGCCGCGACAGCGTCGACCCCGCCACCGCCGCCACCGTCCGGCGGCCCGGATTCACCGTCGACGGCCACCTGTTGCGCCGCGCCGACGGCGCCTTCCCGCCCCACGCCCTGCTCCCCGCCCGACCCGTGACGGAGTTCACCGTGTCCGACCCGCGTCACCTTCCCGGCCCGGCCGCCGGTCCCGAGGCGCTCATCGCGGAGTTCCTCCGCAGCAGCCGCGAGCTGGTCTCCGCCCAACGCGACGTCCTGCTCTCCTACTTGGGAACACCGGCACCCTCCGGACACCCGGGGGCTCCGGCGGTGGGGGCGGGTGCGCCGGTCGTCTACCCCGGAACGCTCGAACTCCCCTCCGGGGCAACGTCGTTGAGCGCGGCGCCAGCTCCTGCGGCACCCGTCGGCCAGGCCGAGGTCCCGGCGCCCGGCGCCGCGCCCGCCGCCCCCTCGGGTGCCTCGATCCTCGACACCGTCCTCGACGTCGTCGCGGAGCGCACCGGGTACCCCGTGGACATGCTGGAGCCGGGGCTCGATCTGGAGGCCGACCTCAGCATCGACTCCATCAAGCGCACCGAAATAGCGGGGGAGCTGGCCGGTCGGCTGGGTATCGGCGCCGACCAGAGCGAGCAGTTGGAGGAGCTGAGCGGGGTCCGCACGGCTGAGGGCATCGCCGCGTTCCTCACCGCTCGGCTCGGCGCTGTCGCCGGTGCCGTCGCCGGGCCGGTCGCTCCGGCCGCCGCCGGTGGGCCGGCCGGGGAGGTGCCGGTGCTGGAGACCGTTCTCGACGTGGTCGCGGAGCGCACCGGGTACCCGGTGGACATGCTGGAGCCGGGGCTCGATCTGGAGGCCGACCTCAGCATCGACTCCATCAAGCGCACAGAGATCGCAGGGGAGTTGGCGGTGCGGCTGGGCATCGCCGCCGAGGCCGACCTTGAGGCGCTCAGCGGGGCGCGTACCGTCGCCGCGCTCGGGGCGCTCCTGGACGCGGCCCTCGGGGGCGGGACGGCGACGCCCGCCGTGGCCCCGGTGACCTCCGCGCCGGTCGCCGCCTCCGCTGCGGCCCCCGGGGCCGACGGGCCGCTTCCGGAGATCGTCGCCCCGCAGCGGTTGGTCTTCGCCGAGCAGGTGCTCGAACCCGTCAACAGGCCTCTGGCGAACGGGAGTCGGGTCCAGCTGCTCGGGGGCGGGGAGACCGCCGCCGCGCTGGCCGCGCTGCTGGCCGACGCCGGGGTCGAGACGGAACGCGTCGCCGACGGTGAACTCCCCGCCCAGGGCGCCGACATCGTCGTTCACCTGAGTCCGTTGGAGGGTGAACTGCCGGTGCTGCCCGGAGCGTTCGGGCTCTATCAGCGGGTTCTGGCCGCCGGGCCCAGGCGGTTGGTCGCCGCCGACCGGCGTGGGGGCGGGGCGCCGAGCGGGCTGCGCGGGTTCTTCCGGACCGTGGCCCGTGAGTACCCCGAGATCCACGCCTCGCTGGCCGAGGTTCCCGACGGGGCGGACGCCGCCGAGGCCGCCCGGCTGCTGTTCGCCGAACTCGCCGCCCCCGCAGGGGAATCGGTGGTCCTGCTCGACCAGAGCGGCGGGCGACGGGCCCCGCAGCTGCGGCTCAGCCCGCTCGGCGCCATCGCCACCAGCGGGGCCGGACCGGCCGGGGACGGCGCCGCCGAGGCGGAGGCCGTCGGGCTCGACCGGGACGCGGTCGTCCTGCTGGTCGGCGGCGCCCGGGGCATCACCGCCCGGTTCGCCCGCACCCTCGCGGCCGCCGCCCGCTGCCGCCTGGTCCTCTTCGGCCGCACCCCGCCGCCCGCCGCCACCGAGGACCCGGCCACCGCCGCCGCCACCGACCGGGCCGCCCTGCGCGGCGCCCTGCTCGCCGCGCGACTCACCACCACCCCCGCCGAGACCGAACGCCGGGTCTCCGCGATCCTCGCCGAACGCGAGGTCCGCGCCACCCTCACCGCCCTGCGCGAGGCGGGCGCCGAAGCCGAGTACCAGCGGGTCGACGTGCTCGACACGGAGGCCGTCGGCGCCGCCGTCAAGCAGGTGTACGCCCAGTACGGGCGGCTCGACGGGCTGGTCTGCGCCGCCGGGCTCATCGAGGACAAGCTGATCGCGGAGAAGACGCCGGAGTCGTTCGCCCGGGTCTTCAGCACCAAGGCCGACGGCGCCCGGACCCTGCTCGACGCGGTGGACCGGCTGCCGGTGAGCCCACGGTTCGCCGTCCTGTTCGGTTCCATCGCCGCCGCCCTCGGCAACCGGGGGCAGAGCGACTACGCCGGCGCCAACGACGTACTCGAAGAGTTGGGCCGACGGTGGTCGGGCGCCGAGCGGCGCGGGCTGACTGTGCACTGGGGGCCGTGGGCCGCGTCCGAGGACGGCGGCGGCATGGTCGGCCCCGAGCTGATGCGCTCCTACGCGGCCCGCGGCATCAAACTGATCGACCTGGAGGAAGGCCCGCTCAGCCTGCTGCGCGAACTCGCCTACGGGGCACCGGACGAGCACGCCGTCGTCTACACCGCCTCCGGTTGGTGAGCGGCGTGTCCACCGAGGCTCACGGCGGACCCGGGGCGCAGGCGGCGCCGGAGTCGTCGTCGCAGGTGTCGCGGCAGTCGGAGCCGGTCGCCGTCGTCGGGATGGAGGTCTTCCTGCCCGGCGCCCCCGACCTGGCCGCCTACTGGAACGTCATCGCCGGTGGCGTCGACGCCATCACCGAGGTGCCCGCCGACCGTTGGGACCCCCTCTTCTACGACCCCGCCGCCCGGGGCGAGGCACGCCGCAGCGACCGTTTCTACTGCCGACGCGGTGGATTCGTGGACGGGGACGCGGAGTTCGACCCGACCCGGTTCGGGATCATGCCCACGTCCGTGCGCGGCACCGACCCCGATCAGCTCATCGCGCTCGACGTCGCCCACCGTTCCCTCAAGGACGCGGGCGGCGAGTCCGTGCTGCCCGCCCGCCGGGAACGCGCCGGGATCGTCCTCGGCCGGGGCGGCTATCTCACCCCCGGCCTGGTCCGCCTCGACCAGCGGGTGCGCACCGCCAACCAACTCGTGCAGACCCTGCGGGAGTTGACCCCGCAACTCGACGAAGCCCAACTGGAGTCGGTACGCGCCGGGTTCTGCGAACAGCTCGGCCCCGAGGAACCCGAGTCCGCGATCGGTCTCGTCCCCAACCTCGTCGCCTCCCGCGTCGCCAACCGGCTCGACCTGCGCGGACCCGCCTACACCGTGGACGCCGCCTGCGCCTCCTCGCTGGTCGCCGTCGACCACGCGGTCCGCGAACTCACCTCCCGGCGCTGCGACGTGATGCTCGCGGGCGGCGTCCACCACTGCCACGACCTCACCCTGTGGAGCGTCTTCACCCAACTCGGCGCGCTCTCCCCGAGCGAGCGCATCCGCCCGCTGCACCGCGACGCCGACGGCGTCCTGATCGGCGAGGGCACCGGCGTCGTCGTCCTCAAACGGCTCGCGGACGCGCAACGCGACGGCGACCGGATCTACGCCGTGATCCGTGGCACCGGCGTGGCCAGCGACGGCCGCAGCGCGAGCCTGTTCAACCCCGACCCGGGCGGTCAGATCCGTGCCGTCCGCCAGGCCTGGGAGGCCGCAGGACTCGACCCGCGCGACCCCGACGCGCTCCAGCTCCTGGAAGCGCACGGCACCGCGACGGCCGCCGGTGACCAGGCCGAACTGGCCACGGTGGCCGAGGTGTTCGGGCCCGCGACCGCCGCCCGCGCGGTCATCGGCTCGGTCAAGTCGCAGATCGGGCACACGATGCCGGCCGCGGGGGTGGCCGGTCTGATCAAGGCGGCCCTCGCCCTGCACCACGAGACGCTGCCGCCCACCCTGCACTGCGACGACCCCCACCCGTCCCTGAACGCCACCCGCTTCACCCCCCTGTCCACGGCCCGCCGTTGGGACGCCGTCGCGAGCGGCGCCCCGCGCCGAGCCGCCGTCAACGCCTTCGGCTTCGGAGGCATCAACGCCCATGTCGTCCTGGAACAGCCCGAGTTGGCGCGGGGCGGTCCTTCCCGGGCGGGGGGCGCGGGGGTCGGCGCGAGCTTGTCGGAGACGGGGGTGTCCGGTGCGGCCGGTGCCGCTCGTCCCGGGGCGACCCTCGCTGCGGCCGGTGCCGTGGGCGCCGGGAAGTCGCCGGAGGCGGGGGCGCCCGTTGCGGGCCAGGTCGGTCGGGCTCGGGTGACGGTCGCTGAGCCGGAACGTGTGCTGCGGCTGGCCGCCCGGACGCCGGGCGAGTTGGCCGCGCTCCTCGACGCCGAGGACAGCGCGGTGCTCGCCGCGAGCCTGCCGGAGACCGGCGCCGCTCCCGAAGGGCCCGTGCGGCTCGGGATCGTCGACCCCACGGCGCGGCGCCTGAAGCTGGCCCGCAAGGCTGTCGACAAGGGCGAGCCGTGGCGCGGGCGGAGCGACGTGTGGTTCACGCCGCGCCCGGTGCTCGGATCGGCGGGCGGCCGAACCGCCTTCGTCTTCCCGGGACTTGAGGCCGAGTTCACCCCGAAGGTGGACCAGCTCGCCGCCCGGCTCGGCCTCGACTGGGCCCACGAGGAGACCGCCGAGGTCGGTGACGTGGGCCGGCACGGCGCCGCCGTCTTCCAACTCGGCCGGCTCCTCGACACCGCCCTGCGCCGCCTGGACGTGGCGCCCGACGCCGTGGCCGGACACAGCGTGGGGGAGTGGACCGCGATGGCGGCGGCCGGGGTGCACGCCCCCGAGGAGGTCGACGCGTTCCTGGCGGGCTTCGACCCGGACGCCCTGCGGGTCCCCGGGCTCGCCTTCGCCGTCCTCGGCACGGCCGCCGACCGGGTCCTCGACCGGCTCGCCGGCCGCGACGACGTCGTCCTCAGCCACGACAACGCCCCCAACCAGTCGATGATCTGCGGCCCCGAGGACGCCGTCGCCCACCTGGTGGACGCGTTCCGGGCGCAGGGCGTCATCGCACAGGTGCTGCCGTTCCGCTCCGGGTTCCACACGCCGATGCTCGCGCCCTACCTCGGGCCGATCCGCGCGGCGGCCGAGCGGTACAGCCTGCACCCGCCGCACACCCCGCTGTGGTCCGCGACCATCGCCGCACCCTTCCCGGCCCAACCGGCGGCGGTCCGCGAACTGTTCGTACGGCACCTGCTCGAACCGGTCCGCTTCCGCGCCCTCGTGCTGGAGATGTACGACGCCGGTTTCCGCGCCTTCCTGACCCTCGGCGCGGGCCAACTCGGCTCCCTCATCGACGACACCCTCGCCGGCCGCGACCGCCTGGTCGTCCCCGCCCACGCCCCCAACCGAGACGCCCTCACCCAACTCCGCCGAGTCACCACGGCGTTGTGGACCGAGGGAGGCACCCCGGATGCGCGCCCGCTACTGGGCGAGGATGCAGCGCGGCTGGGCTCGGTCAACGCGCTTGCGGGGCAGGGGGGTTCGGGCAACGTCGCCGCCGTGCAGGTGGGTTCGGGCGAGGCCCTTGCGGGACCCGGGGTTCGGGGCGACGCCCTTGCCGGGCAGGCGAGGTCGGGCAGCGTCCCCGTCGTGCAGGTGGGTTCGGGCGAGGCCCTTGCGGGACTCGGGGTTCGGGGCGACGCCCTTGCCGGGCAGGCGAGTTCGAGCAGCGTCCCCGCCGTGCAGGTGGGCTCGGGCTACGCCCTTGCGGGACCTGGGGTTCCGGGCAACGCCCTTGCGGGGCAGGCGAGTTCGCGCAATGCCCCTGCCGCGCAGGTGGGGTCCAGGAACTCCCCTTCCCCGGAAGCCGGTTCGGGTCATCGCCCCGCGCGTCGCCCCGGGATGAAGCTCGACCTCGGCGGTGCCCTCATCGCCCTTCCGTCCGCCACCCGAGGGCTCCTCGCCCCGGGAGCCGAGGGCATGGGCGAGCCCCGCCGACCCGTCGTTCCGGCAGCTGGCGGGAGGGGAGGCCTCGCGTCGGCGCCGGGCGGCATGGCGCAGGCGGCGCGTCCCGTCGTTCCGGCTGCCGGGCAGGGTGGCCTCACCTCGACGCCGGGCGGTGCGCCGCAGGGCTCGCCGCTCACCGTTCCAACTGCCGTGCAGGGCAACGCCGTTGGGGCGGCGGCGGAGCGACCGCACCGGGCGGCCCCGGTGGCCCCTGCCCCGGCGCCCCCTGCTCCGGTCGCCCGCGCCGAGGCGCACGCTGACGTGCTCGATCGGCTCGGCCGCGCCGGTGGGCACCAGTCGGTGGCGGCCGAGTTCTCGGCGTTGCTCACCGACACCACCGCTGTCGCAGCGGAACTCCTCGACGTGCTGGGCCAGCCCGGCGGGCCCCGCGTCCCGACCCGGCACCTGCCACCGACCCCGCGTTCCGGTGCCGTCACCCCGACGCCGTCGGCGTTCGTCGCGGCGCCGCCCGCAGCAGCGCCCGCCCCGGGCCACGCGGTCGGCCCGTCCGGAACCGGTACCCCGGCCGGGGTCGGGGTCGGTACCCCGAACGGCTCCGGCGGCCCCGGTGGCTTCACCGGCCCGGCCCACTCCGGTGTCCCGAGCGGTCCCGGCGTTCCGGTTGGTTTCGGAGGTCAGGGTCACTCCAGGGGGCCGAACGGTTCCGGCGGCTCGGGTGGCTTCACCGGCCCGGCCCACTCCGGTTCCCTGGCCGACTCCGGTTCCCCGGCCAACTCCCGTGTCCCGCAGGGCTCCCGTGTCCCGGACGGCTCCCGTGGCGCCGACGTTCACGCGGCCGTTCCTACGGTCCCGAACAGTCCCCGTCTCCCGAACAGCCCCCGCCCCTCGGACAGTTCCGGCGGTCCCGTCAGCTCCCGTGCCCCGCACGGCGTCAGTGGCTCCACCGCCCCCGGCGATCTCGTCCCGGTCCCCGCGACCCTGCGGATCGACGTCGATCAGATGCCGTACCTCCTCGACCACTGCTTCTTCCGGCAGCGGCCCGGGTGGCCCGACGAGGCCGACCGTTGGCCGATCGTGCCCGCGACCACCGTCATCGACCACATGATCCGGATCGCGGAACAGGCGATGCCGCAACCGCACCCCGAACAGCCCGGCCGAGCCGGGCACTTGGGCCACCCCGACCACACCCCCGCGCGACCGGTCGTCGCCGTTCACCGGGTGCGGCTTCAGAAGTGGGTCGAGGCCATGCCCGCCCGGGACGTGCCGGTGGCCGTGCGGCGCACGGGGCCCGACCGGATCGACGTCGGGTTCACCGGCTTCGCCGGGGCCGAGGTGGAGTTCGGGTCGGGACGCGAAGTACCGCCCGCCGTATGGCCGTTGGACCCGGCGGGTGAACGGGTGCCCGAACTCACCGCCGAGCAGCTCTACACCGAGCGGTGGATGTTCCACGGGCCCGCCTTCCAGGGCGTCACCGCGCTCACCGGGATCGGGGAGCGGCATGTGCGCGGCGTGCTCACCGCACCCGGCGCACCCGGCGCGCTCTTCGACAACGTCGGCCAGCTCCTCGGCTACTGGATCATGGCGACCCTCACCGAACGCACCACGGTCTTCCCGGTCGGCATGGAACGCATCGACCTCTACGGCCCCGAACCGGCCGCCGGGACCGATCTGGACTGCCACATCCGCATCCGCGAGGTCACCCCCACCACCCTCACCGCCGACATGCAACTCGTGCACGCGGGCCGGGTCTGGGCGACCTGTACGGGCTGGACCGACCGGCGTTTCGACACCGACCCCGGCATCCGGCTGATGGACCGCTTCCCCGGCCGCAACACCCTCTCCGAGGCGCGCCCCGAGGGCTGGAGCGTGGTCCACGAACGGTGGCCCGACCTCGCGACCCGCGAGCTGATCATGCGGAACGTGCTCGGCGGCGCCGAACGCGACCACTACGCCGCCCGGCCGCCGACCCGGCGGCGCCACCACCTGCTCGGCCGGATCGCGGCCAAGGACGCGGTGCGCAGGCTGCTGTGGGCGGAGGGCGCGGGGGACATCTACCCGGCCGAGATCGCCGTTCACAACGACGCGACCGGACGGCCATCGGTCACCGGCGTGCACGGCCGCGACCTCGGCCAGGGCCTGACGGTCTCCCTCGCGCACAGCGGCGAGGCGGCCGTCGCCGTGGCCCGGCGCGGACCCTGCGGCATCGACCTCGAAGAGGTCACCGCGCGGCCCGCCGCCTCCGTCGCGGCGGCCTGCGGCCCGGAGGAACGCACGCTGCTCGCGCGGACCGTCGCGGCGGGCGAGGACGGCGAGGACGTGTGGTTCACCCGGTTCTGGGCGGCGAAGGAGGCCGTCGCGAAGGAACGCGGCACCGGCCTCGGCGGCCGCCCCCAGGCCTACCGCGTCACCGCCGCCCGCCCCGGCCTGCTGCGGGTCGAACACGCGGGCGGCGTCTGGGACGTGCGCTGCGATCAACTGGCCGCCCCCGCAGGGCTGCCCGAACGGACCTATGTCGTCGCCTGGACCACGGGCGACACCGAGCCAGTCAGTCAGTCAGGAGAGACGGCATGACCACTGAGGCGACCAGCACGCCCACCGCCACGGCCCCCGGCGTCGACGAGGACGCCGCCCTCGCGCAGATCGCCGCGACCCTGCGCGACCTGCCCGACGCCGGTCTGGAGGACGCCGAGATCGACCGCGACACCCTCTTCCACGACGACCTGGAGCTGGAGAGCATCGACCTGGTCTCGCTGGCCGGGATGCTCCGCGAGCACTACGGCGACCGCGTCAACCTCGCCCTGTTCATCGCGGACCTGGAACTCGACGAGATCATCGCGCTGACCGTCGGACAGCTCGCCGACTACGTCGCCGCCTCCCTCCGCGCGACCCAGGAGAGCTGACAGGATGGCGAAGCTACGCACCGGTGAACTCACCACCCATGTCCAGCAGTTGGCGGCGGGAGCGGTCGGCCGCAGCAGCGGCGCCCTCAGCGGCGACGACGAGCCGCCGGTCGTCGTCCTCGTGCACGGACTGCTCACCGACTCGCTCGCCAGCTACTACTTCACCCTCGGCCCGGCGCTGTCCGCCGCCGGCATCGACACGGTGATGTACGACCTGCGCGGACACGGCCGCACCGAACGGCCGCCCACGGGCTACCAGTTGGAGCACTTCGTCGAGGACCTGGACCAACTCCTCGACGCCCTCGGCGAGCACCGCCCCGTGCACCTGGTCGGCAACTCCTTCGGCGGCACCGTCGCCGCCGGGTTCGCCGCCTGGCACCCGCACCGCACCGCCACCCTCACGATGATCGAGTCCGAGCCGCCGGTGGCCGCCTGGTCCGGGCACATCAGGGACGGACTGGCGCACGCGCGGCGGGAGTTGGTCCGCGACGAGGCCATCGACTGGATCAAGGAGCGGCACGGCGCGCACACCGCCCGCCTCTCCCGCAACGCCGGACGCATCCTCGCCACCACCACGCTGGCCGACGACGTCCCGGCCGGGCGGCTCATCGACGACGACCTCTCGGCGTTGCGCTGCCCGTTGCTCGCCGTGTTCGGCGGGGCCTCCGGGCTCAGCGCGCAGGTGCCGGAGCTGGAGGCCAAGGTCGAGCGGTGCCGCACCGTGGTCCTGCCCGACCAGGGCCACTCGGTGCTGGTCGAACAGCCCGCCCGCACCCGGGACCTGGTCCTGGACTGGGTACGCGAGCACCACGCGCGCCGCGCGGACGCCTGGGCCGGAGCCGTCGGATGAGCCGCTTCCTGCTGGTCGTGCCGCCGCTGACCGGGCACATCAACCCGCTCGTCGCCGTCGCCGCCGAACTGACCGCGCGCGGCCACGAGGTCGCGTGGTGCGGTGACGCCGACCGCATCCACGAGGCCGCCGGAGCCGACGCCGTCGTTCACCCCTGCACCCTCCCCGACACCGCCGAACTGGTCCGGCCGCCGACCCTGACCGGACCGGCCGCCTTCCGTTTCCTGTGGGCGGACTTCTTCATTCCGCTGGCCGAGGCGATGGCGCCCGCCGTGGCCGACGCGGTGCGGGCGTTCCGTCCGGACGCGGTCGTCACCGACCAGCACGCGGTGGCCGGAGCCCTGGTCTGCGAACGCCTCGGCGTCCCCTACTTCACCTCCGCCAGCACCTCCGCCGAACTCGTCGACCCGCTCGCCGACCTGCCCAAGGTGGCCGCCTGGCTGACCGAACGGCTCACCGCGCTCCGGGAGTTGATCGGTGACCCGGCCGCCACCCACGACCCCCGCTTCTCCCCCCACGGCGTCCTCGCCTTCACCAGCCGCGCCCTCGTCGGTGACACCGCCGACCTGCCCTGGGAACGCGTCCACCTCGTCGGCCCCGCCATCGCCGAGCGGCCCGGCGACCCCGACTTCCCCTGGGACGCCCTCGACGCCTCCCGCGACCTGGTCCTCGTCTCGCTCGGCACCGCCAACACCGACGCCGGCGCCCGTTTCCTGAACGAGGCCGCGCGCGCCCTCGACCTGCTCGCCGGCCAGGTGCAGGGCGTCGTCGTGGACCCCGGCGGCCTGCTCACCGACCCGCCGCCCGGCGTCCTGGTCCGCCGGTCCGTCCCCCAACTCCAACTCCTCGGCCGGGCCAGGGCGGTGGTCAGCCACGGCGGCCACAACACCGTCTGCGAGGCCCTCTGGAACGGGCTCCCGCTGGTCATCGCCCCGATCCGCGACGACCAGCCGATCATCGCCCGCCAGGTCGCCGACGCGGGCGCCGGAATCCGCGTCCGCTTCGGCCGCGTCGACGCCCCGAAACTCGCCGAGGCCCTGCGCACGATCCTCGACGACCGGGGCGGCCACCGCAGCGCGGCGGAGGCGGTGGGCAGGTCGCTGCGGGCAGCGGGCGGGCGCCGGGCAGCGGCGGACCACCTGGAACGGCTGGTCGCCGAGCACCCGTTGGTCTCCACGGCGGGCTGACCGCGCTCACCCGAGTCCGCGGGCCGGTCCCGTGCCCGTGGGCCGGTCCCGTGCCTGTGGGCCGCTGAGCACCCCCGCCGCACCCCTCCCCTCGTCACCCTCGCCCGTCCCGCAGGCCGCTGAGCGCGTCCCTCACCCCGGAGCACCTCATGACCACCACCGACCCGATCCCGCCGCAGGCGGTACCGCGTCCCGCGCCCGACGGCCCCGAGGATCGCGGCGTCCGGCCCGACGGACCGGTGGATTCCGGCATCCGCCCCCTGCGCGCCCTCCTCCGCCAGGCACGCCCCCACCGGTACGTCCTGCTCGGCTCGCTGCTGCTGGCTCTCGCCGCCAGCGCCAGCGGTCTGGTGCAGCCGCTGGTGGCGCGGGCGGTGCTGGACGCGCTGGCGAGGGGGACGACGGTCACCGGGGCGCTGGTCCTGCTCGGTGTGCTGGTGGTGGCGGGCGCCGTGCTCACCGGCCTCCAGTCCTGGTGGCAGCAGCGCACCTCGGAACAGGTCGTCCGCTCCATCCGCCGCGACCTCGTCTTCCGCCTCGTCCGCCTCAAGGTCCCCGAACTGGACCGGCGCCCACCCGGCGATCTGGTCGCCCGCGTCACCTCCGACAGCGCCCTGGTGCAGAACGCCGCCACCCAGGGCCTCGTCATGATCACCAACGGGCTCCTCACCGTCGTCGGCGCCATCGCCCTGATGGGCACGGTCAGCGGCCTCCTCCTCGGCGTCACCCTCGCCGTCCTGCTCGGCACCGGGGCGCTCCTCGGACTGATCCTGCCCCGCATCCGGGAGGCCGTCGCCCGCGCGCAGAGTTCCGTGGGAGCGATCGGCGCCGCCCTCGACCGTTCCCTCGGCGCCGCCCGCACCGTCAAGGCGAACGGCGCCGAAGCCCGCGAGACCGCCCGCGCCGAGGCCGCTGTCCAGGAAGCGTACGAGGCCGGTCTGACCGGCGCCAAGTACGTCGCGCTGGTCCAGGTGCTGTCCGGCGTCGCCATCCAGGCGGCGTTCCTCGCGGTGCTCGGCGTCGGCGGCGCGCTGGTCGCCTCCGGGGGCCTGGACGCGTCGCAGCTCATCGCGTTCCTGCTGTACGTCTTCTACCTCGCCAGCCCGATCGCCTCCCTCCTCGGCGGCCTCGGCATGCTCCAACAGGGCCTCGGCGCCATCGTCCGCATCGAACAGGTCAGACACCTGCCCACCGAGAACGACGTCGACCTCCCCGAACTGACCCGTTCCGTCGGGGCAGTTGGGCAACGAGCGCATACGCAACGGGAGGTGCAGGCGCCGCCGGTCGAGTTCGACGCCGTCCACTTCGCCTACCCGGGGCGCGAACCCGCCCTGCGCGGCATCGGTTTCACCGTGCCCGGCGCCACCCGCACCGCCCTGGTCGGCCTCTCCGGCGCCGGTAAGACCACGATGTTCGCGCTGCTCCAGCGTTTCTACGAACCGCACGCCGGTGCCATCCGGATCGGCGGCCGGGACATCGCCCGGATGCCCCGCGCCGAGGTCCGCCGCCGCATCGCCTACGTCGAACAGGAATCGCCGGTCATGGCGGGCACCCTCGGCGACAACCTCCGCTACGCCGCGACCGACGCGAGCGACGAGGAGATCACCGAGGTGCTGCGGCTGACCCGGCTCGATTCCCTGATCGCCCGGCTCCCCGACGGCCTCGACACCGAGGTCGGCAACCGAGGCGTCGCCCTCTCCGGCGGGGAGCGCCAACGCCTCGCCATCGCGCGTGCCCTGCTGCGCGGACCCGAGGTCCTGCTGCTCGACGAGGCCACCGCCCAGCTCGACGCCAGCAACGAACAGGCGCTGCGGGAAGCGGTGGACCAGGCCGCCCGCCGCTGCACCGTCATCCTCATCGCCCACCGCCTGTCCACGGTCACCGACGCCGAGCAGATCATCGTCCTGGAGAACGGCCGTATCCGCGCCGCCGGTTCCCACGCCGACCTGGTCGACGCCGACCCCCTCTACCGCGAACTCGCCGCGTCCCAGATGCTCGTACCGACGGCGGACGAACGACGGTGACGGGGGCGGCGGACGAACGACGGTGACGGGGGCGGCGGACGAACGACGGTGACGGGGGCGGCGGACGAACGACGGTGACGGGGGCGGGGGCCCAACAGAGCCGCGCCCCCGCCCCCGCCCCCAACTACTGTTCCGTCAGCCCGTGATGGCGTTCAGCGCGGCCAGATAACCGTCCCGGTGACCGGCCTGGTTCGGGTGGTACGACTCGTTCAGCTTGTCCCACTCCAGGCTTGTCACCCAGGTGGTGTTCCCCGAGCAGATGGCGTGCGCGTCGAACGCCGGCCGGGGGTCGAGGAAGGTGAAGCCCGCGTGCGCGGCCTGCTGCGCGAGAACGGAGTCCAGGACATCGGCGGCCGAGTTCAGCGCGGTGCGCTCGGTGTCGCTCAGCCCGAGAACGCCGCAGTTGCCGCCGATCCGGTACAGCCGGGGGTAACCCACCACGATCACGCGGGCGTTCGGGGCGGCGGCCCTCACCGCCGCGTAGGTGTCGGCCAACGTGCCCGGCAGCGCGCCGGTCGCCGCCGCCTTCGCGGCCTCCACCCCGGCCACGCACTCCTTGTCGTCCAGGGTGAGCACACAGTTCTGCAACACGCTGACGAATCCGACGTCGTTGCCGCCCGCCTGGACGGTGACCAGCGTGGTGTCGGCGGTGAGTCGGGGCACCTGCTGCGTCTTGATCTCCGCTGCGGTGGCGCCGGAGCAGGACGCCTCCACGAACGCGTACGAGGTGTGCTGCGCCGCCCACAGCCGGGGGTAGGTCAACGGCCCCCGCCTGCATACGTCGTTGGGGTCGTCGTAGCTGCGCGTCCCGGGCGCGACGGCGTAGGAGTCGCCTAGCGCGACATACTTCCCGGCCTCGGCGGCCTGCGCGCCGGGTGCCGCGACGACGGTGAGGCAGGTTGCGGTGGCGAGGGCGGCGAGCAGAGTGGCCAACGGTCTGCGTGCGCGGGCAGGGCGCATGCGAACTCCCGTGTGTGGGGGGAAAGTTGATACCTCTGAAGTACCAGCCCAAGGATGCGGAAGCGATAACGGCGCAGAAAATCCCGGCGTTCCCACGACACCGAAGAGCCCTGGGGACTCCGCCCCCGGCCGGCCTCGTCCTCAACCGCCGGACGGGCGGGTGTGGCCGAGCGCCGTTCGGAGTTGGCTGAGCCACTCCTCCGCCAGCCGGCGTCCGTTCGGGAGTTGGTCACCTCGGTCCCAGCGCCAGGTGGTGATCATCGCCAGCACAAGGAGCCGGCATGCCCGCAGCAGGTCCTGATCGACACCGGGGTAGTGCGCGGCGACTTTCTCGCTGAGCAGGTTGCCCGGGTGTGGCTCGCCGTGCAGCAGTTGCGAACTCTGACGCTCGCATCGTTGCCCGACCCCTCTCCCTGCACGCTGCCGTGCCTGTCGGAGCGACTACGCCAAGTGCAGGTAAAGTCCGCAGAGTTGGAGTCGCGCGACTCAAGGGGTGGGGATGGCGAAACCACGCACGCTGCGGCGTCGTTCGTGGCCTGTTTTCAGCTGGGTTGGGATTGTCGTCCTGTGGCTCGTTTATTTGATAGTTCTTTTGCTGTCCCTGGATAGTGACGACCGCAGTGGCGACCTCTTCATGGCGGGAAACGTTTTGGTGTGGACCTCGCTTTTCCGAAGGATGGGGACGTGCAGAATCGTACTGCACGAGTCGTCGCTCCAGGTGGACAACTTCTGTCTCCTCTTTCGCGTTCGGCGGGTCCCTTCTTGATGCCGTCTTCAAGACCAGTGAGCGTGCTGCCGAGGAGGTGAGGAATGAGCTGGGACGTGGACCTGGTCGCAAAGTTGCCGGGGTGATCAGTGGAGAGGTTCGCCGTATCCGGTACCGCTGGTGGATAGATATCCTGCTCCTGCCAGGGGCAATTCTTGCTGCGATCGGCTATTTCATTGACCGCTGAGCGGTAGCCGGCGATCAACCTCCTCGTGCCCCCCTCAAACCGGCCGTAGCCACACCGTCGCCAACGGTGGCAACGTCAGTCGGATGCTGGCCCGCCGTCCGTGCCAGCTCTGTGCCTCCGTCTTCAGGGTGTCTCCGTTGGTGACGTTGCTGCCTCCGTAGTGGAGGGCGTCGGTGTTGAGGATTTCTTGCCAGGCCTGGGTGGAGTCCGGGACGCCTATGCGGTAGTCGGGGCGGACGACCGGGGAGAGGTGGGTGATGGAGAGGAGGGGGGTGCCGCCTGCGTCCAGGCGTAGGTGGGCGAAGACGTTGTCCGTGGCCGCGTCGCCGGTGATCCACTGGAAGCCGGACGGGTCGGTGTCGCGTTGCCAGAGGGCCGGGGTGGACGCGTAGGCCGAGTTCAGGTCGCGGATCAAGTCCCGTACGCCCCGGTGGTCCGCCTCCGCGCCGTACGCCGGGTCCAGGAGCCACCAGTCGGGGCCGTGGGCCTCGGACCACTCCGCGCCCTGGGCGAACTCCTGCCCCATGAACAGGAGTTGCTTGCCCGGGTGGGCCCACATCTGGGCCAGGTAGGCGCGGAGATTGGCGCGTTGCTGCCACCAGTCGCCCGGCATCTTGGAGACCAGGCTGCGCTTGCCGTGCACGACCTCGTCGTGGGACAGGGGCAGGACGTAGTTCTCGCTGTACGCGTACACCATCGAGAACGTCATCTCGTGATGGTGATGGGCGCGGTGCACCGGGTCATGGGCCAGATACGCGAGGGAGTCGTGCATCCAGCCCATGTTCCACTTGAAGCCGAAGCCCAGACCGCCGCTGTCCGTCGGACTGGTCACCCCGTCCCACGCCGTCGACTCCTCCGCGATCGTCACCACGCCCGGCACCCGCCGGTACACCGTCGCGTTCATCTCCTGGAGGAACGCCACCGCGTCCAGGTTCTCCCGGCCCCCGTGCGCGTTCGGCGTCCACTGGCCCGGCTCGCGCGAGTAGTCGAGGTAGAGCATCGAGGCGACGGCGTCCACGCGCAGCCCGTCGATGTGGAACTCCTCGCACCAGTACACGGCGTTGGCGACCAGGAAGTTGCGCACCTCGCGTCGGCCGAAGTCGAACTCCAGCGTGCCCCAGTCGGGATGCGCCGCCCGCAACGGGTCCGCGTGCTCATACACCGGGCACCCGTCGAACTGCGCCAACGCCCAGTCGTCGCGCGGGAAATGGGCCGGAACCCAGTCCATCAGCACCCCGATGCCCGCCTGATGCAGGGCGTCCACCAGGAACCTGAAGTCGTCCGGCGTCCCCAACCGGGCCGTCGGCGCGTAGAAGCCCGTCACCTGGTAGCCCCACGAGCCCCCGAAGGGATGCTCCGCCACCGGCATCAGCTCCACATGCGTGAAGCCCAAGTCCGAGACATAGGCGGGGAGTTGTTCTGCGAGCTGACGGTAGGTCAGACCCGGTCGCCAGGAGGGGAGGTGGATCTCGTAGATCGAGAACGGCGCCTCGTGCGCCGGGACGTGGCCCCTGGCCGCCAGCCACTCGCCGTCGTTCCACTCGTGGTGTGACGCTGTCACCACCGACGACGTCGCCGGCGGGACCTCCGTCCGGCGGGCCATCGGGTCCGCGCGCTGGGTGCGGGAACCGTCCGGGCGGGTGATCTCGAACTTGTACAGCTCGCCCTCACCGATGCCCGGCACGAACAGCTCCCACACCCCGGTCGAGCCGAGCGAGCGCATCGGGTAGGCCGTGCCGTCCCAGAAGTTGAAGGTGCCGGTCAGGCGGACGCCGCGGGCGTTCGGCGCCCAGACCGAGAAGCGGGTTCCGGCCACGCCCTGGTGGACCGTCGGATGCGCGCCGAGCGCCTTCCACAGTTCCTCGTGGCGGCCCTCACCGATGAGATGCAGGTCCAGTTCGCCCAGCGTGGGGAGGAACCGGTAGGCGTCCTCCACCTCCAACGTCGCCGCCTCGTAGGCCACTTGGAGGTGGTACGCCGGTATCTCCGACAGCGGCAGCAGCGCGGAGAAGAAGCCGTCGCCGTCGTCGTGCAGCCGCGTCCGCCGGTCCTTGGTCACCACCGTGACCGACCGCGCGTACGGGCGCAGCGCCCGGAACGCCACCCCGCCCGGCACCGGGTGCGCCCCCAGCACCGCGTGCGGCGCGTGATGCGTACCGTGCAGCAGCCGTTCCCGGTCGCCCGCGTCCAGGGCGGGGGAGACGGCGGCCTCGACCGGCGCGGGCCGCTTCTTCGGCGGCGCCTTCTTCGTGGGCGGCTTTCTGGACGTCGGCTTCTTCGCATCCGAACCGTGGGACGGGCGGCGGGGGGTCACGAGGTGCGCCTCCTGGGGGAGTTGAGGACGTCGGGGGTCAGAAACGGTCGGCCGGTGTCGTGTAGCGCGCGATCGCCTTCATCGGCACGGCCAGCCAGTCCGGGCGGTGACGGGCCTCGTAGACGACCTCGTAGATCGCCTTGTCCGTCTCGTACGCGCGCAACAACACCGGGTCGGTCCGCGGATCGACCCCGCTGACCTGCGCGTACCCCGTGCAGTACGCGGCACGGCAGGCCGCCGCCCACTCCGGCGCGGGCGCCCCCGCCGAGTGGGCCGCGTAGTCGAAGGACCGCAGCATCCCCGCGATGTCCCGCAACGGCGGCTGCGGCAACCGCCGTTCGGCCAACGACTTCGACGGCTCGCCCTCGAAGTCGATCACCGACCACTCGCCGCCCGGCGCCCGCAGGCACTGCCCGAGATGCAGGTCCCCATGGATGCGCTGGGCGGTCCAGGTACGCCCCTCCTCGGCGAGGTCCGACAGCGCCGTGAACGCCGAGCGGAGCGCCGGGACATAGGGGAGCAGCAACGGCACCGCCCGGGCCGCCGACTCCAGCCGTTCCAGCATGCCGTCGACCAGCGCCTCCATCTGGAGGTGGCCGAGGGTGACCGTCGGCAGGGCCCGGGCCAGCGCCTGGTGGACCTCGGCGGTCGCGCGGCCCAGGGCACGGGCCTCGCCGCAGAAGTCCTCGGACTTGGCGAGTTCACGCAACGCCAGTTCCCAGCCGTCCGTCGCGCCCCGCACGAACGGCTGGAGAACCGCCAACACCGAGGCCTCGCCGTCCAGTTCGGCACGGAGCCACGCCGTCGGCGGCGGCACCCGGGGACAGTGCTCGCGGGCCAGCGCCAACGGGAGTTCCAGGTCGGGGTTGACGCCCGGCACGATCCGGCGCAGCAGCTTCAGGATGAACGTATCGCCGTACACCAGCGAGGAGTTGGACTGCTCCGAGGTGACCAGACGGGGCACCAGGTCCGCACGGATCTCCTGCCCCGGGTCCCGCTCGAAGCACAGGCCGCCGACGCGCGCCTCGGAACGCAGGGCCTCCAGGAGGACGTCGGCGGGGCGGGCGTCGTACAGGGCGTCGTACACCGTGCGTCCGGCGAGCGCGCCCTGTTCGACATGGCCGATCAGCGCGGGCGCCAGCCGGGGCGGCAACGCCGCACGCGAACCTATGAGCAACTGGTAGCAGTCGCCGGGCCGCGACGGCCCCTGATGGACCCGGACCAGCAGATGGTGGAGCCCCAACCGCCCCTCCACCGGAAGGAGTTCAGCGGCCCCCACCAACGTGAACCCGGTGACCGGCCGCCCCTTCCCCGCGAACCACCGCTGCCTCGGCAACCACTCCCGCAACAACGGGTCCAGACAGGCGAGCAACTCAATCCCGGAGTCGGCCGAACCACCGGAACGAACAACGACTTCCGACATGACGCCGAGTCCTTTCCCCAATTCACTGCGGGGCTATCACTGACTCTCACCAGGTGACCGACGCCCGCTAGAGCGTCTCAAAGGGGCGCGGAGCTGTATCGGTCTGCGGCTCCGCCGCGCGGGCGCGACCAGCCCCCACTGCGCCGCACCCGACCGACAACCTCACCCCGCCCCATCCAGCGAAGCGCCCCGCAGGCGGAACCAATAAAACCCATGCCCGCCCAACGTCAGCAAGTACGGCAGCTCCCCGATGGCCGGAAACCGCACGCCACCGAACAACTCCACCGGATGCCGCCCACTAAATGCCCGCAAATCCAACTCCGTCGGCTGAGCAAACCGAGAGAAGTTGTTCACGCACACCACGAGATCATCCTCGTACTCCCGCAGGAACGCGATCACGGACGGATTCGACGACGACAACTCCGTGTACGTCCCGAGCCCGAACGCCGGATTCTGCTTACGAATCTCGATCATGCGCCGAGTCCAGTGCAGCAAGGACGACGGCGACGACATCGACGCCTCCACATTCGCGACCTGATACCCATGCACCGGGTCCATGATCGTCGGCAGATACAGGCGGCCGGGATCACAGGACGAGAACCCGGCGTTGCGATCCGGGGTCCACTGCATGGGCGTGCGGACGGCGTCGCGGTCGCCGAGCCAGATGTTGTCGCCCATGCCGATCTCGTCGCCGTAGTAGAGGATCGGCGAGCCGGGCAGGGAGAGGAGGAGGGCGGTGAAGAGTTCGATCTGGTTGCGGTCGTTGTCCAGGAGGGGGGCGAGACGGCGGCGGATGCCGATGTTGGCCCGCATGCGGGGGTCTTTCGCGTACTCCGCCCACATGTAGTCGCGTTCCTCGTCGGTGACCATCTCCAACGTCAGCTCGTCGTGGTTGCGCAGGAAGATGCCCCACTGGCAGCCCGACGGAATCGCCGGGGTCTTCGCGAGGATCTCCGAGATCGGGTAACGGGACTCCCGGCGCACCGCCATGAAAATGCGGGGCATGACGGGGAAATGGAACGCCATGTGACATTCGTCGCCGCCACTCTGATAGTCACCGAAGTAGTCGACGACATCCTCGGGCCACTGGTTCGCCTCAGCGAGGATCACCGTGTCCGGGTAGTGCGTGTCGATCTCCTTGCGGACCCGTTTGAGGAACTGATGGGTTGCAGGAAGGTTTTCGCAGTTGGTTCCTTCCTCCTGGTACAGATACGGCACGGCGTCGAGCCGGAATCCGTCGATGCCCAGGTCCAGCCAGAATTTGAGGGCCGAGATCATCTCGTCCTGGACGGCCGGGTTCTCGTAGTTGAGGTCCGGCTGGTGGGAGAAGAAGCGGTGGAAGAAGTACTGCTTGCGGACCGGGTCGAACGTCCAGTTGGAGGCCTCGGTGTCGACGAAGATGACCCGCGCCTCCGGGAACTGCTGGTCGTCGTCGGCCCAGACGTAGTAGTCCCCGTAGGGGCCCTCGGGGTCCCGGCGCGACTCCTGGAACCACGGGTGCTGATCGCTGGTGTGGTTCATGACGAAGTCGATGATGACGCGCATGCCGCGGTGGTGGGCGGCGTCGACGAACTCGACGAAGTCCGCGAGGTCACCGAATTCGGGCAGGACGGCGGTGTAGTCGGAGACGTCGTAACCGCCGTCGCGCAGTGGGGACTTGAAGAAGGGCGGGAGCCAGATGCAGTCGATGCCCAGCCACTGGAGGTAGTCGAGCTTGGCGGTGAGGCCCTTGAGGTCGCCGACGCCGTCGCCGTTGCTGTCCTGGAAGGAGCGGACGAGGACCTCGTAGAAGACCGCGCGCTTGAACCAATCCGGGTCCCGGTCCTTGGCGGGGGTGTCCTCGAAGGTGTCCGGGACGGGCTCGTTGAAGATCATATGGTGGGTGACCCTCCGATCTGCGGGGTGGACGGTCGCAGGACGGTGAAGACGTGCGCGGGCCGGTGTCCCGGCTCCAGACGCACATAGTTGGACCGGCCCCAGTGGTAGATCTCGCCGGTGAGTTCGTCCCGCACCGGCACCGACTCGCCCCAGTCCAGGCCGAGTTGGGGTAGATCCAGAGTGACCGTCGCTTCCTGGGTGTGGTGCGGGTCGAGGTTGGCGACGACCAGGACGGTGTTCGTGCCGCTCCGTTTCGAGTAGGCGATGACCGCGTCCTGGTCCGCGTGATGGAAGTGCAGGTCGCGCAGTTGGCGCAGGGCGGGACTGGCCCGGCGGACCTCGTTGAGGCGGGTGATCAGCGGGGCGATCGTCCGGCCCTCCCGTGCCGCCGACTCCCAGTCCCTGGGCCTGAGTTGGTACTTCTCCGAGTCGAGGTACTCCTCGCTGCCGGCCCGCACGGGGGTGTTCTCGCAGAGTTCGTAGCCGCTGTAGATGCCCCAGGTGGGGGAGAGGGTGGCGGCGAGGACGGCCCGGAGTTCGAAGGCGGGCCGTCCGCCGTGCTGGAGGAATGCGTGCAGGATGTCCGGGGTGTTGACGAAGAGGTTCGGCCGCATCGACGCGGCGGTCTCCCCGGCGAGTTCGGTGAGGTACTCGGTCAACTCCCCTTTGCCGGTGCGCCAGGTGAAGTAGGTGTAGGACTGCTGGAAGCCGATCTCACCGAGGGTGCGCATCATCGCGGGGCGGGTGAAGGCCTCGGCCAGGAAGATGACGTCGGGGTCGGAGGCGTTGATCTCGCCGATCACGCGCTCCCAGAACAGCACCGGTTTGGTGTGCGGGTTGTCGACGCGGAAGATCCGCACCCCGTGGCCCATCCACAGCCGCAGCACCCGCAGCGTCTCCGCGACCAGACCGTCGAGGTCCGCGTCGAACGCGATCGGGTAGATGTCCTGGTACTTCTTCGGCGGGTTCTCCGCGTACGCGATACTCCCGTCCGAGCGGTGATGGAACCACTCCGGATGCTTCTCCACCCACGGGTGGTCCGGCGAGCACTGCAACGCGAAGTCCAGCGCGACCTCCAGGCCATGGGCGCGGGCCTGCGCCACGAACCACGCGAAGTCCTCGACCGTCCCCAGACGCGGGTGCACCGCGTCGTGCCCGCCCTCCGGCGAACCGATCGCCCAGGGCACGCCGACATCCTCGGGGGCCGCGTCCAACGTGTTGTTGCGGCCCTTGCGGAACGTCGTGCCGATCGGATGGATCGGCGGCAGATACACCACGTCGAAACCCATGCCCGCGATCGCCGCGAGCCTGCCTGCCGCCGTACGGAACGAGCCATGCGGCTGAGCGGCCGTGCCCTCGGAGCGCGGGAAGAACTCGTACCAGGCCCCGTACAGCGCCCGCTCCCGCTCGACAAGCAGCGGCAACTCCTCGGAGGCGGTGACCAGTTCACGCAGGGGATAGCGGTCGAGGACCGCCGTGACCTCGGCGTTCAGGGCCGCCGCGAGACGGGACGCGGCCGGGCGGGACGCGTCCCGCAGGGCGTCGACGGCGCCGCGCAGCACCGTGCGCGCACCCGCGCCCCTGGGCACGCCGTCCGCCGCCCGCTCATACAGCCGCGCGCCCTCCTCCAGGACCAGATCCGTGTCGATCCCGGCCGGAATCTTGATGCCCGCGTGCTGCCGCCAGGTGGCGACCGGGTCGCTCCACGCCTCCACCCGGAACGTCCAGCGGCCGACCCGGTCCGCGCTGACGCGGGCCCCCCAGCGGTCGGTGCCGGGTGCCAGTTCGCGCATCGGCGCCCGCACCGCCGTTCGCCCCGCCGGATCGGTCAGGACGGCGTCGGCGGCCACCGCGTCATGTCCCTCCCGGAACACCGTCGCCGAGATCTCGAACGACTCTCCGGTCACCGCCTTCGCGGGGCGCCGGCCGCGCTGCACGACCGGGCGTACGTCGAGGACGGGGATGCGTCCGATGAGACCGGCGCCGGGCGTGGCGGGTGGCCGCGCCGGCGGGGGGCCGGGGGCCGGCGGGGGTGCTGGTGCCGGTGCCGTGCGGGGTGTCGGGGGTGCTGACGTGTGGTGCGTGGCGGGCATGACCGCTCCTGTCCGCGTCAACGATGGGTGGGCGGATGGCTGAGGGGAGTGGGTCCTGCGTGGGGGTCCCCGGGGGATCTCTATGGAGTTCCGTGGAGTTCCGCGAGCTGCGCGGCGGAGTCTGCGACGGGCTCGTACCGGAGGTTCCTTCCCACCCTGGGGGCGTGGGCAATCCGGCACTTCGTTAACTACTCGCGCGTATGTCCGGACCGGAGACCGGTTGTCTCCGAGGAAGCGGGACCGGCGTCCGGCCGGTCTCGCCGCGGTGTCCGGTCCCCGCCCCTTTGGGCCAGGCACTCTGCCGTTCGGCAGCCGGTACTCCACAGAGCCTGCCCGGCGGGCCCGGCCCTCGAACGGCCCCTTTCCCGGCAGCCGGTTCCTTTACGAGCACTTGGAAAACAGGGACCGGCGAACGCCGGTGAACGACCGGACGGATACGAGGATGCACCCGCACCCCGCTCCAGGTCGCGCCCAGTTTCGGACGGTGTGCGGCCGAGCGGCGCCGTGGTGACGAGGACCGGACGCCGATACCGTCGACGCTGACGACGGGACGCGCAACGCCGTGCGTCCCTTTCCGCACGCCTGACGAGGTGGCAATGAAGGCTATCCGTCGCTTCACCGTCCGACCCGTCCTGCCCGAACCCCTCCGGCCGATCGGCGAACTCGCCCGCAACCTGCGCTGGTCCTGGCACCAGGAGACCCGCGACCTCTTCCAGTCCGTCGACCCCGAACGCTGGGCCGCCGTCGGCCGCGACCCGGTCCGCCTCCTCGGCAGCGTGCCCCCGGCCCGCCTCGCCGAGCTGGCCCGCGACCGCCGTTTCCTGCGCCGCCTCACCGCCGTCGCCGACGACCTCGACGACTATCTGCACGGCGACCGCTGGTACCAGACCCGGCCCGGCCGGCTCCCCGCCGCCGTCGCCTACTTCTCCCCGGAGTTCGGCATCACCGCCGCCCTGCCCCAGTACTCCGGCGGCCTCGGCATCCTGGCCGGCGACCACCTCAAGGCCGCCAGCGACCTCGGGGTTCCGCTGATCGGCGTCGGCCTGCTCTACCGGCACGGCTACTTCCGCCAGACCCTCTCCCGGGACGGCTGGCAGCAGGAGCACTACCCCGTCCTCGACCCCAACGAGCTGCCCGTCACCCTCCTCGAAGAGGCCGACGGCACCCCCGCCCAGGTCGCCCTCGCCCTCCCCGGCGGACGGCTGCTGCGGGCCCGGATCTGGCTCGCCCGGGTCGGCCGGGTACCGCTGCTGATGCTCGACTCCGACGTCGAGGAGAACGACCCCGGCGAACGCGGCGTCACCGACCGCCTCTACGGCGGCGGCAGCGAACACCGGCTGCTCCAGGAGATGCTGCTCGGCATCGGCGGGGTCCGCGCGGTGCGCGCCTACTGCCGCCTCACCGCCCACCCCGACCCCGAGGTCTTCCACACCAACGAGGGGCACGCCGGGTTCCTCGGCCTGGAACGCATCGCCGAACTCGCCGACCAGGGCCTCGACTTCGACGCCGCGCTGGAATCCGTGCGGGCCGGCACCGTCTTCACCACCCACACCCCGGTCCCGGCCGGCATCGACCGCTTCGACCGCGACCTCCTCGCCCGGCACCTCGGCCCCGGCGCCGAACTCCCGCGCCTGGACGTCGGCCAGATCCTCGGGCTCGGCACCGAGACCTACCCCGGCGGCGAACCCCACCTCTTCAACATGGCCGTGATGGGCCTGCGCCTGGGTCAGCGCGCCAACGGCGTCTCCCTGCTGCACGGCCGGGTCAGCCGCGAGATGTTCGCCGGACTCTGGCCCGGATTCGACGCCGACGAGGTGCCCATCACCTCCGTGACCAACGGCGTCCACGCCCCGACCTGGGTCGCCCCCGAGGTGCAGCGGCTCGGCGCCCGGCGGGTCGGCGTGCAGCGCACCGAGGACGCGCTCACCGTCGGCGACTCCGACCGCTGGGACGCCGTCGCCGACATCCCCGACCCCGACATCTGGGAACTGCGCCGCACCCTGCGCGAGCAGCTCGTCACCGAGGTCCGCACCCGGCTCACCGCGTCCTGGCGCCAACGCGGGGCGGCCACCGCCGAGTTGGGCTGGATCGACGGCGTCCTCGACCCCGACGTCCTCACCATCGGGTTCGCCCGCCGGGTGCCCTCCTACAAACGGCTGACCCTGATGCTCCGCGACCGGGAACGGCTCACGCGGTTGCTGCTGCACCCCGAGCGGCCCGTCCAGATCGTCATCGCGGGCAAGGCCCACCCGGCCGACGACGGCGGCAAACGCCTCGTCCAGGAACTCGTGCGGTTCGCCGACGACCCCCGGGTGCGGCACCGGATCGTCTTCCTGCCCGACTACGGCATGGCCATGGCGCAGAAGCTCTACCCCGGCTGCGACATCTGGCTCAACAACCCGCTGCGCCCGCTGGAGGCCTGCGGCACCTCCGGGATGAAGGCCGCCCTCAACGGCTGCCTCAACCTGTCGGTCCTGGACGGCTGGTGGGACGAGTGGTACCAGCCCGACTTCGGCTGGGCCATCCCCACCGCCGACGGCGCGGGCACCGACCCGGACCGGCGCGACGACATAGAGGCCGCGGCCCTCTACGACCTGCTGGAGCAGCGGATCACCCCGCGTTTCTACGAGCGCGGGCGCACCGGACTGCCCGACCGCTGGATCGAGATGGTCCGCCAGACCCTCACCCGGCTGGGCCCGAAGGTGCTGGCCGGACGCATGGTCCGGGAATACGTCGAACGGCTCTACACCCCGGCCGCGCACGCCCACCGTGCGATGACCCCGGACGCCGCCGAGTCGCTGGCCGCCTGGAAGGCGAAGATCCGCGCGGCCTGGCACGGCGTCACCATCGACCACGTCGAGACCCTCACCACCACCCCCACCCCCGAACTGGGCGCGACCCTCACCCTCCGGGCCCGGGTGGGCCTGGACGCCCTGAACCCGAAGGACGTGGAGGTCCAGGCGGTCTCCGGCCGAGTGGACCCGGAGGACCACCTGACCGACACCACGGCAACGACCCTGAAGCCGACCGGCACCCCGGACCAGGACGGCCACTGGCTCTACGAGGGCCCCCTCGCCCTGGACCGCACGGGCCCCTACGGCTACACCATCCGCATCCTCCCCACCCACCCCCACCTCTCCACCCCCACAGAACTGGGCCTACTGACCACCCCGACGGAGACTCCGGGAGAGGGGGCGGGGGTACTGCTGCGGTAGGGGTTCTTCGCGGGGCGGGCCCGGGTGGTGCTGAGGCGTCAGCGGGCTCGGGTCGTGTCCCGCCCCAGGGTCAGAATTCGGTCGCCTCTGTGCAGAGTTTGCGCAAGGTGGTGCCGCAGTGGCGGGCGTAGGCCTGTTGGAGGCCTCGGGTGGCGGGGCCGGCGGCTCGGGCGTACCACTTGGCCGGGCGGCTGAAGGCGGCGACGGTGAGCCAGACCGTGCCGTCGCCGGTGCGGTCGACGACGAAGGCCTCCTCGCCGCACTCGGGGTGGCCGGTCAGGGTGCCGTAGGCCCAGCCGCGGCGGCGGGGTTCGTCAACGGTCCAGACGACTCGGCAGGGGGCGCGGATGAGGCCCGCGAGGGAGACGGTGACGTCGACGTCCGGGGCCGCCCGGTCGGCGGCGGCCTCTATGCCGACGCCCATCGCGCGGTGCATCTCCCAGGTGAGGACCGCCTCCGACGCCTTGCGGAAGACGTCCTCGCCCTCGCCGATGCGGGCCCGGACGTGCAGGGGACGGAAGCCCGGCGGGCAGGCGGTGAGGTCGTCGCGGGTGGCGCCGACGGGGTCGTACGTGAACTGCGGGGAGGACATGGCACCCAAGAGTAGGGCGGCCCCCGGGGCGACTCGCGTCCCGGGGGCCGTCGTTGGTCTACTGGCGTGCGATCAGCTGACGTTGACCGCGCTCCAGGCCGAGGCCACCGCGTTGTACTCGGTGGAGCCGGAGCCGTACAGGGCCGCCGCGGCCGACAGGGTGCCGGTGCGGGCCGACGCGTAGTTGGTCGTCGACGTGAAGTACGTCGTCAGCGCCTTGTACCAGATCTGGAGCGCCTTGGCGCGGCCGATGCCGGTGACGGTGGAGCCGTTGGACGTCGGCGAGTTGTAGGCGACGCCGTTGATCGTCTTCGAACCGCTGCCCTCCGAGAGGAGGTAGAAGAAATGGTTCGCGACGCCCGACGAGTAGTGCACGTCGAGGTTCTTGACCGACGAGGACCAGTAGTTGGCGGAGCCGCCGTCCTTGCTGGGCTGGTCCATGTAGCGCAGCGGGGTGCCGTCGCCGTTGATGTTGATCTTCTCGCCGATGAGGTAGTCACCCACGTCGGAGGAGTTGTTGGCGTAGAACTCCACGCCGGTGCCGAAGATGTCCGAGGTCGCCTCGTTCAGGCCGCCGGACTCGCCCGAGTAGTTCAGGCCCGCGGTGTTGGAGGTGACGCCGTGGCTCATCTCGTGGCCGGCCACGTCCAGCGAGGTCAGCGGGTGCGTGTTGCTGGAGCCGTCGCCGTACGTCATGCAGAAGCAGCTGTCGTCCCAGAACGCGTTCACGTACGAACTGCCGTAGTGCACACGGGAGTAGGCGGCGACGCCGTTGTTCTTGATGCCGCTGCGGCCGAACGTGTTCTTGTAGAAGTCCCACGTCTCCTGGGCGCCGTAGGCCGCGTCGACGGCGGCCGTCTGGTCGGTGCTGGAGCTGGAGGCCGCGCCGGTGCCCCACGCGTCGTCCGCGTCGGTGAACAGGGTGCCGGTGCCGGAGGTGCCCCGGGCCAGGTTGTACGTCTTGTGACCGCCGCGCGTGGTGTCGTACAGCTGGTACGTCGAGCCCGACAGGGTGGTGCCCAGGTTGACCGAGCCCGAGTACAGGCTCTTGCCGGTGCCGGTCTCGATGCCCTGGTACTCGTAGAGCTTCTTGCCGGTGGCCGCGTCGGTGATGACGTGCAGCTCGTTGGGGGTGCCGTCGTCCTGGAGGCCGCCGACGACGGTCTCGAAGGCGAGGACCGGCTTGCCGTCGCCCGCCCAGATCACCTTGCGCGGCGCGGAGTCGGCCGTGGTCTTCTCGGAACCGGCCGCCTTCGCCAGCGTCACGGCCTGCTTCTCGGCCTTGGCCGCGGCGATCTGCGGCTTCACCGAGGCCACCTTGATGGTCGCCTTGACGGCCTTGGTGACGCTGCGGGTGGCACCGGCCGCCGACTGGTGCACGACGAGGTCGCCGCCGAGCACCGGGAGGCCCGCGTAGGTGCGCTCGTAGCGGGTGTGCACCGTGCCGTCGGCGTCCTTGAGGACGTCCTTGACGACCAGCTTCTCCTTGGTGCCGAGACCTATCTCCTGCGCGGTCTCGGTGGCGTCGGCCTGCTTCTCCTTGATGAGGGAGGTGCGGGCGGCGTTGCTCAGCAGCAGCGGAGCGGCGGCCAGTTGCGTCCGGCCGGTGGAGTCCGCCGGGGTCTGGGCGGCGGCCGTACCGGTGGTCAGACCGGAGGCGAGCAGGGTGCCGGCGGCAACGGCGGTCGCGATGGCCACGGTCGAACGCTTGTGACGCGTGTAGAGGGGGGTCACACAAGCTCCTTGAGTGGGGAGTTCCGGACGGAGTGGGGCGCCGTCCGGGATGGCTTGCTTGAGGTTGTGCGGCGGATGTGAGGAAGAGTGGCATCAAGTCGCGTACATGTCAGCGTCAGAAAGTGATGTTGGCTGAATATCGACGGTCAGGTGAACGTTTCGGGAATGTGAACCCGCTTGACCTGTCTAAAGCCTTACCTAGAGGTCGGCATGGAGTTGGCAAAAAAGAGCGGTCGACGCGGGTAGCGCGAAGGGCGCCGCCCCGGGGAGAGGAACTCCCGGAACGGCGCCCTGACCTGCGCCCGTGCCACCCTGCCTACGGGAAGGTGAGCTTCCAGCCGCTGATCGACCCGGTGTCCTGCGCCGCCTGGTCCTGGACCTTCAACTGCCAAGTCCCGTTGGCGACTTCGGCCGAAGCATTGACCGTGAATGTCTCCTGGACGTTGTCGGCGGAATCGGAGGAGCTGAAGTTCTTCAGCCGGTACGCCGTCCCGCTCGGACCGACGAGGTCGATCACCAGGTCGCCGCGCCAGGTGTGCGCGATGTCGACCGTGACCTGAAGCGCCGAGGGCGCGTTGCCGGTCCGCCCGGTGACCGCGATGGACGACGTGACGGCCGCCCCGTTGTCCGGAATCGACACCGCGGAATTGTTCTCGAACGACGTCCCGGTGCTGCCCCCGCCCCCGCTGGAGCGCGCGCCGACCGCGACACCGGCCCACGCGTCCTGCACCGCCTTGTACTCGGCGGAGGTCGTCCCGTACAGCTCGCCCGCCGCCGCGAGGGTGCCGGTGCGGGCGGCCGCGTAGTTGGTCGTCGACGTGAACTTCGTGGTGAGCGCCCGGTACCAGATCTGGAGCGCCTTCTCCCGGCCGATGCCGGTGACCGCGAGCCCGTCCGCCGTCGCGGAGTTGTAGCTGACGCCGTTGATGGTCTTGGCGCCGCTGCCCTCGCTCAGCAGATAGAAGAAGTGGTTCGCCGGGCCCGAGGAGTAATGCACGTCGACCGAGCCGATCCCCGAGTACCAACTGTCCTTGGACGCGCCGTCCTTGCTCGGCCGGTCCATGTAACGCAGCGGCGTGCCATTGCCGTTGATGTTGATCTTCTCGCCGATGAGGTAGTCGCCGACGTCGGAGCTGTTGTTGGCGAAGAACTCCACACCGGTGCCGAAGATGTCGGAGGTCGCCTCGTTCAACCCGCCCGACTCACCGCTGTAGTTGAGCCCCGCGGTGTTGGAGGTGACGCCGTGGCTCATCTCGTGCCCGGCCACGTCCAACGACGTCAGCGGGCGGGCGTTGCCCGAGCCGTCGCCGTACGTCATGCAGAAGCAGCTGTCGTCCCAGAACGCGTTCACGTACGCGTTGCCGTAGTGGACCCGCGAGTACGCGCCGACGCCGTTGTTCTTGATGCCGTTGCGGCCGAACTCGGACTTGAAGAAGTCCCACGTGGTCGCCGCCCCGAAGTGCGCGTCGGCGCCCGCGGTCGCCGTGTTCGACGTGGTGCCGTTGCCCCAGGTGTCGCTGGTCTGCGAGAACAGGGTGCCGGTGCCGGACGAACCCCGGTTCAGGTTGTACGACTTGTGCGCGCCGCGCGCCCCGTCCGTCAGCGTGTACGTCGACCCCGACTGCGTCGTCGTCAGCGTGACGGTGCCGCTGTACTGGGTGTTGCCGGTGCCGTTCTTGATGCCCTGGTACTCGTAGAGCTTCTCGCCGGTCGCCGCGTCGGTGATGACGTGCAGCTGGTTCGGCGTGCCGTCCTCCTGGAAGCCGCCGACGACCGTCTCGTACGCCAGCACCGGCGTCCCGGTCGCCGCCCAGATCACCGTGCGCGGCGCGGAGTCGGCGTCCGCCTCGGTGGAGCCGAGCGCCTCGGCCCGGCGCACCGCCTGCCGTTCGGCCGCGGCCTTCGTCAGCTCCGGCGTGGTGTCGGCGACCTCGATCACGGCCTTCGTCGCCCGCACGACACGCTGAGTGGTGCCCGAGTCCGTGGTGTCGACGATCAGGTCGCCGCCCAGCACCGGGAGGCCGTCGTAGGTGCGCTCGTAGCGGGTGTGCAGGGTGCCGTCCGCGTCCCGGAGGACGTCCCGCACGACCAGCTTCTCCCGCGCGCCGAGCCCGATGTCCCGCGCGGTGCGGGCGCGGGCGGTGTCGGCGTCGCGGATCAGCTCGGCGCGCTGCGAGGGGGAGAGGGCGGTGGCCGCGTGGGCCGTGCCCGGCTTGCCCGCGGGCGCCTCGGCCGGGGCCGCGCTCGCGGCGCCCGACTGGACGGCGGCGGCGATCAGGGCGGTGACGCCGGCGAGGGCGACGGCCGCGATGCGGCGGTGTGCGGTGGGGTGGTGTGCGGTGGGGCGGTGCGAGGTGGAGGACGTGCGTCTGGAACTGCTTCTCAACGCGGACTCCTTCTGCGTGGCCGCGGGGTCGCGCGGCCGGGGGAGACCGGGCGGCTTGGGCGCCGGCCCGGGCAGAACGCGGTGCTCCGTGGGGTGGCGTTGCGGAGTCACTCCGTTAGGGGGAGCAACGGGGTTGATCTGTGGGGCATCGCAACGGGGTTGATCTGTGGGGTCGTTGTGAAGTTCCCGTGGGAAGGGTGTCAGGTGGTTTGCCGTTCTGTCAGGTGCACGGCAAGGAATGACCGAAATGGTTCGTTGAACGGGGGTTCTTGTTCGGTATGCGGACGATGGCCTGAGCGGGTGGGGTGCGTTGTCGGGTGCGGCGCCGTCGTGGCTGGTCGCGCCCGCGCGGCGGAGCCGCATATCGATACAGCCCCGCGCCCCTTTTCCGGCGTTGCCGGGCCGTCGGTGACGTTGCTCGGGTGGGTGTCGCGCCCCGCGCGGCGGAGCCGCATATCGATACAGCCCCGCGCCCCTTAAAGGCGGCGTTGCCGGGCCGTCGGTTGTTCTGTCGGTCGGGTGTCGGTGGGTGTCGGTGGGGTGTCGGTGGGGGGCTGGAGTGTGAGGGCACGGCAGTACACACCCCCCCGATCCTTTGGAGGACGTCATGGTCGACAGTGGTCGAACCTCTCGCTCGAGTGGCACCTCGGTGCTGGTTTCCGGTGCCGGCGTTGCCGGGGCCGCTCTCGCGTACTGGCTTCAGCGGTACGGCTTCGAGGTCACCGTCGTGGAGCGGGCTCCGTCCCTGCGCGGCGGCGGGCAGGCGGTGGACGTGCGGGGCAGTGCCCTCGACGTCGTCGAGAAGATGGGGCTCCTCGAAGCCGTTCGGGAGCGGAAGACCGCGCTGCTCGGGATGTCGCAGGTCGACGCCGACGGCCACGAGGTGCACCGCACCACCGAGCGCACCTTCAGCGGCGGCGCCGTCGACGGCCCCGACATCGAGATCCTGCGCGACGAACTGTGCGCCCTGCTCGTCTCCGCCGCCGAACCCGGCATCGAGTACCTCTTCGGTGACTCGATCACCACCCTCGTCCAGGACGAGGACGGCGTCCGGGTCCGTTTCGAGAGCGGCACCGAGCGCTCGTTCGACCTCGTGGTCGGCGCCGACGGCCTGCACTCGGTCACCCGGCGTCTGGTCTTCGGGCCCGAGGCCGACTACCTCCACCCGGTCGGCACCTACATCGCCGGCTGGAGCGCCCCCAACCACCTCGGCCTCGACCGCTGGGAGATCTTCCACCAGCCCGGCGACGACAGCGAGGTGTGGGGCAGCATGATCATGACCGTCCGGGACAACACCGAACTCCGTGTCTTCACCGGCTTCCAGACCGACGAACCCCTCGCTGACATGCTCCCCCGCGACGTCGACGCGCAGAAGCGGCTGGTCGCGGAACGCGCCGCGCACCTCGGCTGGGAGATGCCGCGCTTCCTGAAGTCCCTGTGGGAGAGCGACGTCTTCCACTACGACGTGGTCGCGCAGATCAAGATGGACCAGTGGTCGCGCGGCCGGGTCACGCTGCTCGGTGACGCCGGGTACTGCTGCTCCCCGCTCACCGGGCAGGGCACGAGCGTGGCACTGACCGCGGCGTACGTCCTCGCCGGGGAACTGCACGCGGCCGACGGCGATCACCGGGCCGCGTTCGCCGCCTACGAGGACCGGCTGCGCGACCATGTCGCCGACAACCAGGCCCTGTTGGTCCTGGGCCAGGCCCTGGCGGCGGCAGCGGGCGACCCGGAATCCGCGCCGGGGGGCGGGATCGGGGAGGAGGGCCCCGTGAACACGGAGATGTTCCGTGCCGCCACGGCGTTCGACCTGCCGGACTACTGAGGGGCGGGCGGTGGGGGAGTCGGGGCGTGGGGGAGTGGGGGCGCTCCGCCTACCCCCGTTCCCCGTGCCACGTCCGCCACAGCCGCGCGTAGGCGCCGTCGGCTGCCACCAGGGTCTCGTGCGGGCCCAGTTCGGTGAGGTGGCCGTTCTCCATGACGGCCACCCGGTCGGCGTCGTGGGCCGTGTGGAGGCGGTGGGCGATGGCGATGACCGTGCGGCCGGTGAGAACGGCGGCGAGGGCGCGTTCGGTGTGCCGGGCGGTCGCGGGGTCGAGCAACGCCGTCGCCTCGTCCAGGATCAGCGTGTGCGGGTCGGCCAGGATCACGCGGGCCAGGGCGAGTTGCTGGGCCTGGGAGCCATCCGTACGCCAACCTCCCTCACCCAGGCGGGTGTTCAAACCGTCGGGCAGCTCGCGCACCCAGTCGTCGGCGCCGACCGCCGTCAACGCGTCCCACAACTCCTCGTCCCCGGCGCCCGGTTCGGCGATCAGGAGGTTGTCGCGGAGGGTGCCGAGGAAGACATGGTGTTCCTGGGTGACCAGGACGACCGTGCGCCGCAGTTGCTCGGGGCCCAGCGCGACCACCGGTACCCCGCCGACCGTCACCGTGCCCGTGGTCGGCGCGTCGATGCCCGCGAGGAGCCGGCTCAACGTCGTCTTCCCGGCGCCGGACGGGCCGACCACCGCCAGCCGTTCACCGGGCCTGACGGTGAGGTCGACGCCGCGCAGCACCTCGCCGCCCCGGTCGTAGGCGTACCGCACGCCGGACACGTCGATCCGGTCGTCGGCCGGTGTCACCGACGCGTCCGGCACCGCGCGCGGCGCCCGGGCCAGCCCCTCGACGCGGGCGAACGAGGCGCCGCTGCTCTGGAGTTGCTCGATCCGCATCAGGATCTCGTCGAGGGGACCTTCGAGCCGTTGCAGATACAGGGCCGCCGTGACGATCGCGCCCAGGCTCAGCGTGCCGTACGTGTGCAGGGCGCCGCCGACCAGCAGCACCGCCACCACCGGCACCTGGTAGGAGACCTCGACCGCCGGGAAGAACACCGTGCGCAGGGACAGGGTGTGGAAGCGGGTGCGCCGGGATGTCTCCAACGCGTCCCGGCTCGCCGTGATCCGGCGTCGGTGCAGGCGCAGCGCCTCGACCGTGCGGGCGCCCGACGCGGTGGCCGCGACGATCTCCGCGACGTCCGAGGTGGCGGCGCCCTCGGCCAGGTAACCGGCCCTGGCCCGGCGCAGATACCAGCGCAGGGCGACCGAGATGCCGACCAGACCGAGGAGCCCGCAGGCGCCGAGCAGCGGATCGAGGGCGAACACCGCGCCCATCAGGAACAGGGACTGCGCAGAGTTGATGAGCAGTTCGGGGCCCACGTCACGCAGGGTGGTGCCGACGGTGGCGACATCGGCCGTGCCGCGTGCGGTGAGGTCGCCGGTCCCGGCGCGTTCGACGGTGGCGGCGGGCAGCGCCAGGGTCCGTTCGACGAACTCCTCACGCACCCGCGCCAGAATCCGTTCCCCGAACCGGTAACCGACGTACCGCGCCCAGCGGGCCAGGGCGAGTTGGGCGAGCGCGCACAGCACGATCCACAGTGCGAGCCGGTCGACGGCATCGACCCCGGCCCCGCCCCGCACCAGGTCCACGATCCGCCCGACCAGCCAGGGGCCGACCAACCCGGCAGCCGCGGCAAGGGAGTTGAGCAGCAGCACCCCGCCGAACGCCCGTGCGTCCCCGCGCACCAGCCGCACCGCCGCGCGCCGCACATCGGCCGGAGCGGCCACCGGGAGCTGTCCTGCGGTCACCGCGCCACCTCGTCCCCGGCCGACACGGCCGACTCCTGCCCGACTGACTCTTCCCCGGGCGGCTCTTGCCCGGCCAACTCTTCTCCGGTCGGCTCTTCCGACGCCGGTTCGGGCACCTTCGCGTCGGGCACCTTCGCGTCGGGCGCCCCGGCCGGCTCTTCCCGGGCCGCAGCCCCGTCCGCGTCCCGGGCGACCAGGGCGCGGTACTCCGGTGCGGAGTCGAGGAGTTCGGCGTGCGTGCCGGTGGCGACGACCTTGCCGTCGACCAGGTGGTGGACGGTGTCCGCGTGGCCGAGGACGAGCGGGGACGTCGTCGTCACCACCGTCGTACGGCCCCGGCGTGCCTCCCGCAACCGGCCCGCCACCTCGGCCTCGGTGTGGGCGTCGAGGGCGGACGTCGGTTCCACGGCGAGGAGGATCTCCGCGTCGGCGAGCAACGCCCTTGCCAGGCGCACCCGTTGACGCTGACCGCCGGAGAGGTTGCGGCCCTGGGCGTCGATCACCGTGCCGAGCCCGTCCGGCAGTGCCCGCACGATGTCGTCGGCCACCGCCGCCCGCACCGCGCGTTCGATGTCGGCGGCCGTCCGCTCCCGCCGCCCGCCCAGGAGGTCCCCGAGCGGGCCGCTGAACAGGTCCGCCTCATGGTCGGCGACCAGAATCCGCTGCCTGATCTGCGCCAACCTGATGTCGGCCAGCGGGAGTTCACCCCAGGTCGCGTCCGACGGGACATAGCGGCCGAGCCGGTCCAGGACCTCGGCCGCGTCGGCGGGGCGGGCGGCGGCCAGCGCGGTCAGCCGTCCCGGGCGCACCCGGACACCGGAGGCGGGGTCGTGCAGGACGGACGGTTCGGCGGGCGCGTCCAGGGTGCCGGTGTCCGGCATCGGCGCGAGGCGCAGGAAGCGCACGACCCGGCGGGCGGCGACCAGCCCCCGGCTGATCTGGTAGCCGCAGTCCACCCAGAACGACACCGGCCATATCAGCACCGCCACATACCCGTACACCGCCACCAACTGCCCGATGGACAGCGCCCCTTGGGCAGCGAGGCGGGCGGCCAGCCAGGTCACCACGGCGAGGAACAGCGTCGGCAGCCCGGCCCCGAGCGCCTGCACCCAACTCGTCACCGCCCCGACCCGGTAGCCCTGTTGGAGCAGCCGCCGTGAGTCCTGCCGGAAGGCGTCCGCGAACAGCCCTTTGCCACCGAGGCCGTTGAGGACACGCAGGCCACCCGCGAGGTCCGCGATCCGGGCCGTCAGCACACCCTGCCGCTCCCGGTACTCGCCCTCCGCGCCCTGCAACCGCGCCAGCAGCGGCCCGACCAGGGCACCGATCACCGGCATCCCGAGCAGCACGACGACGGCGAGCAGCGGCGCCTGGGCCCACAGCAGCCCGGCGACGGTGAGATACGCGACGACCGAGCCGATGCCAGGGCCGACCACGGTCAGCGCCGCGCTGATGGTCTGCACGTCCCCGACGCCGATGGTGACGACCTCCCCGGCGCCCACCCGGCGCGGCAGCGCGGCCCCCAGCCGCACCGCGTGCCCCACCACCACCTTCACGGTACGGAAGTTGGCGTCCATCCGGACCCGGGTCATCGTGCGGTGGCGCATGATGCTCAGCCAGGCGTTGAACGACCCCACCCCGAACAGCGCGGCCGTCCAGCCCGCCAGCACCGGGAGATCCCCGGGCGTCAGCCCCTCGTCGATCGCCCGCGCCAGCAGATACGGCGTCGCCGCGAGCAGCGCCATCCAGGTGCTGCCCAGCACCGCCCCGGCGACCGACCGCCCCGGCTGGCACCGCACCAGCCACCACAGATACCGCCCGCCGCCACCCCGGACATCCGGTTCCCCGGGGTCCTCGTACGCGTCGATCATCTGTCCGTCCCCCTGGAGTTGGCGCGCCTTCGATGCGCCCCGATTGTCGCGGACCGGGCGGAATCCCCGCCTCTGGTTATTCCCCGGGCGGCTCAACGGCTCGACGGTGCGACGGTTCGACGGATCGACGGCTCGACGGTTCGAGAGTCCGACGGCTCGACAGGAGGCTCGGCGCGTTCCTCGCCAGTGGTGCCCGACCGCGATCCGGGGCGCCGGACAGGGCCGCTGCCGCACTGTCGGCCGTATCGTCGCGGCGGCCTTCCCCACCTTCCCCACCTTCCCCGCGTTCCCCACCTTCCCCTCCGTTCGTCGGATTCCTCGGCGGCCGGTTGGGCATGGGCACCGGCATCGGCCTGTTCGTGGGCGGCGCCCGCGGCCTCGGCCCCCTGACCGGCTCGCTCGCCGGAACCGCGATCCGAAAGGCACCCCCCATATGACTCCGCACGCCTGGTCGTTGCTGTTCATCCTGACGGTGGCGATCGCGGCGTTGATCGTCCTGATCAACTCCCGCCTGCGCATACATCCGTTCGTCGCGTTGATCGTCGTCTCCGTCGGCACGGGCCTCGCGGCCGGTGAACCCGTCGGCAAGCTGGCCGGGTCCATCGAGGACGGCGCCGGTGGCACCCTCGGTGATGTCGGCGTCACGCTGGCCCTCGGCGCCATGCTCGGGCGGCTGCTGTCCGACTCGGGGGCGACCGACGCCCTCGCGCACGCCATCGTCGACCGCTCCGCTGGACGCCGGTTGCCGTGGCTGGTCGCGGGCGCCGCGTTCCTGATCGGCGTGCCGATGTTCTTCGAGGTCGGACTGATCGTGCTGCTGCCGCTCATCTTCAGCGTGGCGCGCAGACTGGAGACCCGGGGCGGCACTCAGGGTTCCCCCTACGTGCTGCTCGGGGTGCCCGCCATCGCGGCCCTCTCCACCCTGCACGGCATGCTGCCGCCGCACCCGGGCCCGCTCACCGCGATGACCGGCCTGCACGCCGACCTCGGGCTGACCCTTCTGGTCGGCGTGGTCTGCGCCCTCCCGACCATCGTGCTGGCCGGGCCCGTCTACGCCCGCTGGATCGCCCCCCCGCCTCCCCGACGTCCGCCCTGACCCGGCCCTGGTGGCCCAGTTCACGGGGGCGGGCGAACGCGTCGAGGTCACCGAAGGGGAGCAACGGCACCCCTCCGACGGCCCCGGCGCACACCCCACCCTCTCCGCCGCGCCCCGCCCCCAGGTGCCGATCGGCCTCGCCGTGGCCGCCGTTCTCATCCCCGTCGTGCTGATGCTGCTGCGCACCCTCGCGGAGACGACCCTCGACGAGTCCAGTGGGCCCCGGGCCTGGCTGACGTTCGCCGGGGAGCCGCTCATCGCGATGCTCGCCGGGTTCCTCTTCGCGCTGGGCGTGATGGCCGTGCGGGGGAGCAACTCCGGTGAGCAGACGCGCCGTTCACTGACCGGCAGCCTCCAGTCCGTCGCGCCGATCCTGCTGATCATCGGCGGGGGAGGGGCGTTCAACCAGGTCCTCAAGGACTCCGGGATCGGTGCGGCCATCGCGACGGCGGCCGAGGGCGCCCGGCTGAACCTGATCGTCCTGGGCTGGCTGATCGCCCTGCTGCTCTCCCTCACCACCGGCTCCGCCACCGTCGGCATCGTCTCCGCCACCGGCATCCTCGCGCCGCTCGTCGGCAACGGCTCCACCCTGGAGGCGTCCCTGCTGGTGGTCGCCATCGGCTCGGGCTCGCTCGGCCTCAACTACGTGAACCACGCCGGGTTCTGGCTGGTCAAGGAGTCGTTCGGGATGGATCTGACGCAGGCGGCGAAGACGCAGACGGCCGTGCAGACGATGGTGAGCGTGCTGGGCCTCGGGATGGCGCTGCTGCTCTCGGTGTTCGCCTGAAGATGTCCGCGATCGAACAGAATCTGGCGCCTGATGCCAACTCGTTCGAGTATGTACGGGAGTGCGCCCGGGTAGCTTCCTGGCCGTCGGGAACAGGTCCCGGCACGGCAGACAGGGGGAATCATGCGTCTGATCAGGCTGGCCGCAGTGGGCACGGGGGTCGCGCTCGCCGTGGGGCTGAGCGGCACACCGGCCAGCGCGGCGTCCGCGACCAACCGCTTCGAGAACCAGGCCGAGCACCTCAAGTGCCTGGACTACCGGGCCGATTGGGGCGTCTACGTCACCGGGTGCAACAGCGGCGCCTACCAGAAGTGGACCTGGAACAACACCTCCGGCCGGGCCACCGCGCTGCGGCAGGTGGCGACCAGGGCGTGTCTGACGGTGCGCGGCGGCAAGGTGGCCATGAAGCCCTGCGCCTCCGCCGACCGGGCGGCCCTCTGGAAGGTCGTCCGCTCGTCGGCCGGCGCGCAGATCAAGAACAACGCCAACGGCACCTGCCTCGGCCGGATGGCGAACGACCATGTCAACGTCGCCCGCTGCACCGGCGGCACGTCCCAGCGCTGGAAGATCCTCCCCTAGGGGAGGGCCCCGGCGGGAGAGGGGCGGGAGAGGGGCGGGAGTCGGCCGCGCGCGTCGGCTCCCGCTCCGGCCGGTCGCGGGCGGCGTGGTCAACTCGGGTCGCGGGGCTGGCTGTCGGGGCCCAGCCCGAGGTCGGCGAGGAACTCCCCGACCAGGATCGGCGCGCGAGGGCTGACGAGGGCCGGAATCATCAACGCGTAGCCGTACAGCGGCCCGACGACCGCCTCGAAGCAGCGGAGCGCGTCGACCGAGGGCTCGCCCCGCGCGGCCGCCCGCTCCAGCATGCCCCGCACGCTGTCGGTCCGCTCCACCCACACCCGTTGACCGGGCTCGCCGTCGGTCCCGGTGCCGTTGCCGGAGATGACGGGAGTTGACGCCCGGCGTGCCCGTGGCCCGCGCGCCCCTCACCTGACTCTCGGCATGCCTCTCACGCCAGGCTCTCCCGCCACGCCCGGTGCAGGTCCGCGAACCTGCCCGTGCCCGCGATGAGTTCCGCCGGGGTGCCGTCCTCGACGATGCGGCCGTGCTCCATGACCAGGACGCGGTCGGCGATGGCGACGGTGGACAGGCGGTGGGCGATGACGACCGCCGTACGGCCCTGAAGGACCGTCGACATCGCGCGCTGCACCGCCCGTTCGCCGGGCACATCGAGGGAGCTGGTCGCCTCGTCGAGGATGAGCACGCCCGGGTCGGCGAGCAACGCCCGCGCGAACGCGACCAGTTGACGCTGCCCGGCGGATATCCGGCCGCCCCGCTTGCGGACGTCGGTGTCATAGCCGTCCGGCAGCGCCGCGATGAAGTCGTGCGCACCGATCGCCTTCGCGGCGCGCTCGATGTCCGCACGGCTCGCCTCCGGGCGCCCGATCGCGATGTTCTCGGCGACCGTGCCGGAGAACAGGAACGCCTCCTGCGTCACCATCACCACCCCGCGCCGCAGCTCGGGCCCGGCCAGCTCACGCAGGTCGACCCCGTCCAGCAGGACCCGCCCGTCGGACGCGTCGTAGAACCGGGCGAGCAGCTTGGCCAGCGTCGACTTGCCCGCGCCGGTCGAGCCGACCACGGCGACGGTCTGCGCGGCCGGGATCGTCAGGTCGAAGCGGGGCAGCACCTCGCCGCCGGTGCGGTAGCCGAACCGCACCCGCTCGAAGACGACCTCACGGCCGGGCCGCCCCGCCCGCACCGGCGGCAGCTCCCGGGGGCTGACCGGCTCCGGCACGGACGGCGTCTGCGCCAGCAGCCCGGCGATCTTCTCCAGTGAAGCCGCCGCCGACTGATAGGAGTTGAGGAACATCGACAGCCGGTCGATCGGGTCGTACAGCCGCCGCAGATACAGCACCGCCGCCGCCAGCACCCCCAGTGCGAGTGAACCGTCCGTCACCCGCAGGGCGCCCCACAGCACGATCCCCGCGACGGCCGTGTTGGCGACCAGCCGCGAACCCACCACGTAACGGGCCATCTCCAGCAGCGCGTCGCCGTTGCGGCGCTCCAACTCGACGTTCACCACCCGGAATTCCGCGTCGTTCACGGACTCGCGGCGAAACGCCCGCACCGGGCGGATGCCGTTCAGGGTCTCCACGAACTTCACGATCACCGTCGCGATCGCCGTCGACCGCAGCCGGAACACCCGCCCCGCCCGCCGCCGGTAGGACCGCACCAGCAGACAGAGCGGCCCGAACGACGCGACCGCCACCGCGCCGAGGCTCAGGTCGAGCCAGAGCAGCATCGCCGAGATGTACACGAACGACAGGACGATCTGCACCAGTTCCTGGAAGCCCTCCTCCAGCAGCTCGCGCAGCGACTCCACGTCCGTGGTGGCCCGGGATATCAGCCGGCCCGACGTGTACCGCTCGTGGAAGTCCAGGCTCAGCGCCTGCGCGTGCCGGAAGATCCGCCCGCGCAGATCGAGCAGCACATCCTGGTTGACGCGCGCGGAGACGCCGATGAACGTGTATTGCAGGCCGCCGGAGAGCAGCGCGCATGCCAGATATCCGACCCCGACGGCCACCAACGGCCCCCGGTCGCCCAGCCGCAGCGCCGGTACGGCGGTGTCGATCGCGTACGCCACCAGCAGCGGGCCCGCCTGCACGGCCGCCTGCTGGAGCAGCATCAGCACGGCGGTGACGGCGACCCGCGCCTTCAAGGGGGCGAGCAGCGAACGCAGCAGCGCCGCCGTGGCCCCCGGGGGCGTGGGCAGCCGGTCCTGCCCGACGGCGTCCTCGACGGGCGGGGCCGGGGCGGCCGACGGGGCGGGGGGTGCGAGGTCCGGTTCGTCGTCCCCGGGTCTCGACACGGACGTCGTCGCGGAGGTCATCGTCCGCCCTCCCCTTCGCTCGGTGCCGGGGCCGCCGTCGGGGCCTCGACGCCGGACATCAGATACGCGTACTCGGCGTTCTCGCGCAGCAGTTCGTGGTGGGTGCCGACGGCGGTGACGCGGCCGCCGGACAGCAGGGCGACCCGGTCGGCGAGGAGCACCGTGGAGGGGCGGTGGGCGACGATCAGCGCGGTGGTGTCGGCCAGCACCTCCCGCAGCGCCGCCTCCACGGCCGCCTCGGTGTGCACGTCCAGCGCGGACAGCGGGTCGTCCAGGATGAGGAACCTCGGTCGGCCGACGACCGCGCGGGCCAGCGCCAGCCGTTGCCGCTGGCCGCCGGAGAGGCTGAGGCCCTGCTCGCCTACCTGGGTGTCGGCGCCCTCGGGCAGCGCCTCCACGAAGTCGGCCTGCGCGACGGACAGGGCCCGCTCCAGCTCGCCGGTGCCCGCCCGGCCGTCGGCGCCCATCAGGACGTTCTCCCCGACGCTCGCCGAGAACAGGGTGGGCTCCTCGAAGGCGACGGCGACCCGGGAGCGGAGCTCCTCGCGGGTCATCGCGGTGATGTCCTCGCCGTCCAGGGTGATGCGGCCCCCGGTCACCTCGTGCAGGCGCGGCACCAGCGCCGTGAGGGTCGTCTTGCCGCTGCCGGTCGCGCCGACCAGGGCCATCGACTCGCCGGGCCTGATGTGCAGGTCGACGCGGTCCAGGACGGGCGGCGATCCGGGCGGCGCGTCCGGGTAGCTGAACCGCACGTCGTCGAAGCGCAGGCCGCCCTCACCGGCGTTCCGCGCGCGCGGGGCGTCGACGCCGGACGACTCCGGCCGCTCGTCCAGGACTTCGAAGTACCGTTCGGTGGCGGTGGCCGCCTCCTGGCACATCGCCAGCAGGAAGCCGACGGAGTCCACCGGCCAGCGCAGAGCCAGCGCCGTGGACAGGAAGGCGACCAGCGTGCCCGCCGACAGCTCACCGTCGGCGACCCGGACCGCGCCGACGACCAGCGCCGCCCCGATGGCCAGCTCGGGCAGGGTCACGATGACGCCGAGGACGGTGCCGAGCAGCCGCGCCTTGCGCAGCTCCGTGCCGCGCAGCTCGCCCGACAGCTCCTTGAACGCGCGTGCCTGACTGCGGTGGCGGCCGAAGCCCTTGATGACGCGGATGCCGAGGACGCTCTCCTCGACGACCGTCGTCAGATCGCCGACCTGGTCCTGAGCGCGCCGCGCCAGCCGCGCGTACCGCTTCTCGAACAGCACGCACGTCACCATCACCGGCACCGCGGGCACCAGCACGACCAGCCCGAGCGTCCAGTCCTGGACCAGCATGATGCCCACGCCGACCAGCACCGTCACGCCGTTGACCAGCAGGAACGTCAGCGGGAAGGCGAGGAACATGCGCAGCAGCATCAGATCCGTGGTGCCCCGGGACAGCAACTGCCCCGACGGCAGCCGGTCGTGGAAGGCGACCGGCAGCCGCTGCGAACGCCCGTACAGGTCGGCCCGCAGCTCCGACTCGACCCGGGACAGCGGCCGGGCCACCAGCCACCGGCGCAGCCCGAACAGCAGCCCCTCGGTGATCCCGAGCAGCAGCAGACCCAGCGCGCCCCACCACACCCCGGCCGGATCACGGTGGGCCACCGGGCCGTCCACGATCCACTTCAGGACCAGCGGGAACACCAGGCCCAGACAGGACGCGACGATCGCGACGAACGCGGCCGTGAACAACCGCGCCCGCACGGGCCGGACATACGGCCACAGGCGCAGCAACGTACGCACGGCGGAGCGGCGCTCGGTGAGCGCGGGGGCGGGCGCGGCGACAGGTGTGGTGGACATCAGGACGAGCGTACGGACCAGCACTGACAACGCCCACCAGATTTTGGGCCGTATCGCCCCGCCGCCCCCGCCCTGACCTGCGGGAACACCGAGTTCGACGGCGATCTTCGCGGCCCCGCGGCCCTAGGCGGCCGGGTAGGGCAGGAGACCGGCGTCGATCTTCTCCCAGGCGGCCTTCAGGTCGGCGAGCAACTCCGGCCGGTCGGGCGCCAGATCGGCCTGCTCGCGCAGATCGGCGCCGAGATCGTAGAGGTGGTCGACGCCCGCCGGGTCCCGGTGGTACTTCCAGTCGCCGCGCCGCAGCGCCCGGCCCGCGCGTACCCGCCAGAACAGGTCCCGTTCGGGCAGCGCGTCGCCGTTCAGGAGATAGCCCGCGAGGCTCGTGCCGTCCAGCGGGTACGCCGGGTCGGGGCGGGCACCGGCCAGCTCCAGGAAGGTCGCGGTCCAGTCGGGGGAGAAGTTCGGCTCGTGGCTGACCTGACGGCCGTCGATCCGGTGCGGCCAGCGCACGATCGTGGGGACCCGGATGCCGCCCTCCTGGAGGACGAACTTCTCGCCGCTCAGCGGCCACAGGTACGACCAGCGCTCACCGCCGTTGTCGCTGGCGAAGTACACCACCGTGTTCTCCTCCTGGCCCGAGCGGCGCAGCGCCGCCAGCACCTCGCCGACCGCCGCGTCGAGGCTCTCGACCATCGCCGTGTACGTCGCGACCGAGCCGCCGTCGTAGTGGTTGAGGGCCCGGCTCACCTCCGCCTGGCTGGTCGCGGCGCGGATCTTCGCGGCGATCTCGGCGCCGGTGACGGCGTCGCCCTCGGTGAGCCAGGGCCAGTGCGGGGTGGTGAAGTTGAGGTTCAGCAGCCACGGCCTGTCGTGCGCGCGGCCCACGTACTCCACCGCCCGCTCGGTCAGCACCTCGGTGTAGTAGCGCAGGTCCTGGTGGGTGGCGTCGCCCTCGTAGAGGTCGTACTCGCCGAGCTGGCCGAGCTTGGAGAAGTACTCCAGGACGCCCCCGTGGTTGCCGAAGAACTCGTCCCAACCCGACTTCGTGGGGCTGTAGTCGGGCAGCCAGCCGCAGTGCCACTTCCCGATCAGCGCGGTGGCGTACCCGGCCTCCTTCAGCAACGACGCGAGCGTCGGGTGGCTCGGTTCGAGACCCTGCGTGCGGTCGGCGATCGGCTCCGCGAGCCCGCCCGGGGTACGGCCCGGATAGCGCCCGGTGTAGAGGCTGAACCGGGTCGGCGAGCAGGTCGCGGACCCGGAGTACGCGTCGGTGAACCGCACCCCCTGCCGGGCCAGCCGGTCCAGGTGCGGCGTCCTGATGTGCGGGGCGCCGTAGGAGGAGAGGTCGGCCCAGCCCAGATCGTCGCCCAGGATGACCAGGAGGTTGGGCCGGGCGGCGGGGCGGGCGGCGGCCGTACGGGCCCGGAAGGGGCGCTCGGCGGGGACGGCGGCCTCGGCCGGGGTGGCGGCACCGGCGGCCGCGGTGACGGCACCACCGCCGACGAGACCGGCGAAGGCACGACGGGACAACTCGGACATGCGCGTTCCTTGCACAGAGGACAACGACGGAGGACAACGACGGAGGACATCGGAGGACATCGGAGGACGTCGAACGACAGGGGGGCGGCCCCAGTCTGATCACCCGACTCCGGCTCTGCCCAGGCGTGCGGACCGGAGTTCACGCGCCTGCAACGTTGTCCCGGCCGACCCGCAGCAACAGCACCGACCGCGCCGGCACACTGACCGTCGACCCCGCCCGGTGCACCTCGCCCGGCGCCCGCTCCTGCTCCTCCCGCGCGGTGTCGACGACGACCTCGTACCGCTCTGCCCACGGCGGCCCCGGCAGCACGAACGCCGCCGGACCGTCCCCGGCGTGCAGGATCGCCAGGAAGCTGTCGTCGACGATCGGGGCGCCCCGCTCGTCCCGGCCCGGGATGTCCCGTCCGGAGAGGTACATGCCGAGCGTCGCGGCCGGCGCGTACCAGTCCCGTTCGGTCATCTCGGCGCCCCGCGCGGTGAACCAGGCCAGGTCACGCAGACCGTCGGCGGAGTGCGCCCGGCCGGAGAAGAACGCCCGGCGCCGCAGCACCGGATGCCGGTGGCGCAGCGCGATCAGCCGCGCGGTCAGGTCGGTCAGCGCCCGCCAGCCGGGCTCTTCGAGGAGCCCCCAGTCGACCCAACTGAGCGCGTTGTCCTGGCAGTAGGCGTTGTTGTTGCCGCCCTGGGTGCGCCCCATCTCGTCGCCCGCGACCAGCATCGGCACCCCCGTCGACAGCAGCAGCGTCGTCAGCAGGTTCCGCAACTGCCGCCTGCGCAGCGCCTGGACGCGCCCGTCGTCGCTCTCGCCCTCGGCGCCGCAGTTCCAGGACCGGTTGTCGTCGCTGCCGTCCCGATTGGCCTCGCCGTTGGCCTCGTTGTGCTTGCGTTCGTAGGTGACCAGGTCGCGCAGGGTGAAACCGTCGTGCGCGGTCACGAAGTTGACGGACGCGTAGGGCCGCCTGCCGCCCCACGCGTACAGGTCGCTTGAGCCCGAAAGCCGGTAGCCGAGGTCACGCACATCGGGCAGCGCACCCCGCCAGAAGTCCCGGACGGCGCCCCGGTAGCGGTCGTTCCACTCCGTCCACAACGGCGGGAACGCGCCCACCTGATAGCCGCCGGACCCGACGTCCCACGGCTCCGCGATCAGCTTCACCCGGCGCAGCACCGGGTCCTGCGCGATCACCGCGAGGAACGGCGACAACATGTCGACGTCGTGCATCGAGCGGGCCAGCGCCGCCGCCAGGTCGAAACGGAACCCGTCGACGCCCATCTCGGTCACCCAGTAGCGCAGCGAGTCCGTGATCAGGCGCAGCACATGCGGCTGCACGACGTGCAGGGTGTTGCCGCAGCCGGTGTAGTCGGCGTAGCGGCGGGCGTCGGACTGGAGCCGGTAGTAGCCGCGGTTGTCGATGCCCTTGAGGGAGAGCGTCGGCCCCAACTCACCTGCCTCGGCGGTGTGGTTGTAGACGACGTCGAGGATCACCTCGATACCGGCCGCGTGCAGCGCGCGCACCATCCGCTTGAACTCGCCGACCTGCTGCCCGGTGGTGCCGGTGGCCGCGTACCCGGCGTGCGGGGCGAAGTAGCCCAGGGAGTTGTAGCCCCAGTAGTTCTTCAGACCCCGGCGCAGCAGATGGTCCTCGTGCGCGAACTGGTGCACCGGCAACAGCTCCACCGCCGTCACCCCGAGCCGCACCAGATGCGCGAGCGCCGCCGGATGCGCCAACCCGGCGTAGGTGCCGCGCAGTTGCTCGGGGATGGCGGGGTGGGCCCGGGTGAAGCCCTTGACGTGCAGTTCGTAGATGACCGAGTCCGCCCACGGGGTCTTCGGCCGGGTGTCGTCGGCCCAGTCGTCGTCATCGTGCACGACGACACCCTTGGGGACGAACGGCGCCGAGTCACGGTCGTCACGGACGGTGTCGGCGACCTGCTGCTGAGGCCAGTCCCTGACATGCCCGTACACCTCGGGCGGCAACGTGAAGTCGCCGTCGACGGCACGCGCGTACGGGTCCAGAAGCAGCTTCGCCGGGTTCCAGCGGCCGCCGGTCCACGGGTCCCAACGGCCGTGCACCCGGAAGCCGTAGCGCTGGCCGGGGCCCACGCCGGGCACGAACCCGTGCCAGATCTCGTGCGTCAGTTCGGTCAGCGGCGCCCGGGTCTCGCGGCCCCCCTCGTCGAACAGGCACAGCTCCACCGCCTCCGCGCCGCCCGCCCACAGCGCGAAGTTGGTGCCCGCCACCCCGTCGGACCCGACCCGCACCCGGGCCCCCAACGGCGTCGGCGCCCCCGGCCGCACCGGCACCCCCGGTGTTCTGCGCGGGGTCCCGTTCCTCACCACGGCAGGCCGGTCGCGCTCCTGGGCCACCGCCTCCCGCTCCGCTGCGCTGGACACCTGTCAGCCTCCCACGGCTCGGGGGACGAGCCGGAAAAAGGGCGGGCGACGTCCCGGTCACCGCACCCCTTCACCTCGTCCTCACCCATGTTCTGCCCAGAGCACGCGTCGCACTCACGTTTCCCCCGAGCCGCTCCGCTCGTTGCACACCCCGTGAGGCACGTACACGGGCGCGCGCGGCGCGCGGGGGCCGCTCTGGCCGCCGTCATGACATGGGCAGGACTGCTGGCCGGGGCCACCGGCTGCACCTCGGGCGGCTCCGGCGGGGTCGGCCTGGGTGGGTCGTTCGGCAGGCCGGCGGCCCCCGAGGACGCCATCCGGATCTCCCCGGACGACAACGCGAAGGGGGTGGCGCCGAGCGAGACGCTGCGGGTGCGGGTCCCCGACGGGCGGCTGGAGTCGGTGCGGGTGGTCAGAGCGCAGGACGCGCAGGAGACGGAGGTGGCGGGGCGCATCACCGACGACGGCCTGAGCTGGGAACCGGACGAACGGCGTCTCGGCCTCGCCGCCCGCTACACCGTCGACGCGGTCGCCGTGGACGACGCCGGGCACCGCTCGGCCCGGCACACCACGTTCACCACCTATGTGCCCGACGAACGGTTCATCGGCTATGTCACCCCCGAGAACCGCTCCACGGTCGGCACCGGCATGATCGTCTCCCTGGACTTCAGCCGCGAGATCGAGAACCGGGCCGCCGTCGAACGCGCCGTCCACATCACCGCCCGCCCGCCGGTCGAGGTCCGCCCGCACTGGTTCGGCAAGAGCCGCCTCGACTTCCGCCCCGAGCGGTACTGGAGCCCCGGCACCGAGGTCACCGTCTCGGTCAAGCTCCGGGACGTCGAGGGCGCCCCCGGCGTCTACGGGCTCCAGCACAAGACGTTCTCCTTCACCGTCGGCCGCAGCCAGGTCTCCCTGGTCGACGCCGCCGAACACACCATGGAGGTACGGCGCGACGGCGAACTCCTCGCCACCGTCCCGATCACCGCCGGCGCCCCCAAGACGCCCACCTACAACGGCAAGATGGTGGTGATGGACATGCTGGAGGTGACCCGCATGAACAGCCGCACGGTCGGGTTCGGCGGCGAGTACGACATCCCGGACGTCCCGCACGCCATGAAGCTGAGCAACTCGGGCACCTTCCTGCACGGCAACTACTGGTCGCCGACCGCACCCGGCCATGTGAACGTCAGCCACGGGTGCGTGGGCCTCCGGGACGTCAAGGGCGGCAGCTCCGACACCCCCGCCGGATGGTTCTTCGACCGCAGCCTGGTCGGGGACGTCGTCGAGATCACGCGCAGCAAGGACAAGACGATCGCCCCGGACAACGGCCTCGGTGGCTGGAACATGACCTGGCGGGCGTGGACGGCGGGCGGCGCCGTCAAGTGAGGCTCCTGGGGCGGGAGATGATGATCGGCGGCGTTGCCGCTGAACGGTGACCTCGGTCTCACAACTTCCTCAAAACCTTGCGGTTAATATGCGCCAATGTGCGCGTGGAACGCGCCGGGGAGCGGGCCCGACCAGGCCCGTCGAGGGGAGAGATCGTGAACGTGCGACCGATATCGGGGGCGTCGGTTGACGCGCGGGGACGGCGCCGCACAGCGCTGCCGGCCCTGCTGCTCGGGACGCTGATGCTGGCCGTGACCGGCTGCGGGGGCGGTTCGGACTCCGGGTCCGACGGCAAGGCCAAGGACGGGGACGCGGGGAGCGCGGCGAGCACGCGGTCGGCGGCGGTGCTCTCCATAGCGCCGAAGGACGGCAGCAAGGCCGTCGACACCGATGGGGCGCTCCATGTCGACGTCGGCCAGGGGAAGTTGACGCGGGTCCAGGTCAAGGACGGCAAGGGCGCCGACGTCGCGGGGAAGATCACCGGGGGCACGCGCTGGACGCCGGACACGCATCTGGCGGCGTCCACCACCTACACCGTGCACGCCGTCGCCAAGGACACCGAGGGCCGGGAGACCGCCAAGGACTCCCGCTTCACCACGCTGACGCCGAAGAACACCTTCATCGGCACCTTCACGCCGGAGGACGGCTCGAAGGTCGGCGTCGGGATGCCGTTCTCGCTCCGCTTCAGCCGGGGCATCACCGCGCCCGGGGACGTCGAGAAGGCCATCAAGGTCACGACGTCACCGGCCGTCGATGTCGAGGGCCACTGGTTCGGCAACGACCGCCTCGACTTCCGCCCCGAGCACTACTGGAAGTCCGGCACCAAGGTCACCGTGAAGCTCGACCTCGATGGTGTGCAAGGCCGTTCGGGCGTCTACGGCACGCAGTCCAAGACGGTGTCCTTCACCATCGGGCGCGACCAGGTCTCGGTCGTCGACGCCAAGAAGCACACGATGAAGATCACCCAGGACGGCCGCGTCGTCAAGACGGTCCCGGTCACCACCGGCAAGCCCGGCTACGAGACCTGGAACGGCCAGATGGTCATCAGCGAGAAGCTCCGGGTGACCCGCATGAACGGCGAGACGGTCGGCTACGGCGGCGAGTACGACATCAAGGACGTCCCCGACGCCATGCGCCTGACCACCTCCGGCACCTTCATCCACGGCAACTACTGGGGCGGCGGCGCCTTCGGCCACTACAACGCCAGCCACGGCTGCGTCGGCCTCCAGGACACCCGGGGCGGCGCGGACCGCGCGCTGCCCGGCGGCTGGTTCTTCGACCACTCCATGGTCGGTGACGTGGTCGTCGTGAAGAACTCCGACGACCGGACGGTCGCCCCGGACAACGGCCTCAACGGCTGGAACATGTCCTGGGAGAAGTGGAAGGCGTAACGCTTCAGCAGCGCCCCTGGGCGGGTCCGGTGCCGTGCTGTCCGACGGCACCGGGCCCGTTGTCGTGAGTGGTCGTTAACCTGGCGGCATGACCGTGACACTCGAAGTCGCCGAGGGCGTCGGCACGCTCCGCCTCGACCGCCCGCCGATGAACGCCCTGAACATGGAGATCCAGGACCGCATCAAGGACCTCGCCGAGGAGGCGGCCCGGCGCGACGACGTCCGCGCCGTCGTCCTGCACGGCGGGGAGAAGGTGTTCGCGGCCGGCGCGGACATCAAGGAGATGCGGGACATGGACCACACCGCGATGGTCCTGCGCTCGCGCGCCTTGCAGGACTCGTTCACGGCGGTCGCCCGCATCCCCAAGCCCGTCGTCGCGGCCGTCACCGGCTACGCGCTGGGCGGCGGCTGCGAGTTGGCGCTCTGCGCGGACTTCCGCATCGCCGCCGAGAACGCCACGCTCGGCCAGCCCGAGATCCTGCTCGGCCTGATCCCGGGCGCCGGCGGCACCCAGCGCCTGGCCCGGCTGATCGGCCCCGCCAAGGCCAAGGACCTCATCTTCACCGGCCGCATGGTCAAGGCCGACGAGGCCCTCGCCCTCGGCCTCGTCGACCGGGTGGTCCCGGCCGAGGACACCTACAGCGCCGCGCACGCGTGGGCCGCGCGACTCGCCAAGGGCCCGGCGCTCGCCCTGCGCGCCGCCAAGGAATCGATCGACGCGGGCCTGGAGACCGACCTCGACACCGGGCTCGCTCTCGAACGGAGCTGGTTCGCGGGCCTGTTCGCCACCGAGGACCGGGAGCGCGGGATGCGCAGCTTCGTCGAGGAGGGCCCGGGCAAGGCGACGTTCCGCTGAACTGCCTTGGAAGCGCTTGCAATTGACGCGATGTCTCATTCGGGGTCCCTCGAAGGGACGGTTATGGGAGCCTTAAAACGCCCTTAAGCCTGCCGTGTCGAGGGAGCCCGTCGATTGTCGCCAGCCGAGCCTCCACCACAGGTCAGATCGGTCGCCCCGGCCACCGAGATGCCTGGGACATATGCCGAACGCCCGCCTCACCCCGAGGTGTTCCGGGGGGCGCGTTCCCCGGGAACGGCCTCCGAGTCCGCCGGGCCCCGCCATGATGGGGGCATGGCGGGGCTGGAGGAGGACATCGGGCAGCCGCGGGGAGACGGCCGTGCGATCGCGGCGCGGTGGTCGCCCGCGGTGGAGGACGAACGGGGCCTGAAGGCACTGGAGTTGTTCGGGAACCCCACCGACGCGGAGGTGCCGTTGCCGTCCCGGCCGGAGTCCGCGGCGACGGCGCGGCGGCTTGCGCAGGTCGTTGTCCTGCGGCACTGGAAGCTCAGTCCGAAGCTCACCGAGGACACGGTGCTCCTCGTCTCCGAACTGGTCGGGAACGCTGTTCGGCACACCGGTGCGCGGGTCTTCGGGCTGCGGATGAAGCGGCGGCGGGGGTGGATTCGGGTGGAGGTGCGTGATCCCTCGCGGGGGTTGCCGTGTCTGATGCCGGTCGCTGTGACGGATGTCAGCGGGCGGGGGTTGTTCCTTGTCGACAAGCTCGCCGATCGGTGGGGGGTCGATCTGTTGCCCCGGGGGAAGACGACGTGGTTCGAGATGCGGGTGGGGGATCGGTGAGGGTGACTCCGTCGGGGTGAGGCGGGTCCGCCACGGGCGGGAGGGTGGGGTTGTGGGCGCGGCTGCGGCGCCGTGGGGGCTGGTCGCGCCCGCGCGGCGGAGCCGCATATTGATACAGCCCCGCGCCCCTTATCGGCGTTGCTGTCGGCGCCAGCTTGAAGCTCGGCCCTTTTTGGCGTTGCTGTGGGCGTCTGTTTGAAGGTTGGGCACTCTGTCGCCTTTTGGGTTAATCGGGGGGTTTTGTGGTGGGGCGTTCTTAAATGGGGGCGTGACTTCGACTGAGCGTCGTGTGGTGTTGTTCGGTGGTGCTGGGGTTGTGGCGGGAGGGGTGTTCGGCAGCGGGTGTGCACCGGCTGCCGGACACCCCTCCGGTTCGGCCAGCGCTGCCAGTTCGGCCAGTGCTACTCGCCATGCCGCTGCCGTTCCGCGTGCGGCGCCTGCTCCTCGGCGGTTTCCGGGGCTGCCCGCTCAGGTGGACCACGGGCCGCGGGACCGGCCCCGGGTCGCGCTCACCTTTCATGGGCAGGGTGACCCCGGACTCGCCCGGACGCTGCTGAGCGCGGCGGAGAAACACGGGGCGCGCGTCACCGTTCTCGCCGTCGGCAGCTGGCTGGACGCCCATCCCGAGATGGCCCGCCGCATCCTCGACGGCGGCCACGACCTCGGCAACCACACCCAACGGCACATCGACATCAACGCCATGTCGGAGGCCGACGCCCGCGCCGAGATCACCGGGTGCGCGGACCGGCTGCACCGGCTCACCGGGTCCATCGGCACCTGGTTCCGGCCCTCGCGCGCGGCCCGCGCCTCCCCGCTGGTCGCACGGCTGGCCGGTGGCGCCGGATACCCGCACGTCCTGTCGTACGACGTCGACTCCCTCGACTACACGAGCCCGGGCGCCGACGCCGTCACCCGCACGATCCTCGGCCAGGTCCGGGCCGGCTCCGTGGTGAGCCTGCACTTCGGTTACCCGGACACGGCCGCCGCGCTCCCCGCCGTTCTGACGGAACTCGACCGCCGCGGTCTGTCCGCGGTGACCACCACGGAGTTGTTGAGCTGATGCACCGCACCTTCCTGAGCCGCACCGTCCTGCGTCGCGCCCTCACCGCGGCCGTCGCGCTCGCCGCGCTGAGCGGCTGCGCCGGACGTCTCCCCGCCGACGAGGCACGCGGCACCGAGGCCGCCGTTCCCGCCCCCGTCAAGAAGAAGGCGCCGAGCGGGCTGCCCGGCATGCCGCCCGTCCTCGACCCCCACGACCTCTACGCGGCGGACCGGCCCGGCCGGCTCTCGCCGGTGGTCCGGGACTTCCCCTCCCGGATCTACGTCCCCAACACCAACTCCAACACCGTCACCGTCATCGACCCCGCGACCTACAAGGTCATCGAGACCATCCCGGTCGGCGTCCAGCCGCAGCACGTCGTGCCGTCCTGGGACCTCAAGACGCTGTGGGTCAACAACGACAAGGGCAACACCCTCACCCCCATCGACCCGAAGACCGGCAAGGCCGGTAAACCGGTCGACGTGCACGACCCGTACAACCTGTACTTCACGCCCGACGGCAAGTACGCCGTCGTGATGGCCTCGCTCGACCGCCAACTGGTCTTCCGCGACGCCCACACGATGGAGGTGAAGAAGTCGGTGCCGGTCAGCTGCTACGGCGTCAACCACGCCGACTTCTCGCCCGACGGGCGGTACTTCATCGTCTCCTGCGAGTTCAGCGGCGAACTCCTCAAGGTCGACACCGAGAAGATGAAGGTCATCGGGCAGCAGAAGCTGGCGTTCCACGGGGCGATGCCGCAGGACGTCAAGATCTCGCCGGACGGCAAGAAGTTCTATGTCGCCGACATGATGGCCGACGGGATGTGGGTGCTGAACGGGGACACCTTCAGCAAGCCGACGTTCCTCCGGACCGGGAAGGGGGCGCACGGTCTGTACATCAGCCGCGACTCCCGTGAGATGTACATCTCCAACCGGGGTGAAGGCACCGTCTCCGTCTGGAACTTCGCCCAGGACAAGGTGGCGAAGAAGTGGCACCTTCCCAACGGGGGCAGTCCCGACATGGGCGGTGTCTCCGCCGACGGCAAGGTGCTGTGGCTGACCGGGCGGTACAACTCCGAGGTCTACGCCCTCGACACCCGTACGGGCAAGCAACTCGCCCGCATCAAGGTCGGCAGCGGGCCCCATGGCCTCGCGGTCTATCCCCAGCCCGGCCGCTACTCGTTGGGCCACACGGGCATCTTCCGCTAGACGCTTCGCTGATGAACGCCGGACGAGGCAGAGGGTCGCGCCCGGCCCGGTGGGGGCTGCCCTAGAGGGTTCGTGGTCGGGTGCGGCGCCGTGGGGCTTCTCGCGCAGTTCCCCGCGCCCCTATCCCGGCGTTGCGGTCGGCGTTGGTTCGAAGGGGGTCCTTGGCTTGGTGTCGACGGTTGGGCATCGCGCTCAAGGGGCGCGGGGAACTGCGCGGACAGCCACGACGGTGCCGCAGTCGGCCAGAAACCCCTGCCACCCGCCCCCGGCGTTTTTGGTGTGTACGGGCAGATAATCTGAGCTGCGTCAACGTGTACACGAAACAAAGGGGCGGTCCGGTGGCGGACATCGAAGAGGCACGCAAGGAGTTCCAGCGGATCGACACCGACGGCGACGGATTCATCACCGCCGCCGAGTTCAAGACCGCCCTCGCCCAGGGCGGCGACTGGAACGTCACCGAGTCGGTCGCCGAGGCCATCATCAAGTCCCGTGACCTCGACGGCGACAAGGTGCTGTCCTTCGACGAGTTCTGGACGCACCTGAGCAAGTGAGCCGGTGAAGAGGGGCGCCCGGGCCGGAACGGCCGTACGGGCGCCCCTTCGTCATACCCGGCGCCGGACACGCACACTCCACCGACCGTCGCCGCGCTCCAACACCAGCGGCAGACCGAAGCACGTGCCCACCTGATCGCCGGTGAGGACGCCGTCCACAGGCCCCTGCGCCAGCACCCGCCCGTCCCGCAGCAGCATCGCGTGCGAGGTCCCCGGAGGCAGCTCCTCCAGATGATGGGTGACCAGCACCGTCGCCAACCGAGGATGCTCCGCGCGCAACGCGTCCAACGCCCCGATCAGCTGCTCGCGGCCCGGCAGATCGAGCCCCGTCGCCGGTTCGTCGAGCAGCAGCAGCCGGGGTTCCGGCATCAACGCCCGCGCGATCAGCGCCCGCCCACGCTGCCCCTGCGAGAGCGTCGGCCAGCGCGCCTCCCGCCGCTCCGCGAGGCCGAGGGTGTCGATCAGCCGGTCGGCCCGCGCCTCCTGCTCCGCCGTCGGCCGCCAACGCGGCACCGGGGCAACGGAGTTGGTGAGCCCGGTGAGGACGACGTCCCGCACCCGCAGCGGCTCGCTCAGCGGATGCCGCGGATCGACATGACCGACGAACGTCCGCAGCTCCCGCAGATCCACCCGCCCGATCCGCCGCCCCAGCACCTCCACCGTCCCGCGCGTCGGATGCGTCAGCGCCCCGAGCAGCTGGAGCAACGTCGACTTGCCCGCGCCGTTGGCCCCGAGCAGGGCCCAGTGCTCACCGGCCCGCACGGTGAGGGAGACCTCCTGGAGGATCGGCCGCCCGTCCCGCACGACGTGGACGTCCTCGGCGCGCAGTACCTCGCTCATCATCCCGGTACGCTATCCACCCCTCAGCTCCTCAGACAAGTTGCACTCGGATCAGTGGAAGGGCGCCCTCATGTCCGTGCCGTCGCTCGGAATCCTTCGGCCCAGCCCGCTGGTCGAACAGGCCGCTGACCGGCTGCGTGCCCAGATCGCCGGGGGGCACTGGCCGGTCGGCACCCGGCTGCCCGGTGAGACGACCCTCGCCAAGGAGCTGGGCGTGGGCCGTTCCACGGTCCGGGAGGCGGTGCGCGCGCTGGCCGGTGCCGGTCTGGTCAGGCCCCGGCAGGGCGCCGGTGTCTTCGTCATCGCCGTCGAACCGGTCACGGACTGGCCGACGCGGCTGCGGCGGGCGGCGGTGAGCGAGGTGTACGAGGTGCGGATGGCCGTCGAGGTGCACGCGGCCCGGCTCGCCGCGCACCGGCGTACGCCCGAGGACGCGACGGCGCTGCGGGCCGCGCTGGCCGGACGGCGGGCGGCGGCCGGAGCGGACGACGCGGCGTTCGTCGAGGCGGACATCGCGCTGCACGCTGCGGTGGTCGCCGCCGCCCACAACCCGCTGCTGACCTCGCTGTTCGCCGACTTCGCGCCGTCCCTGCGGGAGGGGCTGACCGCGCTGCTCGCCCTGCTGCCGCTGCGCGCAGCCGATCCCCAGGTCCACGACGACACCCATGCGGCCCTGGTGCGGGCGGTCATCGAGGGCGACGAGGAGGGCGCGGTGGCCGTGTTGACGCGGGAGTTGACGGAGACGTTGAGGTTGCTCGGGGAGGGGTGCGGCGACGGTCACCCGTTCGGCGGGCGGGCGGAATAGCGTGGCCGGGGGAGAGGTTGGTGGGGTGCGGAGCGCGGCAACCGGCTCCCGGCCCACGCACCATCCCATCGAGCACAGCGTTGAAGGGCGAGGCGAACCATGAAGATCGGCATCATCGGCGCGGGCAACATCGGCGGCAATCTCACCCGGCGGCTCACCGCCCTCGGGCACGACGTCTCCGTCGCCAACTCCCGTGGCCCAGGGACCCTGACGGCCCTCGCCGAGGAGACCGGTGCGACACCGGTGCGGGCCGAGGAGGCGGCGCGCGGCGCCGAGATCGTCGTCGTCACGGTCCCGCTGAAGGCCGTGCCGGGGCTGCCGTCCGGCCTGCTGGACGGGGCGGCCGACGGCGTCGCCGTGATCGACACCGGCAACTACTACCCGCAGCAGCGCGACGGCAGGATCGCCGCGATCGAGGACGAGGGCCTCACCGAGAGCCGTTGGACCGAACAGCACCTCGGGCACCCCGTCATCAAGGCGTTCAACGGCACCTTCGCCCAGGACCTGCTGGACCGGCCCCGTCCGGCCGGTGCCGCCGACCGCATCGCCCTCCCGGTCGCCGGTGACGACGAGGCCGCGAAGGCCACGGTGCGGGCGCTGATCGACGCGCTCGGCTTCGACACCGTGGACGCGGGCGGCATCGACGACTCCTGGCGCCAGCAGCCGGACTCGCCGGTGTACGGGCTGCGCGCGGACGTGGCCGGTGTCGAGAAGGCGCTGGCGGAGGCGAGCCCGACCCGCCCCGAAGGCTTCCGAGGCTGACCGCGCGGCGCCTTCGGCCGCACCCGGCTCGGCCGCACCCGGCTCAGTCGAGGTTCGCCCAGTCCTCCAGGTCGCTCTGGTCGTCGAAGTCGGCGACGTTCTTGTCGTGCGGGGTGCTGGTGTACTGGTGGAAGAGCCAGTCGGCCTTGATGCGGGGCTTGCCCGCGGTGACGTAGTCGGCGATCCAGAGACCGTCACCCGCGTACGAGGTGGTGTCGATGTTCAGCCAGAAGTTGCGGTTGCAGTAGAGGACGACTCTGTTGTTCGGCCGCAGCTTCTTCACCGCGCGGATGAACGTGTCCTTCTCCGCGTTGGTCGCGTGCGTCCCGTCGCCGGTGGTCTCCCAGTCGACGGCGAGGATGTCGCCGGCCTTCTCCGGGGCGTTCTTGACGAAGTACTCGGCCTGGGCGGTGAGGTTGCCGGGCCACAGGAAGTGGTAGAAGCCGACGACGAGTCCGGCGTCCCGGGCGATCTTCGTCTGGGAGCTGAGCCGGGGATTGACGTACGAACGCCCCTCGGTCGCCTTGACGAAGGCGAAGGAGAGACCGTCGGTGTCGTACGACGTCTGGAACGCGCTCACGTCGATACCGCGCAACATGGGGAACTCCCTGAAGTGCTGGTGGGGGGAGGGAAGTTGGAGAGGGCCTTCCTTTCAGCGTCGCACGAGGGTCTCATTCCGGGTGTGTGAACGCGGTGAGAGGTCAATTCCGGTCAGGCGTCGGACGAAGTACGTAACCTGACTTCACGGAACAATCGGACACGGTCGTCCGTGTGCAGGGGGGCCGTTCGCGGCGTGAGCGGGGGTGGGTCGCTCGGACATCCCTCGCTCTTCCCCCGCTCGGCGTCCGCATCGCGTCGATACCATTGCCGCAAAGGCGAGTTGGGGGAGTCCACGGTGGAAGCGTTGATGGGGATGGCGTTCTCGGCTGTCGGTACCGTCGCTTCGGGCGCGCTGTCCGGGGCCGGGGGCGAGTTCGGCAGACGGATGTCCGAGCGGCTCCATGAGCTGCTGGGCCGTTCGCGCGGCGGTGCGACCGTGCCCGTGCTGCCCACGACCGAGGGCGAGCGGGCCGCTGCGGTGGCGCAGTTGATGGAACTCGCCCGCAGCTCTCCCGCGTTGGCGCGTGAGGTGGGCGAATGGGCGCGGGAGGCCTCGTGGTTGGCGCCGCGTGCCGTGCCCGCCGTGGCGCCCGGGGCGTCCCGGCCGCGGATGCTGCCGCCGACCACACCGGTGTTCACCGACCGCGGCGACGTCCTCGACTGGGTGACCGGGCTGCTGGACACGGAGGGGCGGGCGGCGACGGCGCCCACCATCGCCGTTCTCACCGGGCCCGGCGGCATCGGCAAGACGGCCGCCGCCGTGCGGTGCGCGGCGGAGCTGGGCGAGCGGTTTCCCGACGGGTGGCTCTTCGCCGACCTGAACGGCGCCTCGGCCGGGACCGCCCTCGCGCCGTCCGACGTGCTCGCGCGGTTCCTTGAGGGGCTCGGGGTACCGGCCGCGATGGTGCCGGGCGACGAGGCACGGCAACGCGATCTGTACCGCGCCTGCACGGCCGACCGGCGCCTGATCGTCGTTGTGGACAACGCGCACAGTGACGCGCAGGTCGTTCCGCTGCTTCCGGCGTCGTCCGGGTCGCTGGTGCTGGTCACGAGCAGGCACCGGCCGGGGCGGCTGGTGAGCGAGTACGGGGCCCGGCCGCTGGCGCTGCGGCCGCTGTCGACGGACGACGCCGTGCGTCTGATCAGGCGGGTCGTCGGCGGTGACCGGGCGCCCGCGCCGGACGCGGTGGTGCGGGCCGTCGCGGAGGGCACCGGGGGCATGCCCCTCGCCGTGTGCACGACGGGCGCCAGGCTGGCCGTCCGGGAACATCTGACCTGGGAACGCGTCGCGCGCCAACTGTCCGGGACGCGCGGCCCCGACGAGGAGGGCGACACCATGGCCGACCCCGGTACGTCCGACCCCGTCCGGCTCGCCCAGGATGTCGCCTACGGCGAACTGACCCCGGCCTGCGCCGCGTTGTACCGGGCGCTCGCGGTGGGCAGCTGGCCGACGGTGACCGTCCCGCTGGCCGCGCAGGCCGCCGGTGTCGGGGAAGGCGAAGTCCGGTCGCTGCTGGAGGAGTTGGCGGGGGCGCATCTGCTGGAGGAGGTCGGTGAGGAGCGGTACCGCTTCCACGATCTGACCCGCGCGCACGCCCGTGGGCTCGCCGTCACCGAGGACGGCCCCCACCGCATGAGGGCCGCCGTCCGCCGGGTGGCGGTCGGGCAGCTGCGGTTCGCGGCGGGCGCCGACTTCCGTGTCATGCCGCTGCGTTGGCGCCTCGGCCCCGCCTACCAGCGCCTCACCCTGCCCGAGCAGCGTGACCCGGCCGACGGCAAGCGGGCCCTCGCACAGCTGCGGCTTGAACGGGAGAACCTCGCCGCCGTCATCCGGGCCGCCGCCCAGCACGACTGCGACGACCTCGTCTGGCAACTCTGCGAAGCCATGTGGGGGTTGCATCTGCTGCTCGGCTTCCACACCCAGTGGGTCGACACCCATCGGCTCGGGGTCGAGGCCGCGCGCAGGCACGCCGCCGAGTTCGGCGACCCGCGTTCCGTGGGCCGGATGTGGACCCAACTCGGCTTCGGGCACATGGGACTTGGCCAGGCCGACGACGCCCGGGACGCCTTCGAGCACGCCCGGACCGCCGACCGGGAGTGCGGACACCACCGGGGCGAGGCCACCGCCGTCGAGGCGTTGGGGCTGCTGAACCTCCGGACCTGGCAGTTCGAGGCGGCCCAGCGGTGCTTCGAGGAGGCGCAGGTGATCCTCAGCAGGATCGGTGAGGGTGAGGACGGCCGGGCCGATGTGCCGCGGGCCACCGCCCTGTTGGAGCACCACATCGGCCGCGCCCAGACCAGGCAGGGGCAGTTCCCCGCCGCTCTCACCCGGCTCAACGACGCCCTCGCCCGCTTCCGCGCCCTGCCCGGCGGCGACTCCTACAACGCGGGCCGCGTCTATATGAGCCTGGGCGACGCCCACTTGACGGCCGGGGACCCCGAACTCGCCCGCGTCTGCCTGGACTCGGCCGTCGACGCCATGACCGAGGCGGGCGCCGGACTCCAACTCGCCGACGCCGTCGAGGCCCGCGCCCGCTGCCACCGCCGTTGTGGCCGACCGGAGTTGGCCGCCGAGGATCTGCGGACCGCCGTCGCCTGCTTCGAGGAGACCGGCGACCAGCTCGCCCTGGCCCGCGTCCGCGCCCAACTCGCGGAATTGTGAGGGCCGTTCAGGACGAGGGGAGCGCCTCGACGGTGACGTGGTGCGTCGTGGCACCGGTCCGCACGCCGATCTCGGGGACGTCCGCCGCCCCGCCGTTCACCGTCCAGGCGTAGAACGCGGAGGCGTGGAGCGCCGGGTCGCACAGGTCGGGCCGTCCCTCGGCGTCCGGGGCGGCCGACAGCCGCACCAGCCGTCCGTCGCGGGTGCGGACGACGCAGCGGTCAGGGCCGTCGACGTAGGCGACCAGACCGCAGTGCGGATACCGGTCGAGCGCCTCCGCCGTCCAGGCGGCCGGTGGCCCGAGCCGCGGATCGGCCGCGTCCGCACGCCGGACGACGATGTCCGCGACGCGCAGTCGGCCGGTCTCCCGGGTCTCCTCGTCGACCACCGTGTGCGCGGCGTCGACCCATGCCGCCGGGTGCTCCGCCGGGTCGGGCTCGTCGCCGACGACGGCGTACCGGACGACGGTGACCTCCGGCGGCGCCGCGCTGATCGCCCCGGTCAGGACGCGGATCGGGGCGGTGACGCGGGCCGGGCGGAACGGCGGCAGGGGCAGCGGGTCGAGCAGCGCGGGCCGGCTGCCGGGCTCGGGGAGGTCCATGAGGCCGTAGAACAGGCGCCGGAGGAGCGTGGCCGACTCGCCCGGTGCGGAACTGGTCTGGTCCGTCAGCTCCTTGTACCGGCCGGGGTCGTGCGCGGCGACGGCCCGGTCGAGTTGGGCGCGGAGACTGCCACGCCGGTCCAACCGGGGTGCGGTGCGGCCGAGTTCGGCCACCGGGGAGTGCGGGTCCAGGTCCGCCTGCGGGAACGCCCCGAGCAGGACGGGCACGCCGATCGCCGCCGCGTAGTACGTCACGCTGGAGTGGTCGCCCAGGACGCAGTCGGCGGCGATCAGGGCCTGTCGCCAGCCGTCGAGGGGCGGGACCGTTTCGAGACCGGCGCGCTGTGCGCCGTCCAGCCAGGCGTGGACCTGCCCGGGGCCGTGGCCGTGCCAGATATTGGGGTGCAGGACGGCCGTCGTGCGGTACTCGTCGACCGGCAGCTCCGCCGCCAGCCGGGCCAGCAGCCACGGCAGCAGGTCGTCCGTGCCCGACTCCGCGTCGCCGCCCGCCCCGCCGAAGAGCGAACGCGGCGCCCACGTCGAGCTGACGACGATCAGCCGCTGCCCCGGCCCCACGCCCAACGCCCGCCGGAAACGGTCACGTTGGGGGAGTGCGGCGAGGATACGGTCGAAGCACGGGTCTCCCGCGAGCACGGCGGTGGGCGCCACCTCGGGGCAGGCCTCGCGCAGCCGGTCCACCTGCTCCGGATGGGACAGCACGGTGGCATCGGCGACCGGCCGGCCGTTCTCCAGCACCCATTCCCCCGACATCCCGAAAACCGGTGGCTGGTGGCTGGTGGCTGGTGGCTGGTGGCTGGTGGCTGGTGGCTGGTGGCTGGTGGCTGGTGGCTGGTGGCTGGTGGCTGGTGGCTGGTGTGGCCAGTCTCTTATTGTATCCGACGCCATGGGACAAGACGGTCAACTTGCCCTGGAGGGAGGTGAGTTCGCCGCCGTAGCTCGCGGACACCACCAGGTCGAACGTGGTGTCCTTGGCCTGCTCCCAGGGCAGCACCGGGAGCCCCGCCCGGGCCAGCAGCTCGGGCACCCCGGCGAGGAACGGCGAGGAGCCCGTGCAGGTGGCGAACATCTGCACCCGGAGGTCGCTGTGCAGCAGGGGGATGACGTCCAGCAGCCGGGTCGCTGACGTCACGTTGTGCACGACGAACAGGACCCGGTGACATCCCGTGCGGGTGACCCATCGCTCGGCGTCCTCGCCCACCGGTACCCGCAACCGCGCCGCCCCACCCGTCACCGTCGTCCGTCCCCCGTGCCCGAGCGTGCTGTCGCCGCTGCTTCGTCCGCCGTTTCCCTTGATGCTATCGGGGCGTACGGGGCGGGCCCGGAGTGCGGGGGTTCGGGCGGCGGCGCCCCCTGGGACCCGTTCCGTGGCCCCGTGTCACCGTTCCTGACCGGCGATAACCGGCCAGATCGCGGCGACGACCCGGCCCGGCAGCTGGGGGTCCTCGCCGCCGCCGCGCAGGTAGGAGGAGTAGAAGCTGCCGATCATCATGTCCGCGATGACCTGCACGTCGGTGTCCGGGTGCAGGGCGCCCTCCTTGCACAGCCGGCGGAGGGTGTCGATCAGGGGCTGCACGCGCGGGGCGACGGCGTGCCGGCGCACCAGTTCCACCAGGCCCGGGGTGACCTTGGCCTCGGCGAGGACGTTCCCGATGACGGTCATGCCGCGGCCGGACGCGCCGAACGGAGCGGCGTACTCCAGCGCCTTGCGCAGCGCCTCCGCCGGGGGCAGCTCCTCCAGCGGGGCGATGGGGTTGCGCTCCCGTTCCTCCTGGTAGTTGAAGTCGAGCGCGTCCACCACGAGGTCGTGCTTGTTGGCCCAGCGCCGGTAGACGGTGGGGCGGGTGACACCGGCGTCCGCCGCGATGTCACCGATGGTCATCCGCGAGTACCCGTCCGACGCGAAACGCTCGACGGTCGCCCGGAGGATCGCCTTCTCCACGGCCGGGTCGCGCGGCCTGCCGCGCACCTTGGCCTCGGCGCCGCTCGCCTTGTCGTTTTCGGCCATCTCGCGCATCCGATCAGAGTAGCTTGCCATTGCTTTACTTGACAGGCACGTAACGAAAAAAGGATGGTTGTTGGGTACACGGAGATTCGCGTCTGGAGGCACTGTGTCAACTCCCCCCACCGACACAGCACACGAGCCACTTCACCCGACGGCACGCCCCGCCTACCCGCCCTCACGCACCTAGCCGAGCAGGCGGACGGCCCGCCCGCCCCGCCGCCCCGCCGCTACTCCCCACCCCCGCTCCCTCCCTCCCTCTCCGGCCCACCGTGCCGGTGACGGGCGCGAGCCTCGACCGCGCCCCTGGCGACAGGGGCTCCAGCGTGCCAGTTCCCCACCGCGCCCCGGCAACGGGGCCCGGCGGAGCGCCCGGCCACGAGCGCCCCAACTCCTGTTGCCCGTAGGCGGGTTGCGGTGCGAGTGCCCCGTTGCGGCGCATGCACCCCGTGGCACGTGCGCGACGCGGTACGCACGGCCCCGCTGTCCGGCGTCCAGGTGCCTCCGCTCCACCCCGAGCAAGCCGTATGCCCCACCCCGCGTACGCCGTTCCTCCCACGTGACCCGCGCGCCCCACCGTGCGGGCCCCTCTCATGGAATGCCCCACCGCCCCACCTCCCCTGATGCCTCATGGAAAGTCGGTGAGAACTCGTGTCCTCGGTACCCGAGTCCGGTCCGTTCGTGGACGACGAGCAGGCGCGCGCCACGCTGTCCCTGCCGTCCGTCAGCGCCGCCCTGCCCGACAGCGAAGGCGGCCTGCTGGGCCTCGTCTCCACCGTCATGGACGGATACGCCGACCGCCCCGCCTTCGGTGAACGGGCGACGGAGACGGTGACGGACCCGGCGACGGGCCGGACCACCCTCCGGCTGCTGCCCCGCTTCGAGACCCTCAGCTACCGCGAGATCTGGGAACGGGCCGGCGCGATCGCCGCCGAATGGCGCGGCAACGACCAACACCCCCTGAACGAAGGGGACTTCGTCGCCCAGTACGGGTTCACCAGCGTCGACTACGCCGCCCTCGACCTCGCCTGCCTGCGGGCGGGCGCGGTCTCCGTGCCGTTGCAGTCGAGCGCCTCCCTCACCCGGCTGGCGCCCATCCTGGAGGAGACCCGCCCGCGCATCCTCGCGACCAGCGCCGAACTCCTCGACAGCGCCGTTGAGTTGGTGCTGCTGAGCGAGCCCAGGCCGCGTCTGGTCGTCTTCGACTACCGGCCCGAGGTCGACGAGCAGCGGGAGCGGTTCGAGGCCGCCCGCGCCCGGCTCGCCGACGCCGGGCTGAGCGCGATCGACGCCCTCACCGCCGTCACCGAACGCGGCCGCGCCCTGCCGCCTGTCGCCCCGCCCCCGTCGGCCGACGACGCGATGAAGCTGCTCATCTACACCTCCGGCTCCACCGGCGCGCCGAAGGGCGCCATCTACACCGAGTACATGCTGCGCTGCCTCTGGCTGGGCTGGGGCCCGGGCCGGGAGGGACTGCCCTCCATCGGCGTCAACTACATGCCGATGAGCCATGTGGCCGCCCGCGTCACCCTCTACGCGGGCCTGGGCCGGGGCGGCGTCTCGTACTTCACCGCGAAGAGCGACGCGTCGACCCTGTTCGACGACATGGCGCTCGTCCGGCCGACCCGGCTGCTGCTCGTGCCGCGCGTCTGCGACACGCTCTTCCAGGAGTTCCAGAGCGAAACGGTGCGCAGGGCAGGGGAGTTCACCGACCGGGCGGAGCTGGAGGCGGCGGTCAGGGCGGATCTACGCGAGCGCTTCTTCGGCGACCGGGTGGGTGAGTTGCAGTGCGGCAGCGCGCCGATAGCGCCGGAGCTGAAGGCGTTCGTCGAGTCCTGCCTCGGGCTGCCCATGAACGACTCCTTCGGCTCGACCGAGGCCGGCTTCGTCATGTTCAACTCGGTCGTGCAGCGGCCCCCGGTCATCGAGTACAAGCTCGTCGACGTCCCCGAACTCGGCTACCTCACCTCCGACCGGCCCTACCCCCGGGGCGAGTTGCTGCTCAAGACGCGAATGGCCACCCCCGGCTACTACCGGCGCCCCGAGACGACGGCCGCGGTCTTCGACGCCGACGGCTTCTACCGCACCGGCGACATCATGGCCGAGACCGCCCCGGACCGGCTCGTCTACGTGGACCGCCGCAACAACGTACTGAAGCTGGCCCAGGGCGAGTTCGTCACCGTCTCCCGCCTGGAGAGCCTCTTCGTCAACAGCCCGCTCGTCCGGCAGATCTACGTCTACGGCAACAGCCGGCGCGCCTACCTGCTCGCCGTGGTCGTCCCCACCGAGGACGCGCTTGAAGGCGCCGACAGCCCCGCCGCACTCCGGCGCGCGATCAGCGAATCGCTGCAACAGATGGCCCGGCAGGCGGAGTTGGAGCCGTACGAGATCCCGCGCGACTTCCTCGTGGAGACCGAGCCGTTCAGCATCGAGGGCGGCCTGCTGTCGGAGATCGGCAAGAACCTGCACCCCCGGTTCAAGGAACGGTACGGCGAGCGGCTCGAAGCCCTCTACGAGCAGCTCGCCGACGGCCAGGAGGACGCCCTGCGCGCGCTGCGCGAAGCGGGCCCGCAGCAGCCGGTGTTCGAGACCATCTGCCGGGGTGCGAGCGCCCTGCTCGGCTGCGCACCGGCCGACCTCGCTCCCACCGCCCGCTTCACCGACCTCGGCGTCGACTCCCTCTCCGCCCTCACCTTCTCCCGGCTGCTCCAGGACATCTTCGGCACCGAGGTCCCCGTCGGCCTCCTGCTCAGCTCCGGCAGCACCCTGCGCACCATCGCCGACCACATCGAGAGCGAGCGCACCTCGGGAGCCAAGCGCCCCTCGGTCGCCGGTGTGCACGGCCCCGGCAGCCCCGAGGCGCGGGCCGCCGATCTGACCCTGGAGAAGTTCATCGACGCCGCCACCCTGAGCGGCGCCGCCCAACTCCCGCGCCCCACAGCGCAGGACGCCGTACGGACGGTGCTGCTCACCGGCGCCAACGGCTACCTCGGCCGGTTCATGTGCCTGGACTGGCTGGAGCGGCTCGCCACCACCGGCGGCCGCCTCGTCACCGTCGTACGCGGCCGGGACGACGCGGACGCCCGACGCCGGCTGGAGAGCGCCTTCGACAGCGGCGACACCGAACTCCTCGCCCGCTACCGGGAGTTGGCCGACCGCCACCTGGAGGTGCTCGCCGGGGACATCGGGCAGGAACGCCTCGGGCTCGACGTCGCGACCTGGGACCGGCTCGCCGCCGACGTCGACCTCGTCCTCCACCCGGCCGCCCTGGTCAACCATGTCCTGCCCTACGACCAGCTGTTCGGCCCCAACGTCGTCGGCACCGCCGAGCTGATCCGGCTCGCCCTCACCGGGAAGCTGAAGCCGGTCACGTATCTCTCGACGGTCGGCGTGGCCAGCGACCTCGATCCGGCGCGGCTCGACGAGTGGGCCGACATCCGCGACGTCAGCCCCGTCCGCGTCCTCTCGGACGGGTACGCCACCGGCTACTCGACCAGCAAGTGGGCCGGTGAGGTCCTGCTGCGCGAGGCCCACCAGGCGTACGGGCTGCCGGTCACGGTGTTCCGCTCCGACATGATCCTCGCCCACCGCCGCCACACCGGCCAGCTCAACGTCCCCGACCTGTTCACCCGGCTGCTGTTCAGCCTGGTCACGACGGGGATCGCGCCGGGCTCCTTCTACCGCACGGGTCTGGCGGGCGAGCGGCAGCGGGCGCACTACGACGGTCTGCCGGCCGACTTCGTCGCCGAGGCCGTCAACACGCTCGGCGCCCACGCCACCGACGGCTACCGGACCTACAACGTCGTCAACCCGCACGACGACGGCGTCTCGCTGGACACGTTCGTCGACTGGCTGACCGAGGCCGGTCATCCGATCCGGCGCGTCGACGACTACGACGACTGGTTCGCCCGCTTCGAAACGGCCCTGCGCGCCCTGCCCGAGTCCCGCCGCCAGCAGTCGCTGCTGCCCCTCCTGCACGCCTTCGCCCACCCCGACGAGCCGCTCGCCGGCTCGATCATCCCGGCCGACCGCTTCGAGAAGGCGGTCCGCGAGGCGGGCATCGGCGACGACAAGAACATCCCCCACCTGTCCCCGGAGCTGATCACCAAGTACCCGACAGACCTGCGCCAACTCGGCATCCTGTAACGGCGGTTGAGCGAGGCGGCCCGGCATGCACGCGGGTCGCCCCGCTCAGGCGCGGTCGGCTCGGCCGGGGCGGGGGCCCGCCGGGACCGGTGTCCTCGTGGGGCCCCGGATGCGTCGGCGCGGAGGTGTTTTGCCCGGGGGTGGGGTGGCCGCTAGGGTTTCGGGAATGTCGAGGTCACGTGGAGAGCGGGTGCCGGCGGTGCAGCGGATCACCTCGCGCAACGCCCGCTTCCAGCAGTGGCAGGCCCTGCTCGGCAACCGGAACAAGCGCACGCGCGCCGGAGAGTTCCTGGTCCTGGGGGTCCGCCCGATCTCCCTCGCCGTGGAACGCGGCTGGCCCGTCCGCACGCTCCTCTACGACGGCGAACGCGAACTGTCCACGTGGGCGCGGGAGTTGCTCCGTTCGGTGCGGACCGAGCAGATCGCGATGGCCCCGGAACTCCTCATGGAGCTGGGCGAGAAGAGCGAGGCCCCGCCCGAGATCGTCGCCGTCGTGGAGATGCCCGCCGACGACCTCGCCCGGATCAGCGTCCCCGACGACTTCCTCGGCGTCCTGTTCGACCGGCCCACCAGCCCCGGGAACATCGGCAGCATCCTCCGCTCGGCGGACGCCCTCGGCGCCCACGGTCTGATCGTCGCCGGGCACGCCGCCGACGTCTACGACCCCAAGTCCGTGCGATCCAGCACCGGTTCACTGTTCTCGCTGCCCGCCGTCCGGGTGCCGTCACCGGGCGAGGTGATGGAGTGGGCCGACACCCGCCGGGCCGCCGGAACGCCGATCGTCCTGGTCGGCACCGACGAGCACGGTGACTGCGAGGTGTTCGACTTCGACTTCACCCAGCCGACCCTGCTGCTCATCGGCAACGAGACCTCCGGGCTCAGCAACAGCTGGCGCGGCCTGTGCGACTTCACGGTCAGCATCCCGATGGCCGGTGCCGCCAGCTCCCTGAACGCCGCGAACGCCGCCACCGCGATCCTCTACGAAGCTCTCCGGCAACGGATCGGCCGCCGGGCCACAACGACTCCATGAGCAGGTCAACTCCCCTCACGGTACGGGGTAGTTGGGCCTGGCCCGCGTTCGGCACTCCCGCCTAGGAACAGGCGTCCAGCACCTCGGAGGCCCGGACCAGCACGGCCGAGCGCGTCCCGATCTTCAGCCGCTCCAGGGTCGGCACCGGGGCCACCGGGATCTTGCGGCTGCGGTCGGTGACCGCGATCACCGCGTGCGGGGGCAGCACCGACGCGAGCGATCGCACCATGCTCACCACCGGCTGGTCGGACACCTGCCCGTCCCAGTGCGTCCGCTCCCCGTACGGCAGATCGGTCAGCACGACATCGGGCGCGGACCCGGCGACAACGGCGGCCAGCGCACCCGGATCGAAGACGTCCGCCGCGCGGAGAGTGAACGGCAGCGCACCGCCGTTCGCCGTCAGCCGTTCCCGCAGCCGACCGGCGGCCTGCGCGGCCTCCAGGTAGGAAGGCTTCGCGAACCGTTCGCTCTGCTCACGCCGTTCCCGCTCGCGTGCGCTCAGCCCGTCCGGGGAGAGCAGGGCGAGATTCTTGGCCGCGAGTTCCAGCGGGGCGGGGTCCACGTCGGAGCCGATCACCCCGCGCAGCGCGCCCCGGTGCAGCAGCCCCAGCACCGTCAGCAGGTAACCGCTGCCGCAGCACGGGTCCCAGAGCGTCACCGGACCGTTGACCGGAAGCCGGGCCAGCGCCCGTAGGAAGATCTCGGTCGCCAGCCGGACGGGGAAAGCGGGGAAACCCGGCGCGGAGTGGAGCACGACACCGCACGCCACATCGGAACTGTCGACCCGCTCCACGGCATGCCGGTACGCACTCACCTGAACACTCCCCGCTCTCCACTCATCCGGTCATCCAGCTGTCCGGCCCCTCACAACCGCCTCCGGCGCAGTCCCGAAGCGGTCATTATGCCGCGCTTCGGTGCGGCTCCCCGCCGCCGGACGGCCTCGTCGCCGCCGGGTCCGGGACGGTCGCCCCCGGTTCATGACAGCGGCCCCGACCAGCGAGTGTTCGCCGGTCGAGGCCGCGGACGTGGGGGGATCGTGAGGGGTGCTAGCTCGGCCGGGCGGGGTGTGTCACCACTGCTCGTCGTCCTGCCGGTTGTCGACCCACCAGCCGTTCTCGCAGACGCGGCCCTCGGGGTCGGTGTCGCCCTCCGCGCAGTTGCCGCTTCCGGTGGTCTCACCGTTGGGGCCCTGCCAGAAACTCGTGTAGTAGTAACGGCAGTTCGCCTGCGGTGCGGCCTGGGCGGCCGGGACGGTGGTCAGGGCGACTCCGGCGGCGCAGACCGCCACCAGGAGGGCTCGGACACGGGTGTGCGTGAGGCGCATGGGTCGTCCTTCGGTTCGGCGGCCGCCAGGGGCGCGGCCGGGCCAGAGGATGGTGGCCGACGGGGCGGAAGGGGTGACGCGGGCGCACGGCGCGTCACAGGGAGGGGGGAAGCCGGAGCGTTTCTGCACTGGGCCGACCGGCCGGATCGACCTCTGCGGCCCCACAGGTCCCACAGGTCTCACGGGTCCCAGAGGTCTCTTCGGGTCGGGGTCTTCCGGGCCTGGACAGCTCGGACAACTTCTTCTCTTCGCGCGTTTCGGTAGTGCGGGTCGGCGGGCTGCGGGATCGTCGTTCGTGAGCCCCGTCCGGGGCGTGCGGGGGGCTGGGCAGCGGGTGGAGAGGTGTCATGGGCGAGCGTGAGACGTGGACGACGGAGGAGTTCGGGGCCTCGCACGAGGGTGCGGTGGGGGTGCTGCTGGCCGACGGCACCGTTCCGCCTCCCGCCTTCTTCGGGATGATGTCGGGCACGGGCGGGTCGGAGATCTCGCAGTGGAGCGTCTACGACGGACGGTTCTCGCACGTGCCGAGAGCGGCGGCGCTGCGCGCGGTGTGCTCCTGCGGCTGGACCGGCGAGGAACGGCCCCTGGACTGGGACGAGATCGGCGACCGGGACTTCGGTGAGGCGGGTGATGACGCGGCGGACGCGTGTATGCGGGAGTGGGACACGCATGCCGAGGAGGTGGAGCGGTCGGCGGTGCCGTTGCCGGAGACGGTCACTGTGCTGTTGGGCCAACTGGAGCGGGAGATCGAGAAGTTGGCGAAGTCCTCGCCGCTGGCCGCGCTGCGGGCGGTTCGTCGGATGGAGGTCGTTGCTGTGCAGGTCGGGTACTGGCCGGCTCGTGAGGCCCGCTGGGACACGACCCCGGAGCAGGCCGCGGCGGCCCTGGGGCTCGATGAGGAGGCGGCTCGCAAGGTGATGGCCCGCTTCGGTCGCTGGAACCCTTACACGGGCTGAGTGGGCTGAAGCCCGGGTGGACTTCACGTCCGGTGGGCTTCAACTCCGTTGTGGGGCGGTTGACTTCGGGTGCGGCGCCGTGGGGGCTGGTCGCGCTCGCGCGGCGGAGCCGCATATTGACACAGCCCCGCGCCCCTTTCCGGCGTGCCGTGGGCCTGGGCAAGTGGTTTCCGGTGGGGGCTGGTCGCGCTCGCGCGGCGGAGCCGCATATTGACACAGCCCCGCGCCCCTTTTCGGCGTGCCGTGGGCCTTGGGCAAGTAGTTCACGGTGAGTTTTGGTTGTGTTTGGGTGCGGCGCCGTGGGGGCTGGGCGCGGTCGCGCGGCGGAGCCGCATATTGATACAGCCTCGCGCCCCTTCGCGGCGTGCCGTGGGCCTTGGGCAAGTGGTTTCTGGTGGGGGCTGTTGGGGTGGGGTTCGGGTCAGTTGGGGGTGGGGAGGCGTTGGTGGACCAGGTGGGCCAGGTGGGTGAGGGTGCGGCCGTTGGTGGCGAGGTCTGCCGGGGCGACGCGGATGGCGAAGAAGTCCCGTACCTGGACCAGGAATTGCATGCTGAGCAGCGAGTCGAGGCCGAAGTCGTCGACGGGGTGGGTCGGGTCCATGTCGGCCGCGTCGGTCTGTAGCACCGCTGCCAAAAGATGGGTCAGGCGCTCGGTGATCGTCCGCAGGGCCTCCTCCTCGGACTGCTCGGCCAGCGAACGCAGGAGTTCCGCACGGGCGTCGGGGGAGATCTCCGAGGACGGCGGCGCGAGGAGGCCGAAGCGCGGGGTGGCCAGGGCGGGCAGCAGATGGCGGGCCACGCCCCAGCGGTACCGGCCCGCTCCGGCGACGGCGACGTCCGTGCCCGCCGACAGCAACAGGTCGGCCGTGGCGAACGCTTCGGTGGGCGTGAGGAGTTCGAGGCCACGGTCCGTCATCGCCGTTTCCATGCCGCTGCGGGCGACGTACCCCGTCTCGCTCAGCGGGCCCCAGGCCAGAGCCGTGCCCGGCTTCCGCGCGGCCCGCCGGGCCCGGGCGAGCGCTTCGAGGTAGGCGTTGGCCGCGGCGTAGGCGGCCTGCCCGGGGTTGCCGATGGCGGCGGAGACGGACGAGTAGCTGAGGAACAGGTCGAGTTGGTGGTCGGCGGTGAGGTGGTCGAGGAGGGCCGCGCCCGCCGCCTTGGGGGCCAGAACGGCGGCGAAGCGGTCGTCGGTGAGATCGGCCAGCGGCGCGTCGTCCATGTGCATCGCGGCGTGGACCACCCCGCGCAACGAACGCCCGTCGCTCTCAAGGGAGTTGATGGCCCGTTCCAGTGCCTCCCGGTCGGTGACGTCGGCCGCGTGGGCCGTGGCGTGCACTCCCCGCGCGGCCAACTCCCGCAACAGGGCCGGGGCTTCGGGGGCGTCGGGCCCGCGCCGTGAGAGCAGGGCCAGGTGCCGGGCGCCCCGGTCGGCCAGCCAGTGGGCGGTGGCGGCGCCGAGCCCGCTCAGTCCGCCGGTGATCAGATAGGTGCCGTCGGGATCGAGGGCGAGGGTGCCGGGGGCGGGTTCCACGAGGACGGGTTCGTCCAGCGGGGCGAAGGAGACGACGACCTTCCCGGTGTGCCGCGAGTGCTGGAGCACGTGGAACGCCTCGTCGACCCGCGCGGCCGGATACACGGTGTGCGGCAACGGCCGGTACGTGCCGTCGGCGATCTCCCGGGCCAGGTCGGCGCAGAGCCGGGGGCCACGGACCGGGTCGACGATCACGACGTCGAGGTTGAACCCGGTGAAGGTCAGACTGCGGTGGAACGGCCTGAGCGAGACGGGGTTGTTGAGGAAGATGTCCCGCTTGCCCAGCTCGATGAAGCGGCCGCCCGGACGCAACAGGTCGAGATTGTGGGCGATGGCCTCGCCGCTGAGGGAGTTCACGACGACGTCCACACCTCGTCCGCCGGTCAACTCCCTCACCTCGGCAACGTAGTCCAGACTGCGGGAGTCGAGAACGTGGGCGGCGCCGAGCGTGCGCAGCAGGTCCCGCTTGGCCGCCGTTCCGGCCGTGGCGATGACGTGGGCGCCCTGGGCCCGGGCGCATTGCAGGACCGCCAGACCCACGGCGCCCGCTCCGCCGTGCACGAGGACGGTCTCACCGGGAAGGAGACGGCCCTGGTCGACCAGGGTGTGATGGACCGTCAGGAAGGCGACCGGGAAGGTCGCCGCCTCCTCGAAACTCATGCCGTCCGGGATGCGCGCGAGCGTCTGGTGGGGTGTCGTGACGTGGGACGCGAGGGCGGCGGGGCAGACACCGCACACCCGGTCTCCGACTGCCAGGCCCCGCACGCCCGGGCCCACCGCGCGGACGACACCGGCGCCGTCGGTGCCGAGGCCGCGGGCGAGCGGGCTGCGCTCCACGGCCTCGGGGGGCAACAGGCCGTTGGCCCGCATCGGGTCACGGTAGTTGAGGGCCACGGCCCGCATCTCGACGACGACCTCGCCAGGACCCGGCTCCGGGAGGCTCATCTCCCGCCAGACCAGCCGCCGTTGGAGACTCGGATCGCGAACTTCCAGAATGAAAGGCGAGTTGGCGGGGGCGGGGGGTGACTCGGACGCGGGGTGCTGGAGCTGCCGGGGGACGAAACGGCCGTGCGCGGTCAGGACGATCTCGTCCTCGGGCCCGCCCCCGCCGAGGAGTTCCTCGGCGAGACGCCGCGCGTCGTCGGCGGGTTCACCGGTGCGGTGGCTGGAGACGCGGCGCAGGCACAGGTCGGGACGTTCGTTGGCGAGCGTCCGGCAGGCGGCCCAGACGGCCGCGTCGACCGGATGCGTCGGCACCTCGGGCGCCGGAAAGAGCCCGGTGGGGCGGGTGATGAGCCACACCTGCGGACTCTCGCCACCCCGGAGTCCCTCACAGGCGGCGGCCAACGCCCGTAGAACAGCGGCCCGTTGAGTGGTGACGGCGACACCCTGACGCGCGTCGGGTTCGGCGAGCAGCAGGACGACGCGCGGCTGCCGGTCGCCGGGGAGAACGGCGGCCCATCCGGACGGTTCGCCGGGGGCGGCAACGACGGTGGCCGCGGGGCCCAGCAGAACGGCCAGCGCCTCGGCGGTGGGCGCCTCGGTGCGGCCTTCGACGGCGATGACCCAGGTGGGGTGGGGGGTTGCGGCGGGGGTCGGGAGGCTGGCGTCGGCCGTCGCGTTGTTCTCGCCGTTGGTCGGGAGGGGGGCGTTGGGTGTGGGGGCGGTTTCGGATGGCGCGTGGTTGCCGTTGGTTGGCGTGTCGTTGCTGGTGGGGGTTGAGGTGAGGAGTACTGACCAGTCGGGGGTGCCCGTGTGGGCTGTGTGGCGGTAGCCGGACTGGTGGAGGAGAGGGGGCCAGTGGGGTGCGGGGAGGAGGCGGGTCGTGGGGCGTAGGGGGTGGTCGGCTCGTTCCCAGAAGTCTTCGTGGGTGCCGAACAGGAGCGCCTGGAGGTGGACTTGGTGGGGCTCGGTCGCCAACAGGTGGGCGCCTGGGGCCAGGAGGGTCGCGAGGTGGCGCAGGGTTGCCGACAGGTCGGTCGTGGCGTGCAGGGCGTCGCCCGCGAGGACGAGGTCGAAGGCGGACCGGGGCAGGCCCTGGGCACCCGGTTCGGTGTTCAGGTCGAGGGTGCGGTAGTCGACGAAGTCGTAGGCGCTGTACCGGTGTTCGGCTCGGGTGAGGCTGCCGTTGGTCGGCGCGGTGCAGGTGTAGCGGGTGCGGTCGGCGGGGAGCACGGGCAGGACCGCGGCCGTCAGGGAGCCGGTGAGCGCGCCGACCTCCAGGACCCGTAGGGGGCGGTCGGCGGGCCAGCGGCCGACGATGTCGGTGAGCAGGGCCTGCACCACCCGGTGGGTGAAACGCCGGGCGGGGCTGGTCTCGCGCAGCTGCTCGTAGCTGGTGTCGCCGGGCGGCAGAAGGTCGCCCGGGTCGAGGCGGCCGCACAACACGTCGGTCAGATGGCGCAGTTGGCGGTTGAGGAGCAACGTCTCGGTGCCGTAGGCGGGATGGTCCTCCAGGAGGGCGCGCAGCACGGTGTCCGCGTGGGCCCCCGGATCGGTCAACTGCCAGCCCACGGAGGCCGGTTCGGCGAGACCGTGGGCTGTCACCAGCGGCATCATCAGCCGGGCGAGCCGCCGGTGCTGGGGCTGGAGTCCGCCGGTCGTGAGGTCCCGTACCGAGAAGGGGGCCGACGGGTCGGGCAGGATGCGGCGCAGCGCCTCGGCCCAGCAGTACGCGCCCGCCCGTTCGGCGGCGGCGACGAACCGCGCGTGTCCGCCGCTGTCCAGGGCGGCGCGGGCCGCCGCGATGCGGGGCTCGGCGGCACGCAGCACCTCGGCGGGCGCGGGCAGCGGGGACGGGGCGGCGGGGGAACCGGGGAGGGGAGCCGCGCGCAGCACGGTGCGCTGGACGGTCAGCGGTGTCCGGTCGTGGAGGCGGCTGCGCCGGGTGCGGCAGCCGTCGATCTCGACGGTGACCGTGCCGTCGGGGTCGGCGTAGGTGATGTCCCAGCAGATCTCGTTGGCGCTGCGGGTGCGGCGGCGCAGATGGACGACGCCGGTGGCGGCGGGCGTGCGCCAGACGCGGACCGACCCGAACACCGTGGGCAGGAAACCGGCGGTCTCGTGGGTGAGGTCGGACAGCGCGACGGTGGCCTGGAGCGGGGCGTCGAGCAGCACCGGGTGAGCGGTGAACGCGTCGGCGGGGTGCGGGAGTTGGTAGGAGACGAGAACCTCGTCCGCACCGATGTCGACACGGTCGATGACTTGGAAGCCGGGACCGCAGTTCACGCCGACGCTGTGGCACATCCGGTAGAACTCCGGCCCCTCCACGCGGCGAGGGGCGCGGGCCCGCAGCGCGGGGACGTCGAGCGGGTCCGGCGCGGCGCCGAGCAGGGTGCGGACCTGGGCGCGGACGACGGGCTGGCACTCCCCGCCGTGCTCCTCACGCACGCTGAGCGTCAACGCCCCGTCGTCGAGGGTCACCGACGCCTGCAACGCGACCGGCGTCGGGTCGGGCCAGGACAGCGGCAGCGGCCGGCCGATCTCCAAGTGCCGTACCTCGACCGGGCGTTGCAGGGCCCGGCGGCCCGCGCTGACCGCCATCTCCACGTAGGCGGCGGCCGGCATCAGGACGTCGTCGCCGATGCGGTGGTCGCCCAGCCAGGGCACCAGTTGGGGTTCGACCTCGCCGTGCCAGAGGGGGTGCGGGGCGGCCATCCGCTCACCGAGGAGCGGGTGGTCGAGCAGACCGTCGCCGCTGCTGTTCTGCATCAGGTCCTGCGGGGCGCCGTGCCAGTACCGCTCGTGCTGCCACGGGTAGCCGGGCAGGTCGACGACCCGGCCCGGGCGCGGGAAGTGCGCCTGCCAGTCGGTGGTGGCACCGGCGGCGAGCAGCGCGGCGACCGCGGCGGCGGCCTCGCGCGGCCCGTCCCCGTCGCGGCTCAGGGTGGGGACGCAGACGGCGTCCGTGCGGCGCAGGTAGGGGCGCAGCACCGGGTGCGGGCCGATCTCGACGACGATCCCGGCGTGCTCGGCCGTGAGCCGCTCCAGCGCCTCGGCGAACCGGACCGGTTCCCGCACGTTGCGCCACCAGTAACGGCCGTCCAGTTCGGGCCCGTTCAGCTCGGTGCCGGTGACGGTGGAGACGAACGGGATGCGGGCGGCGGTGGGAACGAGGTCGGCCAGCGCGGTGCGGAGGGGCTCCTCGATGGGGTCCATGGCTCGGCTGTGGAAGGCGTAGTCCAGGTCGAGTTGGCGGAAGAAGATCCCGCGCCCCTCCAACTCGGCTCCCCACGAGGCCAGTTCGTCGGCGGGTCCGGCGACCGTCACATCCCGGTCGCTGTTGACGCCCGCGATCTCCAACGTCCCCTGGTGCCGGGCGAGTTCCTCGCGGGCCCGCTCCTCGGGCAGGCCGACGGCGGCCATCCGACCGCGCCCGGCGGTGGCCCCCTGGGTGCGGCTGCGCTCGGCGATCACCAGCGCCGCCTGCTCCAGGGTGAGCGCCCCGGCCGTACAGGCGGCGGCGACCTCACCGACGCTGTGCCCGGCCACCGCCCGAGGATGCAGCCCGTGCGAGGCCAGCAACGCCGTCAGCCCCAACTGCACGGCGAACAGCACGGGTTGGGCGATCTCGGTGCGCCGCCAGGTGGGCGGGGTGGGGTAGGACAGCTCCTTCGCGACCGACCAGCCCAGATGCGGGGCCAGCGCCGCGTCCACCGCCTCGACGGCCTCCCGGAAGACGCCCTCGCCCGCCATCAGGTCCGCCGCCATGCCCGGCCATTGGGAGGCGTTGCCGGAGAACACGAACGCGACCCCGGCCCGCCGGCTCCGCCGCACGATCGCCCCACGCGCCGGCTCCCCGGCCACCAGCAGCTCCAACTGCCGTGCCGCGTCCTGCGGTTCGGCGGCCAGCACGGCCGCCCGGTGCGGGTGCGCGCTGCGCCGCACGGTACTGGTGTGGGCCAGGTCGTAGAACTCGCCCGGCGCCGCCGCCCGCAACCGCTCCGCCATCCCGGCGGCCAGCTCCTTCAGCGCCTTCGCGGAGCGCGCGGACACCACCAGCGGCAACGGCCGGGTGGCCGCCACCGGCGCCGGATCGGGCCGCAGGGGCGGGGGAACGACGATGGCGTGCGCGTTGGCCCCGCCGAAGCCGAAGGAACTCACGCCCACCGCGACCCGGTCCCCGGCGGGCAACGGCACCGGTGCGACGGTCGGCGCGAGACCCAGCCCGGCGAAGTCGATCCCCGGGTTCAGCGGCAGGGCGTGCAGGGTCGCGGGGGCCAGCCGGTGACGCAGGACCAGGATCGCCTTCAGCAGCCCCGCCATCCCGGAGGCGGGCTCCAGGTGGCCCAGGTTCGACTTCACCGAGCCGATCGGCAGGGGGCCACCTCGTCGCCGTTGCCCCAGGGCCCGGCCGATCGCCTCCGCCTCCGCCGGGTCACCGACCGGGGTGCCGGTGCCGTGCGCCTCGACGTACGCGACGTCGTCCGCACCGATGTCCGCCTCCGTGTACAGGGCACGCAGCAGGGCCTCCTGCACCTCGGCGCTGGGCAGCGACATGCCGGTGCTGCGGCCGTCGGTGTTGGCGCCGGTGGCGGCCAGCACGGCGTGCACCCGGTCGCCGTCGGCCAGCGCGTCCGCGAGGCGCTTGAGGACCACGACCGCCCCGCCCTCCGCGCGCACGAAACCGTCGGCGTGCTCCGAGAACGCCGCACACCGCCCGCGCCGCGACAGCATCCCCGCGTACGAGAACCCCGCGAACGGGCCGGGGTTGGCCAGCACATTGATGCCGCCGACCAGCGCGACCCGGCTGGACCCCTCGCGCAGCGTGCGGCAGGCGCGGTCCAGGGCGACCATCGCGGCGGAGCACGCGGTGTCGACGGCCATGCTCGGACCGCGCAGATCGAAGGCGAACGACAGCCGGTTCGCCGTGACCGCCAGCACCGCGCCCGACATGGTGTGCGGGCTCGTGTGGTCCCGCATCAGCATCATGTTCGTGCCGTAACCGGTGTCGGAGACGCCCACGTACACACAGGTGTCCGAGCCCGCCAACGACTCGACGGGGAGCGCGGCGTCGTCGAGCGCCTCGGCGGCCATCTCCAGCAACAGCCGTTGCTGCGGGTCGACATGACGGGCCTCCCTCGGTGACATGCCGAAGTAGGCGGCGTCGAACGACGCGATGTCGGTGAGGAAACCACCGGCGGCGGTGTAGCTGCGCCCGGGACGCACCGCGCCCGCGTCCACCACCCGGTCCACCGGGAAGCGGTCGGCGGGCATCTCGCCCACCATGTCCCGGCCCTCCCGCAACACGGTCCACAGGCCGTCCAGGTCCGTGATCCCGCCGGGGAGCCGGCAGCCGACGCCGACCACTGCCACGGACCGGTCGAGCCACTGCGTTGTCACGGTTGCCACGTTTCCGCCTCTACATGCCGATTGCGGGCTTGCTGCGGATTGAAGAGGATCAGGGTTCGAAAAAGCCAACTACCGTCACTCAAAGAGGTGGTGAGCCCCGCGCGGCACGGCCTTCCGGCTCGCTGCCGCCCGCCCCGCCGCTACGGTGACGCGGTGCCTGAAGCCCCGCGTGCCCGCATCGCAGCCGTCACCGCTCATCTCCCGGCCACCTATCGGACCCTGGACGACATCCGGGCCAGGATCGCCGGGACCGGTGGCTACGCTCCACCGCCGGGCCTGCTGGAGGACCTCACCGGCGTCCGGGGCGTCCACGTCCGCGACGACGGCGCCAACGCCTCCGACCTCGCCGTCACCGCCGCCCGCACCGCGCTCGACGAGGCGGGCCTGAAGATCGGCGACATCGACCTGCTGCTGTTCGCCGCGACCGCGCACGACCTCGTCGAACCCGCCACCTCCCACCTCGTCGCCGCCAAACTCGGCGCCACCTGCCCGGTGTTCGACGTGAAGAACGCCTGCAACAGCTTCCTCAACGGCATGGAGGTCGCCGCGTCGTTCATCGAGGGCGGCCGCTACCGCACCGTCCTGATCGCCTGCGGCGAGGTCGGCTCCCTGGTGGCCCGCTGGCACGCCCCCGACCGACAGGCGTTCCTGCGGGCGCTGCCCGGCTACACCGTCTCCGACGCGGGCGCCGCCATGGTGCTCACCGCCGGACCCGGCCACGCCGACAGCCCCGGGCTGCTGTCCTCACGGTTCGTCTCCAACTCGGCCGCCTGGGAGGCCTGCACGCTGGCCGGGGGCGGCACCATGCACGCCCGTTCCGTGCACGACGACCACACCACCCTGCGGCTCAACGGCGATCTGCGCGAGGCCGCGCTCGACATCCTCCCCGAGATCCTCGACACGGCCGGGGACGAGCTGAGTTCGGCCCGCGCCGGTGCCTTCATCGCCTTCCATCAGATCGCGATGCCCCAGTACCGCCAGATGCTCGACCTGTTCACGCTGCCCGAGAGCCGCTGCATGCCCGCCGTCGCCGAGCACGGCAACTGCGCCGCCGCCTCCCTCCCCGTCCAACTGGTCAAGGCCCGCGAGGCCGACCGCGTCGAGGCCGGGGACACCGTCGCCCTGCTCGGCCTGGCCAGCGGATTCAGCTTCGGCCTCTCCCTGATCCGATGGTGACCCCGGCCGACACCGGCACCCTGGCCCGCCTGCTGCCGGGCTACCCGCCACCCCGGCACTGGCGGCGCGTCCCGGCGACCGGGCAGCACTACCTCGACGTCGGCACCGGTGACCCCGTGCTCTTCCTGCACGGCAACCCCGCCTGGAGCTACATCTGGCGCGAGCCGCTGCGCCGCCTCTCCTCGCACGCCCGCTGCCTCGCCCCCGACCTGCCCGGCTTCGGCCTCTCCCGCCGACTGCGCCCCGCCGACGGCGTCCCCGACCCCTACCGCGCCCAACTGGACGCCCTGGACGCCCTGTACGACCACCTCGTGGCCAACGAGGGTGTCCCCGACGCCGGTTGGACGCTGGTCCTGCACGACTGGGGCGGCCCGCTCGGCTACGCCTGGGCGCTGCGGCACCCCGGCGCCGTGGCCCGCCTGGTCGTCTGCAACACCGTCGCCTTCCCCTGGCCGCCCGGCTTCCAACTGCCGTTCTACCTGCGCTGGATGCGCGACCACGCGCCTGTCGCGGCGGCCGTCCACCGCGTCAACGGCTTCGCCCGGATCGCCGTCCGTGCCGGTGTCCACCACCCGCTGAGCCGGGCCGAGCGCCGCGCCTACCTCGCACCCCACACCCGCCGCGCCGAACGCCGGGCCCTCACCGACGCCGTCCGCGCGATCCCCCGGGACAGCGCGGACCCGGCGTGGCAGCTGCTCGAACCCCCTACCCCACAAGCCGACGTGACCAGGCTCCCGCTGCTCATCGCCTGGGGCATGCGCGACCCCGTCTTCACCCCCGCCCTCCTCACCGAGTGGGCCCACCGCCACCCCCACGCCGACATCCACCGGTTCCCCGACGCGGGCCACTACGTGATGGAGGACGCGCCCGAACTGGGCGACCTCATCCGGGACTTCATGGCAGGAGACCCCGCACGGTGACCGCGCTCGCCCTCGGTGACGCGGCCGACGGCTCCGACCGCGACGCCGTCCGCCTCTTCGCCCGTGCCGCTGTGGAAGGACGCCCCCTCCCGTGACCGCCCCCCAACTCGGCGCCCTCCTGCGCGACTTCCCGCAAGGACACCCCACCCCATGACCGCACCCGGCCTCGTCGCCCGGCTGGCCCAGCTGACCGCCGACCCCGGCGCCATCGCGCTCATCGACCACCCCGGCGACCGCGTCATCAGCCGGGGCCGACTGCTCGCCGCCTGCCACCGCACGGCACAGGCCCTCTACGACGCCGGGGTCCGACCCGGGCACAAAGCCGTCGTCATGACCCGCGACGCCGCCGCCCTCACCGTCGTTCCGTACGCGCTGTGCTCGCTCGGCGCGGTGCCCGTGCTGATCGAGCCGCGCGCCGAAGTGAGCCGTTGCCTGCGGGACATCGCCCCGGACGTCTTCATCGGCGACCCGCTGGCCCACCTCGCCCGACGGCTCCTCGGCTGGGGCCGCCCCCATGTCCGGACCGCGCTGGTCACCGGCCCCGCGGTGCCCGGGGTGCTGGGGCGGCGGCTCGTGATCGCGGTGCCGGACGGCGGGCCGCCGCCCCCGTTGCCGACGGAACCCGACGCCGACGAACTGGCGATGATCGCCTTCACCTCCGGCTCCACCGGGCGGCCCAAGGGCGCCGAGTACCGTTACGCGACCCTGGCCGGGCAGGTCGACGCCCTGACCGCGCTGCTGGCGCCCCGCGCCGGTGACGTCCTCCTCGCCGGGTTCCTCCCGGCCGTGCTGCTCGGGCCGCTGATGGGCGTCACCACCCTCGCCCCGGCCGTCAACCACCTTGCCCCGGCCCGCACTTCACCCCGGCACCTCATCGAACCGATCCTGCGACACCGGGTCACCGCGATCCTCGCCTCACCCGCCGTGCTCGGACTGATCGCCCACGCGTGCGCCCGGAACGGCCTGACCCTGCCCGGCGTCCGGACGGTCCTGTCCTTCGGCGCACCCCTGCGCACCCGACTCGCCGACGCCCTGCGCGCGGCCGTCCCCGACGACGCCGAGATCCTCAGCGTCTACGGCGCCACCGAATGCCTGCCCGTCGCCGCGATCAACGACCACGACCTGCGCGCCACCCGCCTCGCACCGCCCGCCGGGCAGGCCGGTACCTGTCTGGGCCGCCCGCTGCCCGGCCTCCACGCCCGGATTCTGGACCCCGACGCCACCGGGCTCGGCGAGATCGCCGCCGCCGGGCCCACCGTCAGCCCCGCCTACCACGGCCGCCCGAGCGTCAACGCCGTCACCAAGGTCAGCACCGAGGCCGGGGTGCTGCACCGCACCGGAGACCTCGGGCGCCTCGACGAACACGGCCGGCTCTGGTTCCTCGGCCGCCAGGCCCACCTGGTCACCGGCGCCGGGTTCACCCTGCCCACCGAGGACATCGAGGCCGCCGCCGACACCGCCCCCGGCGTCCGCCGCACCGCCCTCGTCGGCATCGGCCCGACGGGAGCCCAACGCCCCCTGCTCTGCGTCGAGTTGCTGCCGTCCACCCCACGAGCCGCAGCCCTGGCGGCCACCCGCGCGACCCTGCGCGAGCACCCCGACGGCCACCGCGTCGCCGGGCTGCTGGTCCACCCGGGTTTCCCGACCGACCCTCGGCACAACTCGAAGATCGACCGCCCCCGCCTGGCCGCGTGGGCGGCAAAGCAGCCATACGGGAGGCCGCGTTGAGGCTTCCGACGGCGAACGGGAGCACCTTCGGCTCCCGGCGCCGGGCCAGGCGCGACCGACGGTCCGGGCGGGCCGCTGCGGCGCCACCCGCGAGCCGCGCCCCCGACACCACGCTGCCCGCCGTCGATCCGGCGGGATTCCAACGCCCGCTGCCGTGCGGCGAGTTGACGCCGTCCGTCTTCCGCGCCACCGCCTGTGTTGCCTTGCGCGAGCGCCCGGACGGCCCTCGACTCACCGCCTTGCTGATCCACCCCGGCGTCCCGACCCGCCCCCGGCACAACTCCGCCGCCCGTCAACTCCAGTTGGCGACCTGGGCCGCCGAACAACCCTGTGGGAGCGCTCGTTGAAAGTTCTGGTCACCGGTGGAAGCGGCTTTCTGGGGCAGGAGATCTGCCGTCAGTTGGTCGCGCGCGGCATCGTCACCTCCTCTCTCAGTCGCCGTCCCAGTGCCGCCCTTGAACGGCTCGGAGTGCGGCAACACCGGGGCGACCTGGCCGACTTGGACGCGGTCGGTGTCGCCGTCGCGGGCTGCGATGCCGTACTGCACAACGCCGCGCTGGCCGGTGTCAGCGGCCCGGCGGGGCCCTACCTGGCCACCAACGTCCTCGGCACCCGGCACATCATCGCGGCCTGCCGCACCCACGGCGTGCGGACCCTCGTCCACACCTCGACCGCCAGCGTCGTCTTCCGCCCCGGTGGCCTGGAGGGCGTCGACGAGTACCTCCCCCATCCGCGCCGTCACCTCGCCGCCTACCCCCGCAGCAAGGCCGTTGCCGAGGCGCTCGTACTCGATGCCGACGGGCCCGAGTTGGCCACCCTCGCGCTGCGGCCGCACATCATCTGGGGGCCGGGTGACCCGCACTTCGCGCCCGCCCTGGCCCGCGCCGTGCACGCCGGGCGCCTGTTCATGCCCGGCGACGGCGGCAACCTCATCGACACCACCCACGTCCGCACCGCCGCCCACGCCCACCTGCTCGCCCTCGACCGACTCCGGCAACGGCCCGAACTCCTCGGCGGCCGCGCCTACTTCATCGGCCAGGGCGAGCCACGCCCCCTGCGCGAGATCGCCCACGGCTTCCTGGCCGCCGCCGGTATCCGGGCCCGCTGGTGCGCCGTTCCGGCCCGGCTGGCCAGAGCGGGCGCCGCCGTCGCCGACGTGGCCCTGAGAAACGTCGGCAGCACGCGCACCCACAGCCTGAGCCGTTTCCTCGTCGCGGAAATGCTGGAGCCGCACCACTTCGACCTCACCGCGGCCCGGCGCGACCTGGGATTCACGCCACCGATCGGATTCGACGCCGCCCTCGCGGAGTTGACCCGGACCGCCGTATTCGCCCGCACCGATCATGGGGAGTCACCGTGCCGCACACCTACGACACCGTCCGTTCCGTCCTGACGACCTCGCTGCGGGTCCCGCACGACGAGATCCACCCGGATGCCACCCTTGACCAACTCGGTTTGGATTCACTGGCGTTGGCCGAATTGGTGCTGGTTCTGCATGAGCGGTTCGGGGTGAAGATCGACCGGGAGTACGCCGATCCCGCCACCACCCTCACCGCCGTCGTGGACCACCTCGACGCGCTGCGGGCGGCCGGGCCGGGAGGGGCGATGCCCTCATGACCGAGCCCGTCGCCATCACCGGACTCGGCCTGATCACCCCGGCCGGGACGGACACCGACGCCACCTGGAAGGTCGTTCACGCAGGTCAGGGCAGTGCGGCGAGCCCGGACCCGGCGCTGGCCGGTCTGCCCGTCGACTTCTCCTGCCGGGTGCCGCTCTCCGCGGAGGCCCTCGACGACCGCGTCGGCCGCGCCTCCTGGCGGATGTCCCGCAACGCGAAACTCGCCGTCGTCGCCGCCCGCGAGGCCGTTCGTGACGCCGGTCTCGACCCCACCGCCTGGAACGGTGACCGGGTCGCCGTCGTCGTCGGCTGCGGGTTCGGCGGCGAGGCCGAACGGGCCGCGCAGGAACGGCGGTTGAGCGAGCACGGCCCCGATCTGATCTCCGCGCTCACCATCCCGCTGATCATCCCGAACATGGCGGCGGGCGAGGTCGCCATCGACCTCAAGGCGCACGGCCCCGGGCTCGCCACGGCCACCGCCTGCGCCGCCGGTGCCACCGCCATCGCCACGGCCCACACCCTGCTGCGCGCGGGCCTGTGCGACATCGCCGTGGCCGGTGGCACGGAAGCCGCCAGCTCCCGGCTGACGACCAGCGGTTTCTGGCGCGCGGGCGCCCTGTCGCAGCGGACCGGGGACATCACCGGGGCGTCCCGGCCGTTCGCCGCCGACCGGGACGGGTTCGTGATGAGCGAGGGCGCGGGCATCCTCGTTCTGGAACGGTACGAGGACGCCGTCGCCCGGGGCGGTGAGCCGCGTGCGCTGCTCGTCGGCAGCGGCTCCACCACCGACGCCCACCACCCCACCGCGCCGCACCCCGACGCCCACAGCGCCGAGAAGGCCCTGCGCACCGCCCTGACCATGGCCGGGCTCGCCCCGCACGACATCGACCACGTCAACGCCCACGGCACCTCCACCCGGCTCAACGACGCCGGTGAGGCCGCGATGATCGCCCGCGCGTTGCCGCACCGGCCCAGCGTCACCGCTGCCAAGGGTGTCCTCGGGCACAGCCTCGGCGCGGCGGGCGCCGTCGAAGCTGCCCTGACCGTGCTCACCCTCCAGCACTGCACCGTGCCCCCCATCGCCAACCTCCGTGTCCCGGCACCGGAGTTCGACCTCGACTGCGTCACCGGCCACCCCCGCCCCCAGAACGTCCGCACCGCCGTCACCCACTCCTTCGGCTTCGGCGGCCACAACGTGGTCCTGGCACTGACGCGAGCCTCCTGAGTCCACCGAAGTGATGTCGTGGTCCGCCCGGTTGGGGGTGGCATCGGGTGCGGGCGGGGGTCTGCCCTTCCATCAACGTGCCCTGCGGGTAGAGGAGTTCGCTGCCGAGCCGTGACGTCACGCGGGCCGACCCGCGCTGGGTGAACGGGACTTGCCCCCGATCCGCGATCGCGGCCCCGCCCCCCCGGCTCCCCTCCGGGCTCCGGCTCCCCTCCGGACCCACCTGTTGCCCTCCGCCGCCTGCTACGGCTGCTTCCTGCGCCTGACCGGGACCAGCGCCGACGCCCCCGTCCTGCTCACCACCGTCGCGCAGTGCTTCCGCAACGAGGACCGGCACGACGAGCTGCGCCGGCTCTGGGGGTTCACCCTGCGGGAGATCGTGTGCGTCGGGTCCGCCGAGGCCGTCCGGGACCACCTCGACCGGCACCAGGAGCGGATCGCCGCCTTCGGTACGGCCCTCGGCCTCACCCTGGACCGGCGGCCCGCGACCGACCCGTTCTTCGAGCCGGGCGGCGCCCGCACCGTCATGCAACTGCTCGCCCCGGTCAAGAACGAGTACCTGCACACCGACGGCACCGCCGGGGAGCGCGCGTGACGACCCGGCTGGCGGCCGAGCTGGGCCTCCAACTCCCGTTGCTCCAGGCCAGGATGGGCGCCGCAGTGTCCCGGGCGGGAGCGGGCGGCACCCTCGCCCTGTACAAGGAACCGCCCGCGCGGGCCGCCCGGCTGGTCCGTGAGGTGGTCGCCGGTACTGTTCGGCCCTTCGGCGTGAACGTCGTTCCCGAGGTCACGGGACCGGTCGGCTACCTGGCCCAACTCCGCGCCGTTCTGCCCGAGTTGCCCCGGGGCGCGTTCGTCACCTCGTTCGGGCTGCCGACGCCGACGAGGCCACGGCCCTGGCCGTCTTCCGCGACGCCCTCCACCTCGCCTACGCCGACGCCGCCCAGCGGATCATGGTCACCACCAGCGCGGACGGCCGCAGTTGGACCACCCCCCACCCCCTCCCCGGCGCTCGCCGTGCACGACGGCACCCTCCACCTGCTGTACGGCAACCCCAAGGACGGCGCCATCCACTTCAACCGCCTGCGCGACACCGACTGGACCGCCGAGAACCCGGCAGCCCCGCACGACCTCGACGACCCGGAGCCGTCTGCCCGTACGTGGCCCGTCAACCTCCCTAGCACTCGATGATGTTCACCGCGAGCCCGCCCCGGGCCGTCTCCTTGTACTTGACGGACATGTCCGCGCCCGTCTCCTTCATCGTCTTGATGACCTTGTCGAGGGAGACCTTGTGGGTGCCGTCGCCCCGCATGGCCATCCGGGCCGCGGTGACCGCCTTCACCGCGGCCATGCCGTTGCGTTCGATGCAGGGGATCTGGACCAGCCCGCCGACCGGGTCGCAGGTGAGGCCGAGGTTGTGCTCCATGCCGATCTCGGCCGCGTTCTCGACCTGCTCGGGGCTGCCGCCCAGGACCTCCGCCAACGCGCCCGCCGCCATCGAGCAGGCCGAGCCGACCTCGCCCTGGCAGCCGACCTCGGCGCCGGATATGGACGCGTTCTCCTTGAAGAGCATGCCGATCGCGCCCGCCGCCAGGAGGAAGCGCACGACGCCCTCCTCGTCCGCGCCGGGCACGAAGTTGATGTAGTAGTGCAGGACCGCCGGGATGATGCCGGCCGCCCCGTTCGTCGGCGCCGTGACCACCCGGCCGCCGGCCGCGTTCTCCTCGTTCACGGCCATCGCGTACAGCGTGATCCACTCCATCGAGTGCGCCAACGGGTCGCCCTCCGCCCGCAGTTGACGTGCGGAGACGGCGGCCCGGCGACGCACCCGCAGCCCGCCCGGCAGGATGCCCTCACGGGACATGCCCCGGCTCACGCACGCCCGCATCACGCCCCAGATGTCCAGCAGGCCCGCGCGGATCTCGTCCTCGGTGCGCCAGGCACGCTCGTTCTCCAGCATCAGCGCGGAGATCGAGAGCCCCGTCTCCTGCGCCCGGCGCAGCAGTTCGTCCCCGGTGCGGAACGGGTACTTCAGGACGGTGTCGTCCAGCTTGATCCGATCGGCGCCCACCGCGTCCTCGTCGACGACGAAACCGCCGCCCACCGAGTAGTACGTCTTCGACAGCAGCTCCGCCCCGGACGCGTCGAACGCCCAGATCGTCATGCCGTTCGCGTGGTACGGGAGCGTTTTCCGGCGGTGCAGGACCATGTCCTCGTCGAAGGAGAACGGGATCTCGTGGGCGTCCAGGAGGCGCAGGCGGGACGATTCCCTGATCGCCGCGACGCGGTCGTCCGCCTTCTCCACGTCCACCGTGCGCGGCGACGCGCCCTCCAGGCCGAGCAGCACCGCCTTGGGTGTGCCGTGCCCGTGGCCGGTCGCGCCGAGCGAGCCGTACAGCTCGCAGCGCACGGCCGCGACGCCGTCCAGCAGACCCTCGTTGCGCAGCCGGCGCGCGAACAGGCGGGCCGCGCGCATCGGACCGACCGTGTGGGAGCTGGACGGGCCGATACCGATCGAGAACAGGTCGAAGACCGAGATGGCCACGGGTACTCCTCAGCAGAACAGGATCAGGTGGTGCAAGGGGTGGTGCACAGGCTGACGCACGGGGGCAAGGGGGCGGGCACCGCGCGCACGGTTCATTCCAGTGTGCGCGGTGCCCGCCGAAAGCGACCGGTCCCGGGCGCCCCGTGCCACAAGGGATCACCTCGGGCCGAAGGGGCCACCCGGACCTACGGGGTCACAGGACCCCCGGGGTCACAGGCTCGGGTACAGCGGGTGCTTCTCCGTCAGGGCCGTCACCCGAGCCCGCAGCGCCGCCGCGTCGTACGTCGGCTTCAGCGCCTGAGCGATCACGTCGGCGACCTCGGTGAAGTCCTCGGCCGTGAAGCCGCGGGTGGCCAGCGCGGGCGTGCCGATGCGCAGACCGGACGTCACCATCGGGGGCCGCGGGTCGTTCGGGACGGCGTTGCGGTTGACGGTGATGCCGACCTCGTGGAGACGGTCCTCGGCCTGCTGCCCGTCCAGCTCCGAATTGCGCAGGTCGACGAGGACCAGGTGCACATCGGTGCCCCCGGACAGCACGTCGACGCCGACCGCCTTCGCGTCGTCCTGGACCAGCCGCTCGGCCAGGATGCGGGCGCCGTCCAGAGTCCGGCGCTGGCGCTCCTTGAAGTCCTCAGAGGCGGCGACCTTGAACGACACGGCCTTCGCGGCGATCACATGCTCCAGCGGGCCGCCCTGCTGACCCGGGAAGACCGCGGAGTTGATCTTCTTCGCCAGCTCGGCGGTGGACAGGATGACGCCGCCGCGCGGGCCGCCCAGCGTCTTGTGGGTGGTCGTGGTGACGACGTGGGCGTGCGGCACCGGGTTCGGGTGCAGGCCCGCCGCGACCAGACCGGCGAAGTGCGCCATGTCGACCATCAGATAGGCGCCGACCTCGTCCGCGATCCGCCGGAACTCCGCGAAGTCCAGCTGGCGCGGGTACGCCGACCAGCCGGCCACGATCAGCTTCGGCCGGGACTCCTTGGCGAGCCGCTCCACCTCGGCCATGTCGACGAGGCCGTCGTCACCGACGTGGTAGGCGACGACGTGGTAGAGCTTGCCGGAGAAGTTGATCTTCATGCCGTGGGTCAGGTGCCCGCCGTGCGCGAGGTTCAGGCCCATGATCGTGTCGCCCGGCTTCAGCAGCGCGAACATCGCCGCCGCGTTGGCCTGGGCGCCCGAGTGGGGCTGCACGTTGGCGTGCTCGGCGCCGAAGAGCGCCTTGACCCGGTCGATGGCGATGTCCTCGACGACGTCGACGTGCTCGCAGCCGCCGTAGTAGCGGCGGCCCGGGTAGCCCTCCGCGTACTTGTTGGTGAGGACCGAACCCTGCGCCTCCATCACCGCGACCGGCGCGAAGTTCTCGGAGGCGATCATCTCCAGGGTGGACTGCTGGCGGTGCAGCTCGGCGTCGACGGCGGCGGCCACATCGGGGTCGAGCTCGTGCAGGGGCGTGTTCAGAACGGACATGGGGCAGGCCTCCTCTTTCAGGCGCTGGTGGTGATGGCGGCGTACGCGTCGGCGGAGAGCAGGTCGCCCGGCTCCTCGGAGATCCGGACCTTGAACAGCCAACCGCCCTCGAAGGGCTGGGAGTTGACCAGCGAGGGGTCGGCCTGCACATCCTCGTTGATCTCGGTGACCTCACCGGTGACCGGGGAGTACAGCTCGCTGACCGACTTGGTCGACTCCAGCTCGCCGCAGGTCTCACCGGCGGTCACCGTCGTGCCGACGGCGGGGAGGTCGGCGTAGACGACGTCACCGAGCGCGTTGGCCGCGTACTCGGTGATGCCGACCGTCGAGACGCCGTCCTCGGCGGCCGACAGCCACTCGTGCTCCTTGCTGTAGCGCAGCTGCTGGGGGTTGCTCATGTCCTGAATTCTCCTGTACGCGGGGGAGTGGTGGTGACCCGGGAGGGGGCTGAGGGAACCCTGTGACCAGGGCGGACGCGCGAAGCTCCGGCGGCGGGCGGCGACGGGCCCGCCCTACCGGGGCGCGGGGCTACTTCTGGCGCCGGTAGAACGGCAGCGCCACGACCTCGTACGGCTCGTGGCTGCCCCGGATGTCCACACCGACCCCGGGCGTGCCCGGCGCCGCGTGCGCCGCGTCGACGTACGCCATGGCGATCGGCCTGCCCAGCGTCGGCGACGGGGTGCCGGAGGTGACCTCGCCGATCACCTCGCCGCCGGAGACGACCTGGTACCCGGCGCGCGGCACCCGGCGGCCCTCGGCGACCAGGCCGACCAGCACGCGCGGCGGGGTCGAGGCGGCCCGGTCGGCGGCCTCGCGCAGCGCGGCGCGGCCCACGAAGTCGCCCTCCTTCTCGAACTTCACCACCCGGCCGAGCCCGGCGTCGAAGGGCGTCAGCGCCGTCGACAGCTCGTGCCCGTACAGCGGCATGCCCGCCTCCAGGCGCAGCGTGTCCCGGCAGGACAGACCGCACGGGACCAGGCCGGCGCCCGCGCCCGCCTCGGTGAGCGCCTGCCACAGGGCGACGGCGTGGCCGGGCTCGACGAACAGCTCGAAGCCGTCCTCGCCGGTGTAGCCGGTGCGGGCGATCAGCGCGGGGACCCCGGCGACGGTGCCGGGCAGCCCGGTGTAGTAGGCGAGGCCGTCGAGGTCGGCGTCGGTCAGCGCCTTGAGGATGCCGGGGGACTCGGGGCCCTGGACGGCGATCAGCGCGTAGGCGTCCCGGTCGTCACGCACCTCGGCGTCGAACCCGGCGGAACGTTCCCGCAGCGCGTCCAGCACGGTCTGCGCGTTGGAGGCGTTGGCCACGACCAGGAACTCGGCCTCGGCGAGCCGGTACACGATCAGGTCGTCCAGGATGCCGCCGTCGGTGCGGCAGATCATGGTGTAGCGGGCCCGGCCGACCCCGGCGGAGGCGAGGTTGCCGACCAGGGCGAAGTTCAGCAGGGCGGCGGCCTCGGGGCCGGTCACCGTGATCTCGCCCATGTGGGAGAGGTCGAAGAGCCCGGCGCGGGTGCGCACGGCCACGTGCTCGTCGCGCTCGGAGCCGTAGCGCAGGGGCATGTCCCAGCCGGCGAAGTCGGTCATCGTCGCACCGAGGGCACGGTGCACGGCATCCAGGGCGGTAGGGCGGAGCTGCTCGGAACTACTCATCGGACGCGTTTCTCCCAAGGCATGACGGGCGAGGTCGTTCCTCCCCATCTGTCATCGGAACCTGAGAGGTTCATCGTGAACACGCGCACCACGCGTTCAAGGAAAACGCGTCACGCGTGCGTGGTTCACGACTTGCACCTTGGGTGGAGCCACTGACGGAAGCGGCCCGCTTTTCAGATGTGCCTCGCCCGCGCGGTAACGGGGCCTGAGAGATTCAAGGGAGGGACTTGCTCCTTCGGCGCCCCGGACGACGCGCTTCGGTGAAGCGCTGCCGGGGACTCTCCCGCGCGGATTCAAGCGGCCGGTATGCAGTTGGCGGGCACATCATCGCACGAGCGGTCCGAATACGGCAGGCCCCCTCTGGCGACCCCCTCCGGCGCTCCCCGCTGTCGACCGGCGCCCCCCTCTGTCACAGGGCTGTGGCAGGACGGGGACGAAAACGCGAGGCGCCGCACATTACCTTCTCTTTACACTCGGAGGGGAGAGACACCGCAGAGGGACGGGACCCCACACCCGGCCCAGGGGAGGACGATCACGGTGAACAGGACCACGGCGTACGCCACGACCTCGGCCGTCGCGCTGCCGAACCAGCCGGCGGCCCCGGCCCTTGAGGCCCGCCCCCGCCGCCCGCGCGTGGTCCGCGACCTGCGCGACCGCTCGGGACACAGCCCGCACGCCCTGCTCTTCGGCCCCCGCGACCTGGTCGTCGTCACCGGGCTGCCCGGCAGCGGCAAGTCCACCCTGATGCGCCGGGCGGTACGAGGCACCCGCGTCGACTCCCAGGACACCCGCGACCGTTGGGACACCCGCCTGGGCCGCTATCTGCCCTACGCCGTCTACCGCCCGCTGGTCAGGCTCGCCCACTACGCCGGACTCGGCCGGGCGCTGCGCCGCGGCGAGGGCGTCGTCGTGCACGACTGCGGCACCCAGGCCTGGGTGCGCGGCTGGCTGGCCCGCACCGCCCGGCGCCGTGGCGGCACCCTGCACCTGCTGCTGCTCGACGTCACGCCGGACACCGCGCTGTCCGGGCAGCGCGAGCGCGGCCGGGGCGTCTCGCGGTACGCGTTCCTGCGCCACCGGGGCGCCGCCGCCCGCCTGATCCGCTCGGTGGAGCGGGGCGACCTGCCCGAGGGCGTCGGCTCGGCGGTCCTGCTCGACCGGGACGCGGCGGACGTACTGCGCGGCATCGGCTTCCTGGGCCGGGACTGAATCCGGCCGCGAAGCCGATCGGCCGGGCCAGGGCCGGGCCAGGTCGGGGCCGGGGCCGAATCCGGCCGCACGGGCCAAGACCGGGGCGCGTGGCGCGGGTTAGCCTTGCCCACCTCAGCAGTGGTATTCAACAGGCGGTCAGCAGTGATGGACTTCCCGGCGGAACTTCCCGCGGACTTTCCGATACAGACGCACCCCCAGCCGCACGGCGGCTGGCCGGGCAACGAGCTGGAGGAGGTGCTCTCCGCCTCCCTCGGCGTCCCCACGGCCGGCGCCCGGATCGTCGAGGTCCTCGCCCGCAGCTTCCTGTGGATTCCGCTGCCCAACGGCGGCGGCCCGCACAGCGGCCCGCTCGACCTGCCCACCCTGGAGATCGACGGCCAGGCCTATGTGCCGGTCTTCAGCTCCGAGGAACAGTTCCGCGCGGTCGTCGGCGCGCACATGTCGTTCACGATCGCCCCGGCCGTCGAGTTCGCCCGCGGCCTGCCCCCGCAGCTCGGCCTCGCCCTCAACCCCGACGGCACCCTCGGCATCCCGCTGCCGCCCGCCGCCGTCACCGAGCTGTGCCGGGCCGGGCGCACCTCCCTCGACGGACCGGCGAGCGGCGGCCGGGTACGCCTCTTCGAGCCGGACTGGCAGGACGACCCGGTCGACTTCCTCACCGCCGCCTCGGCCGAGTTCGAGGCGACCGGGGTGGTGCGCACCGCCCGCCGCTGCCTGGCCGAGATCGAGACGGCCGCGCCGGTGATGTTCGTCGGCGTCGAGCTGACGCAGTGGGAGGGCGACCCGCACGCCCTGCCGACCGAGGCGCTGGGCCGGGCGCTGGGCCGCGCCGCGATCCCGTGGCAGGTCAACCTGGTACTGCTCGACGTGACCGACGACCCGGTCGCGCGGTGGCTGCGGGAGAGCGTCCGCCCGTTCTACCAACAGGCCTACTGACACCGGCGCACGGGGGCGCGGGCGGACGGCGAGAGCGTCGGGAACGGGGCCCGTCAAGCCCGCGAACCCCCGGGCCCCGGGCCCCTTAAGCTGGTTCCATACTCCGGGCAACCTCCAGAAGGGGCGGTACAGGTGAGCGCCAGCGGCACCGCGGCGGCCGGACAGGTCGAGCACATGCTGCGTCAGGTAACGCCCGGGCGCTACGACGCCTACGAGGCGTTGCTGCACGCCCTGGCGACCCCCTCCTCCGGCCAGGTCTGGATGCTGCTGTGGCACGGCCAGGCCGGCTCCCCCGACGCCCAGTACGGGAACATGGAGGTCGAGGGCCACGGCTACGCGCCCTGCGTCACCTCCGCCCAGGAGCTGTCCGCCAGCGGCTGGAACCGCTCCTACGAGGTGGCCGACGGCCTCGACGTCGCCCGCACCCTCTACCCCGACCACTTCGGTCTCTGGCTCAACCCGCACGCCCCCGGCGGCGGCCTCGGCATCCCGTGGCTCGACCTGCGCCGGATCGCCTCGGGTCTGGAACGCCAGCCGGCCGGACCGCTCAGGCTGGCCGAGCCCGGCATCGAGATCCCGCAGTTCTACGCCCTGCTCGCGCAGAACGCCCACCGCACCCCGGCCGTCCGCTCGCTGCGCCGCGCCTGGGTGCAGCCGGCCCACGGGGCGCCGTACCTCGCGATCGGGCTCGACGTCTACGACACCTCGCCGCCGGCCGTCGACTCGGTGCGGGCGATGATGCAGCAGTCGATCGGCGCCGTTCCGGACGGGCTGCCCGTCTCGACGGTCGCGATGAGCGACGAGAACGATCCGGTGGCGATGTGGATGCGGGCGAGCGCGCGTCCGTTCTACGACCGCGAGGCCCATGTCGCGCCGGTCCAGTCGCCGGCCGCCGGGTACGGCTACCCGCCGGTGCAGGGCGGTTACTGAGAGGGCGCCTCCGGATCTTCGCGCGTAGATCGACCCGAAAGATCGGTAGATGTCCGTTAATTGGTGATTTCACACGCGTCCGACCCCCGTTACCCGCAGTCCGGATAACGGAACCCCTCTACCCGCATCACGTTTGCGCATCCATTCGCCGTCAAGTCTGGTCGCAGATCGCCAAAGCGTTGAAGACTCCCGCACCAGGGGCCTTCTGTCCCTGTGTACGACGGACTGATGACGCCGCTACCAGCGGCAAGTGCGGGCCGGCTACCGCCGGTTGAGAGGGGTCCCTGCCTGATGACGGCACCATTGCACGAGCCGACCGCGGAAGCGGCCCCGAGCCCGGCCGAGGAAGCGGCGGTCGCGAATGCCGGGGTGAAGGCCGTACAGGGGCGTTCCCTGGGGCGGATCGCCTGGGAGCGCCTCAAGCGGGACAAGCTGGCCCTCACCGGCGGCGTGGTCGTGCTCGTCCTCATCGCGCTCGCCCTGCTCGCGCCGGTGATCACCCACCTGCTCGGCCAGGACCCGGACGCCTACAACGAGAGCCTGATCGACCCCCTCTTCGGCACCCCCAAGGGGTCGCTGGGCGGCATCAGCGGCGACCACCTGCTGGGCGTCGAGCCGGTCAACGGCCGCGACATCTTCTCCCGCATCCTCTACGGCGCCCGCGTCTCCCTCCTGGTCGGGTTCCTCTCCGCCATGGTCGCCGTCGTCCTCGGTGTGATCCTGGGCGTCCTGGCGGGCTTCTTCGGCGGCTGGATCGACTCGGTCGTCAGCCGCGTGATGGACGGCCTGCTGGCCTTCCCGCAGCTCCTCTTCACGATCGCCCTGGTCTCCGTCATGCCCGGCAACCTGCTGGGGATGAGCGGCTCGAACGTGCGCGTGTTCGTGATGATCCTGGTCATCGGCTTCTTCGGCTGGCCCTACATCGGCCGCGTGGTGCGCGGCCAGACGCTCTCGATGCGGGAGCGCGAGTACGTCGAGGCGGCGCGCTCGCTGGGCGCCGGGCGGCTCTACATCCTCTTCAAGGAACTGCTGCCCAACCTCGTCGCCCCCATCATCGTGTACACGACGATGATGATCCCGACGAACATCCTCACCGAGGCGGCGCTCAGCTTCCTCGGCGTCGGCGTCAAGCCGCCCACCTCGTCGTGGGGCCAGATGCTCTCCAGCGCGATCGACTACTACGACTCCGACCCCATGTACATGGTGGTCCCGGGTGTCGCGATCTTCATCACCGTTCTTGCCTTCAACCTCTTCGGCGACGGCGTCCGGGACGCGCTCGACCCGAAGGCGTCCCGCTAGACCGCGCGCCGCACCTCACCTGTCCCGTGGCCTCGCCCACGGGGTCTCTCATCAAATCCGGAGGAACCGAGATCGTGACTACCCAACGCACTCCCAGGCGGCGCAGGCAGGCAATCGCCGCCGCCGGCGCGGTCGCCGCGCTGCTGACGACGGCGGCGTGCGGCGGCGGCGACGACAACACCGGCTCGAAGACCGGCGCGGCCGGTTTCGACGCGGCGAACAACAAGGTCGCCCAGGCCTCCGAGGTCAAGAAGGGCGGCACGCTGAAGTTCGGCAGTGCCCAGGACGCGGACTCGTGGGACACCACCCGCGGCTACTACGGCTTCATGTGGGACTTCTCCCGCTACTACAGCCGTCAGCTGGTCACGAACAGCCCGAAGCCCGGCAAGGACGGCGCCTCGCTCTCTCCGGACCTCGCCACTGGGCTCGCCAAGGTCTCCGACGGGGGGAAGACCTACACGTACACCCTGCGTGACGGCAGCACGTGGGAGGACGGCAAGCCGATCACGTCGAAGGACGTGAAGTACGGCATCGAGCGCGTGTGGGCGCAGGACGTGCTGTCCGGGGGGCCGACGTACCTGAAGGACGTCCTCGACCCCAAGGGCGAGTACAAGGGCCCCTACAAGGACACGTCCAAGGACAAGCTCGGCCTGAAGGCCATCGAGACGCCGAACGACAAGACCATCGTCTTCAAGCTGCCCGAGGCCAACTCGGACTTCCAGGAGATGCTGGCCCTGACCTCGGCCTCGCCGGTCCGCCAGGACAAGGACACCAAGGCCAAGTACGGTCTGCACCCGTTCTCCTCGGGCCCGTACAAGTTCCAGTCCTACAGCCCGGGCAAGAACCTCACCCTGGTGCGCAACACCGAGTGGAAGCAGTCCTCGGACCCGATCCGCAAGGCGTACCCGGACAAGATCACGATCGACTTCTTCTCGGACGCCAACCAGCTCGACCAGCGTCTGATCAACGGTGACCTGGACCTGGACCTCGCCCAGACCGGTCTCTCCCCGCAGGGCCGCACCACCGCCCTCAAGGAGCACAAGGCCAACCTGGACAACCCGGTCTCCGGCTACATCCGGTACGCGGCCTTCCCGCAGAGCGTGAAGCCGTTCGACAACGTCGAGTGCCGCAAGGCCGTCATCTACGGCGCGGACCACGTCTCGATCCAGACCGCTCGTGGCGGCCCGGTCGCCGGTGGCGCCATCGGCACCAACATGCTCCCGCCGTCCGTCCCGGGCGCCGAGGGCCAGAAGTACGACCCGTACGACATCGCCGGCGCCGACAAGAACGGCAACGAGGCCAAGGCCAAGGCCGCGCTCAAGGCCTGCGGCAAGCCGAACGGCTTCAAGACCACCATCGCGGTCCGCAACAACAAGCCGGTCGAGGTGGCCTCCGCGCAGTCCCTCCAGGCGTCGCTGAAGAAGATCGGCATCATCGCCGACATCGACCAGTACGACGGCTCGCAGACCGCCGGCATCATCGGCAGCCCCTCGAACGTGAAGAAGAAGGGCTACGGCATCATCATCATGGGCTGGGGCGCCGACTTCCCGTCGGTCCAGGGCTTCGGTCTGCCGCTGTGGGACAGCAAGTACATCCAGCAGAGCGGCAACAACAACTACGCGCTCATCGACGACAAGAAGATCGACGGTCTCTTCGACTCGTACGTGACCACGCTGGACAGCTCCGGCAAGGCCAAGATCGCCACCGAGATCAACCACAAGGTCATGGAGGGCGCGTACTACCTGCCCTTCACCTTCGAGAAGTTCATCAACTGGCGCTCGGACAACCTGGCGAACGTGTACACCTCCGACGGCTACAGCGGAATGTACGACTTCGTCAACCTCGGCCTGAAAAACCCCAAGAAGTAAACCCGGCACACCCGCCGAACGGCACGAAAGGCAGGTGAAGGCCGGCGCGGCGTGACCGCGGGCCATCGGACGACCTCCGGTGGCCCGCGGTCCGCGGCGGGCCGAGAGCTGTGCTCGCTTACCTCATCAGGCGGTTGTTCGCCGCCGCAGTGATGCTCGTGGTCATCATCATGGTGGTCTTCAGCATCTTCTTCCTTGTCCCGAAGTGGGCGGGCGTCGACATCGCTCTCAGCTTCGTGGGCAAGCAGGCCGACCCTGCCGCCGTCGAGGGCGTGCGCGAGAAGCTCGGTCTGGACACCCCGATCTACGCCCAGGTCTGGGAGTTCTTCAAGGGCATCTTCGTCGGCCGCACCTACACGGGCGGCGGCGACACCATCCACTGCGCCATGCCCTGCTTCGGCTACTCCTTCCGCAGCGAGCAGGCCGTCTGGCCGGTGCTCACCGACCGCTTCCCGGTGACCCTGGGTCTCGCGCTCGGTGCCGCCGTGCTGTGGCTGGTCTTCGGCGTCGCCGCCGGTGTGCTCTCCGCGCTCAAGCGGGGCACCCTGTGGGACCGGGGCGCGATGGTCGTCGCCCTGGCCGGTGTCTCCCTGCCGATCTACTTCACCGGCCTGCTCAGCCTGGCGGTCTTCGCCTTCGGGCTGAAATGGTTCAACGCGCAGTACGTGCCCCTCGACCAGAGCTTCACCGGCTGGTTCGGCGGCATGATCCTGCCCTGGGTCACCCTGGCGTTCCTCTACGCGGCCATGTACGCCCGGATCACCCGCGCGACGATGATGGAGATCCTCGGCGAGGACTACATCCGCACCGCCCGCGCCAAGGGCCTCAAGGAACACACCGTCATCGGCAAGCACGCCATGCGCTCCACGATGACGCCGATCCTGACCATGCTCGGCATGGACCTCGGCGCCCTCATCGGCGGCGCGATCCTCACCGAGTCGACGTTCAACCTGCCCGGTCTTGGCCGCGCGGTCCTGGACGCCATCCGCAACCAGGACCTGCCCATCATCGTGGGCGTCACCCTGATCACATCTCTCGCGGTGCTCGCCGCCAACCTCGTGGTGGACATCCTGTACGCCGTGATCGACCCCCGAGTGAGGCTCTCGTGACCGACCTCAGCAAGAGCGGAGCGGCCGTGGGCGACCCCACCCCCGCCTCGCCCGCGCCGACCTCGTTCCTCGAAGTACGCGACCTGAAGGTGCACTTCCCGACCGACGACGGCCTGGTCAAGTCCGTCGACGGGCTCAGCTTCCAGCTGGAGAAGGGCAAGACCCTCGGCATCGTGGGCGAGTCGGGCTCCGGCAAGTCGGTGACCTCGCTCGGCATCATGGGCCTGCACACGGCGGGCCAGTACGGCAAGCGCAAGGCACAGCTGTCCGGCGAGATCTGGCTGGACGGCACCGAACTGCTCTCCGCCGACCCGGACCACGTGCGCAAGCTGCGCGGCCGCGAGATGGCGATGATCTTCCAGGACCCGCTGTCGGCGCTGCACCCGTACTACACGATCGGCCAGCAGATCGTGGAGGCCTACCGGGTCCACCACCCCGTCGACAAGAAGACCGCCAAGCGCCGCGCGGTCGAGATGCTCGACCGGGTCGGCATCCCGCAGCCGGACAAGCGGGTGGACAGCTACCCGCACGAGTTCTCCGGCGGTATGCGCCAGCGCGCGATGATCGCGATGTCGCTGGTCAACAACCCCGAGCTGCTGATCGCCGACGAGCCGACCACCGCCCTGGACGTCACCGTGCAGGCGCAGATCCTGGACCTGATCCGGGACCTCCAGAAGGAGTTCGGCTCCGCGGTCATCGTCATCACCCACGACCTGGGCGTCGTCGCCGAACTCGCCGACGACATCCTGGTGATGTACGGCGGCCGCTGCGTCGAACGCGGCCCCGCCGACAAGGTGTTCTACGAGCCCCGCCACCCCTACACCTGGGGTCTGCTCGGCTCGATGCCGCGGCTCGACCGTGAGCAGCAGGAGCGCCTGATCCCGGTGAAGGGCTCCCCGCCCTCGCTGATCAACATCCCGTCCGGCTGCGCCTTCAACCCGCGCTGCCCCTACGCCGACGTCCCGAAGGACAACGTCACCCGCACGGTCCGCCCCGAGCTGAGCGAGGTCGACAGCCGGCACTGGGCCGCCTGCCACATGACGCAGGAGCAGCGGGAGCGTATCTGGACCGAAGAGATTGCGCCGAAGCTGTGAGCGAGAAATCCAAGGACGCGGCCGTGACCATCCCCGCGCAGGACGAGGGCGCTCGCCCCGCCGGGGACGACCGCGAGATCCTGCTGAAGGTGACCGGGCTCCAGAAGCACTTCCCGATCAAGAAGGGCCTGCTCCAGCGGCAGGTCGGCGCGGTGCACGCGGTCGACGGCATCGACTTCGAGGTCCGCTCCGGTGAGACCCTCGGCGTGGTCGGCGAGTCGGGCTGCGGCAAGTCGACGATGGGCCGCCTGATCACCCGGCTGCTCGAACCGACCGGCGGCACGGTCGAGTTCCAGGGCCAGGACATCACGCACCTCGGCATGAGCGGCATGCGTCCGCTGCGCCGCGATGTGCAGATGATCTTCCAGGACCCGTACTCGTCGCTGAACCCGCGCCACACCATCGGCACGATCGTCGGCGCCCCCTTCAAGCTCCAGGGCGTCACCCCCGAGGGCGGCCTGAAGAACGAGGTGCAGCGGCTGCTGTCGGTGGTCGGGCTCAACCCCGAGCACTACAACCGCTATCCGCACGAGTTCTCCGGCGGCCAGCGCCAGCGCATCGGCATCGCCCGCGCGCTCGCCCTCAAGCCGAAGCTGGTCGTGGCCGACGAGCCGGTCTCCGCGCTCGACGTGTCGATCCAGGCCCAGGTCGTCAACCTGCTGGACGACCTCCAGCAGGAGCTGGGCCTGACCTACGTGATCATCGCGCACGACCTGTCGGTGGTCCGGCACGTCTCGGACCGGATCGCGGTGATGTACCTCGGCAAGATCGTGGAGCTGGCCGACCGCGACTCCCTGTACAAGGCGCCGATGCACCCGTACACCAAGGCGCTGATGTCGGCGGTGCCGATCCCGGACCCGCGCCGCAAGGACGCCAAGAGCGAGCGCATCCTGCTCCTGGGCGATGTGCCGTCGCCGATCTCGCCGCCCAGCGGCTGCCGGTTCCACACCCGGTGCTGGAAGGCGACGCAGATCTGCACGACGACCGAGCCGCCGCTCCTGGAGCTGAAGCCCGGTCAGCGCGTGGCCTGCCACCACCCGGAGAACTTCGAGGACCAGGCCCCGCAGGACACCGTGCTGCTGACGGTGGCCAAGGAGGCGGCCGAACTGGTCGCCGACGAGGTGCTCGCCGAGTCGGCGGAGACGTCGGCGGCGGTGGCGGCGGAGGTCGCGGCGGAGGTCGGGGCCGACCAGGAGGCTTCCGGGGCGACGGACGCCGGTGGCGCGGAGGCCGAGACCGCGTCGACCGACGAGCCCGAGGCCGACGTTTCCGGCGAGCGGAAGCCGACCGGCACACAGGAGTCGACCGACAAGTAACACAGCTTTGTAAAGTCATGGACATGCCCGAATGGGAGAGTTCAGAGTCGTCTGCGTCCGCATGATCGGTACGCGCGAAAGGACGACCCATGAAACTCTCCCGTTCGGCACGTCGGGGGGCGGTCGCCGTGGCGGCTGCCTCCTTCTTCGTCATCGCCGCCGCCCCGGCCCCCGCACCCGGCGCCCCCGGCATCGGTGACCCCTACTTCCCGGAGCTGGGCAACGGCGGTTTCGACGCCCGGCACTACGCCCTCGACATCGGCTACGACCCGGACACCGACCGCCTCGACGGCCGGGCCACGCTCACCGCACGGGCGACGGAGAACCTCTCGTCGTTCGACCTGGACCTCCAGAAGCTGACCGTCAGCCGGGTCGACGTGGACGGCAGGCGGGCCGCGTTCACCCGGGACGGCGACGAACTGCGCGTCACCCCGGACCGGTTCTTACGCAAGGGCCGCGACTTCCAGGTCACCGTCGTCTACGGCGGGATACCCGAGCCGCTCACCGGGCCGATCGTCTTCGGTTCCGACTACGGGTGGATGAAGACCGACGACGGCGTATTCGTCGCCTGCGAGCCCAACGCGGCCTCCACCTGGTTCCCCTCCAGCGACCACCCCTCCGACAAGGCCACCTACGACATCCGCATCAAGGCCCCGAAGGGCCTGACCGGCATCTCCAACGGCCGCCTGGTGTCGACCTGGGACCGGGGCGGCTCGACCTACTCCCACTGGCGCGAGACCGAGCCGATGGCGCCCTACCTCGCCACCGCGACCATCGGGAAGTTCGACGTCAGGACCGGCCGGACGCCCGGCGGCACCCCGATCTACGTGGCGATCGACCCCGTTCTCGCGGACAGCAACAGCGTCGACGTGTACGGCGTGACGGCCGCCGCCACCGACTACTGGTCGACGCTCTTCGGGCCCTACCCCTTCGAGGAGACCGGCGCGATCGTCGACGACATGCCGCAGGCCGGGTTCTCCCTTGAGGTGCAGAGCAAGCCGGCCTACTCGGCGGTGCGCGACGAGGACACGATCGTGCACGAGCTGGCCCACCAGTGGTTCGGTGACTCGGTGTCGGTGGACACCTGGAAGGACATCTGGCTCAACGAGGGATTCGCGACCTACGCCGAGTGGCTGTGGGCGGAGCACCGGGGGACCGGCACCGCGCACGACCTGTTCCGCGCCGCCTACGACGCCCGCCCGGCCGACGCCGCCTTCTGGAAGACCGTCGTCGCAGACCCGCAGCGCGACACCATGTTCTCCTCCGCCGTCTACTGGCGCGGCGCGATGACCCTCCAGATGCTTCGCGAACGCATCGGCGACCGGGCCTTCTTCCAGCTGCTCCCGGCCTGGACGGCGGCCCACCGGCACGGCAACGCGAAGACCGCCGACTTCATCGCGCTGGCCGAGAGGATCTCGGGACAGCAGCTCGACGACCTCTTCACCACCTGGCTGACCACCCCGGGCAAACCCGCGCTGTAGCCCGCGACCGGCCCCACCGGCACGAGGCCGCCGGTCGGCGCCGTTGTCGTTCCACGTAAGAATGTGGCGTGCTTCTGCAACTGTTCAGTCCCTCCGTCCAGCACACCCTCGACGTCGTCGGGATCTTCGTGTTCGCGATCTCCGGCGCGCTGCTGGCCGTCCGCAAGAACTTCGACGTGTTCGGCATCGCCGTGCTCGCCGAGGTCACCGCGCTGGGCGGGGGACTGTTCCGGGACCTGATCATCGGGGCCGTGCCCCCGGCCGCCTTCACCGACCTCGGCTACTTCCTGACGCCGCTGCTCGCCGCGCTCCTCGTCTTCTTCCTCCATCCCCACGTGGAGCGCATCCAGGCCGGGGTGAACGTCTTCGACGCGGCCGGGCTCGGACTGTTCTGCGTCGCCGGCACGGTGAAGGCGTACGAGTACGGGCTCGGCCTCACCGCGTCGGCGGTGCTCGGCATGGCCACCGCCGTCGGCGGCGGGGTGCTGCGGGACGTGCTCGCCAACGAGGTGCCGTCGCTGCTGCGCTGGGACCGCGACCTCTACGCGGTCCCCGCGATCGTCGGCTCCACGATGGCCGTCCTGTGCATCCGCTACGACGCCCTCACCCCGCTGACCAGCGCCGTCGCCGTGGTCACCGCTTTCGTCCTGCGGCTGCTCGCGATGCGGTACCACTGGCGAGCGCCGCGTGCGTGGCACCGCCGCTCGACGGTGCGCGAGGAGTAGTACCGGCCGCGGCGAGCCGGTGGCCGCCCATCTCCTGGGTCAGCCAGCGGAACGCCGGGATCACCTGGGGCCGCCATAGCGCCATGGTGTGCCCGCCCGCGCTCTTCGGGATGTACACCACATGCACGGTCGTCGGCGCCTTCGCCGCCTGCTCCAGGGCGACGGCCGCCTCGTAGCCGTCGTGCGGCTGGCCGGAGAGGTAGAGCGCGATGTTCGGCGGGGTGAGGCGCTTGCGCAGCAGCAGGTAGGGGTTGTTGGCCTCGCGCAGCGCGAGGGTCTGGGCGGCCAGCGAGTCGCGTTCGCCGATCGGGTCGTTGTAGCCGGACATGCTGACCGAGGCCAGGTAGCGGTCCGGGTGGGCGATCGCCAGCTTGGTCGCGCAGTGCCCGCCCGCCGAGTACCCGGCCGTCGCCCAGCCCTTCGGCGCGGCCTGGGCGCGGAAGTTGCCCAGGACCATGTCCGGCACGTCGACGCTGAGCCAGCTGTCGGCGTTGACCGTGCCGGGGATGTTGGCGCAGCCGGTGTCCACGCCGGCCAGCAGGCTGGTGCGCGGGGCGACCAGGATGAACGGCGCGACCTGCCCGTCCCGCATCAGCGGCGCCAGCTGCCGGGTCGCGTGCAGCGACCCGAACCAGGCCTTCGCCGACCCGGGATAGCCGGGCAGCAGCTCGACCACCGGGAACGTGTGGTGGCGGTAGGCCGGTTCGCGGTACTGGGGCGGCAGCCAGACGTAGACCTCGGCGTTCACGCCGGAGACCCGGCCCTTGAGCTGGGTGACCTCGACGCCGTTCATGCCGGGTCCGGTGGCCGCCTGGAAGCGCTGGCGCACCTTGGGCAGGCGCTTGAGCGCTATGCCGCCGGTGCCGTCGGCGCCCAGGTCGGCGGCCTGCTGCACATGGGTGCCGGTGCCGAGCAGGTCGGACCAGTTGTCGTAGAGGCTGTTGGCGTTGTTGACCAGGACGAAGACCAGGGCGACGGCGGTGCCCTGGGCGAACAGCAGCATCAGCATCCGGGCCGCGCCGCGCAGGGCCCGGGGACCGCGCAGGCGGGACCAGAGGCCGAGGGGGAGGGCGAGAGCGATCGCGAACAGTACGACCAGCGTGTAGAGGAACGGAGTCCCGGTGAGGCTCATGTCCCGATAGAGGGGGAAGCGGAGGTCCTGGTTTAGGGCGAGAGCGGACACTTACCAAGAAATTGCCGCGTCCTCACCCGGGCCCGTCCCTCGGGTGCGCTCCGGCCCCAGAGGGAAAAGCTACCGCTCAGTAGTTCACCCTTGTACTGTGGCTGGCATGTCAGACGCCGCCTTCCTGCCCGCCGTCCGCGCCCCGATCGGCGCCGGTGAGTTCGACCGGGACAGCGCCCTCACCCCGCGCGGCCCCGGTGTCTACGACATCGACCTCGGGCACGGCTGGACGATCCTGGACACCGTCAACGGCGGCTTCCTGCTCGCCGTCGTCGGCCGCGCCCTCGGGGACGCCCTGCCGCACCCCGACCCCTTCACGGTCTCCGCGCACTACCTCACCGCGACCGTCCCGGGCCCGGCCGTGGTGCGCACCGAGACCATCCGCGCCGGCCGCACCCTCTCCACCGGCCAGGCCTCCCTCTTCCAGTACGACGAGAACGGCGCCGAGGTCGAGCGCATCCGCGTCCTCGCCTCCTACGGCGACCTCGACGCCCTGCCCGACGACGTCCGCACCACGGCCAGGCCGCCGGAGCTCCCGTCGGCCGAGGAGTGCGTCGACTCCCAGGACGGGCCCTCGCCGACCGACTGGCCCATCGCCGAGCGGCTGCGGCTCCGGCTCGACCCCGCCACCCTGGGCTGGGCGACCGGCCGGCCGTCCGGCAAGGGGGAGACCCGGGGCTGGCTGGGGCTCGCCGACGGCCGGGACCCGGACCCGTTCTCCCTGCTGATGGCGGTGGACGTGCTGCCGCCCACCGCGTTCGACCTGGGCCTGACCGGCTGGGTCCCGACCGTCGAGCTGACCGTGCAGGTCCGCTGCCGCCCGGCGCCGGGACCGCTGCGCGTGTCGATCGTCACCCGCAACTTCGCCGGCGGCTTCCTGGAGGAGGACGCCGAGGTCTGGGACAGCGCCGACCGACTGGTCGCCCAGTCCCGCCAGTTCGCCCGCGCCCGCCTCGGCTGACCGGCCCCCGGCCCGCCAACTGCCCTTGAGTGGCGGCCCTTTCGGGGGGCCCGGCGGGCCGAGGCGAACGTCCGGGAATCTCACCGGAGTTGGCGCGAGCGTCCGCGTTCCGTCACGGACCTGTACCAGCGCCCCGCCCGCCCCGGCCGACGAAACGCCTGCTCAGAGACGGTAATTGGGATTCCCTTTACCCTGCTGACAGGCCGCCCACAGGGCAGGCCCAACGACTCCCTAAGCGCCGTTGATTGAGTTCGTCTCTCAGAACTCCCTCATCTTCCATGGAGCTGTTCCTCATGAAGCGTGTGCGTCTTCTTCCTGCCGTGGCCCTGCTGGCGCTCTCGCCTCTGGCCCTCGCCGCGTGCAGCTCGGGCGACTCGTCCTCCTCGACGACGTCGAAGACCGGCGGCTCCGGGCAGTCGTCGTCCCAGTCCTGTCAGCAGCCCTCCGGCGCCCCCACCGGCGACGCCTCCGGCAAGCCCACCGGCGCCGCGCCCTCCGGGGCCCCCACCGGCACGGCGAAGCCGACCGGCACCCCCACGGGCATGCCGTCCGGCGCCCCGGGCGGCGCCGAGGGTGGCCAGGGCGGCGCCCCCGCGGGCGGCCAGGGCGGCGGCTGTGGCGGCGCGGGCGGCGGCCAGGGCGGTGCCATGCCGTCCGGCGCCCCGAGCCAGGGCACGAAGAACTGACGCGACCTCTCACGGCAGCAGGGCGGCCCTCCCGACCACGGGGGAGGGCCGCCCTCGCGTTTCCCGGCGGGGGCCTGGGCGTTCCGGGTCAGTCCAGCCAGTGGGTGCGGCCGATGCTGATCAACCGCAGCTGCTGAGAGGCCAGTTGGGCGACGCGGGCGCGCTCAGGGGCCGAGTCCGCCGGGGTCTCCAGGAACAGGGAGGCGGTCAACAGCATCTGGTCCACGTAGAGATGGGCCAGCATCAACAGGTCGTCGTCGCTCCAGCCCCGCGCCGCACGGTCGTTGGCCAGCTCGGCCTTCACCTCCTCGGCGAAACGGGCCAGTTGCTCCCGGATCGCGTCCCGCACCGGCTGCACCCCGCCGTGCCGCTCGCGCGCGATGAAACGGACGTGGGCGGGATGGGCGTCCACATGACCGGCGATCAACTCGACGGCGCGCGCGATGCGTTGCTCGCTGTCGTCGCCCGGCGAGACCGTGGTGCGGATCATCGGGTGCAGGCTGTCGAGCGCCTCCTCGACCAGGGCGACGCCGAGATCCGCGGTGGAGCGGAAGTGCCGGTAGAAGGCGGTCGGGGCGACACCGACGGCCCGGGTGACCTCACGCAGCCCCAGACTGCTCAGGCTCTGCTCCTCCAGCAGCCCGAGCGCCGCGTCCAGGAGCGCCTGCCGGGTCTTCTGCTTCTGGGCCTGCCGGGCGCCGAGACTGTGACTCATGTCATCCAGTTAACAACTGTTCTCCCGAATTGAAAAACCGCCCGGCGCGCTAGACTCGAAAGTCAGTGAACAACTGTTACTACAACTGTTCACCGGAACGACCCGCACCACCCACGCGACGCGCACCACCCGTACGAACCGCACCACTCGCACGACCTGAACGCCACGTTCGACACGAGAGGCGCCCCCGAGGTGTCTCGGAGGGGGAGTCTTCCCATGCTGTTCCTCGTCGCCGCGCTGCTCCTGCTGGGCGTCGTCATGGGCACCGTGGCCCACGCGCCCACCGACGTCAGCCTCGTCGCCGCCGCCGTCATCGGCCTCTGGCTCGCCGTCTTCGCGCTCCGCGAGCGCCACAGCCGCAAGCGGGCGGCGGCCGACACCTCGTCCGCGCACTGACCCCGTCCCGCCCACCGCCCATACCGCCACCGCCCTTCACCCGGCAGGGAGTCGACCCGTCATGCAGCTCACCGCACCGGCCACCGGCCGCCGCAGCGAGGTCCGCGACCCCGACGGCATGGCCGTCGCGTCCTTCATCCTCGGCCTGCTCGGCCTGCTGGTCCTCAACGTCTTCCTCGGCCCCATCGCCATCGCCCTGGCCGGCGTCGCCCTGTGGCGCGGCACCGCCCGGCGCGGCCGCGCCCTGCTCGGCCTGGGCCTCGGCATCGCCGACCTGGTGGTCCTGGTGGCCGCCATGCAGTGGAGCGACACCATCTCCTGGAGCCTGTGACGCATCCCTGACGTGTCCTCGATGAGCGCGGCCGACCTGCCCCCCTTCCCGGTGGGCGCGGCGCCGTAGAATCGGGGCCATCATGGCTTACCTCGACCACGCCGCGACCACTCCCATGCTCCCCGAGGCCGTCGAGGCACTCGCGGCGCACCTGGCCACCACCGGCAACGCCTCCTCCCTCCACGCGTCCGGCCGCAGGGCCCGTCGCACGGTCGAGGAATCCCGCGAGACGCTGGCGGAGGCGCTCGGCGCCCGGCCCAGCGAGATCGTCTTCACCTCCGGCGGCACCGAGGCCGACAACCTCGCCGTCAAGGGCCTGTACTGGGCCCGCCGCGACGCCGACCCGGCCCGCACCCGGGTGCTGGCCAGCCCCGTCGAGCACCACGCCGTCCTCGACGCCGTGCACTGGCTCGGCGAGCACGAGGGGGCCACCGTCGAGTATCTGCCGGTCGACGGGTACGGCAGGGTGCACCCCGAGGCGCTGCGCGAGGCGATCGCCCGCAACCCCGACGACGTCGCCCTCGCCACCGTGATGTGGGCCAACAACGAGATCGGCACCATCCTGCCGATCCGCGAACTGGCCGACGTGGCAGCCGAGTTCGACGTTCCGCTGCACTCCGACGCGGTCCAGGCCTTCGGGCAGGTGCCGGTCGATTTCGGTGCCTCCGGGCTCGCCGCGATGACGGTTTCCGGCCACAAGGTGGGCGGCCCCTACGGCATCGGCGCGCTGCTCCTGGGCCGCGCGTACACGCCCGTGCCCGTCCTGCACGGCGGCGGCCAGGAACGGCAGCGCTCCGGCACCCTCGACGTCCCGGCGATCGCCTCCTTCGCGGTGGCCGGACGCCTCGCCGCCGAGCAGCACGAGTGGTTCACCCGCGAGATCGGCGCCCTGCGCGACAGCCTGGTCGAGGCGGTGCGCACGGCGGTGCCGGACGCGATCCTCGGCGGCGACCCGCGTGAACGGCTGCCCGCCAACGCCCACTTCACCTTCCCCGGCTGCGAGGGCGACTCGCTGCTCCTGCTGCTCGACGCCCAGGGCATCGAGTGCTCCACCGGCTCCGCCTGCACCGCCGGGGTCGCCCAGCCCAGCCACGTCCTGCTGGCCACCGGCACCGATCCCGACCTGGCCCGCGGCACCCTGCGCTTCTCCCTCGGCCACACCTCCACCGAGGCCGACGTCGAGGCCCTCGCGAAGGCGATCGGCCCGGCGGTGGAACGCGCGAGGGCGGCGGGCCTGACGTGACGGCGACGACGGACCCGGGCAACGGGCGGGATGCTCGGGTCCGTCACGTGCGCGAGAGGGTCTAACTCTCCGTCACCATGAGGGACGCCATCATGCCCTCGTCCTCGTGCTGGAGCAGATGGCAGTGGAGCATGTACATGTAGGTGTCGTCGGCGAAGTCGGTGAACTCCATCGCGATCACGATGGAACCACCGCCGACCACCTCGAACGTGTCGTACCAGCCCAGATCGACGCCGGTGGGATCTTCGCCGTTGATGGAGATCACCTGGAACGGCACATCATGGACATGGAACGAGTGCTCCAGCATGGTGGCGTTGGTGATGGTCCAGATCTCCTTGGCGCCCAGCGTGGTGCTGATCATCGCCATCGACGCCATGCTCGTGCCGGCCGAGCCGTTGATCAGCATGGTCGCGCCGTTCTGGCCCAGCGTGATGGTCCGCGCGGTGAAGTCGCTGGTGTCGTACCGGTCGATCGTGTTGAGCGTGCTGGGCAGGTCGTCCGGGGTGTCGGTGCCGCCCGCCGTGACGGTCAGGAAGTCGTACGTGCCGCTGCCGCCGCGAATCCAGCCGGTGGTGATGACGGCCTGGAGGGTCACGTCGGCGGTGACGTCCATGACCAGTTCGGCGCGGGCGCCCGCGACCAGCCGGATCGTGGTGACATCGGCGGCCTCGGCCAGATACCCCTGGTCGGAGGCGATCTGCGTCATCGTGCCGCCGTCACTGCGCTGGATCGTGATGATGTCGGACGGCGACGCGTTGAGGACCCGGAAACGGTTGCGGGTCTTGGTGGCGGCGAAGGTCAGCGTGGTGTCGTCGACGTTGGTGCCGTTGCACAACAGCGGGTAGCTCAGGCCGCTGCTGAGATAGCCGGTCTGGTCGTACTTGATGTCACCGGTGCTGCCGACGGCCAGGCACTGAAGGATGATCGGGATGTCGTCGGTGCCGTAGTCGCTGGGCAGCGCCGCGGACGTGTCGGAGTCGTCCTCGACGATGATCATTCCGGCCAGCCCGTGCACCGCCTGCTTGGCCGTGGTGCCGAGGGCGTGCGGGTGGTACCAGAGCGTCTTGGCCTCGTCCTTCACCTCGAAGGTCGGCGACCAGGTCTCCCCGTCGGCGAAGGCCACCTGCGGTCCGCCGTCCATCTTGGCCGGCACATGGGCGCCGTGGAAGTGGACGGTGGTGTCCTCGTCGATGTCGTTGGTGATGTTCAGCAGGACCGTGTCGCCGCTGGTCCACTTCATCGTCGGGCCCAGGAACGACTGGTTGTAGCCCATGGTGGTGCTGGTGACGCCGCTGAGCACCTCGCTGCTGCCGCTCTGTGCCGTGAGGGTGAACGTGGTGGTGGAGCCCGAGGTGGTGCCCTCCAGGAGGTCCGGGACGGTCAGCGTGGCGGTGCTGGTCGCCGCGCTCGCCTTGTCCTCGTCGGCCCCGGCCAGCAGTGAGAAGGTCGCGCCGCCCGCGACCACCGCGCCGATCCCGGCCCCGGCCATCCCGCCGAGGAACTGCCGCCGGTGCACGCCCTTGCCGCGCCCCCGCTTCCTGCCGGGCTCTGCGGTGCCCTGGTCGTCCGTGCTGTCGCTGCCCGCCGCGGAGGCGGGACTCGTGGTGTCTCCCATGGGCCGGGATGGTTGAGGGCTGAACTGTGTGAAGTCTGGGCCGAACTTAGGAGCGAGCCGAGAGCGCTGTGAAGTCGCCTTGAGGGTGCCCTGCGACCTGATGCCCCGTCAACTCACCTTAGAGGAGAAGGAGTTGAATCGTCCCCCCGTTCAAATGGCGTGTACAGGATGACTCGGACATGTCATAAGTGCGGCCTGTGTCCACGCGGTTGCCCAGGTGATGTGCGTCACGTTTCGCTGCGGGGTGCGGCCTGCCGAACGAGCTTCAGATAGCGGTCCCAGTCCCAGCCGGACCCCGGGTCGGTGTGGTCCGTCCCCGGCACCTCCACATGCCCCATCACATGCTCCCGGTCGACGGGTATGCCGTACCGCGCGCATATCCCGGCCGTCAGCCGCGCCGACGCCTCGTACATCGCGTCCGTGAAGTCCTCCGGGTGGTCCACGAAACCCTCGTGCTCGATGCCCACACTGCGTTCGTTGAACGACCGGTTCCCCGCGTGGAACGCCACGTCCAGCTCCCGGACCAGCTGCGTGACGCGGCCGTCCTTGGCCACCACATAGTGCGCGGCGGCCTGGTGCGACGGGTCCTGGAACACCTGGACCGCGCTCGCGTAACTGCCCTGCGTCACATGGACGATCACCCGGTCTATCGCGTAGTCGTCCGGCCGGTCCGCCCAGCGGAAATTCGCCGACGACGCCGCGACCCAGCGCGCACCCTTGAAGTCGACGGCGCCCTCGGTGCGCGGCCGGCGCACCCCGGGCAGCCGCCACCACAGCCGCGCCAGCTCCCCGCGCGCCAGCACTGCCGTGCCGACGGCCGCCGCACCACCGCCCAACAGCAACGCCCGCCGCCCGACCCGCCGGCCGCTGTCCTTGTCGGTCTCTTCGGTCTTCTCGGCCTTCCCGGCCCTCTCGCGCGCCCCCATGTGATCCACAACGGATATCCGCGAGCTTCGGTTCCCCGACCGCCCTTACCCTGGATGGGCTATGACTGACATCCCGCAGCGCTCCCGTCCCCTCCGCGTCCTCGCCGCCATGTCGGGCGGCGTGGACTCCGCCGTCGCCGCCGCCCGCGCGGCCGAAGCGGGTCACGACGTGACCGGCGTCCATCTGGCGCTCTCCGCCAACCCTCAATCGTTCCGCACGGGCGCGCGCGGCTGTTGCACCATCGAGGACTCACGCGACGCCCGCCGCGCGGCCGACGTCATCGGCATCCCGTTCTACGTCTGGGACCTCGCCGACCGTTTCCGCGAGGACGTGGTCGAGGACTTCGTCGCCGAGTACGAGGCCGGCCGCACCCCCAACCCCTGCCTGCGCTGCAACGAGAAGATCAAGTTCGCCGCGCTCCTCGACAAGGCCCTCGCGCTCGGCTTCGACGCCGTCTGCACGGGCCACTACGCCCAGGTGATCGTGGGCGCGGACGGCGCACGCGAACTGCACCGCGCCTCCGACATGGCCAAGGACCAGTCCTACGTCCTCGGCGTCCTCGACGAACGCCAGCTCGCGCACGCGCTCTTCCCGCTCGGCGACACCGTGACGACCAAGGAAGAGATCCGCGCCGAGGCCGAACGGCGCGGCCTCGCCGTCGCCAAGAAGCCCGACTCCCACGACATCTGCTTCATCGCCGACGGCGACACCCAGGGCTTCCTCGCGGGCCGCCTGGGCCGCACCGAGGGTGACATCGTCGACGAGTCCGGCACCAAGGTCGGCACCCACGAGGGCGCGTACGGCTTCACCATCGGCCAGCGCAAGGGCCTGCGGATCGGCACCCCGGCCGCCGACGGCAAGCCGCGCTACGTCCTCGACATCTCCCCGGTCGACAACACCGTGACGGTCGGCCCGGCCACCGCCCTCGACGTCACCGCCCTCACCGCCATCCGCCCCCGCTGGTGCGGCACGGCCCCGGTCGGCCCCGGCACCTACACGGCCCAACTCCGCGCCCACGGCGGCGAGACCGAGGTCCGCGCGGAGATGATCGACGGCACCCTCGACGTCACCTTCACCGCCCCGGTACGCGGCGTCGCCCCCGGCCAGGCGATCGTCCTGTACGACAACACCCGAGTGGTCGGCTCGGCGACGATCGCAACGACGGTGCGGGCGGGGGCGGGGGTCTGAGGGGGGGGCGGGGCGCAGCGCGGCGGGCCGCAGACGGGGCCGGTGTGGTGGCCCCCGGTGGGGCGGCACGGCTGAGATGACGGCCCCGTCGGCGCGGGTGGCAGGAGCCGGTCGGCGGAGGGCTCTTGGCGACTGGTCAAGCTGGACGAGCTGAGCGGCGCGAGTAGTCAAACTGAACGACTCGACTGGTCAAATTGGTCGAGTCAGCTGGTCAAATTGGTCGAGTCGGCTAGTCAAACTGGTTGAGCTGACTAGTCAAACTGGCCGAGCCCCGACGCCAATCCCGCCCTACCCCACCTCCAGCCCTACCCCACCTCCCTCACCTGCCCCACCTCCTCCACCTCGTAGAAGCACAGGTGGTCCTTGATCTGGGCGACGTCGGGCTTGGGGTCGGGGTAGGACCAGACGAGGTCGGGGGCGTCAGGGAGGGACCAGTAGGAGGCGGTGCCCTTGAAGGGGCAGTAGGTGTGGGTGCCGGACGGGGTCAGGAGGTCGAGGCGGACGTCGTCGGCCGGGATGTAGTAGCGCACCGGACATCCCGTCTCCCGCAGGAGCAGGGGCCGTTCGCTGTCCGCGAGGACCTGGTCGCCGTTCACGACCCTGATCCGCCGGGTGCCTTGTTCGATGGTGATCGTGTGTCCTGGGGCCATACTCGGAAAAGCGCTGGCGGTGCCCCCGTTGTTCCCCCGTACGGTGACCTCATGCGTATCTGTGTCTTCCTCTCCGCCGCCGACCTCGACGACCGCTACAGGCGCCCCGCGCGCGAGTTCGGGACCTTGCTGGGGGAGGGCGGCCACACGCTGGTGTGGGGCGGTTCGGACGTCGGTCTGATGAAGGTCGTCGCCGACAGCGTCCAGGAGGCGGGCGGCAGGCTGGTCGGGGTGTCGGTCGACTTCCTGTCGGCCAAGGCGCGGGTGGGCGCCGACGAGATGGTGACCGCGGCCGACCTCGCGGAACGCAAGAAGCTGCTCGTGGAGAAGGCCGATGCCGTGGTCGTCATGGTGGGCGGCACCGGGACCCTCGACGAGGCGACCGAGATCCTGGAGCTGAAGAAGCACGGGCACACGGACAAGCCGGTCGTGGTGCTGAACACCGAGGGCTTCTACGACGGGCTCAAGGAGCAGTTCCGGCGGATGGAGGACGAGGGGTTCCTGCCGGTCCCGCTGACGCAGTTGGTGTTCTTCGCGGAGGAGCCGGTGGGCGCGCTCGCCTACCTGGAGGAGAGCCAGGGCATCCAGTAGTCCGGCGGTCCGGGGCGGCTGCGAGCATGGCGGCATGGCTACACATGTGATCACCGGAGCCGGTTCCGGCATCGGCGCGGCCGTCGCGCGCCGCCTGCACGCGCGCGGGGACGACCTCGTGCTGCACGCGCGCGACGCGGGCCGCGCGAAGGAACTGGCCGCCGCCTTCCCCGGCGCCAAGACCCTCGTCGGGGACCTCACCGACCCCGACAAACTGTCCTGGGCCTTCTCCCATCAGTCGCTGCCGGAGCGGGTCGACACGCTGCTGCACATCGCCGGGGTCGTCGACCTGGGCCCGGTCGGAGACCTCACCCCCAAGTCCTGGCACCACCAGCTCAACGTCAACCTGATCGCGCCCGCCGAGCTGACCCGCCTCTTCCTGCCCCAGCTCCGTGCCGTCCGCGGCCAGGTCCTCTTCGTCAACTCCGGCGCCGGTCTGGCAGCCCACGCCGACTGGTCGGCCTACGCCGCCTCCAAGCACGGCCTCAAGGCCCTCGCCGACGCCCTCCGCCACGAGGAGCACGGCAACGGCGTCCGCGTCACGTCCGTCTACCCCGGCCGCACGGCCAGCCCCATGCAGGCCAAGGTCCACCGACAGGAGGGCAAGCAGTACGACGCCGCCCGCTGGATCGACCCCGAGTCGGTAGCGACCACCATCCTGACGACCCTGGACCTCCCCAGAGACGCCCAGATCCCCGACGTGACGATCCGCCCGGGAACCTTCTAGGGGGTCCGGCGGTTGGGGGGCCAGGCAAGTGCAGGCCGGTGCCAACCCACCAGCCCGTCCGGCGCTTGAGGACGAGGCCGTCCAGGCCGAAGGGGGGTTCGGGGGCGCAGCCCCCGGGTCTCTTCGGTGCCGAGGCAGCGCAGGTCGGTATGAAGCAGCCCGTCCGGCGTTTGAGGACGAGGCCGTCCAGGGCGAAGGGGGGTTCGGGGGCGCAGCCCCCGGGTTTCTTCGGTGCCGAGGCAGCGCAGGTCGGTTTCAAGCAGCCCGTCCGGCGTTTGAGGACGAGCCCGTTCAGGGCGAAGGGGGGTTCGGGGGCGCAGCCCCCGGGTTTCTTCGGCGCTGAGGCAGCGCAGGTCGGTATGAAGCAGCCCGTCCGGCGTTTGAGGACGAGCCCGTTCAGGGCGAAGGGGGGTTCGGGGGCGCAGCCCCCGGGTTTCTTCGGTGCCGAGGCAGCGCAGGTCGGTTTCAAGCAGCCCGTCCGGCGCTTGAGGACGAGCCCGTTCAGGGCGAAGCGGGGTCTGGGGGCGCAGCCCCCAGGGGCGGGCGTCGGACAGAACAGTCACTACTCTTCACGGCGTGAGCAATAACCCCCCGTTCCACTTCGCGGCAGCGACCGGCATCGGCTCCATGCCCACCGGCGACGCCCGCGAGACCGCCAAGACCGTCACCGGGTCCTTCGAGGACTTCCCGTACCTCGCCGAACTCCCGGCCAGGGGCCCCGGCGCCGACATGATCGGCCGCACCGCAGGCATGCTCGTCGAGCTGTACGCACGCGTGGAGCCCAGCGGCTGGCGGCTCGGCGACCGACCGGGACGGGACACCCGACGGGCGCGGGCCTGGCTCGGCGAGGACCTGGACGCGCTGGAGGAGTTCACGCAGGGCTACACCGGCCAGGCGAAGGTGCAGGCCGTCGGCCCGTGGACGCTCGCCGCAGCGCTGGAACTGCGCAACGGCGAGGTCGCGCTGTCCGACCCCGGCGCCACCCGCGACCTCGCCGCGTCCCTCGCCGAGGGCCTGCGCGAGCACCTCGCCGAGGTCGCCCGCCGCCTGCCCGGCGCACAGCTCGTGCTCCAGCTCGACGAACCGTCCCTCGTCGCCGTCCTGCGCGGCCACGTGCGCAGCGCCAGCGGCTACCGCACCCACCGTGCCGTCGACCGCCAACTCGTCGAGTCGACCCTCCGTGACCTGGTCGGAGTGCACGGCACCGGCCCCGTCGTCGTCCACTCCTGCGCCCCCGACGTGCCGTTCGCGCTGCTGCGCCGGGCGGGCGCGGACGCCGTCTCCTTCGACTTCTCGCTGCTCACCGAACGTGACGACGACGCGATCGGTGAGGCCGTCGAGGACGGCACCCGGCTCTTCGCCGGTGTCGTACCGGGCACGGACACGGCATTGTCAGACCCTGCCGGTAGCGTCATGGGGGTCAGGACGCTGTGGCGCAGGCTGGGGCTGCGACCTGGGCTGCTCGCGGAGGCGATCACGCTCACCCCGGCATGCGGCCTCGCGGGGGCCTCCCCGCAGTACGCACGGGAGGCGCTCGCCCACTGCGTCCGGGCGGCGAGATCACTCGCGGACAACCCTGAGTAACGGGAGGACGATCAACGGTGGCCGGCGACAAGCAGGCGGAGAGCACGGTGCCCGCCGAGGCACGGGAGAAGCACGCGCAGCTCGCGGAGCGGATCGAGGAGCACCGCTTCCGGTACTACGTGAACGACGCCCCGGTCGTCAGCGACGCGGAGTTCGACACGCTCCTGCGGTCCCTCCAGGAGCTGGAGGAGGAATACCCGGAGCTGCGCACCCCGGACTCCCCGACACAGAAGGTCGCGGGCGCGTACGAGACGGACTTCGCCTCCGTCCAGCACCGCACCCGCATGCTCTCCCTCGACAACGCCTTCGACGACGAGGAGTTGGCGGCCTGGGGCGAGCGCGTCGCCAAGGACGTCGGCACCACGGACTACCACCTGCTGTGCGAGCTGAAGGTCGACGGCCTCGCGGTGAACCTCACCTACGAGCACGGCCGGCTCACCCGCGCGGCGACCCGCGGCGACGGCCGCACCGGCGAGGACATCACGCCCAACGTCCGCACCATCACCGAGATCCCGGACCGGCTCGCCGGGGACACGGTGCCCGACCTGGTGGAGATCCGGGGCGAGGTCTACTTCCCGATGGAGGAGTTCCAGGCGCTCAACGCCCGCCTGGTGGAGGCCGGTGAGAAGCCGTTCGCCAACCCGCGCAACGCGGCGGCCGGTTCGCTGCGCCAGAAGGACCCGCGCGTCACCGCCACCCGCCCGCTGCACATGGTCGTGCACGGCATCGGCGCCCTGGAGGGCTACGAGGGCCTCGGCCGCCTCTCCGAGGCCTACGACCTCCTCAAGAGCTGGGGCCTGCCCACCGCCCGGTACAACCGCGTGGTCGACCGTCTGGACGGCGTACGGGAGTTCATCGCCTACTTCGGTGAGAACCGGCACTCCGTGGAGCACGAGATCGACGGGGCCGTCGTCAAGCTCGACGAGATCCCGTTGCAGGGCCGCCTCGGCTCCACCTCCCGCGCGCCGCGCTGGGCGATCGCCTACAAGTACGCGCCGGAGGAGGTCAACACCAAGCTCGTCAACATCCGTGTGGGGGTGGGCCGTACGGGCCGGGTCACGCCGTACGCGCAGGTCGAGCCGGTGACGGTGGCGGGCTCCGAGGTGGAGTTCGCGACCCTGCACAACCAGGACGTGGTCAAGGCCAAGGGCGTCCTCATCGGCGACACCGTGGTGCTGCGCAAGGCCGGTGACGTCATCCCGGAGATCCTCGGCCCGGTCGCCGACCTGCGCGACGGCAGCGAGCGCCCGTTCGTGATGCCGGCCGAGTGCCCCGAGTGCGGCACCCCGCTGAGGCCGATGAAGGAGGGCGACGTCGACCTGCGCTGCCCCAACGCCCGCACCTGCCCGGCCCAGTTGCGCGAGCGCCTGTTCTACCTCGCGGGCCGCAAGGCCCTGGACATCGAGAACTTCGGCTATGTCTCGGCGGCCGCCCTCACCAAGCCGTTGGAGCCGTCGGACCCGCCGCTGGCCGACGAGGGCGACCTGTTCGACCTGACCATCGAGCAGTTGCTGCCGATCAAGGCGTACGTCCTCGACCAGGACAGCGGGCTGCCCAAGCGGGACCCGAAGACCGGCGACGAGAAGGTCGTCACCGTCTTCGCCAACCAGCAGGGCGAGCCCCGCAAGAACGCCCTGGCGATGCTGGAGAACATCGCGGCGGCCAAGGAGCGCCCACTCGCCCGTGTCCTGACCGGCCTGTCGATCCGGCACGTCGGACCGGTCGCCGCCGAGGCGCTGGCCCGCGAGTTCCGTTCGATCGAGCGCATCGAGCAGGCCACGAAGGAGGAACTGTCGAACACCGACGGGGTGGGCGAGATCATCGCCGATTCCCTGAAGGAGTGGTTCGCCGTCGAGTGGCACCAGGAGATCCTGCGCAAGTGGCGGGCGGCCGGGGTCCGCATGGAGGAGGAGGGCTCCGGCGAGGACGAGGGCCCGCGCCCCCTCGAAGGCCTCACCGTCGTCGTCACCGGCACGCTGGAGCACTTCACCCGCGACGGCGCCAAGGAGGCCCTCCAGTCCCAGGGCGCCAAGGTGACCGGGTCGGTCTCCAAGAAGACGTCGTTCGTGGTCGTGGGCGAGAACCCCGGTTCGAAGCACGACAAGGCGATGCAACTCAAGGTCCCCGTCCTGAACGAGGACGGCTTCACCCTCCTCCTGGACCAGGGCCCGGAAGCAGCGACCGCCGCCGCCCTCCCCCTCCCCACCGAGGAGTAACGCAACCGCGAGAGAGACCGGGAAAGCAGCAGCGCCCCGCCCCCGACAACACCGACCAACAGACCAACCCAAAGCCCACCCCGAAACGACAGCCCGGGGACGCTTTGGAACGGCGGTCCGGGGGTGCCACGGAACGGCGGTCCGGGTCATGCGCCCCCAGAACGGGCGCCCCGGGACACGCCCCCCGGCCCGGGGCGCCCCGGAAACGGTTGGCCCGGGTAGGCCGCCCCGGGGTCGTAACTCAGGTCGTGTGCCCCGGAATTGGTGTGCCGGGGTGTGTGGTGCGGGGCAGGGTGCTCGTGCCGGGGCGGGCCGGACGCGTCGGCCCGGCGTGGTCCGGTGAGCGGCCCGGGGTGCGCCAGGGAGTAGCTCCGATCCGCTGACGCACCGTCGGTGAGCTGGTGTTCGACCGTTGGGGGCGTGGCTGAAGAGCGCGTTGAGGAATGGCTGAAAGAACCGCCCGTCCGCCACGCCGGGCGGCGGTTGAAGGGCACTCGTTCGGCGCATACCAGATGCATAAGGGTGGCGGAGGCGTATTCGGGCAACCGGTGCCGATCGCTGCCCGTGGAAGCGTTCTCCGGCCTACTGTTGGGCAGTGCACCTACCCTGCCCGCTGCGGCCGGTGCGTTTCCTTGCTCCTGTGGAGCGGAGAAAGGGCTTTCCGACCCGGCACCGTCGCCGGTGGGGATCGCCGGGCAGCGGACCGCGCGGTGTGGGCACCGCCGGCTGTGAGAGGGACGGGAATGGAACCGACCGAGAGCGCCGCTCAGGCCTCCGGGCTGCCCCGACGCCGGGTCGCCGGCGCCTTGCGGGCGGGCCCGTGGGCAGTGCGGACGGCGGAGCGGCCGGGAGCGGAGGGGCGGGCCGCCGGACAGTTCGCCGTGCCCAACGGACCCGGCACCGGCCACGTCGGCACCGGCCCCGTCACCGGGCTGCCGGGCGCCGACTCCGAACGACAGCCCCTGGGACCGCCGTTGACCACGGCCGTTGTCGTGCTGGCGGCGGTGCTGCTCGGCGTCGGTCTCCACCGGGCGTTCAGCGCGACGCACGCGCTCTTCCCGGGCGGCACCGTCGGCTGGTCCCTCGCGCTGCTGGTCGGCGTCATCGTCGGCCACCTCGTGATGCTGGGCCGGGCCCGTTGGTGGGGCGGCACCGGTTCGGGCGCCACCCTGACCCTCGCGGTGCTGCTGCTGTACGGGTGGGTGCCGGCCGCGATGGTCAGCCTCACCGTCGTCGTGCTGGTCGGCATGGCCCGGCGCAACCGCTGGTGCCAGGGCGTGCGGCACGGCGCCATCGACATCGTCGGCATCGGCGCGGGCGCCCTCGTGCTCGCCGGGTTCGGACGGACGCCGTCCGTGGAGCGGCCCTGGGACCCGGACACCTGGACCGCCGCCACCGTCCCCGCGGTGCTGCTGACCGCCGGCGCCTACCTCCTCGTCACCCGCGCCCTGCTCTGGTACCTGAGCGTGCCGCGGCAGGGCCCGCTGCCCACCGCCGCCCGCACCGCCCTGGTCAGACAGGGCCTGGTGGCCGTCGCGCTGCTCGGCATCGCCCCGCTGGTCTGCGTGGTCGCCGTCGCCCAGCCGGTGCTGCTGCCGCTGTTCGCGATCCCGCTGATCGCCCTCGACTCCACCCTCTGGATCGCCCGCGCCCGCGCCGAGGAACAGCTGCGCGACCCGCTGACCGGACTGCCCAACCGGCAATGGCTGCTGGAGCGGATCTGGACCGCTCTCGACGACGCCGAACGCATCGGCGCCCGCTCCGCGCTGATGCTCATCGACCTCGACCGGTTCCGGTCGGTCAACGACACCCTGGGCCATCTCGCCGGTGACCGGCTGCTGTTGCAGATAGCGGACCGGCTGCGGGTGGCGCTGCCGCGCGGCGCGGAGGCGGCCCGGCTCGGCGGCGACGAGTTCGCGGTGCTGCTGCCGGTCGCCGACTCCACCACGTCCGCGACCCGGGTGGCCCGCAACCTGGTCACCGCGCTCTCCTCCCCGCTCGACCTCGACGGGCTCACCCTCGTCCTGGAGGCCAGCGCGGGCGTCGCCGTCTTCCCCGACCACGCGCTGGACGCCGAGGGGCTGCTGCGGCGCGCGGACGTCGCGATGTACCAGGCGAAACGGGACCGCACCGGCGTCGAGGTCTACGAGTCCAAGCGCGACTCCAACACCCCGGACCGGCTGGGCCTGTTGGGCGATCTGCGCCGCGCCCTGGACGCGCACGAGGTGCAGTTGCACTACCAGCCGAAGGTCCGCTTCGACGGGCAGGTGGCGGGACTTGAGGCGCTGGTGCGGTGGGTGCACCCGGAGCGCGGGAAGGTGCCGCCGGACGAGTTCATAGCGATCGCCGAGTCGTCGGGGCTGATGCCCCATCTCACCGAGTACGTCCTCGACACCGCGCTCGCGCAGGTCGCCCGCTGGCGCGCGCAGGGCCTGTACGTGCCGGTCGCCGTCAACGTCTCGCCGCGCGACGTCCACACGCCCGGGTTCGCCGGATCGGTCGCCGCGCGGCTGGCCCGGCACGGCGTCCCGGCGGGCTCGCTCCAGCTGGAGATCACCGAGCACGTCCTCCTGGAGGACCCGCAGCGGGCCGCCGCCACCCTCGCCGGGCTGACCGGGCACGGCGTCAAGATGTCCCTGGACGACTTCGGCACCGGATACTCCTCCCTGGTGCACCTGCGGCGGCTGCCCGTCAGCGAACTGAAGATCGACCGCTCCTTCGTGGCCCGCCTCGCCGTCGACACCGAGGACGCGGAGATCGTGCGCTGCACGGTCGACCTCGCCCACTCCCTCGGGCTGCTCGTCGTCGCGGAGGGCGTCGAGGACGACGAGACCTGGGAACGCCTGCGGGACCTGCGCTGCGACGCCGTTCAGGGCTGGCTGGTCGCGGCGGCGATGCCCGCGGACGAGACCACGGCGTGGCTGCTCGCCCGCGGAACGCGCGGCTGGCAGCGCCCGCGCGCGGTGCTCCCGGCGGCCGAATGACCCGCCCCGGGGCGGCCCGGGTAAACCGTTTCACGGGCATGGTGCCGCGCGGCCTAGGATTGGGGCCACATCACTCACACTCACCCCAGAGGATCGCTGCATGCCTGGCATCACGCGCGAGGAGGTCGCCCACCTCGCCCGGCTGGCGCGTCTGGAGCTGAAGAGCGAAGAACTCGACCACTTCGCGGGACAGCTGGACGACATCATCGGCGCGGTCGCCCGCGTCAGTGAGGTCGCCGACCAAGACGTACCGCCGACCTCGCACCCGCTCCCGCTGACGAACGTCATGCGGGCGGACGAGGTCCGTCCGTCGCTCACCCCCGAGCAGGCGCTCTCCGGCGCCCCGGCCCAGGAGCAGCAGCGTTTCAAGGTGCCGCAGATCCTGGGGGAGGACTAATCACCATGACGGACATCATCAAGCTCACCGCGGCCGACACCGCGGCGAAGATCGCCGCGGGCGAACTCACCGCCGTTCAGGTCACCGAGGCCCACCTGGCCCGGATCGAGGCCGTCGACGAGAAGGTGCACGCCTTCCTGCACGTCGACCGCGAGGGCGCGCTGGCCCAGGCCCGTGCCGTCGACGCGAAGCGGGAGCGGGGCGAGCAGCTCGGCCCGCTGGCCGGCGTCCCGCTCGCGCTCAAGGACATCTTCACCACCGAGGGCATCCCGACCACCGTCGGCTCGAAGATCCTCGAAGGCTGGATTCCGCCCTACGACGCGACCCTCACCAAGCGGCTCAAGGCCGCCGACGTGGTGATCCTCGGCAAGACCAACATGGACGAGTTCGCCATGGGGTCCTCCACCGAGAACAGCGCGTACGGCCCCACCGGCAACCCCTGGGACCTGACCAAGATCCCCGGCGGCTCCGGTGGCGGTTCCGCCGCCGCGCTCGCCGCCTTCGAGGCGCCGTTGGCGATCGGCACCGACACCGGCGGCTCCATCCGCCAGCCGGCCGCCGTCACCGGCACGGTCGGCGTCAAGCCGACGTACGGCGCGGTCTCCCGCTACGGCATGGTCGCCTTCTCGTCCTCCCTGGACCAGGGCGGGCCCTGCGCCCGTACGGTCCTGGACACGGCGCTGCTGCACGAGGCCATCGCCGGGTACGACCCGCTCGACTCGACGTCGATCGACGCGCCGGTCCCGCCGGTCGTCGAGGCCGCCCGCAACGGCAGCGTCGCGGGGATGCGGGTCGGCGTCGTGAAGCAGTTCCGCGGCGAGGGCTACCAGGCCGGTGTCCTCCAGCGGTTCGACGAGTCGGTCGCCCTGCTGAAGTCGCTGGGCGCCGAGATCGTCGAGCTGGACTGCCCGTCGTTCGACCTCGCTCTTTCGGCGTACTACCTGATCGCGCCCTCCGAGTGCTCCTCGAACCTCGCCCGCTTCGACGGTCTGCGCTACGGCGTCCGCACCGGCGACGACGGCACCCACTCGGCCGAGGCGGTCACCTCCCTCACCCGGGAGGCGGGCTTCGGACCCGAGGTCAAGCGGCGCATCATGCTCGGCACGTACGCCCTGTCCAGCGGCTACTACGACGCCTACTACGGCTCCGCCCAGAAGGTGCGCACCCTCATCACGCGCGACTTCGAGAAGGCCTTCGAGCAGGTCGACGTGATCGTGTCGCCGACGACGCCGACCACCGCGTTCCCGATCGGCGAGCGGGCCGACGACCCGATCGCGATGTACCTCGCCGACCTCTGCACCATCCCCACCAACCTGGCGGGCAACGCGGCCATGTCGCTGCCCTGCGGCCTGGCCCCGGAGGACGGTCTCCCGGTCGGTTTGCAGATCATCGCGCCCGCCCTGAAGGACGACCGTCTTTACAAGGTGGGTGCCGCCGTCGAGGCCGCCTTCGTGGAACAGTGGGGACACCCGCTCCTGGAGGAGGCTCCGTCGCTGTGAGCAACGCACTGTCGAAGGCCAAGGGCTTCAAGAAGTCCAAGTCCGGCACGTATCTGTCCATGGCCACCACCGCGTTCGGCGCGATCGGTGTCGCCAAGTCGATCAAGAAGGCGCGCAGCGAGAACGACACGCTGCGGCTGATCGACGCGGCCACGTCCGCCGTCTCCATCGTCACCGGCCTCGCCATCCTGTACCGCGAGCTGAAGCGGCTGGGCGACGACGACGTCCTGCTGGGCTGAGAGGGAAGTTTCACCGTGACCACCACGACCGACCTGGTGTCGTACGAGGACGCGCTGGCGTCGTACGACCCCGTCATGGGCCTTGAGGTCCATGTCGAACTCGGCACCAGGACCAAGATGTTCTGCGGCTGTTCGACCGAACTGGGCGCCGAGCCCAACGCGCAGACCTGCCCCACCTGCCTCGGCATGCCCGGCGCGCTCCCGGTCGTCAACGCGATCGGGATCGAGTCGGCCATCAAGATCGGCCTCGCGCTGAACTGCGAGATCGCCGAGTGGTGCCGTTTCGCCCGGAAGAACTACTTCTATCCGGACATGCCGAAGAACTTCCAGACCTCCCAGTACGACGAACCGATCGCCTTCGACGGCTATCTGGACGTCGAGCTGGAGGACGGGGAGACCTTCCGGGTGCAGATCGAGCGCGCCCACATGGAGGAGGACACCGGTAAGTCGCTGCACGTCGGCGGCGCCACCGGCCGCATCCACGGCGCCTCGCACTCGCTCCTGGACTACAACCGCGCCGGTATCCCGCTCATCGAGATCGTCACCAAGCCGATCGAGGGCGCCGGTGAACGCGCCCCCGAGGTCGCCAAGGCGTACGTCGCCGAGCTGCGCGAGCTGATCAAGGCGCTCGGCGTCTCGGAGGCCCGCATGGAGCAGGGCCAGATGCGCTGCGACGTCAACCTGTCGCTGCGCCCGCACGGCCGCGAGAAGTTCGGCACCCGCAGCGAGACGAAGAACGTCAACTCGCTGCGTTCCGTGGAGCGCGCCGCCCGCTACGAGATCCAGCGGCACGCCGCCGTCCTGGACGCGGGCGGCGCGATCATCCAGGAGACCCGCCACTTCCACGAGGACACCGGGTCCACGACCTCGGGCCGCGTGAAGGAGGAGGCCGAGGACTACCGGTACTTCCCGGAGCCCGACCTCGTCCCGATCGCCCCCTCACGCGCGTGGGTCGAGGAGCTGCGGGCCGGGCTGCCCGAGCAGCCGCTCGCCCGCCGCAACCGGTTGCGCGAGGAGTGGGGCGTCTCGGCGTTCGACATGCAGTCGATCCTGAACGCCGGTGCCATCGACCCGATCGTCGCGACGATCGACGCCGGTGCCGACGCGGCCTCCGCGCGCAAGTGGTGGATGGGCGAACTGGCCCGCAGCGCCAACGAGTCGGGCACCGCGCTCGACCAGCTGCCGATCACCCCTGAGCAGGTCGCCCGGGTCACCGCGCTGGTCAACGCCGGTGATCTGAACGACAAGTTGGCCCGCCAGGTCATCGAGGGCGTCCTCGCGGGCGAGGGCACCCCGGACGAGGTCGTCGACAAGCGCGGCCTGAAGGTCGTCTCCGACGACTCCGCGCTGGGCACCGCCGTCGACGAGGCCATCGCCGGCAACCCGGGCATCGCCGACAAGATCCGGGGCGGCAAGGTCGCCGCGGCCGGCGCCCTGGTCGGCGCGGTCATGAAGGCGACCCGGGGTCAGGCCGACGCGGCCCGCGTCAAGGAACTGATCCTGGAGAAGCTCGGCGTCAGCGAGGGCTGACGCACACACCGGGCGGCCCCGGCGGACATGTCACCCATGTCCGTCGGGGCCGTTTCGTGATCCTGGCGTGAAAGGCTGCCGCCAGCACGGTCGCCGAAGCGGCGGACGTCCAGGTCAGAGAGCGGGCACAGCATGTACGCGATATCCCTCGGGGGCGACGGCGCCGAACTGCGGCCGCTGGAGCCCTGGCACGCCGAGGAGTTCCTCGCCCACCTGGAGCGGGGACGGGAGTTCATCGGACGGTTCATCGCGTTCGGCACCCAGGAGCGGGACGTCGACTCCGCGCGGGCCCTGCTCCAGCGCTACGCCGACCAGCGGGCCGCCGACACCGGCGCCCTGCACGGACTGTGGCTGAACGGCACCCTCGTGGGCGGCGTGCTCTTCCTCAACTTCGACGCCGCCAAGGGCACCGGCGAGATCGGCTGCTGGCTGGAGCCCGCCGGCACCGGGCGCGGCCTGGTGACCCGGGCGGTCCGCGTCCTGCTCGACTTCGCCTTCGACCGGCGCGGCCTGCACCGCGTCGAGTGGGTCGCCGCCGCCGGGAACGAGGCCAGCCTCAAGGTCGCCCGGCGGCTGGGAATGACCCGCGATGGCGTACTCCGGGAGGCGCACCCCTATGGTGGGGAGCGGCATGATCTGGAGGTGTGGTCGATCCTCGCCCCCGAATGGCGTGAAGCACGCGCGCGTGCCCAGCAGTAACGACAGGTAAGCGAGGTCTCGACGGCCACCGGTCGATCATTAAGAGACTTCTCAGACAGCGTCCGTACGGTGCGAGGTATGGGAACCAAGACAGATGACCAGGCCGTGACCGAGGCCACCGAAGTGAAGTCCGCCGATCTGTCCAAGGAGCAGGTGGAGACCCCGGCCGAGGCCGACGCGGTGACGGAGAACGACGCCGCTGCGGACGTCGACGCCGATGATGTCGACGACGCCGAACCGGACGAGAACGTTCCGGCCGCTCAGGCGGAAGGTTCCTCCGACGTCGGCCAGGGTGCGGGCGCGGTCGTGTCCGCCGCCCTCGGCGTCGTCTCGCTGACCGGCAGCTGGCTCGGCACCGTCGCGTCCGCCCGCCAGACCCTCATCGGCCAGCTCCAGACGTCGTCCACGGCGTCGGTCTCCGCGCAGGTCAAGTCGATCTACGGCGAGGCCTGGCACGCCAGCGCCCTCTACGGCGGCCTCTTCGCGCTGCTCGCGCTGGTCGTCGGCGTCGTGGTGCTGGCCCGCCCCGCGTTCGGCGTCCCCGGCCGCGTCCGGCAGTCGGCGTGGATCAAGTCGGTCGCCTGGGGCGGCGTCGCCCTCGGTGTGATCGGCCTGCTCCTGGCCGTCCTCAAGTACACCGACGTCCTGCTCGGCCTGCCCGCCACCAGCTGACCGGCCGCGGACCCCGAGGGGTCTTAGGGCGCCCGTAAGGTTCTTACGGCCGCCCTAAGACCCCTCCCGCGCGTCTAAGGCGCGTCTAAGGCCCCTGTGACCTCGGAAGATGCGGAACTCTCCCGATGTGACGCACCCCCCTGCCGGGCGAAAGTGAAGGCATCGCGCACAGCGAGACCGACACCGACGCACCGAGGGGCCGCCCTATGTACGACTACGAACTGCACCAGTACCGTTCCGCCGAACTCATCCGCCGCGCCGACGAACAGCGCCTGGCCCTGGAGGCGGCCCGCGCCCGCCGCGCCGCCCGCCACGAGACCACCCGACGCACGGTCGCACGGCCGTCCGATCCGACCCGCCGCGAGGTCATACCGGAATCCGAACCGTCCCGTCATACGACCGCGCCGGAATCCGAACCGGCCCGGCCCCGCCGCCTCGGCTTTTTTCGTACTACATGAGCGGCCCGGTCGGCCTGTGGAAAACCGCTGCCGCATTGTCCGGGCCCCGTGCGATGCTCTGGCCCGTGGAGACCAAGTCCGTCAGTCCGGTGTTCGTGGGTCGAGTCGATGAGCTGGGGGTATTGAACGACGCGCTGGCCCGGGCCGCCGGGGGCGAGCCGCAGGCGTTGCTGATCGGCGGCGAGGCCGGGGTCGGCAAGACCAGGCTGGTCGAGGAGTTCGCGACCGCCGCCCGCTCCCGGGGTGCCGTGGTCGCGCTGGGCGGCTGTGTGGAGATGGGCGCCGACGGACTGCCGTTCGCGCCCTTCTCCACCGCCCTGCGCGCCCTGCGCCTGGCCCTGCCCGAGGCGCTCGCGGACGCCGCCGCAGGACAGGAGACCGAGCTGGCCCGGCTCCTGCCCGAGCTGGGCGAGACCGGCTCGCGCCGCCACGACGAGGAAGGCATGGCCCGCCTCTTCGAACTGACCGCGCGGCTGCTGGAACGCGTCGCCGCCGACCGCACCGTCATCGTCGCCCTGGAGGACCTGCACTGGGCCGACGCCTCCACCCGGCATCTGCTCGCCTACCTGTTCCGCACCCTGCGCACCGGCCGCCTGGTCGTCCTCGCCACCTACCGCGCCGACGACATCCACCGCCGCCATCCGCTGCGCCCGCTCCTCGCCGAGCTGGACCGGCTGCGCACCGTCCGCCGCCTGGAGCTGCGCCGCTTCAACCACACCGAGGTCGGTCGCCAGATCGCCGGCATCCTCGCCCACGAACCCGACCCCATGCAGGTCGACGCCATCTTCGAACGCTCCGACGGCAACGCCTTCTTCGTCGAGGAACTCGCCGTCGCCGCCCACGAGGGCTGCCGCACCGGGCTCACCGACTCGCTGCGCGATCTGCTCCTGGTGCGCGTCGAGGGGCTGCCGGAGAGCGCCCAGCGGGTCGCCCGGATCGTCGCCGAGGGCGGCTCCACCGTCGAGTACCGGCTCCTCGCCGCCGTCGCCCGGCTCGCCGAGGACGACCTCATCGAGGCGCTGCGGGCCGCCGTCAACGCCAACCTGCTGCTCGCCACCGACGCGGGCGACGGCTACCGCTTCCGGCACGCCCTGGTCCGCGAGGCCGTCGGCGACGACCTGCTGCCCGGCGAGCGCTCCCGCCTCAACCGCCGCTACGCCGAAGCCCTGGAGGCCGATCCGACGCTGGTCCCCGCCGACGAGCGCATCATGCGCCTGGCCAGCTACTGGTACCACGCGCACGACGCCGCCAAAGCCCTGCCCACCGTTCTGGAAGCCTCCGTCGAGGCCCGCTGCCGGCACGCCTACAGCGAGCAACTCCGGCTCCTGGAGCGGGCGATGGAGCTGTGGGACGCCACCCCGGAGCCGATCCGCGCGGCCCTGCGCCCCGTCGACTACACCGAGGTCTACCCGCCCTGCGGCTGCGACCCGGCGACCACACCGCTGCGCTATCTCGACCTGATGGCCGAGGCCGCCGTCGCCGGGCGGCTGTGCGGCGAACGCGAACGCGCCCTGAAGATCACCAAACGGGCGCTGAGTCTGCTGGCCGAGGAGGACGATCCGCTGCGCTCCGCCTGGTTCTGGGTCCAGCGCTCCCGGCTGGTGCAGTCCCAGTCCCGGGGCGACGGCTGGCGCGAACTGGGCACCGCCCAGGACCTGGTGCGCGGCCTGCCCCCGTCCGAGGTGCACGCCGACGTCCTCGCCCGTGCCGCCCACTGGTCCACGCTGCGGACCCCAGGACCCGACGCGCTGTCCGCCGCCGAGCGGGCCGTGGAGTACGCGCGCATGGTCGGCGCCCGCGAGATCGAGTTGAACGCCCGCCTCACCCTCGGCGGCCTCATGGTCGACGCCGGCTCCGTCGAACCCGGCCTCGCGGAGATGCACGAGGTCAAGGAACTGGCCCTGGCGGAGGACGTCCCCGATGTCGCCGGGCGTGCCTACGTCAACCTGCCGTCCATGCTGGAGGCGGTGGGCCGCACCCGTGAGGCGGTCCCGCTCCTGGAGGACGGCATCGCCTACGCCCGCCGCCACGGCCTGCTCGACAACGAGGCCTGGATATGGGCCAACCGCTCCGACTCCCTGCACACCCTGGGCCGTTGGGACGAGGCCGACGACGCCGGTGCCCAGGTCCTGCGGGTCGGACTCGGCGTCAAACCCCGGGGCCACGGCGCCGCCTGCCTCGCGCGGATCGCCCTGGACCGGGGCGACCTGGCCGAGGCCGCCCGGCAACTCGCCGTCGCCCGCGGCCACTTCGGCACCCACGATCCGATGCCCCAGCAGTCCCTGCCGCTGGCCCGCCTCGCCCTCGGCATCGCCGCCGCCGAGGGACGCCTCCTCGACGCCCGCGCCGAACTGGTACGCGCCCTCAGCGTCGGCATCCCGCCCGGCTCCCAGCAGCACGGCTGGCCCCTTCTGCTGACGGCCGCCATCGCCGAGGCCGACGCCCATGCCCTGCCCATCGCCGCCGACGGCCGCGCGGAGGCTCTCGAACGGCTCCGGGACGCCGCGAAGAGGACCGCCACGGGGGTGCCGGTCTGGTTCGCCCACGAGAAGTGGTTGCGTGCCGAGGTGCGGCGGGCGGAGGGGCGGGACGACATCGACATCTGGTCCGACGTCGTCACCGCGTTCGAGAGCCTCGACCGGCCCTATGACCTTGCCCGGGTCCGGCACCGGCTGGCCTCGACGCTGCTGTCCGCCGGGGGCGACGACGAGCGGGACCGGGCGACCGAGTTGGTGCGGCTCGCCCATGCCGTCGCCGGGCACCTCGGGGCGCGGCCGCTCGCCGACGCCGTCGCCCTGCTCGCCCAGCGGGCCCGGCTCGCCCTCGACGGGGGGTCCGGGCGGCGGGGGGTTCCTTCCGATCCCGTGGAGGCGTTCGGGCTGACCGGTCGGGAGCGGGATGTGCTGCGGCTGGTGGCGGTCGGCCGCACCAATCGGCAGATCGCCGAGGAACTGTTCATCTCGCCCAAGACCGCGAGCGTCCATGTCTCCCACATCCTCGCCAAACTCGGCGTCGCCGGACGCGGCGAGGCGGCGGCGGTCTCCCACCGCCTGGGGCTGTTCCCAACGGCGGGCTGAACACCGGGCGAGGCGGCGGGTGCGGGGGGCTGCTCGCTGCATCGCGGGTGGGTGAGTGGGTGCGTGGGGTCGTTCGGCGGGGCGCCGGTGGGCCGTTCGGCGAACCGTTCGGCGATGCGTCTGCCGATGCGGTTGGCGGGTGGGTGGTGCGGTGGGCGGGGGGAGGGAGGCGTGCGTCGGGGGCGCGTTCGGTGGGGCGGGCGTACGGTGGGGAGGCGACCGGTGTACAGGGGAGGTGCCCGTGTTCAGCTTTTTCGAGGAACTTTTTGCGCCAGGGCGTAAGCACACTCGTGAGGAGCAGAATCGGCTGGAATTGACCCGGGAGGATGTCGGCGACGGCGCTCCGGGCAGGGGGCCGATCGATCTTGCCTCCGGCAAGGTGATAGTCCGCCGAGCGCCGGGGGATCGGTAGCCGTTCCGGCGGGGGCGCCGACCGGGTGCGGGGCCGTGGGGGTTGGCCGCGCAGTTCCCCGCGCCCCTTGGGGGTGGGTGCTGGGTTGGGTTGTTGGTTGGGTGCGGGGCCGTCGTGGCTGGTCGCGCAGTTCCCCGCGCCCCTAGGGGGTGGCAGTCGCGTTCCTTACGGTGGGGCCTTGCCGGTCCCGGCGAGGCGTTCCGGCAACGTTCGCGACAGGCGCGGGCCCACTGCGGGAGGGCGGCCCACGCCGGGTCCGCCACGAGGCACGGTGACGACCACCCCCTCCAGGGGCGCGGGGAACTGCGCGCCAAGCCCCTACGGTGCTGCACCTGACCACGATCCCGCCCGCTGTCCTCACGCGGGGTTGGTCGCGAGGCACGGTGATGGTCACCCCCTCCAGGGGCGCGGGGAACTGCGCGACCAGCCCCCACGGCGCCGCACCCGACCACGGACCCGCCCGCTGTCCCCGACGCCGGGTTGGCCACGACTCACGGCGATGGCCACCCCCTCCAGGGGCGCGGGGAACTGCGCGCCAAGCCCCCACGGCGCCGCACCCGACCACGAACCCTCGCCCGAAGGGCCAGGCCATGGCGGAGCCGTGCCCTCACCCCCGTCCCCCCCACCGCGCCGCACCCGACCACGAACCCTCGCCCGAAGGGCCAACCCGACCCAGCCGCGTCAGCGGGCAAGCCCCCCTCCCCGTAGCCCCCTACCTCACCCGTACCTCCAGAATCCTGTCGTCGCCCTTGCCCGGCGTGCCCCGGCCGTCCGTTTCGCTGGTGAGGAGCCAGAGCCTGTCCGGCGCTGCCTGGACCACCGTTCGGAGGCGGCCGTAGGTGCCCTTGAGGAAGGGCTGGGGGTCCGCTGCCACCGCCGTCGCCTTGAGGGGAACCCGCCAGAGACGTTCCCCGCGCAGGCCCGCCAGCCAGATGGAACCCCGCGCGTAGGCGATCCCGCTCGGGGAGGCGTCAGCGGTGTGCCACTGGGCGATCGGGTCCTGGTCGGCGGCGTCAGCGGCGTCAGCGGCATCGGCCGCGTCGGCAGAATCGCCGGAGTTCGAGGACTCGCCGGAGTTCGAGGACTCGCCGGAGTTCGAGGACTTGCCCTCCGTGTCCGGCCAGCCATAGTCGCCGCCCGGCTTGATGACGTTCAGCTCGTCCCACGTGTCCTGCCCGAACTCCGAGGCGAACAGCCGCCGTTCGGCATCCCAGGCGAGACCCTGGACGTTGCGGTGGCCGTAGGAGTAGACGGGGGAGCCGGGGAAGGGGTTGCCCGGGGCCGGTGCGCCGTCCGGGGTCAGCCGCAGGATCTTGCCGGCCAGCGACGTCCTGTCCTGGGCAAGACCCCGTTCGCCGGTCTCCCCGGTACCCGCGTACAGCATCCTGTCGGGGCCGAACGCGATCCGGCCACCGTTGTGGATCATGCCCTTGGGGATGCCGCGGAAGACGGTGCTGGGGGCGCCGAGTTGCTCACCCGACGGCTTCTGCGGGTCGTAGCGCATGCGGACGATGCGGTTGTCGGACACGGAGGTGACGTAGGCGTAGACCATGCGGTCGGACGCGTAGTCGGGGGAGAGCGCGAGGCCGAGAAGGCCTCCCTCGCCCGCAGGGGAGACCCCGGACACCGTGCCCAACTCGGTCTGCTCGCCGGTCTTCTCGTCGACCCGGGTGAGGGTTCCCTCGTCGCGGGAGGAGACCAGCAGGCCGCCCTCGGGGAGCGGGACCAGACCCCACGGCGATTTCAGGCCGGAGGTGACCGTCCGCAGCACGGTCACGGAACCCTTGGCGGGCGCGGCCGACTCGGTCGCCCGGGACGGGGGAGGGGAGGAGCGGGAGTCCGCCCACGGGGGCGAGGTTCCGGCGCCGGACGCGGAGCCGTCGTTCGCGTCGGCGGAGCAGCCCGCCGTCAGCAGGAGGGCGGCGGCGGCCACCACGGCCGGCACGGGTCGTCGTCGCACGTTCTCGGTCCCTTCGACACGGCGGATTCTCAGTGTCATACCCTGCCCGCGCCCCCCCCGGGGCCCCGATCGCCGAAATCCGACGCCGAACACACCTGACCAGAACCACCACCCCTCCCGCCAGCCCGGCTCCTACCAGCCCAACTCCCAGCCGCCCGGCCCTCGTTGGCCCAGCTCTCGGTGTTCAGGCGTCCGCCAGCCCGGCGTCCGCCAGTCCGGCTCCCGCCAGCCCGCTCCCGGTCGTCCGGCCCCGTTGCTCCAGCTCCCGCCAGCCCGGCCCCGGTCACGCCAGCCGCCCGGCTCCCGCCAGCCCAACTCCCAGCCGCCCGGCCCCCGTTGGCCCAGCTCTCGGTGTTCAGGCGTCCACCAGTCCGGCTCCCGCCAGCCCGCTCCCGGTCCTCCGGCCCCGTTGCTCCAGCTCCCGCCAGCCCAACTCCCAGCCGCCCGGCCCCCGTTGCCTCGGCCCCGTCGGCCCCGTCGGCCCCGTCGGCCCCGTCGGCCCCAGTGGACTCCCGTCCGCCCCCCCTCGCCCCGTCGCGCCTCAGTCCCAGGAGCCCAACGCTCGTGGTAGGTGGGCCAGTTCGGTGAGGTCTTGCGGGGTTAGGTGGAGTTGGGTGGACGCGCTGTTCTCCGTCACCCAGCGTTCGTGTTTGGTGCCGGGGACCGGGATCACGTGGTGGCCCTGGGCGAGGACCCAGGCCAGGGCGACCTGGGCCGGAGTGACGTTCCTGCCGTGGCGGGCGGCGATGCGGCGCAGGCCCACCACGATCGGCTGGTTCGCGGCCATCATCTCGGCCGTGAACCGAGGGTGCCGGGCCCGCAGGTCGTCCGGTTCGAACCCCTCGCCCGGGGTGAGCGTCCCGGTCAGATAGCCGTTGCCGAGCGGCATCGCGGCGAGGAAGCCGATGCCCCGCTCGGTGCACCACGGCAGCAGCTCCCGGAGCGCCTCGGGCGACCACACCGACAACTCGGCCTGCACCGCGCTCACCGGGAACACCTGCTGGACGCGCCGCAGTTGGCGCAAGGTCGAGTCGTGCGGCCCGCCCCGCGCCCGCCGGGAGCCGCGCGCCCCCACGGCGCACAGCCCGAGCGCGCGCACCTTCCCGGCCCCGACCAGCTCCGCCATCGCGCCCCAGGTCTCCTCTATGGGCACCTCGGGGTCGGCGCGGTGCAGCTGGTAGAGGTCGATGACCTCGGTGCCGAGCCGTCGAAGAGACGCGTCGCAGGCCCGTTTCACATAGCCGGGGCGGCCGTTGGCCACGAGGTGCTGGTCGCCGACGAGCAGACCGACCTTCGTCGACACGAACGCGTCGGCACGCCGCTGCCGCAACACCCGCCCCAGTAAAAGCTCGTTGGTGAACGGCCCGTACATGTCGGCGGTGTCCAGCAGCGTCGCGCCCAGGTCCAGCGCCCGGTGCGCCGCCCTGAGCGACTCGTCCATGCGCTGCCGCGACCCGTTGTACCCCCAGTTCATCGGCATGCACCCGAGTCCGACGGCCCCCACCGCGAGCGCCCCCGCGCCGATCGTCCTGCGCTCCACCTGCCCGTGACCCTCCTCTGCCCGGCCCCCAACCTAACCTCTGGCCTCCCGGCGTCCTGACATAGCCTCCTGGCATGACTGCTGACGTATGGCTCCCGCTGCCCCCCGACGAGATCGACGGCCTCCCCGAAGGCCCCCGCTACCACTACTGGAACGGCGCCGAGGAGTACCCGGCCGACCCGGCTGACTGCGCCTTCTACGTCGTCCCCTACATGACGCCCGACCCGGTCACCCTGCGCCCGCTGCCCGAGCTGACCGGCGTCCAGGTCGTCCAGACGCTCTCGGCCGGCGTCGACTTCCTCCTCCCCGCCCTCGGTCAACTCCCCACCGGCGTACGGGTCTGCAACGCGCGCGGGGTGCACGAGGCGAGCACCGCCGAGCTGGCGCTCACCCTGACCCTGTCCTCCCTGCGCGGCGTCCCCGGCTTCGTGCGGGCCCAGGACCGGGGCGAGTGGAACGGCGGTTTCCGGCCGTCGCTCGCGGACCGCACGGTCATGATCGTCGGGTACGGCTCGATCGGGTCGGCGATCGAGGACCGGCTCCTGCCGTTCGAGGTCACCCGGGTGATCCGCGTCGCGCGCTCGGCGCGCACCACGGAGCGCGGTCCGGTGCACCCGTTCACCGACCTGCCCGCGCTGCTGCCCGAGGCCGACGTCGTCATCCTCTCCACGCCCCTCACCGACACCACCCGTCACCTCGTCGACGCCGGCTTCCTGGCCCGCATGAAGGACGGCGCCCTCCTGGTGAACGTCGCCCGCGGCCCCGTCGTCGAGACCAAGGCGCTCCTCGCCGAACTGGCCGACGGCCGGATCACCGCCGCCCTCGACGTCACCGACCCCGAACCGCTGCCCCGCGAACACCCGCTGTGGACCGCGCCCGGCGTCTTGATCAGTCCGCACGTCGGCGGACCCACCTCCGCGTTCCGACCGCGCGCCGAACGGTTGCTGGCCGACCAGTTGACCCGTTTCGTGAACCGTGAACCACTGCGGAACGTGATCCTGACGACGGGCTCGTAGCCCGCTTCCGGCACCCTCAGCAACCCTTCCGGCGCGTACCGTGCCCACATCTCCGCTGGTCGTCACGGAGCGTAGAGGAACTATGTCCCTGAGTGACGAGTCTGGTGTATCGTCCGGGCAGGGGCTGCGCCGTGCAACGACTCGGCGCCGGGGATGACATGGAGACTGTGAGGGGGGCGACGGGCGATGCACGGCCTATGGACGAACGATCCGACGCGGCGGAGCCGCCGACGGCGACCCGGGTGCCCGGCCGCGCGCAATCGCGGCCGGTACCTCCGAAGGCACAGCGCGGGCAGAACGCACGGACATCCGGCACATCGGAACCCTGGAACAGCGCGTACCGGGAGGACCCGGTGACCACACCGACCCCCCTCACCACATTCGAGCCGACACCGCGGGCCCACCCCGCACCCGGGACCCCGCTCCCGCCACCGGCCACCGCCGGCTGGACGAGCCTGGTCCACCAACTCCTGCTGGCCCTGGTCTGCGGCGGATACGCCGTAGGCTCGGCGCTCGGCTGGGGCTCCAAGCAAGTCGCCATGGTCATGGGTGACTTCGGGCTGAGCGCCGCCGCGGGCACCGCCGCGGTGTCCTGTTTCTTCTACGCGCGCACGCGCCGTATCCGCTTTCGACCCGCCTGGCTGCTGTTCGCCCTCTCCTCGGCGATGGCATCCCTCGGCAACGGGGTCTGGGGGTGGTACGAGGTCGTTCTGGAGCGTCCGGTGCCCACTCCCAGCTTCGCCGATCTGTTCTTCCTGTGCTTCGCGCCGCCCGCCATCGTGGGACTCCTGGTGCTCGCCAAACGCCCGGTGACCAAGGCCGGTTGGGTCTGCCTCGGCCTGGACGCCTGGCTGATCGGCGGCTCCCTGCTGACGCTGTCGTGGAGCCTCGCGCTCGCCCAGGCCGCCAAGTTCGACGGCCCGAGCGTCGCGCACACCGCACTGTCCCTGGCGTATCCGCTGCTGGACATCGCCCTGGTCAGCATGGTCCTCGCGCTGCACTTCCGGCGCTCGGCGGTGAACCGCACGGCGGTCAACATGGCGATCGGCGCCCTCGCGCTGACCGTGATGAGCGACGCCCTGTTCACCTCACCGCTGCTGCACAACGACTACCGCTCGGGCCAACTCCTGGACGCCGGCTGGTTCGCGGGCTCCCTGCTGCTCGCCTACGCGCCCTGGGCAGCGCCCCGGCACGCCTTCCCGGACGACGACGGACCGGAACGCGAACCGCACACCCGCGTGGTGCGCGAACACGTCCCGGGACGCCCGCACCCGGCCCCGCCGCAGGGCGGTGACCACAGCCGCTACCCGGTCTCCCGGCCGATCGCCGGCTCGCTGGCCGCGCTGACGCCCTATCTGGCCGCCGCCGTCTGCACGTTGGGGATTCTCTACAACGTCCTCAACGGCCGCAGCGTCGACCGGGTGGTGCTGATCACCGGCGGCACGGTGGTCCTCGCGCTGGTGGTCCGCCAGGGCATCATGCTGCTCGACAACATCACCCTCACCCAGGAGTTGGCGCAGAAGGAGAACCACTTCCGCTCCCTGGTGCAGGGCTCCAGCGACGTCATCATGATCGCCGCCCCGAGCGGCATACTGCGCTACGTCTCCCCGGCCGCCGCCGGCGTCTACGGCCGCCCGGCCGAGGACCTCGTCGGCAGCGAGCTGGCCACCCTCATCCACCCGGAGGACCTGGGCTGCGTGGTGCACGAGGTGCGCCGTTTCCTCGCCGCCAGCCCCCTCACCGAACCCACCACCCGCATCGAATGCCGCTTCCGCTCCGGCGACGACGGCTGGCTCAACGTCGAGTCCACCGTCAACCGGCACCACGGCGGCCTCATCTTCAACAGCCGGGACGTCACCGAACGCGTCCGCCTCCAGGCGCAGTTGCAGCACAACGCGGAGCACGACCCGCTCACCGACCTGCCCAACCGCGCGCTGTTCACCCGGCGCGTCCAGCAGGCCCTGTCCGGCCGTCGCGCCTCCGACCGCGGCGCCCACCTGCGCGGCACCGCCGTGCTCTTCATCGACCTCGACGGCTTCAAGGCCGTCAACGACACCATCGGCCACCAGGCCGGCGACGAACTCCTCGTACAGGCCGCGCACCGGCTCCAGGACGCGGTCCGGCACGGCGACACCGCCTCCCGGCTCGGCGGCGACGAGTTCGCCGCGCTCATCGTCGGGGACGGCACCCGGGACTCGGCCGCCCGGGAACGGCACATCATGGACCTCGCCGACCGGCTGCGGGTCACCCTGTCCCAGCCGTACCTGATCGACGGCAACGACGTCCGGGTGGCCGCCTCCATCGGCGTCGCCTTCGCCGAACCTGGCCTGGGCGCGGGCGAGTTGCTGCGCAACGCCGACCTGGCGATGTACCGGGCCAAGGCGGCGGGCAAGGGGCGCGTCGAGCTGTACGCGCCGCAGATGCAGCAGGACGTGGTGCGCAAGGCGGAGTTGGCCACCCGGCTGCGGGCCGCCCTGCACGACGGCGAGTTCACGCTGCTGCACCAGCCCGTCGTCTCGCTCGCCGACGGCCGTATCGACTCGCTCACCGCACAGGCCCGCTGGCGCTCCTCACAGGGGGTGCTCTTCACCCCGGCGGAGTTCCTGCGGGTCGCCGAGGACAGCGACAAGACACAGGAGCTGGGCCGCTGGGTCCTGGAGGAGGCCGTCGAACGGGCGGCCGAGCGGGCGGCGACCGGCATCACCGTGCCGGTGGCCGTGCGGCTGAGCGCGCGGCGGCTGCTGGACCGGTCGATGCCGCTGGGCTCCGTCGAGGCGCTGCTGACCCGGCACGGGCTGCCGTCGGGGTCCCTGGTGATCGAGCTGTCCGACACCGACCCCCGGGTCAGCCTGGACGAGCTGGAACGGCGTCTGGCGGCGCTCAGGCGGCTCGGCGTACGGATCGCCCTGGACGGCTTCGGCAGCGGCTACGCGGCCATCACGGCGCTGCGCAGACTCCCCGTCGACGTGCTCAGGCTCGACCGCGGTCTGGTCGAGGGCGTCGTCGAGTCGGCGCGGCTGCACAAGATCACCAGCGGGCTGCTGCGCATCGCGGGCGATCTCGGGCTCCAGTCCGTGGCCGACGGGGTGGATCTGCCGGAGCAGGTCGTGGCGCTGCGCGCGATGGGCTGCACGCACGGGCAGGGGATGGCGTTCTCCGGCCCGCTCGACGAGTACCGGCTGCGCCGGGCGCTCGGCTCCGGGCACTATCCGGTGCCGCACGGTCCCGTCGAACCGGCGTTCGCGGGCGGGCTGCGGGAGCTGGAAGGGCGCGTCGGCGTCGAGGGCGTGGTCGCGCGCAGGTCCGACGGGCTGAGCGCGGTCGTCGCCTCCACGCCGACGGCGGCGCCCCGGCGGTGAGCACGTCACAGGAAGCGGACGGGTGCCTCATCGGAAGTGAACGGATGCGTCGTTCACATGATGAGACTCCCGTCCCACCCGCTTGACACTGGGTGCGCGTGGGGGAGAAGGTCGATTCCATGCGCACCCGAATTCTCGTACTTGGACAGCGCGTCGGCTGAGCTGGTGACTTCCGGACGGACCCGGAAATCCTGGCGACCACACCCCGGCGCGCTCCCCTCGCTTGCCCTACGGCACGAGGGGTTTTTTGTTGCACAGGCACCTGTGGCGTGGCAGTCGAATATCGTACAAAACTCGCATAAAACCCTCAGCATCGAGAAGAGAATGCCGATGACCGAGCAGGCCACCGGGGCCCCGCATCCGCAGCCGCGGCCCCGATCCGGAGGACAGCACTCCGCCCCCGAGCGGGTCACGGGTGCGCAGTCCCTCATCCGCTCTCTTGAGGAGGTCGGGGCCGGCACGGTATTCGGCATTCCCGGCGGCGCCATCCTTCCCGCCTACGACCCGCTGATGGACTCCACCCGGGTCCGCCATGTCCTCGTCCGCCACGAGCAGGGCGCGGGACACGCCGCCACCGGCTACGCCCAGGCCACCGGCAAGGTCGGCGTCTGCATGGCGACGAGCGGTCCCGGCGCCACCAACCTGGTCACCCCGATCGCCGACGCGCACATGGACTCCGTGCCGCTGGTCGCGATCACCGGCCAGGTCGCCTCCAAGGCCATCGGCACGGACGCCTTCCAGGAGGCGGACATCGTCGGCATCACCATGCCGATCACCAAGCACAACTTCCTGGTCACCAAGGCCGAGGACATCCCCCGGGTGATCGCCCAGGCGTTCCACATCGCCTCCACCGGACGCCCCGGCCCGGTCCTCGTCGACATCGCCAAGGACGCCCTCCAGGCGCAGACCACGTTCTCCTGGCCGCCGGTCATGGACCTGCCCGGCTACCGCCCGGTGACCAAGCCGCACGCCAAGCAGATCCGCGAGGCCGCCAAGCTCATCACCGCCGCCAAGCGCCCGGTCCTCTACGTCGGCGGCGGCGTCATCAAGGCGCAGGCCACCGCCGAGCTGAAGGTTCTCGCCGAGCTGACCGGCGCGCCCGTCACCACCACCCTGATGGCGCTCGGCGCGTTCCCCGACAGCCACCCGCTGCACGTGGGGATGCCCGGCATGCACGGTGCGGTCACCGCCGTCACCGCGCTCCAGCGGGCCGATCTGATCGTCGCCCTCGGCGCCCGCTTCGACGACCGCGTCACCGGCAGGCTGGACAGCTTCGCCCCGTACGCCAAGATCGTCCACGCCGACATCGACCCGGCGGAGATCGGCAAGAACCGCGAGGCCGACGTGCCGATCGTCGGGGACGCCCGCGAGGTCATCGCCGACCTCGTGCAGGCCGTCCAGAAGGAGCACGGCGACGGCCACCAGGGCGACTACAGCGCCTGGTGGAAGGACCTGAGCCGGTGGCGCGAGACCTACCCGCTCGGCTACGACCAGCCCGCCGACGGCTCCCTCTCCCCGCAGCAGGTCATCGAGCGCATCGGCCAACTCGCCCCCGAGGGCACCGTCTTCGCGGCCGGCGTCGGCCAGCACCAGATGTGGTCCGCGCACTTCATCCAGTACGAGAAGCCCGCCACCTGGCTCAACTCCGGCGGCGCGGGCACCATGGGCTACGCCGTCCCGGCCGCCATGGGCGCCAAGGCCGGCGTCCCCGACCGGACCGTCTGGGCGATCGACGGCGACGGCTGCTTCCAGATGACCAACCAGGAACTGACCACCTGCGCCCTGAACAACATCCCGATCAAGGTCGCCATCATCAACAACGGCGCCCTCGGCATGGTCCGCCAGTGGCAGACCCTCTTCTACAACCAGCGCTACTCCAACACCGTGCTGCACAGCGGCCCCGGCGCCGAGGGCACCCCGCAGAACGCCGGCACCCGCGTCCCCGACTTCGTCAAGCTGTCCGAGGCCATGGGCTGCCACGCGATCCGCTGCGAGTCCCCCGACGACCTCGACAAGGTCATCGAGGAGGCGAACTCGATCAACGACCGCCCCGTCGTCATCGACTTCATCGTCCACGAGGACGCGATGGTCTGGCCGATGGTCGCCGCCGGCACCTCCAACAACGAGATCATGGCCGCCCGGGACCTGCGCCCCGACTTCGGCGACTCCGCAGACGACTGAGCCGAGAGAGAAGACGAACGACATGTCCAAGCACACGCTCTCGGTCCTGGTCGAGAACACCCCCGGCATCCTCGCCCGGATCGCCGCCCTCTTCTCCCGCCGCGGCTTCAACATCGACTCCCTCGCCGTCGGCGTCACCGAGCACCCCGACATCTCCCGCATCACCATCGTGGTGGGCGTCGAGGAACTCCCGCTCGAACAGGTCACCAAGCAGCTCAACAAGCTCGTCAACGTCCTGAAGATCGTCGAACTGGAACCGGCCCACGCCGTTCAGCGCGAACTCGTTCTGGTGAAGGTGCGCGCCGACAACGAGACGCGCTCCCAGATCGTCGAGATCGTCCAGCTGTTCCGCGCCAAGACGGTCGACGTCTCCCCGGAGGCCGTCACCATCGAGGCCACCGGCTCCGGCGAGAAGCTGACCGCCATGCTCAAGATGCTGGAACCCTTCGGTATCAAGGAGCTGGTCCAGTCCGGCACGATCGCCATCGGCCGCGGCGCCCGCTCCATCACCGACCGGTCGCTGCGGGCGCTCGACCGGACCGCGTAACCGGCGCACGGGCGGCCCCGGCCGCCCGTATGCCGAGACCCCGAAACGCACCTTCCGCCCACCGGCATACGGTGGAACGCGACACCTGTACACAAGGAGAGAACCCAAAGTGGCCGAGCTGTTCTACGACGCCGACGCCGACCTGTCCATCATCCAGGGCCGCAAGGTCGCGGTCATCGGATACGGCAGCCAGGGCCACGCCCACGCGCTGTCGCTGCGCGACTCGGGCGTCGACGTGCGCGTCGGCCTGCACGAGGGCTCCACGTCCAAGGCCAAGGCCGAGGAGCAGGGCCTGCGCGTGGTCACCGTCGCCGAGGCCGCCACCGAGGCCGACGTCATCATGATCCTCGTCCCGGACCCGATCCAGGCCCAGGTCTACGAGAAGGACATCGCCCCCCACCTCAACGACGGCGACGCGCTGTTCTTCGGCCACGGCCTGAACATCCGCTTCGGCTTCATCAAGCCGCCGGCCGGCGTCGACGTCTGCATGGTCGCCCCCAAGGGCCCGGGCCACCTGGTCCGCCGCCAGTACGAGGAGGGCCGCGGCGTTCCCTGTATCGCCGCCGTCGAGCAGGACGCCTCCGGCAACGCCTTCGCGCTCGCCCTGTCCTACGCCAAGGGCATCGGCGGCACCCGCGCCGGCGTCATCAAGACGACCTTCACCGAGGAGACCGAGACCGACCTCTTCGGCGAGCAGGCCGTCCTCTGCGGTGGCACCGCGGCCCTGGTCAAGGCGGGCTTCGAGACCCTGACCGAGGCCGGCTACCAGCCGGAGATCGCCTACTTCGAGTGCCTGCACGAGCTGAAGCTGATCGTCGACCTCATGTACGAGGGCGGCCTGGAGAAGATGCGCTGGTCGATCTCCGAGACCGCCGAGTGGGGCGACTACGTCACCGGCCCGCGGATCATCACCGACGCCACCAAGGCCGAGATGAAGCAGATCCTCGCCGAGATCCAGGACGGCACCTTCGCCAAGAACTGGATGGACGAGTACCACGGCGGTCTGAAGAAGTACAACGAGTACAAGCAGCAGGACTCCGAGCACCTGCTGGAGACCACCGGCAAGCAGCTCCGCAAGCTGATGTCGTGGGTGAACGAAGAGGCCTGAGCCTCCAGGGCCAGGGGCCGGAGCACACGCTCCGGCCCCTTTGTCCCGCCTGTCCGGTCTCGGACGGGTGATCCTTCCGCAGCGGCGTGAACCGGCGCGCGCGACGCCACTAGACTTGCTGCACCAACACGCGTCAGGCCCACAGCGTCGTGCGTCTTCCACGCGGCTAGGCGACACCGAGGGACTGCGGGTGCGCACCCCCTGGCGTCGCTTTCCCCTCCACCGCATGCGGCCGTCGGGACGGCCGTCCGCACGCAATGGACTTGTGAGGACTCACGTGAGCTCGAAACCTGTCGTACTCATCGCTGAAGAACTGTCGCCCGCGACCGTGGACGCGCTCGGTCCGGACTTCGAGATCCGGCACTGCAACGGCGCCGACCGCGCCGAGCTGCTCCCCGCCATCGCCGACGTCGACGCGATCCTGATCCGCTCAGCGACCAAGGTCGACGCCGAGGCGGTGGCCGCCGCGAGCAGGCTCAAGGTCGTCGCCCGCGCCGGCGTGGGCCTGGACAACGTCGACGTCTCCGCCGCCACCAAGGCCGGCGTGATGGTCGTCAACGCTCCGACCTCCAACATCGTCACCGCCGCCGAGCTGGCCTGCGGTCTGCTCATCGCCACCGCGCGCAACATCCCGCAGGGCAGCCAGGCCCTCAAGGCCGGCGAGTGGAAGCGCAGCAAGTACACCGGCGTCGAGCTGGCCGAGAAGACCCTCGGCGTCGTCGGCCTCGGCCGCATCGGCGCGCTGGTCGCCCAGCGGATGTCGGCGTTCGGCATGAAGGTCGTCGCCTACGACCCCTACGTGCAGCCCGCGCGCGCCGCGCAGATGGGCGTCAAGGTCCTCTCCCTCGACGAGCTGCTCGAAGTCTCCGACTTCATCACCGTGCACCTGCCCAAGACGCCCGAGACCATCGGTCTCATCGGCGACGAGGCGCTGCGCAAGGTCAAGCCGAGCGTGCGGATCGTCAACGCCGCCCGCGGTGGCATCGTCGACGAAACGGCGCTGTACTCGGCGCTCAAGGAAGGCCGCGTCGCCGGCGCCGGACTCGACGTGTACGCGAAGGAGCCCTGCACGGACTCCCCGCTCTTCGAGTTCGACCAGGTCGTCGCCACCCCGCACCTCGGCGCCTCCACCGACGAGGCGCAGGAGAAGGCCGGTATCGCCGTCGCCAGGTCGGTCCGCCTCGCCCTCGCCGGCGAGCTGGTCCCCGACGCGGTGAACGTCCAGGGCGGGGTCATCGCCGAGGACGTTAAGCCCGGACTGCCCCTCGCCGAGCGCCTCGGCCGCATCTTCACCGCGCTCGCCGGTGAGGTCGCCGTCCGCCTCGACGTCGAGGTCTACGGCGAGATCACCCAGCACGACGTCAAGGTGCTCGAACTCTCCGCGCTCAAGGGCGTCTTCGAGGACGTCGTCGCCGAGACCGTGTCGTACGTCAACGCCCCGCTGTTCGCGCAGGAGCGCGGCGTCGAGGTGCGGCTGACGACCAGCTCGGAGGCGTCGGAGCACCGCAACGTCGTGACCGTGCGGGGCACCCTCTCGGGCGGCGACGAGGTGTCCGTCTCCGGCACGCTGGCCGGTCCGAAGAACATCCAGAAGATCGTCGCCGTCGGTGAGTACGACGTCGATCTCGCGCTCGCCGATCACATGCTGGTGCTGCGGTACGAGGACCGGCCCGGGGTCGTCGGTACGGTCGGGCGGGTGCTCGGTGAGGCGGGAATCAACATCGCCGGGATGCAGGTGTCACGGTCCACCGTGGGTGGGGAGGCGCTGGCTGTCCTTACCGTGGACGACACGGTGGCCTCCGGCGTGGTGGGGGAGGTCGCCGAGGAGATCGGCGCGACGTTCGCTCGTTCCGTGAACCTGGTCTGACGCCGGTTCACGCCACGCCTCTGAGGGCTCCGCCCCCAGACCCCCCTTCGGCCTGAACGGCCTCGTCCTCAAGCGCCGGACGGGCTGAGATAGCCCCCGTCGGGTGAAGAGTGACCGTCGGAATTGCTGAATAGTCGCCGGGCCAGCTGGAGATCTTCAGCTGGCCCGGTGATTTGTTTGTAGGCGGGCTGTCTTCAGGGCCATGTGGAGGAGTAGGCGGTCTTCGCCCTCGTTGAGGTTCAGGGACGTCAGCTTTTCCACTCGGGAGAGGCGGTAGTAGAGGGTTTGGCGGTGGATGCCCAACTCGGCTGCTGTGCGGGCTGCTTGGCCTGCTCGGTCCAGGTAGGTCTCTGCTGTGCGGGCCAGTTCGTGGTTCGCGGGGGAGAGGAGGGGGGCCAGCGCCGGGTCCTGGGGGGTTTCCGGGGGGAGGGCTGTCAGGAGGCGGTAGGGGCCGATGCGGGTCCACTCGGCGATCGGGCCCAGATGCGGGGCGGCGAGGGCCGCGCGGGCCGCGCCTGACGCCTCCGACCAGGCCGAGCCCAGGTCGGCCAGGCCCGTGCGGGCCGCGCCGATTCCGGCCGCCGTGTGCGGTGCCGAGCGTTCCAGGAGGCGGGTCGCCGCTGCCGTTGCCGGGGTCAGGGTGTCCGGGGATCGGAGGCGCATCAGCAGGGCCAGGGACTGGTCCGTGGCGCCCCACGGGATCGTGCACAGGGCCGTCGCGCCCGGGATCGTGCGGACCGACGGGGCGTCGGCCGGGTCGGCGGACGGCCAGGGGGCCACGCAGACCAGCGTGTGCGGGGCGTCGGCGCGTGGGCCGAGGGCGGTGCGCAGGTCGGCCACCGCCATGTCCCGTTGCCAGCCCCGTTCCGCCGTGAGGACCGCGCGGAGTTCGCGGGTGAGGTCGGCGCCGTGCTGGGCCTCGTCGGCGAGGAGGGCGCCGATGCGGGCCGTCACCGTCATCGCCGCCGCCAGCTGGGGCGCTGTGGGGCCGGGATCGTCGTCCAGGAGCCAGACATAGCCGAGGACGACACCCCGATGGCGTACCGGGAGGCAGATTCGTCCGCGCAGGACGCCCGCCTCGGGGGTGGGCGGGATGCGGAGGGGCCCCGTCGCGCGGGTGATGCCGAAACCCTCGAACCATGAGCGGACGGCGGCCGTGGAGCGCCGGGTCAGGATCGAACGGGTGCGCACCGGGTCGAGCGACGACGCGTCGAGGTCGCCCTCACTGTCGTACGCGCCGAACGCGATCAGCTCGAAGTCACGGTTCTCCAGGGTCGCGGGCGCCCCCAGCAGAGCGGAGATCTCGTCCACCAACTCCTGGTAGTCGCCGGTGTGGTGCGGGGGCGTCGCGTCCGTGGTCACTCGGGCATTCTCCCCTGAACCGGGCGCGCTTCATACATCTGTCTGAGATCCAGGGCACGAATGCGTGACAGCTGTCGATGGTCGACGATCAAAGCGGTCCATAGGTTTCACGTGGTTCTCCGTGCTGTTGCCGGATCGTCGGGAACAGCCCCGTTCGGGTTGGTAGTGGAGGTGGCCCGTGCTGGGTCCCGTGATTCTCGCCGCGTCGCGCAGCGACCGGATGCGCCGCATGATCTCGGCCGCCCCGGTGACCAGACAGGTCGTCGACCGCTTCATCCCGGGCGAGACCGTCGACGACATCGTCCCGGTCATCGAACGGCTCACGGCCGCCGGTCTCGACCTCACCATGGACGTCGTCGGCGAGGACATCACCACCCCGGCCCAGGCCGCCGCCGCCCGCGACGCCTACCTCGCCCTCGTCGAGCACCTCAAGGCGCTCCGGCTCGGCGAGCGCGTCGAGATGTCCGTCAAGCTGTCGATGTTCGGGCAGGCCCTGGAGAACGGCCATGAGCTGGCCCTCGCCCATGCCCGGCCGGTCGTCGAGGCCGCCGCCGCCATCGGCACCACCGTCACCCTCGACGCCGAGGACCACACCACCCTCGACTCGATGTTCGCCATCCACGAGGAACTGCGCACCGACTTCCCGCAGACCGGCTGTGTGATCCAGGCCTACCTGTTCCGCACCGAGGCCGACGCCCGCCGCCTCGCCGCCGCAGGCAGCCGGGTCCGGCTCGTCAAGGGCGCCTACAAGGAGCCCGCCGACGTCGCCTACCAGCAGAAACACGAGATCGACAAGGCATACGTCCGGGCCTTGAGGATTCTGATGGCCGGCGACGGGTACCCGATGATCGGCTCCCACGACCCGCGTCTCATCAGCATCGGCCAGGAGCTGGCCCGCACGGCCGGACGCAAGCCCGGCGACTACGAGTTCCAGATGCTCTACGGCATCCGGAGCGACGAGCATCTGCGGCTGGCCGCCGAGGGCCACCGCATGCGCGTCTACACCGCCTACGGCACCGACTGGTACGGCTACTTCATGCGGCGCCTTGCCGAGAAGCCCGCCAACCTGCGGTTCTTCGCGCGCAGCATGCTCACCACCGGCTGAATCCCCGCTGCTCAGATAGGAGTTACGGAACTCATGGACGCTGTGACCCAGGTCCCCACCCCCGTCAACGAGCCGGTGCACTGCTACGCCCCCGGCTCGCCCGAGCGCGCCCGGCTTGAGGCCAAGCTGAAGGAGCTGGCCGAGAACCCGATCGAGCTGCCGATGACCATCGGCGGCGAGCGGCGGCCGGGCGGCGGCGAGACCTTCCAGGTCGTCCAGCCGCACGCGCACGCCTCCGTCCTCGGCACCGGCCGCCACGCCACCCGGCAGGACGCCCAGGACGCGATCGACGCGGCCCTCGCCGCCGCCCCCGCCTGGCGCGCTATGTCGTTCGACGACCGTGCCGCGATCATCCTGCGCGCCGCCGAACTGCTGTCGGGGCCGTGGCGCGAGACCCTCGCCGCCTCGACCATGCTCGGCCAGTCCAAGACCGCCCAGCAGGCCGAGATCGACTGTCCCTGCGAACTCGTCGACTTCTGGCGCTTCAACGTAAAGTACGCCCGCGACCTCCTCGCCGAGCAGCCCCCGGCCAACGCGCCCGGCGTCTGGAACCGCCTCGACCACCGCCCCCTGGAAGGCTTCGTCTACGCGATCACGCCCTTCAACTTCACGGCGATCGCGGGCAACCTCCCGACCGCCCCGGCGCTCATGGGCAACGTCGTCGTGTGGAAGCCGTCCCCGACGCAGACCCACGCCGCCGTGCTGCTCATGCAGCTGCTCGAAGAGGCCGGGCTGCCCAAGGGCGTCATCAACCTCGTCACCGGCGACGGCATCGCCGTCTCCGAGGTCGCCCTCGAACACCGGGACCTGGCCGGTATCCACTTCACCGGGTCGACCAGGACCTTCCAGCACCTGTGGAAGACGGTCGGCAACAACATCGAGAAGTACCGGACCTACCCGCGGCTGGTCGGCGAGACCGGCGGCAAGGACTTCCTCGTCGCCCACCCGAGCGCCGACCGCGCCGTCCTGAAGACCGCCCTGACCCGGGGTGCCTTCGAGTACCAGGGCCAGAAGTGCAGCGCCACCTCCCGCGCCTACATTCCGGCGTCGATCTGGAACTCCGGGTTCAAGGAGGAGTTCGCGGCCGAGGTCGACCAGCTGACCATGGGCGATGTCACCGACCTGACGAACTTCGTCGGCGCCGTCATCGACGACCGTTCGTTCGCCAAGAACAAGGCCGCCATCGACCGCGCCAAGCAGGACCCGACCTGCACGATCGTCGCGGGCGGCAGCTACGACGACTCGGTCGGCTACTTCGTCCGCCCGACCGTCGTCGAGTGCTCCGACCCGGACAACGAGGTGTTCCGCACCGAGTACTTCGGCCCGTTCCTCGCCGTGCACGTCTACGAGGACGAGCACTACGACGCGATGCTGACGCAGATGGAAGCCGTCTCCGACTACGCCCTGACCGGCTCGGTCGTCTCCAACGACCGCGCCGCGGCCGCCGCCACCATGGAGAAGCTGCGCTACGCGGCCGGCAACTTCTACATCAACGACAAGTCGACCGGCGCCGTCGTCGGCCAGCAGCCCTTCGGCGGCGGCCGGGCCTCCGGCACCAACGACAAGGCCGGCGCCCCGCAGAACCTCCAGCGCTGGACCCTGACCCGCGCCATCAAGGAGACTCTGGTCGCCCCGACCGACTACGGCTACCCGCACATGGGCTGACCTCGCCCGACGCGGGGCCCGAACCCCGCACGCAAGCTGCCTCCGCCTCCGGTCCCCCACCGGAGGCGGAGGCCTTTTCGTGTACCGGGGGTGCACTGGGGGTGCCCGTGAGGTGGCCGCCGTCTCAGATAGTAGGAAGTCCGAGCAATTGTGGAGACAGACCGAGTCTCCTCACCTAGCTTTGTAGAAGCCGAACGTCTCGCTCGACCAAGCGAATGGCGGTCGTGAGCCGGGCCCCGAGCAGGTCACCCCTGCGGCTTCGCTCCCTGCCTCATCCGGCGTCTCGTATCTCCCCCCATTTCCGCACTCCCTTTTGTGCCGAAGGAGTCGAACCCCCATGGCCGAGACGACCGTCCGCCGCCGCGTCCGCCACGTGTCCCGCACCAGCGAGTCCGACCGGCAGAACGCCGCCGCCGCGCTCCAGCGCGCCCTCGATCGCCGGGACAACGGCGGTTCCACCGGGCACTGAGCCGGGCAGAATCACCAGACCGGGAGCCGCACCCGATCGGGGTGCGGCGCGGGGTCACGCTCCGCGCCGCACCTCGAAGTGATCGATCCGCTCACCGTTCTGCGCCAGCGCCGACACCGTGAGCCGGGGCGAGCCTCCCGCCCGGGCCTCCACCGTGAGCAGCGAGAACCCCCGGTAGCGCACCCGGGACCAGGCCACCGTCTCCGCCTTCTGCTCCCGTGCCTTCGTCCACGCGAAGGTCTCCACGGAGTCGCGTCGGGTGACGTGCCCCTCGTAGCTCTCCTGCACGCCCGTCGGGAAGCCGTACAGGTCCTTGCCGCCGCCGCCCGCCGTCACGTACACGATCCCGTCGCGGGTCGGGTCGGTGGACCCGCCGACCGGCACCGTCCGCCCGACCTCGCCGTCCCGGATCGCGTCGGTGCGCTCGTAGACGTGGTTGTGGCCGTTGATGACCAGGTCCACCTGGTGCTTCGCGAACAGCGACAGCCACGTTTCACGCACCCCGCCGTCGGAGGCGTGCGTGGACGTCGAGTAGGCGCAGTGGTGGAAGAAGACGACGACGAAATCGACGTTCGCGTCCGCCCGCAGCCGGGTCAGCTCGCCGTCCAGCCACGTGGTCTGGCGGCCGTCCGAGTAGCCCAGGTTGGCGGGGATCTCGTAGGACACGTCGTTGGCGTCCAGGGCGACGAAGCCGACGTTGCCGTAGGTGAACGCGTAGACGCCCGGGGAGGTCTTCGGGTCGAAGCCGTTCTCGGGCAGGGCCCAGCGGGCGAGCTGGCCGCCGTAGCCGTCGGGGGAGTACCAGGCCTCCATGTCGTGGTTGCCGGTCGTCACCATCCACGGCACGGTCCGCGCGACCGGCTCGTTCTGCTTGAGGAACAGGTCCCAGTAGCCGGGGTCGTAGCCGTCGGTCGTCCTGCCCTGGCCGCTGACGTCGGCGTAGCAGATGTCCCCCGCGTGCAGATGGAAGGCGGGGTCCTGGCGCAGGATCACATCGTCGTTGGCGGACGCGGCCTGGCTGACGCCCTGGTCGCCGAAGGCCGTGAAGGTGAACGACTCCGGGCTGGCCGGCGCCGTGCGGAAGGTGGCGACGGTCGCGCGGTGCGGGGCGGCCGCCGGGTCGAAGCCGTCGTGGCCGACGCCGTAGTAGTACGTGGTGCCGGGCCGCAGCCCGTCCAGCGCCGCGTGCACGTAGTACTGCTCGAACGCCGGTCGCACGCCCGTCAGCGCCGGGGTGTGCAGGTCGCGGATCTCGGCGTCGACGCGGCGGTCCAGCGCGTCCGGCTTCAGGCCGACCCGCACGAACGGCTTCCGCACCGCCAGCGGCACCTGCCAGGAGACCCGCAGCTGTGTCTTCGGATCGGCGCCGAACGCCAGATGACGGCCGAACGGCGCCACCACCGAACCGTGCACCGCCCCCGAGACCGAGGCGGGCGCCGAAGGACCCGCCCGGCCCTTCGTCCCCGGGGTCGCGCAGCCGCCGGCCAGCAGGCCGCCCGCCACCGCCCCCGCCGTCACCAGCGTGCGCCGCCTCACGAGCCTGGTCCGCAGGTACTCGTGCTGCTCGGCCATGCTCATCCGGTGCGCGAGACGGGCCGGAATACCGAAGTCGGGAAGGTCCATGGAAGGGAACTTCCCAGCGCGGGCCAACACCCCGCAGACCTGCGGGTGAACGGGTGACGACGGCTCGGCGCCGGGTGCTCGCGGACCGTCCGCATGCTGGACATGCCATGTCACTCCATGGGACGGAGAGTAGGGTTCCCGTATGACTCGCAGCCTCGCTCTCGCAGTGATCCCCGGTGACGGAATCGGCCAGGAAGTCGTGGCCGAAGGTCTGAAGGTCCTCTCGGCCGTCCTTCCGCAGGACGTCAAGGTGGAGACCACGGAGTTCGATTTCGGCGCCCGGCGCTACCACGCCACCGGTGAGACCCTCACCGACGCCGACCTCGACGCCCTGAAGCAGCACGACGCGATCCTGCTCGGCGCCATCGGCGACCCGACCGTGCCGTCCGGCGTCCTGGAGCGCGGGTTCCTGCTCAAGCTGCGCTTCGCCTTCGACCACCACGTCAACCTCCGCCCCAGTAAGCTCCTCCCGGGCGTGGCCACCCCGCTCGCCGGTGCGCCGGAGATCGACTTCGTCGTGGTCCGCGAGGGTACCGAGGGCCCCTACACGGGCAACGGCGGTACCATCCGCAAGGGCACCGAGCACGAGGTCGCCACCGAGGTCTCCGTCAACACGGCGTTCGGCGTCGAGCGGGTCGTCCGGGACGCCTTCGCCCGCGCCCAGGCCCGGCCCCGCAAGAAGCTCACGCTGGTCCACAAGAACAACGTGCTGACCTTCGCCGGACACCTGTGGACGAACGTCTTCAACAAGGTCGCGGCCGAGTTCCCCGAGGTCGCCACCGACTACATCCACGTCGACGCGGCGACGATCTACCTCGTCACCGACCCCGCCCGCTTCGACGTCATCGTCACCGACAACCTCTTCGGCGACATCATCACCGACCTCGCCGCGGCCGTCTCCGGCGGCATCGGCGTCGCCGCCAGCGGGAACATCAACCCGTCCGGCGAGTTCCCCTCGATGTTCGAGCCGGTGCACGGCTCCGCGCCCGACATCGCGGGCCAGGGCAAGGCCGACCCCACCGCCACGGTCCTGTCCGTCGCCCTGCTGCTGCGCCACCTCGGCTACGAGGCCGAGGCCGCCCGCATCGAGGACGCGGTCTCCGTCGACCTCGCCGAGCGCACCGGCAAGCCCGCCCGCTCCACCTCGGAGATCGGCGACGCGCTCGCGGTACGCGTAACCGACTGACCTCCCAGGCTCACGAGCTGGGGGTGACCCCAGCTCCTCGAACCTCGAAGCCGCCGGGTCACCCAGGACAGCTCCTGGTGCCCGGCGGCTTCCGTCTGCCCGCCGCCGGGTGCCACCATCGACCTCCGGGTCGCTTTCACGCCGTTTCGTCCATGGCGCTGCCCGCGCGATAATCGAACGCGGAGCCGCGGCATGAGGGAATGCCCGGACGTCCGACCACTGCCGACGGCAGTGCGCGGCGTGAGCGCGGCCCCGTCACACACAACCGGTGAAGGACAACCACTCATGACGACGCCCACGATCGAGCTCAAGCCTTCCGCCAGCCCGCTGGCCGCCGCCGAGCGCGACGCGATCCTGGCGAACCCCGGGTTCGGCCGCCACTTCACGGACCACATGGTGACGATCCGGTGGACCGAGGGCCGCGGCTGGCACGACGGCCAGCTCGTCCCGTACGGCCCGCTCTCCCTCGACCCGGCGAACATGACCCTGCACTACGCGCAGGAGATCTTCGAGGGCCTCAAGGCGTACCGCAGGCCCGACGGTTCCGTGGCCACCTTCCGCCCGGAGAAGAACGCCAAGCGTTTCCAGGCCTCCGCCCGCCGCCTCGGCATGCCCGAGCTGCCCGTCGAGACGTTCATCGAGGCCTGCGACGCGCTGGTGCGCCAGGACATCGCGTGGGTCCCGGCGCACGGCGGTGAGGAGTCCCTCTACCTGCGCCCGTTCATGATCGCCGCCGAGGTCGGCCTCGGCGTCAAGCCCGCCAACGAGTACCTCTTCCTGGTCATCGCCTCCCCGGCCGGCGCCTACTTCCCCGGCGGGGTCAAGCCGGTGTCGATCTGGCTCTCCGAGGACCGCGTCCGCGCCGTCCCCGGCGGCATGGGCGACGCCAAGACCGGCGGCAACTACGCGGCCTCCCTGCTGGCCCAGGCCGAGGCCGCCGCCAAGGGCTGCGACCAGGTCTGCTACCTCGACGCCGTCGAACACCGGTGGGTCGAGGAACTCGGCGGCATGAACCTCTACTTCGTGTACGGCGACCGCATCGTCACCCCGACCCTCACCGGCTCCATCCTGGAGGGCGTCACCCGCGACTCCCTCCTCACCGTCGCCCGTGACCTCGGTTACACGGCCGAGGAGGACCGCGTCTCCGTCGACCAGTGGCAGCGCGACGCGGAGAACGGCACCCTCACCGAGGTCTTCGCCTGCGGCACGGCCGCGGTCATCACCCCCATCGGCACGGTCAAGCGAGCGACCACCGAGTGGCTGCACTCCGCCAACACCCCCGGCAAGGTCACCCTCCACCTCCGCAACACCCTCCTCGACATCCAAAGGGGCACAACAGAAGACCCCCACAACTGGATGCACCTCCTCGCCTAGATCCTCAAAGGCACGCGAGCTTCTCGACGCAGGCCGGGGTCACCCACCAAGGGGCGCGGGGCTGTGTTGAATATGCGGCTCCGCCGCGCGGGCGCGACAGGTCCCGAGCCTCTCTACGCAGGCCAGGGTCACCCACCAAGGGGCGCGGGGAACTGCGCGACAAGCCACGACGGCGCCGCACCCGTCCCACCACCGCACCACCGTTCCAGGACGCCGAGCGCCACCGAACCGGCCACGGGGTGAACCCCGTACCCCCAGCACGGGGCACCCCGTAAGCCGGTCGGCAGGACCGAATCCTGAGACGGGACCTGGGCAGTCGGCCCATATATGCCAAACTGCCCCCGTGCTCTCGTTCGCCATGATTATTGGCAGCAGGCGCGCCGGTCCGCAGTGACCGCCTCGTACGACCAGGTACAGGCGGAAACCGTCGTCTCGACCCGCGCGCAGACCTCTCGCACCCGCGAGGGGTTTTTCGCTTTTCTGGCCCACCTCAGCCGGAGGCGCAGCGCGAGGGATCATTGGGGGACGGTGGAGCCGGTCATTCCGGTACGACCGAGATCCGATCTTCAGGAGCCTTGACACCATGACCGAGACCAGCGAGCTCGACGACTCGTTCCACGTCTTCGACACCACCCTGCGCGACGGCGCCCAACGCGAGGGCATCAACCTCACCGTCGCGGACAAGCTGGCGATCGCACGGCACCTGGACGACTTCGGCGTGGGCTTCATCGAGGGCGGCTGGCCGGGCGCCAACCCGCGGGACACCGAGTTCTTCGCCCGCGCCAAGGAGGAGATCGACTTCCGGCACGCCCAGCTCGTCGCGTTCGGCGCGACCCGCAGGGCCGGCGGCAAGGCCTCCGAGGACCCCCAGGTCAAGGCGCTCCTGGACGCCGGCACCGAGGTGATCACGCTGGTCGCCAAGTCCCACGACCGGCACGTCGAACTCGCGCTGCGCACCACCCTCGACGAGAACCTGGAGATGGTCCGCGACACCGTCTCCTACCTGACCGGCCAGGGCCGCCGCGTCTTCGTCGACTGCGAGCACTTCTTCGACGGCTACCGCGCCAACCCCGGCTACGCCAAGGCCGTCGTGCGGGCCGCGTCCGAGGCCGGCGCCGACGTCGTCATCCTGTGCGACACCAACGGCGGCATGCTGCCCGCGCAGATCCAGGCCGTGGTCTCCACGGTCCTCGCCGACACCGGCGCCCGGCTCGGCATCCACACCCAGGACGACACCGGCTGCGCGGTCGCCAACACCCTCGCCGCCGTCGACGCGGGCGCCACCCACGTCCAGTGCACGGCCAACGGCTACGGCGAGCGCGTCGGCAACGCCAACCTCTTCCCCGTCGTCGCCGCCCTGGAGCTGAAGTACGGCAAGAAGGTGCTGCCGGACGGCAAGCTGCGCGAGACCACCCGGATCTCGCACGCCATCGCCGAGGTCGTCAACCTCACGCCCTCCACGCACCAGCCCTACGTCGGCGTCTCCGCGTTCGCGCACAAGGCGGGACTGCACGCCTCCGCGATCAAGGTCGACCCGGACCTGTACCAGCACATCGACCCCGAGCGGGTCGGCAACACCATGCGGATGCTGGTCTCCGACATGGCGGGCCGCGCCTCCATCGAGCTGAAGGGCAAGGAACTCGGCATCGACCTCGGCGACGACCGCGCCCTGGTCGGCCGGGTCGTCGAGCGCGTCAAGGAACGCGAACTGCGCGGCTACACCTACGAAGCGGCCGACGCGTCCTTCGAACTCCTGCTGCGCGCCGAGGTGTCGGGCAAGGAGCTGAAGTACTTCGAGGTCGAGTCGTGGCGCGCGATCGTCGAGACCCGCCCCGACGGCAGCCACGCCAACGAGGCCACCGTGAAGCTCTGGGCCGACGGCGAGCGCATCGTCGCCACCGCCGAGGGCAACGGCCCGGTCAACGCCCTCGACCGCGCCCTGCGGGTGGCCCTGGAGAAGATCTACCCGCAACTCGCCCAGCTGGACCTGGTCGACTACAAGGTCCGCATCCTGGAGGGCAAGCACGGCACCCAGTCCACCACCCGGGTCCTCATCGCCACCTCCGACGGCACCGGCGAGTGGTCCACGGTCGGCGTCGCCGAGAACGTCATCGCCGCGTCCTGGCAGGCCCTGGAGGACGCGTACACGTTCGGCCTGCTGCGCGCCGGGGTCCAGCCCGCGCAGTGACGGAGCAGGTGAACGGCCCCTGTGGCACGGGCCGTTCACCTCGTGGCCGTCACCCGGCGGACTGCGCCCCCGACCAGGTGAACGTCGCCGACGTCTTGCCCGGCAGCGAGTAAGTGGCGTGCCGGTCACCCCAGTTGATGGTGACCGTCTTCGCCGCGGCGCTGTCGTTGTAGGCGATCAGCGCCTTGCTGCCGTCGGGGTTGCGCCAGGCCACGTTGGGGACGGCCGAGGACGCCGTCGACGCGATCCGGTGGGCGCCGGGGCGGACGAACTTCGTCAGGTGGCCCATCGTGTAGTACTCGACGGTGTAGTCGACCGTGCCGTTCGCGCTGTCGCCGTCGTGCACGGTGACCAGGCCCGAGCAGGTGCCGCAACCGCCGTTGTGCGGGCCTCTGTTCTGGTCCACGGCCAGCGACCACTTGGTCACCGACTTCGCCCAGTTGCGGGTGTAGTCGACGATGTTCAGCATGTCCTCGCGCTGCTGGTTGCCGACCCAGGTACCCCCCGAGTGCTCGGTGCCGAACGCGTCCAGGGACGGGTACTTGGCGTGCACGGACGACTGCTTGGTGACGTCGCCGCCGTAGCCGTGCCAGGCGATCCCGCCGAAGTTGGGGTGGTCGCGGATCGCCGGGTCGTCGACGGACAGGGCCGCGTAGTCGTCGTACGTGTCCCAATTCCAGTCGTGGGCAAGGACTTTGGTGGACAGCCCGGCGGCCTTCAGCCTGGGCAGCAGCTCGCTCTTCATGAAGTAGGCGAGCCCGCTGGCGTTCCAGCTCATCGAGGGGTAACCGGAGCAGCACGTCGGCTCGTTCTGCGGGGTGACGTAGGCGACGTCCACGCCCTGGTTCTTGTACGCTTGGAGGTACTTCACGAAGTACGCGGCGTAGGTGCCGTAGTCCTCCGCCTTCAGCCAGCCGCCGTTGAGCGCGCCGCTGTCCTTCATCCAGGCCGGCGCGGTCCACGGCGAGGCCATCACCGTGAGCGACGGATTCAGCTTCAGCGCTTGCTTGGTGAGCGGGACGACGTCGGCGAGGTCGTGGGCCAGGGTGAACTTCGCGAGGTTCGGATCGCTCTGCCCGGCCGGGACGTCGTCGTAGGTGTAGCCGAACCGGGCCAGGTCCGAGCCGCCCATCGGATTGCGCAGGAACGACAGCCCGATGCCGTCCGTCGGCGAGAACAGCTTGCGCAGGGTCGCGTCCCGGGTCGTCTGCGACAGCGCGCCGCTGCTGTTCAGCAGCCAGGCCGCGGTGTCCGTGAACGACGCTCCGCCGCCGGTGAAGGTCTGATAGCGGGTGCCCTCGTCGACGGTGATGGTCGTGCCGTCGCTGCCCGTGCCGTTCTGGAAAGCGAACGGCGCCTGCGCCTGGAGGCCGCGCACGACATGGCGTCCGGCGCTGTCGTCGGTGGTGGTGAGCCAGGCGGTGACCTGCTCGCCGGACGCCTGAGCCGACGGGAGCGACGCGGTGACACCGGCCGCCGTGAGCAGACCGGCGAGCAGCAGCCGGATCGCGTGGGGGGACTTCCTCATGGACATGTCGCCCTTCCTGAACGAGATGTCGTGACGGTGCGGGGGAGGTGTGGGGGCCGTCGGTCCGTTCACGGTCGTTAACTCGTGGTGTGAGCTAAGACGTGAGCGAACCCGTGGACGCCTGAGTGAACCAGAGGCGGAGGCGAAAGGTCCATGCCAAGGCGGCGCATGGCCCATATGTCGACAGTCTGGCGGTTTCCGGTACTTTCGAAGCATGAAGGCCGTCCTGCGGACCCGAAGCCTGCCCGCGCTGCTGCTGGCCCTGGCGCTCGCCGCCCTGACGGTGCTGGCGTGGGGCGCGCCCCCGGCAACGGCGGCCACCGACGTGTCGACCATCGCCCGCGCCCTGCGCAAGAGCCCCGTCTACGTCGACCCGGCGGCCTCCGCCCAGCTGTCGGCGCGGGACGCGGACACGCTGGCCCAGCGGATCAGGAAGGCCGGCAAGCCGCTGTTCGTGGCGGTCCTGCCGGCCGACTATCCGACGGCGTCCCTCTTCACCGACCTGCGCACGGCCACCGGCGTCACCGGCCTGTACGCGATCCGCCTGGGCGACCGTTTCGACGCCCGCGCGGACTCCTCGGTCCTGCCGCGCACGGCCGTCGGCAACCTCGTCGCCAGCGTCCAGGACGACAGCGCCGCCCCGACCCAGCTCGACGACTTCACCGACCGGGCCCTGGCCAACATGGGCGGTGCGGCGCCCGCGAGTTGGGGCGGTTCGTCTGCGGGCGGGGTGTCCGGGGCGGCGCTGATCGGGCTCGGGGCGGTGGTGGTGGTCGGCGGCGCGGGCGCGTTCGCCCTGGTCCGACGGAACCGGCGACGCCGCGAGGAGCAGCGGCGGGCGGCACTGGAACGGCTGCGGGTCGTCGTCGACGAGGACATCACGGCGTTCGGCGAGGAGTTGGACCGGCTCGACTTCCACCCGGCCGAGGCCGGCGCCGACGACGCGATGCGCGCCGACTACGAACGCGCCCTGGACGCCTACGAACAGGCGAAGACGGCGATGGCGGCGGCGAAGGCGCCGGAGGACGTGCGCGGGGTGACGCAGGCGTTGGAGGACGGCCGGTTCTCGCTGGCCCAGCTGGCCGCGCGGCGCGAGGGACGGCCGCTGCCCGAGCGGCGCCCACCCTGCTTCTTCGACCCGCGGCACGGTCCGTCGGTGGCCGACGCGTCCTGGACACCGCCCGGGGGCGCCCCGCGCGAGGTGCCGGTCTGCGCGGCGGACCGGGCGAGGCTCGCCGACGGCCGGGACCCGGTGATCCGCGAGGTGGACAGCGAGTACGGGCGGCGCCCCTACTGGGAGGCGGGCCCCGCGTACGGGCCCTGGGCGGGCGGCTACTTCGGCGGCGGACTGCTGCCCGGCCTGCTCGTCGGCACGATGCTCGGCGGCATGATGTCCGGCCCGGCCTACGGCGCCGACTACGGCGCGGGATACGGCGACGGCGGCTTCGAGGGCGGCGATGTCTCCGGCGCGAATTTCGACCCCGACGACTTCGGCGGGGGCTTCGGCGACGGGGGCGGGGGCGGGGGCGGTTTCGGGGACGGCGGGGGAGGGGGCGGCGGGGACTTCGGCGGCGGGTTCTGAACCGGAATCCGGTCCTTCACCGTCGTTCGGCCGCCTGGGTCTCTCGGTCGGGAGGCCGTGCCCTCACCGCCCCCTGACGCCCGGCATCAGACGTTCTTGATGGCCGAGATGTCGAAGCTCAGCTTGATCTTGTCGGAGATCAGGACGCCGCCGGTCTCCAGGGCCGCGTTCCAGGTCAGGCCCCAGTCGGAGCGCAGGATCTCGGCCTTGCCCTCGAAGCCGACGCGCTCGTTGCCGAACGGGTCCTTCGCGGCGCCGTTGAACTCCAGGTCGATGGTGACCGGCTTGGAGGTGCCGAGGATCTCCAGGTCACCGGTGACGCGGTAGTCGTCGCCGCCCAGGGCCTCCGCTGTGGTGGAGCGGAACGTCATGGTCGGGAACTCCTCGACCTTGAAGAAGTCCGCGCTCTTGAGGTGACCGTCCCGGTCGGCGGAGCCGGTGTCGATGCTCGCCATCTGGATGTCGATGGCGGCGGTCGAGGCGGCCGGGTCGCTGCCGTCGAGGTGCAGGGTGCCGGTGAAGTCGAGGAACGCGCCCTTGACGTTGGTGACCATCGCGTGCCGGGCCGTGAAACCGAACGCGGAGTGGGCCGGGTCGATCGTGTACTCGCCGGTGAGCGCGGCGAGTTCGGGGGTGACGGGGGCCGGCGCGGTGCTGTCGGTGGCGGTGCTGTCGGTGTCGTTCTTGCGGCCGAAGATACCCATGGTGTGCTCCTGTGGGGGACGGGCCGTGGCTCCGTGCGGAGACCCCGGCGGCGAGGAAGTTCAACGTTCAACGATGCTGACGAGGTCGACGGTAGGCCCATTCCGTTCAATGTTCAACCTTATCGGCGGTGTGTTCGAAAGCCTACGCTCGGTGACCTTTTTCGGCGCGTCCGATGGCGAGGCGGGCATGCCGCGTCGATCGCCCCGTGTTCCGCCCGCGCTCACCCGACGTTCAGCCGTTTCTCTCCGTCGGTCCCTGGTGTAGCTGCCGTGGGCTCGGGCACGATCGCCTGGCACCGCCTGCACAGCCGCCCCACAGGAAGAACGGCCGCCCGGCCGCCCGCCCCACGGTTCTCCGCAGGAAGGCCCCCCATGAAGTTCCGGTCCGCCCTGACCGCGCTCGCCCTCGTCGTCGCCCCCGGCATCGCCGTCCTCGGCGCCGCGGGCGACGCCGTCGCCGTCACCAAGATCAGCCACGCCACCGCGGCCTCGATGTTCAGCTCGGCCGGTCTCACCTGGTCCTCCTCGGGCAACTGCGCCGACCGCGCCAACCCCAGCTGTACCTCGTTCGACCAGCTCAATCAGGCCACCGCGCAGGGCGCCCAGACCCTCAAGCGGGCCACCGGCTGCGCCCTGAACATCACCGGCGGCACCGAGACCGGCCACGCCGCCGGCACCTACTCGCACAGCAACGGCTACAAGCTCGACTACGCCGAGAGCGCCTGCGTCACCACCTACATCAAGGGCACCTTCACCTACATCGGCCTGCGCGGCGACGGCGCCCCGCAGTACCAGTCCGGCTCCGGCAACGTCTACGCCGACGAGGGCAACCACTGGGACGTCCTCTACTACAACTGCGGCGGCTGCTGACCCACGTCACCCGCCGGGCGACGGCGGAACCGGCGCCGCGCCTGGTTCCGCCGGGGCGGCCCGCGTGGTACGCACCATGGGCATGACCCCCACGCGCCGCACCTTCCTGTCCGTGGCCGCCCTCGCCACCGCCGCCCTCGGTGCCGGACCCGCCGTCGCCCTGGACTCCCCGGCCGCCCCCGCCGACCCCTACGCCACCCTCCGCGCACGGTGGCTCGAACTCGCCCTCGGCACCGGCTACGACCCGGCCGCCGAGCCCTACGCCGGACGCCTCGCCGCGACCGGGAGCCGGGCCCGCGCCCTGCGGGCCACCATGGCGCCCACCGCCGACTCCCTCTGGCCGGGCTACCCGTTCGACCCGCCGTCCGGCATCACCCAGAGCTACAGCCGGCTGTGGACCATGACGCAGGCCCACGTCCAGCCGGGCACCGGGGCCACCGGCGACCCGGGGCTCCTCGCCGACATCCTGCGCGGCCTCGACCATCTCGCCGCCACCGTCTACCACCCCGCCACCACGCCCTACGGCAACTGGTGGGAGTGGCAGATCGGCAGCCCCCGGCTCCTCCTGGACATCGCCGCCGCCCTCCACGACGACCTCGGCGCCGCGCGCGTCGCCGCCGTCTGCGCCGCCGTCGACCACTTCGTCCCCGACTCCGCGCTCGGCGCCTACACCGGGACGTCGACCGGCGCCAACCGCGTCGACCTGTGCCGCTCCGTCGCCCTGCGCGGCATCCTCGGCCGCGCCGACGCGAAGATCGCGCTGGCCCGCGACGCCCTCTCACCGGTCTTCCCGTACGTCACCGAGGGCGACGGGCTGTATGCCGACGGGTCGTTCGTGCAGCACAGTTGGGTCGCCTACTCGGGCACCTACGGGCAGGTCATGCTCGACGGTCTCGGCAGGCTCTTCACCCTGCTCGCCGGTTCCGCCTGGGAAGTGACCGACCCGAACCGGCAGTTGATCCTGGACAGCGTCGAGCACGCCTACGCGCCCTTCCTGCACGACGGGTTGGTGATGGACTCGGTCAACGGCCGTGCCATCAGCCGGGGTTACCTCACAAGCGACGACCAGCACCTGATGCGCAGCGACCACTTCCACGGGCAGGCCCTCATCGCCGCGATCGTGCTGCTGGCCGGCGGGGCGAGCGCCGCGGAACGGGAGCGGTGGTACGGGATGGTCAAGGGATGGGCCCAACGGGACGCCGTTGAAGCATTGTTGACGGCACCTCAGTTCGGGGTGGCCGATCTGGCGCGGCTGCGCGCGGTCGCCGACTCACCGGTGCCGGGCGCCCCCGAAACCGTCGGCCACCGGCTCTTCCCGGCGATGGACCGAGCCGTTCATCGCGGGCACGGACACGCCGTGAGCATCACCATGGCCAGCGAACGCATCGCCTTCTACGAATGCGGCAACGGCGAGAATCCGCGCGGCTGGCACACCGGCGCCGGGATGGTGGCCTGGTGGGCCGAGGGGACCGGGTACCAGTACACCGACTGGTACTGGCCCACCGTCGACTGGTACCGGCTGCCCGGGACCACCGTCTCCACCCGGCGCCTGCCCGACCGGGCCGGGGGCGAGTGGGGCGCCGCCCGGCCCGACGTCCGCTGGGTCGGCGGCACCACCGACGGCACCTACGCGGCCGTCGGCCAGCACCTCAAGGGCCTCGGCTCCACCCTCCAGGCCCACAAGTCGTGGTTCTGCCTGGCCGACGCCGTCGTGTGCCTCGGCGCGGGGATCAGCTGCGCGGACGGGGTGCCGGTCGAGACCGTCGTCGACAACCGCAACCTGGGGGAGGGCTCCGCCCGACGGCTGGTCCGGGGGCGGGGCTGGGCCCATCTGGAGGGACACGGCGGCTGGCTGGTGCCGGAGGCCGACCGGCTGCGCACCCTGCGCGAGGACCGCACCGGCGCCTGGTCCGACATCAACACCACCAGCACCGACGAGCGCGCCACCCGCCGTTGGCAGACCCTCTGGCTCGACCACGGCACCGACCCCGTGAACGCCCGCTACCACTACGTCCTGCTCCCCGGCGCCACCCGCGCCGAGACCGCCGCCCGCGCCGCCGACCACCATTGGCTGACCGTGCTCACCAACACCGCCACCGCCCAGGCCCTCCACGCCCCCGCCCTCGGGGTGACCGGCGCGAACTTCTGGGCCCCGGCGACGGCGGGCCCGCTCACCGCCTCCGCCCCGGCCAGCGTGCTGATCAGCCGCACAGGCCGGACCGCTACCCTCTGCGTGAGCGAGCCGCCCCGCACGGGCACCGAGCTGGAGATCACCTGGGACCACCCCGTGCGCCGCGTCCTGCACACCGACCCGACCGTTCAGGTGCGGTCGGCCGGAGCCCGGCTGACCCTGCGGGTTACCCCAGGCGTGTCCTGTTCGACTCACCGATGTGAGGTGGCTCTCGAATGACGGCTTTGTTGGACCCCTACAACCGGGACGCCCTCTGAGCAGTCGGAAGGGCTGCATGCGGTGACGGTTCTGTTCAGGGGTACCAGGAAAACGGGCCGGAGACTGTACGGAGTCGACGTCTCGCTTTCCCGGGTGTCCTTCGTAAGGTCGCTACATGACCGTTTTGGACGATGCACCGGGTGAGCCGTCGGACGCGCGCGGACGAGTGGCCGAGCTGCACGAGATCCGTGCCCGGGCGCTGGCCGGACCGAGCGAGAAGGCGACCGAGGCGCAGCACGCCAAGGGCAAGCTGACCGCACGCGAGCGGATCGAGCTGCTCCTCGACCCGGACTCCTTCCAGGAGGTCGAGCAGCTGCGCCGGCACCGCGCGCAGGGCTTCGGCCTGGAGTCGAAGAAGCCGTACACCGACGGTGTGATCACCGGCTGGGGCACGGTGGAGGGCCGCACGGTCTTCGTCTACGCCCACGACTTCCGGATCTTCGGCGGCGCGCTGGGCGAGGCCCACGCCACGAAGATCCACAAGATCATGGACATGGCCATCGCGGCCGGTGCCCCGCTGGTCTCCCTCAACGACGGCGCCGGCGCCCGCATCCAGGAGGGCGTCTCCGCCCTCGCCGGGTACGGCGGCATCTTCCAGCGCAACACCAAGGCCTCCGGGGTCATCCCGCAGATCTCCGTGATGCTGGGCCCGTGCGCGGGCGGCGCGGCCTACAGCCCCGCGCTGACCGACTTCGTGTTCATGGTCCGCGAGACCTCGCAGATGTTCATCACCGGACCCGACGTCGTCAAGGCCGTCACCGGCGAGGAGATCACCCAGAACGGCCTCGGCGGCGCCGACGTCCACGCCGAGACCTCCGGCGTCTGCCACTTCGCCTACGACGACGAAGAGACCTGCATCGCCGAGGTCCGCTACCTGCTCTCGCTGCTCCCGCAGAACAACCGCGAGAACCCGCCCACCGCCGAGGCCTCCGACCCCGCCGACCGGCGCGGCGACGCCCTCCTCGACCTGGTCCCCGCCGACGGCAACCGCCCGTACGACATGACCAAGGTCATCGAGGAGATCGTCGACGACGGCGACTACCTGGAGGTCCACGAGCGCTGGGCCCGCAACATCATCTGCGCGCTGGGCCGCCTGGACGGCCAGGTCGTCGGCATCGTTGCCAACCAGCCGCAGACCCTCGCCGGGGTCCTGGACATCGAGGCGAGCGAAAAAGCTGCGCGCTTCGTCCAGATGTGTGACGCTTTCAATATCCCGATCGTCACCTTCCTGGACGTCCCGGGGTTCCTGCCCGGGGTCGACCAGGAGCACGGCGGAATCATCCGTCACGGCGCGAAGCTGCTCTACGCCTACTGCAACGCGACCGTGCCGAGGATCTCGCTGATTCTCAGGAAGGCGTACGGCGGGGCCTACATCGTCATGGACAGCCAGTCCATCGGTGCCGACCTCACCTACGCGTGGCCGACGAACGAGATCGCCGTCATGGGCGCCGAAGGTGCCGCCAACGTCATCTTCCGCCGGCAGATCGCCGAGGCGGGCGACCCCGAGGCCATGCGCTCCCGCATGGTCAAGGAGTACAAGTCCGAGCTGATGCACCCCTACTACGCGGCCGAACGCGGCCTGGTCGACGACGTCATCGACCCCGCCGAGACCCGTGAAGTCCTCATCCGCTCCCTCGCCATGCTCCAGAGCAAGCACGCCGACCTGCCGTCCCGTAAGCACGGCAACCCCCCGCAGTAATCCTGCGGAAACCTCTCTCACGGAGAATGACACCCATGAACACTCCTGACATCCGCGTCGAGAAGGGCCTCGCCGACCCCGAGGAAGTCGCCGCGATCACGGCGGTCCTCCTGGCCCGCGCGGCGTCCCAGCCGGCCGTCACGGAGCCGGTCCGGGGCCGGGGCCGAGCGAAGGCAGGCTGGCGCCGCCTGGACCGCGAGGGCGGCTTCAGGGCCCCCCACAGCTGGCACTGAGGCCCATCGCAGCGACTTTTCATCGCCCCCGCTCTCCCGTTGGGAGGGCGGGGGCGACGTGCGTCGTCTGCCGGCGGGGAATGACTGAGGGGCCCCTTCCGTGGGAAGAGGCCCCTTGTGCAGAACTGGGAACGGCGGTTATCGCAGGCGCGCCATCAGGGCGTGCTCGACGAGCGTGATCAGCGCGGACTTGGCGTCCGCGCGGTGGCGGGCGTCCGTCGTGATGATCGGGGTGTCGGGGCCGATCTGGAGGGCCTCGCGGACCTCGTCGGGGTTGTACGGCTGGTTGCCGTCGAAGCCGTTGAGGGCGATGACGAAGGGGAGGCCGCTGTTCTCGAAGTAGTCGACCGCGGGGAAGCAGTCCGCGAGGCGCCGGGTGTCCACGAGGACGATCGCGCCGATCGCGCCGCGCACCAGGTCGTCCCACATGAACCAGAAGCGGTCCTGACCCGGCGTACCGAAGAGGTACAGGATCAGGTCCTGGTCCAGGGTGATGCGGCCGAAGTCCATGGCGACCGTCGTGGTCGTCTTGTCTCCGGTGTGGGTGAGGTCGTCGATGCCCGCCGAAGCGGACGTCATGACGGCCTCTGTGCGCAGCGGGTTGATCTCCGAGACAGCACCGACGAACGTGGTCTTACCCACGCCGAAGCCGCCCGCCACCACGATTTTCGCGGAGGTGGTGGAGCGGGAAGGACCGCCGCTAGAGCTTGCGAAGTCCACTGAGCACCCTTTCGAGCAGTGTCACGTCTGGCTGGCCGCCGGCGGTCTCGTCGCCGCCGGGCTGATGGATGGCGACCAGGCCCGCCTCCGCCAAGTCGGCGACGAGAATCCTGGCCACGCCGAGAGGGATGGTCAGCAGGGCCGAGATCTCGGCCACCGACTTGATCTCGCGGCACAGATGGCAGATCCGCTGATGCTCGGGCAACTGGCCCTGCATCTGGTGCGGTTGCGCGGTGGTGTGCACCAGCGCCTCGATGGCGAGCTGGTAGCGGGGGCGCGTCCGGCCGCCGGTCATGGCGTACGGGCGCACCAGGGGGTTGTTGTTCATCGACGACCCCGCGGGCGTGGGCTCGGGGGCGCGTCGCTGCGGCTGCACCGGCTGGATGCGCGGCGCCGGCGGCTGGTCGTACGGGGAGGGCCCCGGCCCCTGCGGACCTGGCCCCTGCGGACCCGGACCCTGGGGAGTGTGCGGGGCCTGCGGCGGGTACTGCTGCTCGCGCCGGTGGCTCGGCGCGGAGGGGAAGTTGTAACGGTTCGGGTTCTGGGAGCCGTCGCCCTGCCCCTGGGCAGGGCCGTACGACCAGTTGCCCGTATTCGAACCGCCTGGTGGTGTTGCCACTTTCTCCTCCTCCGACTGTGCCGGGCACCCAAACCTGTGGAGCCGCGTTTCGAAACCTTACGGCCACGGGACGTGAAAACGCACCGTCTGTCTGTTAGTTGAGAAGGCTCCCCTGGAGCTCCTGGCGGAGATCCGGGGTCAGAACCGTGCCCGCGCGGTCGACGAGAAGGGCCATCTCGTACCCAATCAGACCGATGTCGGCCTCCGGGTGTGCGAGAACGGCGAGCGACGAACCGTCGGAGATGGACATGATGAACAGGAATCCCCGCTCCATCTCCACAACGGTCTGGTTCACGCTACCGCCTTCGAAGATGCGCGAAGCACCAGCGGTCAGTGACGTCAGACCGGAGGCGACCGCCGCGAGCTGATCGGCACGGTCGCGCGGAAACCCTTCGGACATCGCCAGCAGGAGGCCGTCGGCGGAGACCACCACGGTGTGGGACACCCCCGGGGTGTTGTCCACGAAGTTGGTGATCAACCAGTTCAGGTTCTGCGCCGCCTGGCTCATCGGGCTCACACTAACGCTCCTGGTCGTAGGTGCTGTCAGGACCACTGTGCTGATTCCCAGTGGCCTGGCCGTTCTTATCGGTGCCTGCGCTGCGTCCGCGCTGGACGCCCTGGCGCAGGTTGCTCAACCTGCCCCGGATGTCCTCCGGAGCGCGGGAGATCTGCGGGCCCCCCTGGGTGGTGGTCTCGGCGGCCCCCTCGACCAGATTGGCCTTGGGCACCCGCCGCGGCAGTCCGGAGGAGGTGACCCCGCCCGCCTTGGGCTTGCGGAGCTGTGAGGCCTGCTGCCAGCGCTCGTCGTTCGCCGACTGCCAGAGGCCGCCGTCGCCGTTCGGGCCGCCGTTGCCGCTCGGCGCGGGCTGCGCCGGCTGGGCGGGCTGCACGGGCTGTGCCGGGGCGTCCTGGCCGGTGTGCCGGGCGCCGTTGGTGCCGTTCACGCCCGGACCGCGGCGCGGGAGCCCGGCGTTGGTCATGTCCAGCGGCGCGGCGGGAGCGGGCCCCTGCCGGTCGAAGCCGCCGGTGGCCCGCTCACCCGGGTGAGCGCCCTGCGTGGGTTCCGCTTGCGGGGCGTACTCGGAGCCGTAGCCGTTGCTGTAACTGTCCTGCTGGGGCCAGTCGTCCTGATAGGCGCTCTGCTCGAACGGCGAGAAGGCGTCCTGCGCTGTCGGGTGCGCCCGGCCGTGGTCGTCCTGCGACGGTTCCGGATAGCCGGGCTGCGGGTAGCCGCCGGTGGCGTACGGGTCGCTGGGCGGCGGGGCGCCGTGCGGGCTCTGCGGGTTCTGCGGGTAGTACGGGTCCTCGTAGGACGGCTGCGGGGTCTGCTGGGGCTCCTCGTAGGCCGCCGGGGCCTGGTCGTAGCCCTGCGGCGCCGTGAAGCCGCCGGTCCGGTAGCCGCCCTGGCTCTCGTCGTAGGTGCCGGGCGCCTCGAAGCCGTCGGCGCCGAACGAGCCGTTCTCCTGCGGCTGCCCGGAACCGTCCTGCTCGCCGTGCGTCTGGTTCTCCAGGGTCGCCCGTCGCTCCTCGCGCATCAGGGAACGGCCCACCGGGTCCAACTCCCGGATGTCGTCCGGGATCTCGGTGTACTGGCTGTCGTCGAAGCCGAGTTCGGCGGCCGTGCGCAGCGGCGGCTGGCCGGTGAAACTCTCGCCCAGCGCCGGGGCGTTCCGCTCCGGGATGATCTGCGAGACGGTGAACTCGTCGGCGTTCAGGCTCTGTTCGCCGCCGCTGCCGCCGTGCGTGATCGCGTCCGGGAGCATGACGAGCGAGGTCGTGCCGGCCTGCTCGCCCGAGGGGCGCAGCTGGACCCGGATGCCGTGCCGGTCGGAGAGCCTGCCGACCACGAACAGACCCATGCGCTGGGAGATCGCGGCGTCCACGGTCGGCGGGTTGGCCAGCTTGTGGTTGATGTCCGCGAAGTCCTCGGCGGTCAGGCCGATGCCCTTGTCGTGGATCTCGATCATCACGCGGCCGTCGGGCAGCCGGGTCGCGGTGACCCGGACCTTGGTCTGCGGGGAGGAGAACGTGGTGGCGTTCTCCAGCAGCTCGGCCAGCAGGTGCACGAGGTCGGTCACGGCCCGGCCGTGGATCTCGGCCTCCGGGACGCCGGACAGCTCGATGCGCTCGTACTGCTCCACCTCGGAGGAGGCGGCGCGCAACACGTCGACCAGCGGGACCGGCTGGTCCCAGCGGCGGCCGGGCTCCTCGCCCGCGAGGACGAGGAGGTTCTCGCCGTTGCGGCGCATCCGGGTCGCGAGGTGGTCCAGGCGGAAGAGGTTCTCCAGCTGGTCCGGGTCGGCCTCGTTGTTCTCCAGACCGGTGATCAGGGTCAACTGGCCCTCGATCAACGACTGGTTGCGGCGCGAGAGGTTGGTGAAGATCGCGTTGATGTTGCCCCGCAGCAGCGCCTGCTCGGAGGCGAGCCGGACCGCCTCGCGGTGCACCTGGTCGAAGGCGCGGGCGACCTCGCCGATCTCGTCCTTGGTGTGGATCGGGATGGGCGCGACCCGGGTGTCGACCCGGCCGGGGTCGGTGCGGGAGAGCTGGTCGACCAGCATCGGCAGCCGCTGTTCGGCGATCCCGAAGGCCGCGTTGCGCAACTGGCGCATCGAGCGGCTCATCTGCCGGGCGACCGCACCGGCCAGGATGAACGCCAGGAGCAGCGCGACGACCACGGCGGCACCGGTGATGATGGCGTCCCGCTGGGCGTCGGAGGCGATGTCGGAGGCCTCGGTCACCGCCTTGTCGGCCAGGTCCATCTCGATCTGGCGGTAGGCGTTGTACTTCAGCGTGTTGACCGCCCACCAGTTCTGCGCGGTGATGCCCTGCTGGGCCAGCGTGGCGCGCTCGGCGGTGTCGGTGCTCTGGAGCGTGCCGAGGGCGCTGACCATGTCGGTGGGGTCGGACGGCGGCGGCACATACGACTCGCCCTTGGCCGTGGCCTCCTCGGCGGCCTGCTTGGCCAGCGCGGCGCCGTCCGTCTTGACCTGCGCCTGGGCCTGGGTCAGTTTCTGCGCGTCGGCCTCGGTGCCGCCGCCGATGTACTCCTCGACGGCGATGCCTTCGAGGTAGGCGTAGGAGGTGAGGGCGACGCGCTGCTTGGCGAGGTTCTTGGCGTCGGGGCCCGGGCCGATCAGCAGGTGCATGCCGATGGAGCGGTCCAGGGAGACCGCGGCCGCGCTCAGCGAGATCGCGTAGACGGTCCGGCCGTAGCTGGTGATGTTGCCGGTGCCGAGGCCCAGTTCGTTGGCGAACTCCATCAGCGGGTGGGCGACCGAGAGGTAGCCCTCCTCGGTCTGTACGCCGGGCAGCTTGGAGGTGTACGCGCCCTGCCGCAGTGCGGTGAGGGTGGGCTCCACGTCCCGGAAGAGTTTGAGGCGCCGTTCCAGGCCCGCGGTGGCCGGCATGTTCTGCGCGGCCTCGTCGAAGGCGGCGGCGGCCTTGTCGGTCTGGGCGCGGGCGGCGGTGACGGTCTTCTTGTCGGCGGCCGTCTGCGACGAGCCCTTCAGCAGGGGGGCCGCGGTGATGTCGCGCTCGTTGTAGAGGGCGTCGCCGTAGGTGAGGGAGGCGCGGACCAGCCGGGCCGTCTTCTGGGCGTCCTCGGCGTTCTGCCAGGTGTCGATGGAGCTCTTCACCTGGAAGCCGCCCATGACCAGGCCGACCAGCACGGGTATGAGCAGAATGGCGTTCAGCCGGGTCGGCACCCGCCAGTTGCGGGGGGAGAAGCGTCCGCCGTCCGACGCGGGCGTGCCCGTCGGTTCGGCACCGGACACCTGGGCGGGCGCCCCTGCGCGCGGCGGCGGGGTGAAGTTGCCCCGGGCCGACGGCTCGGGACCGTTCTTGCTTCGCCTCACTCGACCAACAACCTCTCGGCGGTCGGCACCAACGTTGTGCCGCAGTCTCTCAAGCCCGGTCTGCCTTCACGTACGCGTGCGCTGACGTATGTACTGGTGAGTACGTCATTGACTATTGGGCAGTTCAGGCATTCCAGCACGACGACCTGCGCTCTTCCAAACACTGCGAGGCGATCACACGCTGTGATGCAGGCCTCACGTAAAACGGTCATAAAGAGCGAGCCCCGCCAAAAGACGGGGCCTGCCATCGCACAGCGGCACCAGCCGAACGCGACGCGTGCGGACGGGTGCCGATTCCTCTGCCGAAACGTTATGAACGCCGGGGCCGACCGTGTCAAAGGCCACAGCCGGTTTCCGGGGCGTCTACGACAACTGCCGTATAGCACTGCTGACTTGGGTATTGCCTACCGCAAGCGGGCCATCAGCGCGTGTTCGACCAGCGTGATCAGCGCGCTCTTGGCGTCGGACCGGTGCCGGGCGTCCGTGGTGATGATGGGGGTGTCGGGCCCGATCTGCAAGGCCTCCCGCACCTCCTCGGGCGCGTACGGCTGATGCCCGTCGAAGCCGTTGAGGGCGACGACGAACGGCAGCCCGCTGTTCTCGAAGTAGTCGACCGCGGGGAAACAGTCCGCGAGCCGCCGGGTGTCGACCAGCACCACGGCGCCGATCGCACCGCGCACCAGGTCGTCCCACATGAACCAGAAACGATCCTGCCCCGGCGTACCGAAGAGGTACAGGATCAGGTCCTGGTCCAGGGTGATCCGGCCGAAGTCCATGGCCACCGTGGTGGTGGTCTTGTCCCCGGTGTGGGTGAGGTCGTCGATGCCCGCGCTGGCGGACGTCATCACGGCCTCCGTACGCAGCGGGTTGATCTCCGACACGGCGCCCACGAACGTGGTCTTGCCGACGCCGAAGCCGCCCGCCACCACGATCTTCGCGGAGGTGGTGGCCCGGCCTCCGTCAGAGCTTGCGAAGTCCACTGAGCACCCTTTCGAGCAGTGTCACGTCCGGCGCGCCCGTGGTCTCGTCGCCGCCCGGCTGGTGGATGGCGACGAGCCCGGCCTCGGCCAGGTCCGCGACGAGAATCCGGGCCACACCCAGCGGCATGGCCAGGAGCGCCGATACCTCGGCGACCGACTTCACCTCACGGCAGAGGTGGCAGATGCGCTGGTGCTCAGGGAGCAGCCCCATGAGCGCTGCCGGGTCGGCCGTGGTGCTGATCAGGGCCTCGATGGCGAGCTGATAGCGCGGCCGGGTCCGGCCGCCGGTCATCGCGTACGGACGTACCAGCGGCTGGTCGCCCTCATCCTCGTACGGCTCCGCGTACGGATCATGAGAGGCGGTGGGCGGGGTCATGAATCCTCCGGGCGGGACAGCAAGTCGGTCGGTCAAGCCGTCTGACGTGGCCGGTGGGGGGTTTGTGGCGGCCGGACGGTGATGTGGTGAGACGGGTGGTGCCGGGGCCGGTCAGTGCAGCAGACTTCCCTGGAGTTCGGCGCGCAGGTCGGGCGTGAGGACGGCCCCCGCGCGGTCGACCAGGAGCGCCATCTCGTAGCCGACCAGGCCGATGTCGCACTCGGGGTGCGCGAGCACGGCCAGGGACGAGCCGTCCGAGACGGACATCAGGAAGAGAAAGCCGCGTTCCATCTCGACGACCGTCTGCGCGACGCTGCCTCCCTCGAAGATCCGGGAGGCCCCGGCCGTCAACGAGGTGAGACCGGACGCGACGGCCGCGAGCTGGTCCGCGCGGTCCCGCGGGAAGCCTTCCGACATCGCCAGAAGAAGTCCGTCGGCGGACACGACGACGGTGTGGGACACCCCGGGGGTGTTGTCCACGAAGTTGGTGATCAACCAGTTGAGGTTCTGTGCCGCTTGGCTCATCTGGCTCAACTAACGCTCCTGCTGGTGAGTGGGGCTCGGGAAGCTGCCGGTCTGCGGGCCGTTGCCGGCCTGTCGACCCTGCGCGATGCCCCGACGGAGATTGGTCAGCCGGCCGCGAACCTCATCAGGCGAACGCGAGACCTGCGGACCAGCTTGGTGCTGTTGCTGCTGAGCCGTGCCCGGTACGAGGTTCGCCCGGGGCACCCGGCGCGGCAGGCCGGAGGTGGTGACACCGCCCGCGGCGGGCTGCCGCACACGCTCCGCCTGCCGGACGAGGTCGTCGTTCGGGGAGGTGCGCCAGGAAGCGGCGGCCCGCTGAGGTGCGGACGTGGAAGGGGCCGAGGCCGGAGCCTGCGACGGGGGAGCGGGCGGAACGGGGGCCGGGCCGAGGTCGCTCGGACCGTTGCCGTTGCCGTTGCCGTTCTGCTGAGGCTGAGGCTGAGGCTGAGGCGGCTGCGGGGGCTGCTGCTGCTCCGGCTGCTCCTGCTGTCCGGCGCCGTGGAACCAGTTGGTCTCCAGGGTGTCGTACAGCGGGGTACGGCCGTCGCCCGGACCGGGGGCCGGCGGCAGCGCCTCCGGCTCCTGGCGGACGGGCCGCTGGGGGCGCTGCGGGACCGGCGGCAACGGGGCACCGAAGTCGGCGCCGCCGAGGCTGTCGTCGGCCTGCGGGCGCTCGAACTGCCCGTTGTCGCGGCTCTGTTGGCGCTCCGACAGGGCGAAGTGCCCGGTCGTGCCGGTGCCGTTGTCGTAACTCGGCACCGAGAACTGGCCGGTGGAGCCGTTGTCGTAGCCCTGCGGACGCGCGAATTGACCGGTGTTGGCGGGGTTGTTCGGGTTCGCCGGGTCGGTGCGGTTGCCGGTGGGGGCGCCGAACACGTCCGAGCGGACGAACGGCCCTGAGTCCTGGCCGGAGTTCTGGCCGTCGCCGCCGCCCTGCTGCGGGGCGCCGAAGTCCGGGCGCTGGAACTGGCCAGGCGCCTGCGGGGAGTTGGCGCCCTGCGCCGGGGCACCGAAGTCGGGGCGCGGGAACTGCGCGGTGGCGGCCGGGCCCTGGTGGTCGTCGAAGCCGGTGATCGCCGGTATCTCCGCGGTCGCGGCCGGTCCCTGCCGGTCGTCGACCCGGGGCAGCCGGGAGGTCTGCGCGGCGTCCTGCTCGTCATGGCCGCGCGGGGTGTCGAGCGCGGAACGCGGCACGGGCGGCTGGGCGTTCTCGTCGCTCCAGCTCGGCGTCCGGGGCTGCTGCGGGGCGCCGCCCGGCAGCTCGGCGCGCGGACCACCGCGGCCCGGCAGCTGCGGCTGACGCCGGCGACGGCCGCCGCCCGGCTGCTCGGCGGAGCCGCCCTGGTTCTGGGCGCCGTTCTGCTGCGGGGGCACCGGGCCCCGGTTGCCGAAGGCGTCCTGGACGCCACCGGTACCGGCCGCCCGCATGCCCTGCGGGGCACCCGGGGCCTGCGCGCCGAACCCGGCACCGGCCGGAGCGGGCCGACCACCACGGGGCGGAAGGGCGGGGGACTGCGAAGAGTGAGGTGCCTGGGGGGCCTGGGGCGACTGAGGGCCTTGCGGACCACGCGGGCCACCGGGCGCACCCGGGCCGCCGGGACGGCCGTTGCCGCCGCCCGCGCCGGGCAGTGCGGCTCGCGGACCCTGACCGGCCCCGAGCAGCCCCCCGGCGGGGGCACCGGAGCCGAGGGCACCGGCCTGCTGCTGGGCCTGGCGACGGGCGGCCGCGGCACCGGCGGCGGCCTGCGCGGCGGCCGGACCACCCCCCGTGGGACCGCTCTGCCCGCCCTGCTTGGGCTGCGGCTTGCGGCCGCCCTGGGCGACATCGACGGGCAGCATGACCAGCGCGGTCGTGCCGCCGGAGTCGGAGGGGCGCAGCTGGATGCGGATGCCGTGGCGCTGCGAGAGGCGGCCGACCACGAACAGACCCATGCGGCGGGAGACGGAGACGTCCACGGTGGGCGGCGCGGCGAGCCGTTCGTTGATCGCCGCGAGGTCCTCGGGGGAGAGGCCGATGCCGGTGTCGTGGATCTCGATCAGGACCCGGCCGTCGGGCAGCGCGTGGCCGGTGACCTTGACCTTGGTCTGCGGGGAGGAGAACGACGTGGCGTTCTCCAGCAGCTCGGCGAGGAGGTGCACGAGGTCGTTGACGACGCGTCCGGCGACCTCGGTGGTGGGCACCGAGGCCAGCTCGATGCGCTCGTACTGCTCCACCTCGGAGGCGGCGGCACGGAGCACGTCGACCAGCGGGACCGGGCGGGTCCAGCGGCGGCCGGGCTCCTCACCGGCGAGGACGAGGAGGTTCTCGCCGTTGCGGCGCATACGGGTGGCGAGGTGGTCGAGCTTGAAGAGCGAGGAGAGCTGGTCCGGGTCGGCCTCGCGGGACTCCAGTTCGGAGATGAGCGACAGCTGACGCTGGATGAGGCCCTGGGAGCGGCGCGAGAGGTTGGTGAACATCGCGTTGACGTTGCCCCGCAGCAGGGCCTGTTCGGCGGCGAGCCGGACCGCCTCGCGGTGCACGTCGTCGAAGGCCGCGGCCACCTGGCCGATCTCGTCCCGGGAGTGCACACCGACCGACTCGACGGAGGTGTCGACGTCCTGCGGGTCGGACTCGGAGAGCTGCTTGACCAGCTCGGGCAGGCGTTCCTGGGCGACCTTGTTGGCGGTCTCCTGGAGCCGGCGCAGCGAGCGGATCATGGACCGGGCGATGACGAAGGCGCCGACCAGGGAGACGCCGAGCACGAGCAGGATCAGCGCACCGGAGATGATGGCGTCCTGCTCGGTGGCGCTGCGCAGCTCGCGCGCCTTCTGCTCCATGTCCTCCAGGAGCGAGTGCTCGATCTTCTTCATCTGGTCGATCTTGGTGGAGCTGTCGTCCACCCAGTCCTGGTACGACCGCTTCTGGAGGTCGTTCAGGCCGTCCTTGCTGGCCAGGGCGCGGGACGCGTAGGTGTCCGTGGCCTTGATGGTCGCGTTGTTCTCCTCGATGGGCTTGAGGAGGGCCGCGGCCTGTTCGGAGCCGTAGATGCTCTTGAAGCTGCGCAGCTCGGAGGACTGGCTCTGCAACGCCGACTGGGCGTACAGGCGGTCGTTGTCCGAGAGGTCGCCGAAGCTGGTGTTGTTCGCGGGGAGCGCGGCGGCGAGGACCGCGCGCTGCATCGACGCGTACTCCTTGGCGGAGGAGAAGGAGGCCAGGGCGCGGGTGCGCTGGATCATCTCCGGGTTGCTGGTCGCCTCGGCCATGTCCTGGGAGAGGTCCAGGAGGTGGGTGATGAGGCGGTGGTAGGCCTCGACAGTCTGGGTCGAGTTCCCCTTGGCCTCGTAGGCCGTGTTGCGTATCTTCGCCAGCTGGTCGAGGTCGCTGACCACGCCGACCAGGCTCTCCCGGACGCCCTGGAGGTTGCCGTCCTTGCTGGAGGTGTCGATCTCCTCGGCGGCGTCGATGAAGTTCTGGGTGGCCCGGTCCGACTTCTCGCGGTAGCCCTTGACCGTGTAGTCGTTCGCCTTGGAACCGTGCGCCAGCGGGCCGGCTGACTGGTCGCGCTCCTCCTGGAGCGCGGCGGCCAGCTCGGTGGCCTGCTTGGTCATGTCCGTCAGCAGCTTCATGTTGTCGAGCTGCTGGATGTCGTCCATGTTGTCGCTGATGCGCAGGGCGCCCAGCGAGGTGGCGGCGACCACGGGGAGCGCGAGCAGCGCCACCAGACGCGTGGAGATGCGCCAGTTGCGCAGCGCGAGGGCCGAGCCCGAGGTGTTCGCGCCCTTGGCTGGTTTGGCCTGCTTGGCAGCGGGGGCCGGGGAGCCGGAAGATGCTTTCGCGCCGGGGCGTCCAGGGCGGTCACCGCCGTCGCCCGACGGGGTCCGGCCCTGGTTCTGGGCGTGCTGGGGCGAGGAGCTGCCGGCCATGGGACCAGTCCCGTCGCGCAGCTCCGGCTCCGCCGAAGCGCTGCCATCCCTCTTGAAACGTCCCTGCACTAGCGTCGCAACCTCTGGACCAGGCGCCCCTCCGCACTGCGGAAGGACACGGTGTCGGCGTTGTAGGGAGCGTCCTGAACACGCCCCCTCGTCGGTCGTGAGTGACCGGCGCTGGCTCCCCTCATCTCGCCGCTGCCGGCGTCCTCCGTGGCCCCCCTGTGCGACGGCTCGATACCCGCGGCGGTCCGTGGAATTCCAGCACAGTGCAGGATCTCCAACAAGGCCCGTGGGCCAGAGCGTGACGGAGGTGACACCTTGTGAGGGTCGGGTCACCTGACGTAGAAAGTGATCTCGCCCAAAACGGGATCAACTCCGCGAACGGGCAGGGCTCCAGGGGTGTCCCAGTCGCGATGATCAGGAGCGGAATGAGGGCTTCAGGTGGCCAATGTCCGTTTCGTTGGGGTGGGTTGTAGGTCGGGATTGACCGATTCATTCCCCTAGTGGTGAGCAAACTCACACGCTGATCACGGACTCTTCACGAGTCGGTCGGGGAATCGCATGTTTAACCTGACGGTTTACAAGACGTGACACATTGACAACCGCGCCCGCGCGCGAGGCCCTTGGGCCCCCGCCGGACGCCCGCGCACAGGACAGGCAGTACAACCGTGAAGACGACGACGATGTTCCGCCCCACCGCCAACCCCCGGCGCACGACGCTCGTTCACCTCGACGGCGCCGCCGTCCCGCAGGCCCCCGAGGCCCCGGAGCACTCCGTCGACCTGCCGACCCAGACCGCCAACCCGCGCCGCACCATCCTCATGGAACTCCCGCCCCAGCAGGCCGTCGCCGAATAAGACGCCGCACCCGTACGGGCCGGGAGGCTGATCGTCCGGCCATCCGGCACCGGCGCCGCCGGCCCCCGCCGCGCTAGCCTGGAGCGTCAGACTCCAGCCAGCTCAGTGAGGGGCGCAAGCATCCCGTGCGCATCGCCAGGTTCTCCATCGACGGGAACGTCGCCTTCGGCGCGGTCCAGGGCGACAAGCCGGACGAACTCGTCCTCGACATCATCAAGGGCATCCCGTTCGCGGACTTCGAGCTCTCCGGCACGAAGGTCCCGCTGAGCAAGGTCAGGCTGCTGCCGCCGGTGCTCCCCAACAAGGTCGTCGCCTTCGGCCGCAACTACGCCGAACACGCCCGGGAGCTGGGCAACGACGTGCCGGACGCGCCGTTCGCCTTCTTCAAGCCGTCCACCTCGGTGATCGGCCCCGGCGACGCCATCCAGTACCCGCCGTTCTCCGAGGAACTGCACCACGAGGCCGAACTCGCCGTCGTCATCGGCCGGATGTGCCGCGAGGTCCCCCGCGACCGGGTCCAGGACGTCATCCTCGGCTTCACCTGCGCCAACGACGTCACCGCCCGTGACGTCCAGCGCCGCGAGAAGCAGTGGGCCCGCGCCAAGGGCTTCGACACCTCCTGCCCGCTCGGCCCCTGGGTCGAGACGGACCTCGACCTCGCGACCGCGAGCGACCTCACCGTCCAGCTCACCGTCAACGGCGAACAACGCCAGCTCGGCCGCACGAGCGAGATGATCCACTCCATCGAGGACCTGATCGTCAACGTCTCCGAGGCCATGACGCTGCTCCCCGGCGACGTGATCCTCACCGGCACCCCGGCCGGGGTCGGACCCCTGAACGTCGGCGACGAGGTCGCCGTCACCATCGAAGGCATCGGCACTCTCACCAACAAGGTTGTCAAGCGTGGCTAGCGCATCCGCCCCAGCAGTCCGTGTCCGTTTCTGCCCGTCCCCCACCGGTAACCCGCACGTGGGCCTGGTCCGCACCGCCCTGTTCAACTGGGCGTTCGCCAAGCACCACCAGGGCACCTTGGTCTTCCGGATCGAGGACACCGACGCGGCCCGCGACTCGGAGGAGTCCTACACCCAGCTCCTCGACGCGCTGCGCTGGCTCGGCTTCGACTGGGACGAGGGCCCCGAGGTCGGCGGCCCGCACGCCCCCTACCGCCAGTCGCAGCGGATGGACCTCTACCAGGACGTCGCCGCCAAGCTCCTGGCCGCCGGGCACGCCTACCACTGCTACTGCTCCACCGAGGAGTTGGACGCCCGCCGCGACGCCGCCCGCGCCGCAGGCAAGCCCTCCGGCTACGACGGCCACTGCCGCGACCTGAGCGCCGAGCAGACCGAGGCCTACCGCGCCGAGGGCCGCACGCCGATCGTCCGCTTCCGGATGCCCGACGAGCCGATCGTCTTCACCGACCTGGTCCGCGGCGAGCTGACCTTCACGCCGGAGAACGTCCCGGACTACGGCATCGTCCGCGCCAACGGCGCCCCGCTGTACACGCTGGTCAACCCGGTCGACGACGCCCTGATGGAGATCACCCACGTCCTGCGCGGCGAGGATCTGCTCTCCTCCACCCCGCGCCAGATCGCCCTGTACAAGGCGCTGATCGACCTGGGCATCGCCCAGCAGATCCCGGCCTTCGGGCACCTGCCGTACGTGATGGGCGAGGGCAACAAGAAGCTCTCCAAGCGCGACCCGCAGGCCTCGCTCAACCTCTACCGCGAGCGCGGCTTCCTGCCCGAGGGCCTGCTCAACTACCTCTCCCTGCTGGGCTGGTCGCTCTCCGCCGACCAGGACATCTTCACGCTCGACGAGATGGTCGCGGCCTTCGACATCGCCGACGTGAACCCCAACCCGGCCCGCTTCGACCTGAAGAAGTGCGAGGCGATCAACGCCGACCACATCCGGCTGCTCGACGTGAAGGACTTCACCGAGCGCTGCCGCCCCTGGCTCCAGGCGCCGTTCGCGAACTGGGCGCCGGAGGACTTCGACGAGGCCAAGTGGCAGGCCGTCGCCCCGCACGCGCAGACCCGCGTCAAGGTCCTCTCCGAGATCACGGACAACGTCGACTTCCTGTTCCGCGCCGAGCCGGTCGAGGACGAGGCGTCCTGGACGAAGGCCATGAAGGAGGGCTCCGACGCCCTGCTCCGCACGGCCCGCGAGAAGCTGGAGGCGGCCGACTGGACCTCCGCCGAGTCCCTCAAGGAGGCCGTCCTGACCGCCGGTGAGGCCCACGGCCTCAAGCTCGGCAAGGCGCAGGCCCCGGTCCGCGTCGCCGTCACCGGCCGCACGATCGGCCTGCCGCTCTTCGAGTCCCTGGAGATCCTGGGCAAGGAGAAGACGCTGGCCCGCATCGACGCGGCCCTGGCGAAGCTCGCCGCGTAGCACCCGCGCACCCGAAGGGGCGGCACCCGGGCGACCGGATGCCGCCCCTTCGCCGTACCCCGCCGGGTACCGTCGGTCCCATGGTGATCCAAGCCGTGGTCTGGGACGTCGACGACACTCTCTTCGACTACACGACAGCCGACCGTGAGGGCATGCGGGCGCACCTCGCCGCGGAGGGCCTCCTGACCCGCTTCGGCACCCCCGAGCGGGCCCTCACCCACTGGCGCGCGATCACCGACCGCCAGTGGGCCAGGTTCGCCGCGGGAGAGGTCACCTTCGAGGCCCAACGGCGGGACCGGGTCCGGGAGTTCACCGAACGGGAGCTGACCGACGCGGAGGCCGACGACTGGTTCGGGCGCTATCTGGCCCACTACGAGGCGGGCTGGGCCCTCTTCCCCGACGTGCTGCCCGCCCTGGACGCCCTCGCCGGCAGTCACCGGCACGCGGTCCTGTCCAACTCCAGCCTCACCGTGCAGGACCGCAAACTCCGTCGCCTCGGCGTCCACGACCGCTTCGAGGTCATTCTCTGCGCCGCCGAACTCGGCGTCTCCAAACCACAGGCGGCGGCCTTCCGCACGGCCTGCGACGCCCTGGGCCTCGCCCCGCACGAGGTGGCCTACGTCGGTGACCACCCCGAGATCGACGGACGCGGGGCCGCCGACGCCGGACTGCTGTCCGTGTGGATCGACCGGGGCGGTGTGTACGGCGCCGGCGCGGCACCGGAGGGGCCCCACCGCATCGCCACGCTCGCCGAACTCCCCGTGCTCCTCGGCGCCGATACCCGTTTTGGAGCCCCGTCCACCTTCGGGTAATGTTCTTCCTGCGTCGCCGGGGAGCGGGCCGAAAGGCCGGGAACCGGAGGAGTGAAACTAGAACAAAATCCCCCCAGGGGCTTGCGTTCCAGTGGCCTATGGTGTAATTGGCAGCACGACTGATTCTGGTTCAGTTAGTCTTGGTTCGAGTCCAGGTAGGCCAGCTCGCAGAGCTCATCTGCACCAGCGGATCACATCCGCGAAGCCCCCGTTGTGTAGCGGCCTAGCACGCTGCCCTCTCAAGGCAGTAGCGCCGGTTCGAATCCGGTCGGGGGTACAGATCCTTCCCAGGAAGGCAGTCCGGGTCGCACCCGCTGCCTCTCATGCAGGATCGCTAGGGCCCCCGTTGTGTAGCGGCCTAGCACGCCGCCCTCTCAAGGCGGTAGCGCCGGTTCGAATCCGGTCGGGGGTACGGTTTGAGTTGAACCACCTTGGTCTATGGTGTAATTGGCAACACTACGGTTTCTGGTACCGTCATTCTAGGTTCGAGTCCTGGTAGACCAGCTCTGATCTGCGGAAACGCACGATGCAGGCCCCCGTTGTGTAGCGGCCTAGCACGCCGCCCTCTCAAGGCGGTAGCGCCGGTTCGAATCCGGTCGGGGGTACACGAGGGAAAGGCCCTCCACTTCGGTGGGGGGCCTTCTTCATGCTCCGGCCCACTCGGAGCCGTTCGACCGTCTCATCGGTCAACCGGCCGTGGAGCGCCGGGAGTTCGACACGTCGGTCGGGCGGTGCGGAGAGAGCCTGCCGCGGCGTTGAGGCCGGCTCCTCCTCGCGGGGTGCGGGTCAGCCCGTGCGGCGCAGGGCCTCGGAGAGCCGGCCGGCCGCGTCGATGACAGCCTGGGCGTGCATCCGGCCGGGATGCCGGGTCAGCCGCTCGATCGGACCCGACACGGAAACGGCGGCCACCACGCGGTTGGAGGGGCCGCGCACCGGCGCGGAGACCGAGGCGACGCCCGGCTCCCGCTCACCGATGGACTGGGCCCAGCCACGGCGCCGTACGCCCGACAGGGCCGTCGCCGTGAAGCGGGCCCCCTGGAGGCCCCGGTGCAGCCGCTCGGGCTCCTCCCAGGCCATCAGGATCTGTGCGGAGGAACCGGCCTTCATGGTGAGCGTGGAGCCGACCGGGACCGTGTCCCGCAGGCCCGACAGGCGCTCCGCCGCAGCCACGCAGATCCGCATCTCGCCCTGGCGGCGGTAGAGCTGCGCGCTCTCGCCCGTCACGTCCCGCAGATGCGTCAGCACCGGGCCCGCCGTCGCCAGCAGACGGTCCTCACCGGCCGCCGCCGCCAGCTCCGCCAGGCGGGGGCCGAGGATGAAACGTCCCTGCATGTCACGTGCCACCATGCGGTGGTGCTCCAGGGCCACGGCCAGTCGATGGGCCGTGGGTCGTGCCAGTCCGGTGGCCGCGACCAACCCGGCGAGGGTGGCGGGTCCGGACTCCAGGGCGCTCAGGACAAGGGCCGCCTTGTCCAGAACGCCCACGCCGCTACTGTTGTCCATGAAACGATACTCGCGTCTCACTCTGTGAAACGCAAGTTCATTTTTCCGTGAGGCCCACCACCCTCGCCCGCCACCCGGCGAGGGTCGCGTCTCCGGGCCCCGAGCCGCCCGGAACAGGCCTCCTTCTCCGGGACGCCCACGCCGCGACCGTTGTCCATGAAACGATATGTGCGTCTCACTCTGTGAAACGCGCGTTCATTTTTCCGTGAGACGCGCAACCCTGGTAGCACAGCGGCCCGTGGAGCAACGGGCCTGGCGGCGGGTGCCCGGACACGGGGGCGCGGGCGCCGTCTCCAAGGTCTCTAGTTGTGCCGACGCACGGTGGTCGGCCGGAGGGAAAGCGATGGGTAGGACACTCGCGGAGAAGGTCTGGGAGGACCATGTGGTCCGGCGCGCCGAGGGCGAGCCCGACCTTCTCTTCATCGATCTGCACCTCCTGCACGAGGTGACCAGCCCGCAGGCCTTCGACGGTCTGCGGCAGAACGGCCGCACGGTCCGCCGCCTCGACCTCACCATCGCGACCGAGGACCACAACACCCCGACCCTCGACATCGACAAGCCCATCGCGGACCCGGTCTCCCGGGCCCAGCTGGAGACGCTGCGCAAGAACTGCGCGGAGTTCGGGGTGCGCCTGCACCCGCTGGGCGACGTCGAGCAGGGCGTCGTGCACGTGGTGGGCCCGCAGCTCGGGCTGACCCAGCCCGGCACCACCGTCGTCTGCGGCGACTCCCACACCTCCACGCACGGCGCGTTCGGCGCGCTGGCGTTCGGCATCGGCACCTCCCAGGTCGAGCACGTCCTCGCCACCCAGACGCTGCCGCTGGCCCGCCCGAAGACCATGGCCATCACGGTCGACGGTGAACTGCCCGACGGCGTCACCGCCAAGGACCTCATCCTCGCCATCATCACGAAGATCGGCACCGGCGGCGGCCAGGGCTACATCCTCGAATACCGGGGTTCCGCCATCGAGAAACTCTCGATGGAAGCCCGCATGACCATCTGCAACATGTCCATCGAGGCCGGTGCCCGCGCGGGCATGATCGCCCCCGACGAGACCACCTTCGCCTACCTCAAGGGCCGCGTCCACGCCCCCCAGGGCGCCGACTGGGACGAGGCCGTCGCCTACTGGAAGACGCTGCGCACCGACGACGACGCCGAGTTCGACGCCGAGGTCGTCATCGACGCCGCCGCGCTGTCGCCGTTCGTCACCTGGGGCACCAACCCCGGCCAGGGTGCGCCGCTTTCGGCCGTCGTCCCCGACCCGGCCTCCTACGAAGACGCATCGGAGCGCCTCGCCGCCGAAAAGGCCCTGGAATACATGGGGTTGGAGGCCGGCCAGCCGCTGCGCGCCATCAACGTCGACACCGTCTTCGTAGGTTCCTGCACCAACGGCCGCATCGAGGACCTGCGCGCCGCCGCCGCGATCGTCGAGGGCCGCAAAGTCGCCGACGGCGTACGGATGCTGGTCGTCCCCGGCTCCGTCCGGGTCGGTCTCCAGGCCGTCTCCGAGGGCCTGGACAAGGTCTTCAAGGACGCCGGTGCCGAATGGCGCCACGCCGGCTGCTCGATGTGTCTGGGCATGAACCCCGACCAGCTGGCCCCCGGTGAGCGCTCCGCGTCCACCTCCAACCGCAACTTCGAGGGCAGGCAGGGCAAGGGCGGCCGCACCCACCTGGTGTCGCCGCAGGTCGCCGCCGCCACCGCCGTCCTCGGCCACCTCGCCTCACCCGCCGATCTGTCCGACGCCCCCGTGCCCGCTGGAGTCTGAGAGCCATGGAAGCATTCACCACGCACACCGGCCGGGCCGTCCCGCTGCGCCGCTCCAACGTCGACACCGACCAGATCATCCCTGCTCACTGGCTCAAGAAGGTCACCAGGGACGGGTTCGAGGACGGTCTGTTCGAGGCCTGGCGCAAAGACCCCGAGTTCGTCCTCAACCGCCCCGAGCGGCAGGGTGCGACGGTCCTGGTCGCGGGCCCCGACTTCGGCACCGGCTCCTCCCGTGAACACGCCGTCTGGGCCCTCCAGAACTTCGGCTTCAAAACGGTCATCTCGTCCCGCTTCGCCGACATCTTCCGCGGCAACTCGCTGAAGAACGGCCTGCTCACCGTCGTTCTCGACCAGCAGACCGTGAACGCGCTCCAGGAGCTGACCGAGCAGGACCCCACCGCCGAGATCACCGTCGACCTCCAGGCCCGTGAGGTGCGTGCCGAAGGCATCACCGCGGCCTTCGAACTCGACGAGAACGCCCGCTGGCGCCTCCTCAACGGGCTCGACGACATCTCCATCACGCTGAGCAACGAAGCCGACATCGCGGCCTACGAGGCCAAGCGCCCCGCGCACAAGCCGCAGACGGTCCAGCTCTGATCCACCCGGCCGACGCACTGCGCGATTCGGCCACCACGACCCCCTCCTGTACCCCCGATCAGCCCGATCGGGGGTACAGGCGTGTCTGTACCCGAACGGCCCTGCCGGGACCTGGGCTTGTCCCCAACTTCCCACGTTATAAGGGCTGTTGTCGGGGTAGCCGACGCATGTGTCCGAGACTTCCGCCCCCGCCCGGAAGGCCGTTTGAGGTACCAGTTGCGACCCCCGCAGGCGACAACTCGCCCCAGATGGCACAATCTGTGCATGGGACGCGACGGCCAACTCAAGCTCTGTGGGCGGCGGTCGCGGACCAACTCAAGGAAGCGCACCCAAGAGTGCGCGCACTGCAAGTCCCGGAGGGCGTACGGATGGCGCTGACCCGGAAGCTGCTGGTCATTACGGCCGCGGCCAAGCACGATCTCGCCGACACGGCAAGGCGGCTGGAGCAGTTCAGCGAGGACCTCGACGAGGGCCGATTCCCCGACGAAGAGGAACGCTGAACGCGACACAGGCGCCGAAACCGTTGCGGCACAAGGGTGATAAGCCCGTTTCGTGTTTGATTTGCGGTATATATCTGCCTAACGTGCGAAAAAGCCTGGACGGATTCGTTCTGGCAATGTCTCCGAAGGGGAAGACGTGAACAAGGCGCAGCTCGTAGAAGCGATTGCCGACAAGATGGGTGGCCGTCAGCAGGCCGCCGAGGCCGTCGACGCCGTTCTGGACGCGGTCGTCCGCGCGGTCGTCAGCGGCGACCGGGTCTCGGTCACCGGCTTCGGTTCGTTCGAGAAGGTCGACCGCCCGGCCCGTTACGCCCGCAACCCCCAGACGGGCGAGCGGGTTCGGGTCAAGAAGACGTCCGTGCCGCGCTTCCGCGCGGGCCAGGGTTTCAAGGACCTGGTGAGCGGCTCCAAGAAGCTCCCGAAGAACGACGTCGCGGTCAAGAAGGCGCCCAAGGGCAGCCTCACCGGCGGGGCTTCGGCCACGGTCAAGAAGGCCGTCGCGAAGAAGGCCACCACCAAGGCCGCCGCCGCCAAGAAGACCACCGCGGCGAAGAAGACCGCGGCCAAGAAGGCCACCGGCGCGGCCAAGAAGACGACCGCCAAGAAGGCCACGGGCGCCGCCAAGACCACCGCGAAGAAGGCGGCGGCGAAGAAGGCCCCGGCCGCCAAGAAGGCGACCGCCGCCACCAAGGCGCCCGCCAAGAAGACCACCACGCGCAAGGCCACGGTCAAGAAGACCACCGCTCGCAAGCGGTAAGGGCTGCACGGGCACTCACGCGCCGGGCCGGACTCCCCATCGGAGTCCGGCCCGCGGCGTGTCCGGGCGCCGCCTGGCGGGCCGGGGGCGGCTCAGAACGTCTGGAGCGTCACCAGGGTGATCCGGCGGGCCTCACCGGTGCCCTCGGTCTCGATCCGCACCCGCTGCCCGGGCCGCAGCAGCCGCAGGCCCCCGGCGTCGAACGCCGGGCCGTCGAACGGCACCGGTGTCCCGTCGTCGAGCAGCACCTGTCCGCTGCGGCTTACGGGGTCGTACGTGTATGCGGTCGCCTGCATGGCGTCGAGCCTACTGCCCGGGGATCAGCAGCCGTGCCGTCGCCGCCGCCGTGCGGGGGCCCACCCCGAGGGACAGGGCCACCCGCAGATCCTCGCCGGTGTCCACGTCCTGGCGCACCGAGTCGACGCCGGCCAGACCCAGTTCATGGGCGCCCGAGGTGCGGTGCCGGGCCCGGGAATCCGCACCGAACTCCGGGAGCAGCGCGTGCGGGGGCCGTGCCGCCAGCAGGGTCGTGCCGATTCCGGCGGCGTCGGCGAGAAAAGCGCGGGGGAATTCCGCCGCCGAGTTCAGCACCCGGTTCAATTCCGCCGGGCGCAATGCGGGGAGGTCGGCGTTGAGGGCGGCGACGGCACGGTCGGGGCGGCTCGCGCGGACCACGGCGACCGCGTGGACGAGCGCCGCGTTGAGGCCTCCGCCGGGCTCGTCGGCGATGATGTCGGCGCCCAGTGCGGCCAGTTCCCGACCGGCCAGCGCGTCGCCCGTGACGACGGCCACATCACCCACCGCGGGGCTCGCCAGCGCCGCCGCCACGGTGTCCAGGGCGAACGCGAGGGCGAGGCCGGGGCGCAGCGCGTCGGCCGCGGTGCCCGACAGCCTGCTCTTGGCCCGGGCCAGGGGCTTCAGGGGTATGACCAAGGTCCACTGCACCAGCGTTCCGTCCCTCTCTCGTGGCGGCCATTGTCGCGCAGCCGGCGCCCGACCCATCTGGCGGTCGCGGGCGTGAGGCGTACGGTGTTCTCGACAGACCGGCGGCCCGGGGTGAGACTTGTCCGGCCCCCCAGGCCCAAGAGGAAGGTGTCCCGCGTGCCCCGCCGCAGAATCGGCTTCTGGTACCGCTTCGCAGCGGTCCTGTGCAAACCGCCGTTGGTGGTTCTGATCAAGCGGGACTGGCGCGGAATGGAGCACATTCCGGCCGAGGGCGGTTTTATCACCGCGGTGAACCACAATTCCTACGTGGACCCCTTCGCGTACGCGCACTATCAGTACAACACCGGGCGGGTTCCGAGATTCCTCGCGAAGAGCGGGCTTTTCAGCAAGGGATTCGTCGGCGCCGCGATGCGGGGGACCGGACAGATCCCCGTCTACCGCGAGAGCACCGACGCACTCAGCGCCTTCCGGGCCGCGATCGCCGCCGTCGAGCGCGGTGAATGCGTCGCCTTCTATCCCGAGGGCACCATCACCCGTGACCCGGACGGCTGGCCCATGACGGGCAAGACCGGTGCCGCGCGCGTCGCCCTCCAGACCAAGTGCCCGGTGATTCCCGTCGCCCAGTGGGGCGCCAACGAACTGCTGCCGCCCTACAGCAGCACCCCGCACGTCCTGCCGCGCAAGACCCACCATGTGCTGGCGGGGCCGCCGGTCGACCTCTCCCGGTTCTACGACCGGGAGATGACCGCCGACCTCCTCAAGGAAGCCACCGAGGTCATCATGGCGGCCGTCACCCGCCAACTGGAGGAGATCCGGGGGGAGAAGGCCCCCGACAGGCCCTACGATCCACGCCGCGAACGCATCGAGCAACGCAGGCGCACACGCGGCCGCAACGGCCATAAAGAGGAGAGCGGCACGTGAGCAAACCGGTCAAGGCGGCGGTCCTCAGCGCGGGTTCATGGGGAACGGCCTTCGCGACGGTGCTCGCGGACGCCGGCTGCGACGTCACCCTGTGGGCCCGGCGCCCCGAGGTCGTCGACGCCATCAACTCCACGCGGACCAACCCGGATTACCTCCCCGGCGTCGAACTCCCGCAGAACGTCAGGGCGACCGGCGATCCCGCCGAGGCCGCCGCGGACGCCGACTTCACCGTGCTGTCGGTGCCGTCCCAGACACTGCGCGCCAACCTCGCGGACTGGACACCGCTGCTCGCCCCCGGCACCGTGCTGGTCTCCCTGATGAAGGGCGTCGAACTCGGCACGACCATGCGGATGAGCGAGGTCGTCGCCGATGTCACCAAGGTCGACCTCGACCGCATCGCCGTCGTCACCGGACCCAACCTGGCCCGCGAGATCGCCTCCCGGATGCCGGCCGCCGCGGTGGTCGCCTGCACCGACGAAGCGGTCGCCCAGCGGCTCCAGACCGCCTGCCACACGCCGTACTTCCGCCCCTACACCAACACCGACGTGGTCGGCTGCGAGTTGGGCGGCGCCGTGAAGAACGTCATCGGGCTCGCCGTCGGCATCGCGGACGGCATGGGGCTCGGCGACAACGCCAAGGGCTCGCTCATCACGCGCGGCCTCGCCGAGACCACCCGGCTGGGCCTCGCGATGGGCGCCGACCCGCTGACGTTCGCCGGACTCGCCGGGCTCGGCGACCTGGTGGCGACCTGCTCCTCGCCGCTGTCGCGCAACCACACCTTCGGCACCAACCTCGGCAAGGGCATGACCCTCCAGGAGACCATCGCGGTCACCCGGCAGACCGCCGAGGGCGTCAAGTCCTGTGAGTCCGTTGCCGACTTGGCCCGTCGGCACGGCGTGGAGATGCCCATCACCGAGACGGTCGTCGACATCGTCCACGAGGGCAAGCCGCCGGTGGTCGCGCTCAAGGAACTGATGTCGCGCAGCGCGAAGCCCGAACGCCGCTGAGCGTGCCGCCGCCGGGTGCCGCCGGGTGCCGCCGAGGGTGCCGTGGCGCGTCGCGGTGGCCGGTCGTGACCCTTCCGGGCGCCGTGCGAACCGCCGCCCGTCAACGGACGCTGACTCAGCCCGCGACCAACGGGTACCCTCAACGCGATATGAGCACCGAGAACCTCCCCCAGAGCCCTGAGCAGCCTGCTCGTAAGCCGCGTGTGGCCGTCGTGTTCGGCGGGCGCAGCTCCGAACACGGGATCTCCGTGGTCACCGCCGGCGCCGTCCTGCGCGCCATCGACCGGACCAAGTACGAGGTCCTGCCGATCGGCATCACGCGCGACGGCCGGTGGGCGCTCACCGCCGACGAGCCCGACCGGATGAGGATCACCGACCGGCGCACGCCCGCCGTCGAGGAACTCGCCGAGTCCAGCGACGGCGGCGTGGTGCTGTCCGTCGACCCCGCCAACCGCGAGGTCGTCTACAGCGAGCCGGGCTCGGTGCCCAAGGCGCTCGGCGAGGTCGACGTCGTCTTCCCCGTCCTGCACGGCCCCTACGGCGAGGACGGCACCCTTCAGGGCCTCCTGGAGTTGTCCGGCGTCCCCTACGTGGGCTCCGGCGTGCTCGCCTCGGCCGTCGGCCAGGACAAGGAGTACATGAAGCGGGTGTTCACCTCCTTCGGGCTCAAGGTCGGCCCGTACGTGGTGATCCGGCCGCGCGAGTGGGAGCGCGACGAGTCCGCCGCCCGCGCGAAGATCGTCGACTTCGCCGGTGAGCACGGCTGGCCGCTCTTCGTGAAGCCCGCGCGCGCGGGGTCGTCGATCGGCATCACCAAGGTCGACGATCTGTCCGGGCTCGACGAGGCGATCGCCGAGGCGCAGCGGCACGACCCGAAGATCCTGGTCGAGGCGGCGCTCAGGGGGCGGGAGATCGAGTGCGGGGTGCTGGAGTTCGAGGACGGGCCCCGGGCGTCCCTGCCGGCCGAGATTCCGCCGCCGGACGCGCACGCGTACTACGACTTCGAGGCCAAGTACATCGATTCCACGCCGGGGATGGTGCCCGCGCCGTTGACCGACGCGGAGACCGCTGAGGTGCGGCGGCTTGCCGTGGACGCGTTCGAGGCGGCGTCGTGCGAGGGGTTGGTGCGGGCGGACTTCTTCCTCACGGAGGAGGGGGAGTTCGTGATCAACGAGATCAATACGATGCCCGGGTTCACGCCGATCTCGATGTATCCGCAGATGTGGCAGGCCACGGGGGTGGAGTATCCCGAGTTGGTCGATCTGCTGGTGCGGGCTGCTCTGCGGCGGTCCACGGGGTTGCGGTAGCTGGTCGCTACGGGGCCGGTTCGTGGCCGGGTGCGGCGCCGTCGTGGCTGGTCGCGCCCGCGCGGCGGAGCCGCATTCGATACAGTCCCGCGCCCCTTGGCGGCGTTGCCGGGCCGTTGGCCGTGAGGTTCAGTTGGCTATTCCTTGGGGGATGGACTTCTTTATTGCTGGGGCCAGGTCTGTCAGGGGGGAGAGGCCTTGGGGGGTGCGGGAGTTGGGGAGGGTTACCTCCACGTAGGTCTTGCGCAGGGTTGTGGTGAAGCGGAACGAGCCGTCGGGCTGTTTCTCCAGGAGCCAGCCGACGCCGTCGACCTCGACTCCGTCGGCCTCGGGATCGTTCATCTTCGCGGGTCGTGCGATGCCGCAGCGCAGTATGATCGCCGGGTTCCCCCAGCCCGCGGTCAGCGCGGACGCGGGCGAGGGATCGCGGCGGCCGAGGCCGTCGACCTCGGACGGCAACGTCCTGTCGAGATTCCGGCACAGCTTCACGGCCGCGGCTCCCGGGGAGGGAACCGTCGCCCGGGCGCCGTCGTCTGCCGAGGAGCAGCCCGCGGTGGTGAGCAGCAGGGCGAGCGCGGGCAGACCGATGAGCCGGTGACGGAGGAAGTTCACCGGCTCAAGGGTAGACGGGGGCTACAGATGGACGACCGGACAGGTCAGGGTGCGGGTGATGCCGTCCACCTGCTGGACTTTGGCGACCACCATGCGGCCCAGCTCGTCCACCGTGTCGGACTGGGCCCGCACGATCACGTCGTAGGGACCGGTCACGTCCTCGGCCTGGATGACGCCGGGAATCGTGCCGATCGTCTCGGCGACGGACGATGCCTTGCCGACCTCGGTCTGGATCAGGATGTACGCCTGTACCACGGAACCTCCAGGGCGGCCACGAGGATCATGTGGGGGGAAGGAACGCCACGGTATCGCGTCCCCGCTCACCACGGGGAGACCCGAGGGAGTGGTCCCCGCGTGCCGGGACACGGGAACCCCGGGAACCTCGGACAGCTTGAGGCACCGCGCACGAAGGCCCCTCGACCGTATCGAGGACACTGGTGGAGCGCGACCGGGCACGGCTCGGCACTGATCATGGGAGAGAAGGGGAGCCAGGGCGATGAAGGGCACTGTTGGTGAGCTGGGCGAGTTCGGGCTCATCAGGGAGCTCACCTCCCGTCTCACCACCACCCCGGCGGTCCGGGTCGGCCCCGGCGACGACGCCGCCGTGGTCGCCGCACCCGACCGCAGGGTCGTGGCCAGCACCGACATCCTGCTGGAGGGGCGGCACTTCCGCCGCGACTGGTCCACGGCGTACGACGTCGGCCGCAAGGCCGCCGCGCAGAACCTCGCGGACATCGCCGCCATGGGCGCGGTGCCGACCGCGCTGCTGCTCGGTCTGGTGGTGCCGGCCGAACTGCCGGTGACCTGGGCGAGCGAGCTGATGGACGGGCTGCGCGACGAGTGCCAGGTCGCGGGCGCCTCCGTGGTCGGCGGCGATGTGGTGCGCGGCGACACCATCATGGTGTCGATCACCGCACTCGGCGATCTGCGCGGCCATGAGCCGGTGACCCGGGCCGGTGCCCAGCCCGGTGACCTCGTCGCCGTGACGGGCTGGCTGGGCTGGTCGGCGGCCGGGTACGCGGTGCTGGCACGGGGGTTCCGCTCGCCGCGGGCCTTCGTGGAGGCGCACCGGCGTCCCGAGCCGCCCTACCACGCGGGTCCGGCCGCCGCCGGGCTCGGCGCGACCGCGATGTGCGACGTCAGCGACGGCCTGATCGCCGACCTCGGACACATCGCGGAGTCCAGCAAGGTGCGCATCGACGTCCGGTCCGGCGCGATCGACATCCCGACCCAGATGCACGACATCGGGCAGGCCGTCGGCGTCGATCCGATGCAGTGGGTGCTGACCGGGGGAGAGGACCACGCGATCGTGGCGACGTTCCCGCAGGACGTGAAGCTGCCCGCCCGCTGGAAGGTGATCGGCGAGGTCCTCAACCCCTCGGCGCTGCCCCAGGTGACGGTCGACGGGGCGCCCTGGACCAGCAAGGGCGGCTGGGACCACTTCGGGGACATCGAGTCGTGAGGCCGCCCAGGGTGCTCACCGTGGCCGGCTCCGACTCGGGGGGCGGCGCGGGGATTCAGGCCGACCTGAAGACGATGCTGGCGCTCGGCACGCACGGCATGAGCGTCGTCACCGCCGTCACCGCACAGAACTCCCTGGGCGTACAAGGGGCTTGGCCGCTGCCGGTCGAGGTGGTGCGGGCGCAGTACCGCAGCGTCGTCGACGACATCGGCGTGGACGCCGTGAAGACCGGGATGCTGGCCTCGGCCGAACTGGTCGAGACGGTCGCGGAGTTGATCGCCGGGACGGCTGCCCCGGTCGTCGTCGACCCGGTGGGCGTCTCCAAGCACGGCGACTCGCTGCTGGCCGCGTCCGCCCTCACCTCGGTCCGCGCCACGCTGCTGCCGTTGGCCACCGTCGCCACCCCGAACCTCGACGAGGTCGCCCAACTCACCGGCGTCCGGGTCGAGTCGGAGGGGCAGCTGCGGGAGGCCGCGGCGGCGGTGCTGGCGTACGGGCCGCGCTGGGTCGTCGTCAAGGGCGGGCATCTCGCGGGCGACGCGGTGGATCTGCTCACCGACGGCGACGAGGAGCACTGGCTGCGTTCACCTCGCCGCGACAACCGGCACACCCACGGCACCGGCTGCACGCTGGCCTCCGCGATCGCCGCGCACCTCGCCCGGGGACGGACGGTGCCGCAGGCGGTACGGGCCGCGAAGGAGTACGTCACCGGGGCCCTCGCGGCCGGGTTCGCGCTCGGCGAGGGGATCGGCCCGGTCGATCACGGCTGGACGTTCCGGGACCGCTGAGGCGGGGTCGCGTCAACGGCGTCGAGGAGCCGATACGCAGAGCAGAAAGTCGGCGCAGAAAGTCGGCGCAGAAAGTCGGCACAGAGCAAAAAGCCGGTCCACACGAGGTGGACCGGCTTCTTACAGCGAACCGGCAGTGGCCGCGCGCTCAGCTGAGCGTCAGCGCGAGACCTTGCCGGCCTTGATGCAAGAGGTGCAAGCGTTCACGCGCTTCGGCGTCCCGCCGACCACGGTACGCACGCGCTGGATGTTCGGGTTCCAGCGACGGGGCGTACGGCGGTGCGAGTGCGAGATGTTGTTGCCGAAGCCCGGCCCCTTGCCGCAGACGTCGCAGTTGGCAGCCACGGGTCACTCCAAAGACTTCAGATGCATTACGGATAATCCCGGCATGCCGGGATCGAGATCGTAGGATCTGAAGTGGCGCTGCCAGGGACGGCCCGAGGTTCGGGCAACCGGAGCAGCATACAACGACTGCACCAGCACCACGAAACTACCATGTTCGGGCCGTCCCTTTGCCCCGGCCCTCCCCCTGCGGACCCCACCCCCGGGGTCTACGCTGCGTCCAGTCCAGCTCAAGGAGGCGCAGGTGGCGCAGGTGCCGCAGACATTCTTCGATGCTCTCGCGGTGCGCACCTGGTGCGGTCTCGCCCTGGACGCGCTGGGACGGGCGCGCGAGGAGATCGACGCGATCAACGTCTATCCCGTCGCCGACGGTGACACCGGCACCAACCTGTACCTGACCATGGAGTCCGCGGTCACCGCCGTCGAAGCGGTGTTCGCCGCCCACGAGACGGTCCCGGGCCCGCCCGAGCGGCCCACCCTCGCCGACGTCACGCGCGCGATGGCGCACGGCGCCCTGATAGGCGCGCGCGGCAACTCCGGCACCATCCTCGCCCAGCTGCTGCGCGGCATGGCCCAGGTGCTGACCGAGGACGGGGCGGCCACCGACGGACCCGGTCTCGTCCGCGCCCTGCGCCAGGCCGCCGAGCGGGCCCGCGAGGCCGTCGCCCACCCCGTCGAGGGCACCGTCCTGTCGGTCGCCGCGGCCGCCGCCGACGCCGCCTCTCTGGTCGACGGCGACTGCGGGACCGTCGCCGAGGCCGCCCACCGGGGAGCGTGGGCGGCCCTCGCCGCGACCCCGGGACAGCTGGCGGTCCTGGAGCGGGCCGGGGTGGTCGACGCCGGGGGCCGGGGCCTGGTGGCGGTGCTGGGGGCGCTGGTGGAGACGTTCACGGGGCAGGCGCCCGGAGCGGGGGGACCGGGCGACGCCGGGCACGCGCGCGTGGCCGCCGTCGCCGTGCCGGACGGCCCCGGCATCGGGGGGTGCGGTGACGTCGTCGTCGAGGACGGGCCCGCGTTCGAGGTGATCTACCTGCTGGAGGCCGAGGACAGCGCCGTGGCACGGCTGCGGACGCGCCTGGACGCCCTCGGGGACTCCCTGGTCGTCGTCGGCGGCGACGGGCTCTGGAACGTCCATGTGCACGTCGACGACGCCGGCGCCGCCGTGGAGGCCGGGGTCGAGGCCGGGCGCCCCTACCGCATCCGGATCACGCACTTCGGGGCCGACGACGCCCACACCCACCGGGCACGCCCGCTGCCCGAACGGGTCCAGCGGGCCGTCGTCGCCGTGGTGCCCGGCGAGGGCCTGGCCGGGCTGTACACAGAGGCCGGTGCCACCACCGTGCTGGCCCGCCCCGGGGAACCACCGGTCAGCGGCGAGCTGGTCGAGGCGGTACGGCGGGCCCACGCGCGCGAGGTCGTGCTGCTGCCCAACGACGCCGACCTGCGCCACACCGCCGCCGCTGCGGCCGAGCAGGCCCGCACCGAGGGCATCCGGGTGGCCCTCATCCCGACCCGCTCCGCCGTGCAGGGCATCGCCGCCCTCGCCGTCCACGAACCGGAACGGCGCTTCGACGAGGACGTCGTCTCGATGACCTCGGCGGCGGGCGCGACCCGGTACGCCGAGGTGGTGGTCGCCGAACGGCAGTCCTGGACCATGGCCGGCATCTGCCAGGCCGGTGACGTCCTGGGCCTCGTCGACGGCGATGTGGCCGTGATCGGCGCCGACGTCACCGTCACCGCCGCCGCCGTCCTGGACCGCATGCTCTCGGCCGGCGGCGAACTCGTCACCCTCGTCCTCGGCGACGACGCCCCCGAGCGGATCGCCGAACACCTCGAAGCACGCGTGCGTGAGGCCTACTTGGCCGTCGACACGGTGGTGTACCGGGGCGGCAGACAGGGCGCCCTGCTGCTCATCGGCGTGGAGTGAGGCGCGGGGGCGCTCACCGGTTCTCACCGGCCGCCTCCGTCCCGCTCGCCACTCCCGCCTGTTTCCGCCTCGCCTGTCACTCCCGCCCGCCTCCGTCCCGTTCGTCACTCCGGTCCGTCTCTGCCCCTCCCATCACTCCCATCCACTCCGTCCCTCCCCTCACTCGCCGTTCGTCTCTGCCACCGCCTGTTCCAGTTGTTCCGCCTCCGCCTTGCGGGACTTGGCCGTCTCGTCGTCGTCCAGGGGGTTCGCGTAGGCCCTCAGCACCGCACGCGCGCGTGCCGTCGCCTCCGCCGGGCGGCTGAGGTCGGCCGCCAGCCAGCCCGCGGCGAGTTCCGCGCCAGTACGGCTGTGCAGGGCGTCGGCGCCCAGGGAGGCGAACACCGCGATGGCCTCGGTGACTTGGCCGAGGGCCTCTTCGAGCGCCGCGCGGATGGAGTCGTCGTCGGCGTCCTCGGCTGCCGAGCGGGCCAGCAGGTCGCCGAACTGGCGGTGGGTGTGGCCGAGTTCGGCGACCAGACGCAGCCGGGCCGACTCGTCCTCGGCGTCGTCCAGGGCCGTCGCGCACTCGTCCACCGCGCGGGACATCAACGTCCTTGCCCCTTCGACGCCTTGGTCGGCGTCCGCGAGGTCGTCGGGGCTCTCGCGATCGTCGGGCTCCGCGCGCAACGCCAGCCACGCGCGGGCGCGCAGGGCGCGGACCAGGCCGTGGACGTTGCCCAACTCCCGCCACAGCTCACCCGCGCGCGCGTAGGCGCGGTCCGCCTCCTCGGCGAGGCCCGCCTGCCCCAGCGACTCGGCCGCGAGGTGCGCGAGCGTCGCGTGGTCGTGCTGCTCGGGCCAGTGCCGGGCCAACTCGGCCGCCTGCAACCGCCGTTCGGCCGCCGCGTGGTGCTCGCCCAGCTCGCTCAGACAGTCCCCGAGCCACCACTGGGTCTGGACGACAGCGCCGTCCCCGTGCGTCTCGGCGGTCAGATCGGGCAGCGCCGACTCCAGCACCTCCGCCGCCTCCGCCCACCGCTCCAGGTGCAGCAGGAACCCGCCCAGCTGGTGCCGGGCCCAGGCGCCCAGGGTGCGGCTCTCGCCCGCCTCGTCGGCCCAGTGCGCGGCCTCCAGGGCGTGTTCGGCGGCCTCCGCGAACGCCGCCCGGCCGCCGAGCACCTCCGCCAGCTGGAGATGCAGCTGCGAGCGGCCGACCGGCTCCAGGTGCGCCCCGCCGTGCTCCAGGGCCGCCCGCAGCGCCCGTTCCGCCTCGGCGACGTCGCCCAGATGGTGGGCGAGACCGGCCACCCGGGCCTCGTACTCCACCGCGAACCAGGGCAGCCCGGCCGCCACGAACTGCGCCGACGCCCGCGCGAACAGCTCCGCCGCCGCCTCCGGCTCCCCGGCGTGCGCCGCCAGGTCCGCCAGCATCGCCCGCGCCTCCGCAGCCCGCGCGAGCAGCCGCACATCACCCTCGGCGCGCCCGTCGACCAGCGCGAGCAGTTCCCGTACGGCGGCCTCGGCGGCGGCCAGGACACGGCCGTGCGGGCCGTTCACGGCCTCCTGGGCGGCCTGGACGCGCCGCATGAGGGTTCGGGACCTGGCCATCAGCACCGAGGCCGTCTGGCGCAGCCCGGTGCCGTCGTCGGCGTACAGGGCGAGGATCTCGTCGTAGAGGCCGTCCACGGTGGCCAGCGCCTCGTCGATCTCGCCGCCCAGGGCCCGCACGTACGCCCCCCGCGCGCGTGCCGCCAGCGCCTCACCCGGGTCGCCCGCCGCCGCGTACAGCTCCGCGGCCCGCTCGAACAGGTCGACGCCGGCCGGGCCCAGGCCCATCGCCTCGTGGTCGACGACCTCCGCACGGTCACGGGCGGCCAGTTCGACGCCCTCGGCGGCCACCCCGACCGCCGCCCACGCCTCCACGGCGTTCGGCTTCAGAGACTCCGACAGCCGCCGCGCCCGCGTGATCAGCGCCGCCAGGTCCGGCTCGGCCCGCGCCGCCACCGGCGCCGGTGCGACGGGCACGGGCGGCGCCGGACGGGCCGCCCGCACCCCCAGCGGCAGCCGCTCCGCCAGCGGAACCTGTGCCATCCGCGCGCGTATCTCCGCGCTCAGGGCCGGCGTGCCGTTGCGGGCGTCGAACCGCGCGGCCAGCGCCAGCGCCTGCCCGCGCGCGTGGTCGGCGAGTTCCCGCGCGGTCCACTCCCGCCCGGCAGGACCCGGCACCACCCGCTCGCCCAGGCCCCGTTCGACCAGCCGGTCCATCAGCAGCGCCACCACGCTCAGGAAGTCCAGGGCGCTGCGCGGCTGGCCGCTGTCCGTGAAGTACGCCGGACGCTCCGCGAGCAGTTCGAGTCCCCGTGCCTCGTTGCCGGTCAGCGCGCAGAACTCGACGTGGTCCGCGTACGCCGACCGCATGCTCTCCATGGAGCGCACCAGCCGAAAGCCCCGCAGATGGTTGGCGCGCGCCTCGTCGACGCGGCCCAGCCGCAGCAGCGGCACCAAGGACGCCGCGAGCACCGTGTGCGGCTCGTGCGCGCACGAGAACTCGCCCTCCAGGACCGGCCGCCACAGCTCCAGCGCCTCGTCGTCCCGGCGCCGTCGCGCCTGCCACCAGCCCTGCCCGTGCAGCTCGCACGCGTGACAGTCGGCCATCGCGTCCCGGTCCGCCGCCAGCCACGCGGCGTACGCCCGTTCCGCGCGCGGGACGTCACCGAGATGCGCGGCGACACTGAACTCCGCGCTGTGCACGGCCCGTTCGGAGTGGCCGGCGAGACGGTAGCGGTGTGCCATCTCGCCGAGCCACTTCTCTATGGACGCCAGCGGCACATGCGGCTGGTCGAGCATGCCGGCCGAGACCCACTTGAAGACCCAGTGCAGTGAGTGCGTCTCGTACTCGTCGAAGTCCCCGGGCCGCTCGTCCCACAGGCGCAGCAGGCGCGCGAAGGGGACGAACATCTTGTCCTTCTCGGAGCTGTAGTTGTAGACCTTCAGCTGGTGCCCGAGCGCCTCGATCACGGCGAGCGGGATCTCCAGCCGCTCCGCCGCCCCGAGCAGCTCCTCCGCGCGCGCGTTGCGGGCGGGCCCCTCCGGCCGTTCGGAGTTCGCCGCCATCGCCCGGCGCAGACCGTCGAAGTCGGTGATGCCGTCGGTGGTGTCGTCAGTCGTGCTCATCAGTGCCCGTCCTCGCCGTGCGTCGCCCATTCCAGCAGCCCGATGAACGCCCGGTTCAACAGCGCCGTGTCCGCCGGCCGCAGCGGACGCTGGGCCATCAGGAGCGCCTGTCCGTAGAGCGACTCGGTCGCGGTGCCGATCAGTTCCGGATCGCTCAGGGAACTGATTCTTCGGATGAGCGGATTGAGATGGTTGAGCACCAGACGCGCGCGGGGCGTACTGCCGCGCAGCGAGCCCAGGATGCCCGCCCACAGGTCGTCGGCCTGCTCCTCGGCCGCCGCCCGCGCCTGCTCGTGCCGGGCCGCCCGGTCGTCCAGGTGCAGCGCGGGCACCGACAGCGGATGGAACGCCCGCAGCACCACATCGCAGCCCAGCGGGTCGAGCCGGGCCCGCGCGGCCGCCAGGAACCCCGCGAGCGCCAGCTCCTCAGCCCCGTCGACGCCGTCCAGGTGGGCCGTCACGGTGTCCGCGTCCAGCTCCGCGACCACCGTCCCCGGCCGCACCGACGGCAACGCCTCGACCAGCTCGCTGTCGTACGTGTAGCCGCCGTTGACCACACCGACGCCCTGCGCCGACGCGATCGGCGCGACCTGCCGGAACTCCTCCACGCTCCGCGTGAAGTGCACCACCGGGTGCCGTCGCGCGAACTCCTCCAGGGACAGCTGCCCGTCGGTCGTCTCGAACGGCAGCCACGGCAGCATCGTGCGCAGCATCTCCGGGTCGTGCCGGGCCAGCGACTTCACCCCGAGGTGGTGCACCGCGAGGAACGCCGAGAGCCGCTGCGGATCGCCCGCCGCCAACGCCGTCAACCAGGACCGAATCCTTTCTCCCAGCGCCTCCCGGACGGCCGCGAGGGTCTCGTCCTCGTACAGCGCCTCGCGCGACGCCGTGGGCCGCAGACTGTCCGTGTCCAGCACGCAGCGCACGAAGAACGCCCAGTCCGGCAGCAGCTGTTCGGCCCGCTCGGTCAGCAGCATGCCCTTGAGGTGCACCCGGTGCGTGGCCCGCCGCGCCGGACTGACCGCCGACGGCAGCACATACGCCACCCCGCGAATCCCGGCCAGCGGCACGTCCAGCTCGATCGAGTCCAACGGCGTGAATCCGAACCGTTCGTGACAGTGCCTGGCCAGCGCCACCCGACGGTCCGCGGGGGAGGCGTACGCCCGGTCCCAGGGCGCCGGCAAGTCGGTGACCGCCTCCTCGCCGACCCGCACGTCGTAGGGGAGCAGCGCCCCGAAGTCCCGGGCCAGCGCGAGGACCCTGTCGGCCGACAGCCACTCCCCGGCGCCGGCCCGCGCCACCAGGTGCACGGTGGTGCCGGGCTCGGGCCGCGCCTCCTGGGGCAACGTCCGCACGGTGTACGAGCCGTCGTCGCTCGCCGTCCACTCGACGGGCGCCGCGTCCGGGGTGCGCGCGCTGCGGCTGACGACCCGGATGCGCTCGGCGACCACGAAACAGGCCAGCAGGCCGATGCCGAACTGCCCGAGGAAGTCGGCGCGCGCCTCCTGGATGCCGTCGGAGCGCTTGGAGCTGCGTCCGATGGTCGCCAGCAGCGCGTGCACGTCCGCCTCGGTGAGCCCGATCCCGGTGTCCTCGACACGCAGGGCACCGCCCTCGGCGTACAGCCGCACCCGGGCCGGGGCGTCCGGCTGTTCGGCGCGGCGGGCGGTGATGGCGTCCACGGCGTTCTGCAACAGCTCGCGCAGGTAGACCTTGGGGCTGGAGTACAGGTGATGGGAGAGCAGGTCCACGAGACCGCGCAGGTCGACCTGGAAGGTGTGAGGTGACGGGGGTGCCTGGGATGACTGTGAGGTCTGGGAGTCCATCGTCGCAGCGCCGGTGGGGGGACGATCGTCGGCGCGGGGTCGGGCGGTGCCGTGTGAGGCGGTACCGCGGGGGATGGCCGGAGGCGCGCCATCCTAGGGCCCGAACGAGCCGTCTGACCAGGGGTTTCGGCAGACGTATACGGCGATGTCAGTGGTGTGGTGTGCAATGGATCTCGTGCCCGCTCTGGAAGAACCACTGCACCAGCCCCTGAAGTCGGTGCTCGGCCCCGCCACCGCGAAGGTGATGGCCGAGCACCTCGGCCTGCACTCCGTCGGCGATCTGCTGCACCACTATCCGCGCAGATACGAGGAGCGCGGCCAGCTCACCCACCTGGCCGACCTCCCCATGGACGAGCACGCCACGGTGGTCGCCATGGTCGCCGACGCCCGTCTGCACACCTTCGCCTCCGCCAAGGCCCCGCGCGGCAAGGGCCAGCGCCTCGAAGTCACCATCACGGACGGCAGCGGCCGCATCCAACTGGTCTTCTTCGGCAACGGCGTCCACAAACCCCACAAGGAACTCCTGCCCGGCACCCGCGCGATGTTCGCCGGCAAGGTCTCCGTCTTCAACCGCCGGCTGCAACTGGCGCATCCGGCCTACGAGTTGCTCAGCGGCGATCCCGACGAGCCGGGCGGCGCCGGTGAGACCGTCGAGACCTGGGCCGGCGCCCTCATCCCGATCTACCCGGCCACCGCCAAGCTGGAGTCCTGGAAGATCGGCAAGGCCCTGCAAACGGTGCTGCCCGCAGCCCAGGACGCCATCGACCCGTTGCCCGAGGCCCTGCGCGCGGGACGCGGCCTGCTGCCGTTGCCCGAGGCCCTGCTCAAGGTCCACCGCCCGCGCACCAAGGCCGACATCGCCGATGCCCGCGCCCGCCTCAAGTGGGACGAGGCGTTCGTCCTCCAGGTCGCCCTGGCCCGCCGCCGGCACGCCGATGCCCAACTCCCGGCGGTGGCCCGCGTCCCGTCCCCCGACGGCCTCCTCAGCGCCTTCGACGACCGCCTCCCCTTCACCCTCACCGACGGCCAGCGGAAGGTCTCCGCCGAGATCTTCACCGACCTCGCGACGGAACACCCGATGCACCGGCTCCTCCAGGGCGAGGTCGGCTCCGGCAAGACCATGGTCGCCCTGCGCGCCATGCTCGCCGTCGTCGACGCGGGCGGCCAGGCCGCGATGCTGGCCCCCACCGAGGTGCTCGCCCAGCAGCACCACCGGTCGATCACCGAGATGATGGGCGAGCTGGCCGAGGGCGGCATGCTCGGCGGCGCCGACCGGGCCACCAAGGTCACGCTCCTCACCGGCTCCATGGGCACGGCGGCCCGCAGGCAGGCGCTGCTCGACCTCGTCACCGGCGAGGCGGGGATCGTGATCGGCACGCACGCGTTGATCGAGGACAAGGTCCAGTTCCACGACCTCGGCCTGGTCGTCGTCGACGAACAGCACCGGTTCGGCGTCGAGCAGCGCGACGCCCTGCGCGGCAAGGGCACCCAGCCCCCGCACCTCCTCGTCATGACGGCCACGCCCATCCCGCGCACGGTCGCCATGACCGTCTTCGGCGACCTGGAGACCTCCGTCCTCGACCAGCTCCCGGCCGGCCGCTCCCCGATCGCCAGCCATGTCGTCCCGGCCGCCGACAAGCCCCACTTCCTGACGCGCGCGTGGGAGCGCGTGCGCGAGGAGGTGACCAACGGCCACCAGGCCTATGTGGTCTGCCCCAGAATCGGCGACGAGACGGACGACCCCAAGGCGAAGAAGAAACAGTCCCCGGAGGACGACGCCGACAAGCGCCCCCCGCTCGCCGTCCTGGAGGTGGCCGACCACCTGGCCAAGGGCCCCCTGAACGGCCTCCGCGTCGAGGTCCTGCACGGCCGTATGCAGCCCGACGACAAGGACGCTGTCATGCGCCGCTTCGCCGCGGGCGACACGGACGTCCTGGTCGCCACGACCGTCATCGAGGTCGGCGTGAACGTCCCGAACGCCACAGCCATGGTGATCATGGACGCCGACCGCTTCGGCGTCTCCCAGCTCCACCAGCTCCGCGGCCGCGTCGGCCGGGGTGCGGCGCCCGGCCTGTGCCTCCTGGTCACCGAGATGCCCGAGGCGAGCCCGGCCCGCGCCCGCCTCGGCTCGGTCGCCGCGACCCTCGACGGCTTCGAGCTGTCCCGCATCGACCTGGAACAACGCCGTGAGGGTGACGTCCTCGGCCAGGCCCAGTCCGGCGCCCGCACCTCCCTGCGCATGCTCACCGTCATCGACGACGAGGACATCATCACCGAGGCCAGAGAAGAGGCCACCACCCTGGTCACCACCGACCCCGACCTCCACACCCACCCCGGCCTGCAAACAGCCCTACAAGCCCTCCTGACCGAACAAAGAGAACAGTTCCTGGAAAAGGGCTGAGCCAACGCCGTCAAGGTGCACGGGGCAGGCAAAGGACCAACGGGCGCCCAGGTTTCACCCTGGGGCGGCCAAAAGGCGACCAGCGGCCGGCACCTGAAAACGGGCCCGGGGGGCAACGCCGCTATTCAACGGGCCCGGGGGCCAACGCCGCTATTCAGGGGCGCGGGGAACTGCGCGAAAAGACAGCGGGCGCCCACGGACCAGCACAGGCCAGCTACAGGGCGACCAGCGGACGGCGCTTGAAAACGGGCCCGGGGGCAACGCCGTTATTCAACGGGCCCGGGGGCCAACGCCGCTATTCGGGGGCGCGGGGAACTGCGCGAAAAGACAGCGGGCGCCCACGGACCAGCGCAGGCCAGCTGCAAGGCGAGCAGCGGGCGGCGCCTGAAAAACGGGCCCGGGGGCCAACGCCGCTATTCAGGGGCGCGGGGAACTGCGCGAAAAGGCAACGGGCGCCCACGGACCAGCGCAGGCCAGCTGCAAGGCGAGCAGCGGACGGCGCCCGGAAACAGACGCCGACGGCACCGCCGTTCAAGAGGGGCCCGGTGCCGAACGCCGGGGCACCCGCACAGCGCCGCGCGCCACCCCACCCCGCCTGCCAGACTGACGGCCAGTACCCCGCCCGGAGACAAGGACCCCGAAATGACCCGCGTGATCGCCGGCACAGCCGGCGGACGCCGCCTCACCGTCCCGCCAGGGACCGGCACCCGCCCCACCTCCGACCGCGCCCGAGAGGGCCTCTTCTCCACCTGGGAGTCCCTCCTCGGCGCCCCCCTCGCGGGCGAACGCGTGCTCGACCTGTACGCCGGCTCCGGCGCCGTCGGCCTGGAGGCCCTGTCCCGAGGAGCGAGCCACACCCTCCTCGTGGAGACCGACGCCCGAGCCGTCCGCACCATCAAGGACAACGTCCGCAGCGTCGCCCTCCCCGGCGCCGAGGTCCGCACCGGCAAGGCCGAACAGATCATCCGCACCGCACCCCCCGCCCAGCCGTACGACATCGTCTTCCTCGACCCCCCCTACGCCGTCACCGACGACGATCTTCGCGAGATCCTCCTCACACTCCGCTCCGAGGGCTGGCTCGCGGCCGACGCCCTCGTCACCGTGGAGCGCAGCACCAGAGGCGGCGCATTCGGCTGGCCGGACGGTTTCGAGCCGATCCGGTCCCGCCGTTACGGCGAGGGAACGTTTTGGTACGGTCACGCCGCCGCTACGTGCGCAGACGCACGATGACCGGACCGGAGAGCGAGGGACCACAAGTGCGCCGAGCCGTCTGTCCCGGGTCGTTCGACCCGATCACCAACGGACATCTCGACATCATCGCCCGCGCCTCCAGGCTGTACGACGAGGTCTACGTCGCGGTGATGATCAACCAGTCGAAGAAGGGCCTCTTCGAGATCGACGAGCGGATCGACCTGATCCGCGAGGTCACCGCCGAGTACGGCAACGTCGTCGTCGAGTCGTTCCACGGCCTGCTCGTCGACTTCTGCAAGCAGCGCGACATCCCCGCCATCGTCAAGGGCCTGCGCGCGGTCAGCGACTTCGACTACGAGTTGCAGATGGCGCAGATGAACAACGGCCTCTCCGGCGTCGAGACGCTCTTCGTGCCCACCAACCCCACCTACAGCTTCCTGTCGTCCTCCCTCGTCAAGGAGGTCGCGACCTGGGGCGGCGACATCGCGCACCTGGTGCCCCCGGCCGTGCTGGCCGCTCTCAACGCGCGTCTGCACAAGGACTGATGGGGCTACAGTCGGTCCCGTCCGTCTCCAACACCCCTGTAGAGAGTGGCGAGCACACGGTGGACGTGCAGAAGAAGCTCGACGAGATCGTCTCGACGGTCGCAGGCGCCCGGTCCATGCCCATGTCGGCCTCGTGCGTGGTCAACCGCGCCGACCTGCTCGCCCTGCTCGAAGAAGTGCGCCAGGCGCTGCCCGGCTCGCTCGCCCAGGCCGAGGAACTGATCGGCGACCGCGAGCAGATGGTCGAGCAGGCCCGCCAGGAAGCCGACCGGATCATCGAGCACGCACACGCCGAACGGGGTTCACTGGTCTCCGGCACCGAGGTCGCCCGCCGCTCCCAGAGCGAGGCCGACCGGATTCTCGACGAGGCCCGCAAGGAGGCCGAGGAGGTCCGCGCCGAGGCCGACGACTACGTCGACTCCAAGCTCGCCAACTTCGAGGTCGTCCTCACCAAGACCCTCGGCTCCGTCGGCCGGGGCCGCGAGAAGCTCCTCGGCACCGGGCCAGGCACCGACGAGCAGGGCTACGAGGACGAGGACGCCCCCGAGCGCAGCCACGACCCGGAGACCCTGCGCCGCGACGCCGACTCCTACGTCGACGTCAAGCTCGGCGCCTTCGAAGCGGTGCTGGCCAAGACCCTGGAGGCGGTCGGCCGCGGTCGGCAGAAGCTGCACGGCCGGATCGCCAGCGACGACCTCGGCGGCCTCGCCGACGACCTCAGCTCCTTCCAGCACTCCAGCGACGCCGACTACCTCGCCGATCTCGCCGCGCTCGCCGAACGGGACACCCCGACGGCCGCCGAGCAGCCCGCCGTTGCCCCGCAGCCGCAGGACTACGGGCAGCCGCAGCCGGCCTACGGCTACCAGCAGCAGCCCGACCCGTACGCGGCCGGCTACCCGCAGCAGCCCGGCTACGGCCAGCAGGACGCGTACGGCTACCCGCAGCAGGCCGACCCCTACGCCGCCGCCTACCAGGGCTACGACGCCCAGCAGGCGCCCTACGACCCCCAGCAGGCCGCTCAGCAGCAACAGCAGCAACAGCAGCAGCAGCCGCAGCAGGGGTACGCGCTGGACGAGACCAGCCTCTTCGACACCGGCATGATCAGCGCCGAGCAGCTGAGGGCGTACGAGCAGGGCCGAGGGCAGTAGTCGGGGCCGACGGTCCGGCCAGTGCCCGGGACAGCGGTCGGGACCGGATTGGGCCGTCAGCGAAAGGTCCAGTATCCTGTTTCTTCGGTCGCGTGTACGTCCGCGATCAACGCTGCCCGGGGATCACATCGGACAGCGCCCCCTTCAGCTCGAAGATCGAAAGCAGGAATGGCTCTGAACGCCCGCCTCGACCACCGCAACCCTCTCGTGTTCGACACACACGAGCTGGGGCGGCGTCCTGGCGCCATGCAGCGCCTGACCCGCACGATCGACGCCCCCCGGGACCTCGGTATCCAGGGAGTCATCGGAGTGCCGGAAGGTGCCCCGGTGGAGCTGAGCCTCCGGCTTGAGTCGGTCATGGAAGGTGTGCTCGTCACCGGCACCGCCCGTGCGTCGGCCAAGGGGGAGTGCGTAAGGTGTCTGGAGCCGGTCGAGCAGCAGCTCGATGCGGACTTCCAGGAGATGTTCTCGTACCCTGACGCCGATGACCGGGGCCGCCCCAAGGCGGAGCCGGTCGACGACGCCGAGGAAGACGAGGACCGTCTCTACATCGAGGACGGACTGTTCGACCTCGAACCCGTGCTGCGCGACGCGGTGGTGCTCGCACTGCCGATGCAGCCGGTGTGCCAGGACGACTGCCTGGGCCTGTGCTCCGAGTGCGGGGCACGGCTCACGGACGACCCGGACCACCACCATGACGCCGTCGACATCCGTTGGGCGGCATTGCAGGGACTCGCCGGTTCACTCGAAGACGGCGAGAAGGACGAGTTGAGCGGCAAGGCGTCTGAGTCAGCACGCGCCGCCGAGAAGCAGGAGAAGTAGCCGTGGCTGTTCCGAAGCGGAAGATGTCGCGCAGCAACACGCGCCACCGCCGGTCGCAGTGGAAGGCTGCGGTCCCCACCCTGGTTGCGTGCGAGCGCTGCCACGAGCCCAAGTTGCAGCACATCGCGTGCCCGTCTTGCGGCACCTATAACAAGCGCCAGGTCCTCGAGGTCTGAGCGGCTGGTGAGAGGCACCGTGTCCACGCCGAAGAAGAACGCTCCCCGCACCAACGGGAGTGCCCCGTCGGACAACACGGCCTCGTCCCACACGCTTCTGGAAGGGCGGCTCGGCTACCAGCTGGAGTCCGCCCTTCTGGTGCGTGCGCTGACCCACCGTTCCTACGCGTACGAGAACGGCGGTCTGCCGACGAACGAGCGGCTGGAGTTCCTCGGGGACTCCGTGCTCGGCCTCGTCGTCACCGACACGCTGTACACCACCCACCCCGACCTGCCCGAAGGCCAACTGGCCAAGCTGCGGGCCGCGGTGGTCAACTCACGTGCGCTGGCGGAGGTCGGTCGCGGCCTTGAACTCGGCTCCTTCATCCGGCTCGGCCGGGGTGAAGAGGGCACGGGTGGCCGGGACAAGGCGTCCATCCTCGCCGACACCCTCGAAGCGGTGATCGGCGCGGTCTATCTCGACCAGGGCCTCGAAGCGGCCTCCGAACTGGTGCACCGCCTGTTCGACCCGCTCATCGAGAAGTCCTCGAACCTCGGAGCCGGCCTGGACTGGAAGACCAGTCTCCAGGAGCTGACCGCGACCGAAGGGCTCGGTGTCCCCGAGTACCTGGTCACGGAGACCGGCCCCGATCACGAGAAGACCTTCACTGCTGCCGCCCGCGTCGGAGGCGTCTCGTACGGCACCGGCACCGGCCGCAGCAAGAAAGAGGCGGAGCAGCAGGCCGCCGAGTCCGCCTGGCGTTCCATCCGCGAGGCAGCGGACGAACGCACCAAGGCGGCGGAGGCCGAACAGCCCGCGGCGGACGGCGAAGAGCCGTCGTCCGTCTCCGCCTGAGCGGAAACGAAACAACGCACTCCGAGCGCCCGTCCCCCTCCCGGGGCGGGCGCTCGGACCGTGCACCGGTACGTCACGGGGGATCGCATGCCCGAGTTGCCCGAGGTCGAGGTCGTCCGGCGAGGACTTGAGCGCTGGGTCGCCCACCGGGTCGTCGCCGACGCCGAGGTCCTGCACCCGCGTGCCGTGCGCCGGCACCTCGCCGGGGGCGACGACTTCGCGCACCGGCTCGCGGGACACCGGATCGGCGTGCCGAGCCGTCGCGGCAAGTACCTGTGGCTGCCGCTGGAGGACACCGGGCAGGCGGTCCTCGCCCACCTCGGGATGAGCGGCCAGCTCCTGGTCCAGCCGGAGACCGCGCCCGCCGAGAAACACCTCCGGATTCGCGTCCGGTTCGCCGACGACCTCGCCACCGAGCTGCGCTTCGTCGACCAACGCACCTTCGGCGGGCTGTCGTTGCACGACACCACGCCGGACGGGCTGCCCGACGTCATCGCGCACATCGCCCGCGACCCCCTCGACCCGCTCTTCGACGACGAGGCCTTCCACCAGGCCCTGCGCCGCAAGCGCAGCACCGTCAAACGGGCCCTGCTCGACCAGTCGTTGATCAGCGGCGTCGGCAACATCTATGCGGACGAGGCCCTTTGGCGGGCCCGCCTGCACTACGAGCGCCCCACGACCGGCTTCACCCGCCCGCGCACCGCCGAACTCCTGGGCCACGTACGGGATGTGATGAACGAGGCGCTCGCCGTCGGCGGCACCAGCTTCGACAGCCTCTACGTCAACGTCAATGGGGAGTCGGGTTACTTCGACCGGTCACTGGACGCCTACGGGCGCGAAGGGCTGCCGTGCAACCGGTGCGGGACGCCGATGCGCCGACGTCCGTGGATGAACCGTTCCAGCTACTTCTGCCCGCGCTGTCAGCGGCCGCCGCGGCTGTCGTAGCTCAGGCGTGCCGCGAGCACCTCGTCCATGCGGGCCTCCAGCAGCCGCATGAGGCTCAGCAGCCGGTCGGCGACCTCGCGGCCGAGCGGGGTCAGCTCGTAGTCGACGCGGGGCGGATTGGTGGGCTGGGCCTCGCGGTGCACCAGGCCGTCGCGCTCCAGCGCCTGGAGGGTCTGGGACAGCATCTTCTCGCTGACGCCGTCCACCCGTCGCCGCAGCTCGTTGAAGCGCAGCGACCCCTCGTACAACGCCCCGAGCGTCAGCCCGCCCCACCGCCCGGTGATGTGCTCCAGGGTCCCCCGGGACGGACACCCCTTGGCGAACACGTCATACTCCTCGACACCACTCATCCCCCCAGAGTACGGGAGCACAGCGCAAACCAGCAGCTTGCGCTAACTTCCAGTAAGCGCAAGCTGCTGGTGCTGGCCAGTGGGGTGCCCCACGGCGCTGAAGCCGACCGGTGACCTAGTAGCCGAAGTCCTGTGTCCACCAGGGCCCGCCGGACCCGAAGTGGACTCCGACGCCCAGTGTCTTGAAGTCACAGTTCAGGATGTTCGCCCGGTGCCCGGGGCTGTTCATCCACGCGTCCATCACCGCCGCCGGATCAGACTGCCCCCGGGCGATGTTCTCGCCGCCGAGGTTGGTGATCCCGGCCTTCGCCGCCCGGTCCCACGGGGATGCGCCACTGGGGTCGGTGTGGTCGAAGAACCCCTGCTCGGCCATGGCCGTGCTGAAGTCCCGCGCCAACCCCCCGAGCGCACTGTTGGCGGCCAGCGCCGAGCAGCCGACCTTGGCCCGCTCCTCGTTGACCAGGTGCAGCACCTCCGCCTCGGCGGCCGCCTCCGTGGACACCGCCGCCTCGGTGGGCGTCGCCGTCGGCTGCTGCTCGGTCTCCCGCTGCGAGGGCGTCGGCACCGGCTTCCTGCTGGGCGTCGCCGTCGGCTTCTTCTTCTCCGGCGCCTTCGTGCTGGGCGCGGGCGACGCCGTCGACGGGGTCGGCGAGGGCGACTCGGCGCGCTCGGCGTCGCGGCTCGTCGAGGTACCGGCACCCCGGCTCGCGGCGCTGCCGGAGGTGCCGCCCTGCTCGCTCGCCGAGTTGGACGGCGAACCGGCGGCGGCCTGGGCGGTGTCGCCGCTCCCGCCCCCGCCGAGCCTGTAGTCGTGCAGGCCGGGCACCGCGCCCGAGGCCACCGCGACCGTGCCGAGGGCGACGGCGGCGGAGACACCGAGCAGTCCGGTGCGCACCGGCGTGGCTATTCGCTTCTTGCGGCGGCGGCGCGAACTGCCGCCGTCCGGGCCGCCGCCGTCGGGCGTGAAGCCGTCGGCGGGGAAGACGGTGCGGAAGTCGTCCTCGGTGGCGAAGAGGTACGCGGCGCTGCGCGCGGACGCGTCGGCCTGGCCGTCCTCGGTCAGCGGGCGCGCCCCCCGCGAGCCCTGGACGCCCGCGCCGCCCGACGCGTCGTGTGCGAAGTCGTTCGAGTCCAGCGGAGTGTGCCCGCCCGTGTAAGAGCCGTGCGGCGTGGTGCCCCCCGTGGCGCGGCCCGTGGCGGCGCGGCCGGCGGCGGAGCGTCGGTGGCGTCCCATGTCCTTGCCTTCCTCGTCCTGGCGGTCGACACGTCCCCCCGGTCAACCAAAAACTCACTCGATGGAGTGGGTTTCATATGAGATTCATTGGGTCGGGACGGTACCGCATGGGCGGAGACAAGGATGTGTCCCGAGCGACATTGGACCGTTAGGTTGCAGCCATGAACGAGGAAGTACGGCTGGTCGCGTGGGTGCGCGGACATGTTCAGGGTGTCGGTTTCCGCTGGTTCACCCGGGCGAAAGCCCTGGAGATCGGCGGGCTGAGTGGCTTTGCTCTCAATTTGGCGGACGGCCGGGTCCAGGTGGTCGCGGAGGGCGCCCGGGGCGGCTGCGAGGGGCTCCTCGACTGGCTCCAGGGCGAGGACACGCCCGGGCGCGTGGACGGCGTCACGGAGATCTGGGACACACCGCGCGGCGGCTACGACGGCTTCGCGATCCGCTGACTCCGGACGGTGAGGAGGCCCGGTGCGCGGCGCGTGGGCATGCCCCTGGCACCTGCCCGGAGCGGAAAGAGCCTGGTGGTTGCCAAGAACAGGTTGTCGTGGCAGGCTCCCGAGGTACAGCTGACCACTGCGCCCCCAGGGCCCCGAAGGTAAAGCGGCGCCGCCGATTCCAGGCCGCGCGCACCGGGCCGCCCGCCAATACGGGGTGTGATCGTGTTGACCGTCAAACTTTTTGGTGAGACGCTGAAAGCCCCGCGCACCTCAGCTGTTTGGCATGGTTGAACGGCACCAAAAAATCAAGAATGCCAAGCATCGCGGGTGCGATTCCTACACGACCCACACCGCTTCGGTCGGTCACTCATTGTGGAGGACCATCCATCATGGCAAAGGCGCTTCTCGGTTACGTCGGCGGCTCCGACCCGCGACTCCTCGCCGAGATGCGACGGCTCCAGCAGCGCGTCCAGGACCTCGAATCCGAGCTGGTTCGGATTCAGGCCGAAAACGACGAGCTGACGGCTGCCGCTTCTCACGACTCGCTTCTGGAGAGCATCGACGCACGCCAGGCAGAGCCTGCGCTCACCTGATCACTGCTTCGAACCCTCGATCCACCGAACCGACGACAGCAGTGGTGGGGCCGCCTGTGCCCATCACACCGTCGTCAGAACCGCTCAGATCACTCGGTACCACTGAGGTCACTCAGAGTTGCAAGGGACGCTTCGGCGTCCCTTCTTTCTTGCCCCCGTCGCCCCTCCCACTCTTTAACGTCTGGTGTGCCCTGCACGTTCATGGGTGAAACCGCGGGAAACAGTACGTTCATGGAGGGGACTGCCCCGGAAAGGTAGAGTCCGGCGGCGTGCACCTCAAGGCCCTGACCCTCCGCGGATTCAAGTCGTTCGCGTCGGCGACCACACTCCGGTTCGAACCGGGCATCACCTGCGTCGTCGGCCCGAACGGCTCGGGCAAGTCCAACGTCGTCGACGCGCTCAGCTGGGTCATGGGCGAGCAGGGCGCCAAGTCGCTGCGCGGCGGCAAGATGGAGGACGTCATCTTCGCCGGCACCACCGGCCGCCCCCCGCTGGGCCGCGCCGAGGTGTCCCTCACCATCGACAACTCCGACGGGGCGCTGCCCATCGAGTACGCCGAGGTCACCCTCACCCGGATCATGTTCCGCAACGGCGGCAGCGAGTACCAGATCAACGGCGACACCTGCCGTCTCCTCGACTTCCAGGAACTGCTGTCCGACTCCGGCATCGGCCGCGAGATGCACGTCATCGTCGGACAGGGCCAGCTCGACTCCGTCCTGCACGCCGATCCCATGGGGCGCCGCGCCTTCATCGAGGAGGCGGCCGGTGTCCTCAAGCACCGCAAGCGCAAGGAGAAGGCGCTCAGGAAACTGGACGCGATGCAGGCCAACCTCGCGCGCGTGCAGGACCTCACCGACGAACTCCGCCGCCAGCTCAAGCCGTTGGGGCGCCAGGCCGCCGTCGCCCGCAGGGCCGCCGTCATCCAGGCCGACCTGCGCGACGCCCGCCTGCGGCTGCTCGCCGACGACCTGGTCCGGCTCCGCGACGCCCTGCGCACGGAGGTCGCCGACGAGGCCGCCCTCAAGGGCCGCAAGGAGGCAGCCGAGCGGGAGTTGAAGCAGGCCCTCCAGCGCGAGGGGCTCCTTGAGGACGAGGTGCGGCAGCTCACCCCGCGTCTCCAGCGCGCCCAGCAGACCTGGTACGACCTCTCCCAGCTCGCCGAACGGGTGCGCGGCACGGTGTCGCTGGCCGACGCGCGCGTGCAGAGCGCCACCTCGGCACCGCCCGAGGAACGGCGCGGCCGTGACCCCGAGGACCTGGAGCGCGAGGCGGCCCGGGTGCGGGAGCAGGAGGCCGAGCTGGAGGCGGCGTTGGAGGCGGCCGAGCGGGCGTTGGAGGACACGGTCGAGCACCGCGCCGAACTGGAGCGGGAGTTGACCGTCGAGGAACGGCGCCTCAAGGACGTCGCCCGGGCGATCGCCGACCGGCGCGAGGGGCTCGCCCGGCTCGGGGGGCAGGTCGGAGCGGCGCGTTCGCGTGCCGCCGCCGCCGAGGCCGAGATCGACCGGCTGGCCTCCTCCCGTGACGAGGCCCAGGAGCGGGCCGTCGCCGCGCAGGAGGAGTACGAGGCGCTGCGGGCCGAGGTCGAGGGCCTCGACGCCGGGGACGTCGAACTCGCCGAGCGGCACGAGGCCGCCAAGGGGCAGCTGGCCGAGGCGGAGGCCGCCCTCACCGCGGCCCGCGAGACGGTCACCGCCGTCGAACGCCGCCGGGCCGCGACGCAGGCCCGCCACGAGACCCTCGCCCTCGGCCTGCGCCGCAAGGACGGCACCGGCGCCCTCCTCGACGCGCGGGACCGCCTCACCGGTCTGCTCGGCCCCGCGGCCGAACTCCTCACCGTCACCCCGGGCTACGAGATCCCCCTCGCGGCGGCGTTCGGCGCGGCGGCCGACGCGATCGCGATGACCACCCCGGCATCAGCGGCCGAAGCCATCCGCCTCCTCCGCAAACAGGACGCGGGCCGAGCGTCCCTCCTCCTGACAGGCCCCCCGGAGGACCCACACCCGACGGCCGCCAACGACAGCCGGTTGCCCTTGCCGGGCACCGGGTCGGGTGACTCCGTTCCGCTCGTCGAGGGCACCCCGTCCGGCCCCGGCGTCGTTCCGAACCGGCTGGCCGTCGGTCCTCCTTATGCTGCCGAGTTGGTTCGGGCGCCCGGTGATCTCATGGTCGCTGTGCGGCGGCTGTTGCGGGGGGTCGTGGTCGTGGGGACGTTGGAGGAGGCTGAGGAACTCGTTTATGCGCGGCCCGAGTTGACCGCCGTCACCGGTGAAGGGGATCTGCTCGGGGCGTATTTCGCGCAGGGTGGGTCGGCCGGGGCGCCGAGTCTGCTGGAGGTGCAGGCGTCTGTCGACGAGGCCGCCGGGGAGCTGGCGGAGTTGGCCGTGCGGTGTGAGGAGGCGGCGCGGGCGCAGCAGGCGGCCGGGGAACGGCGGCGGGAGTGTGCCGGGGCGGTCGAGGAGCTGGGGGAGCGGCGCCGGGCCGCCGACCGGGAGAAGTCGTCGTTCGCCCAGCAGCTGGGGCGGCTCGCCGGGCAGGCGCGGGGGGCCGCCGGTGAGGCCGAGCGGTCCGTGGCCGCCGCCGCGCGGGCGCAGGAGGCCCTCGACCGGGCGCTCGGGGACGTCGAGGAACTCGCCGAACGGCTGGCCGTCGCCGAGGAGATGCCCGTCGAGGAGGAGCCCGACACCACCGTCCGCGACCGGCTCGCCGCCGACGGCGCCAATGCCCGGCAGACCGAGATGGAGGCCCGCCTCCAGGTCCGTACGCACGAGGAGCGCGTCAAGGGGCTCGCGGGCCGGGCCGACTCCCTCGACCGCGCCGCCCGCGCCGAACGCGACGCACGCGCGCGTGCCGAACAGCGCCGGGCCCGGCTGCGTCACGAGGCGGCCGTCGCCTCGGCCGTCGCCTCGGGGGCACGCCAGTTGCTCGCGCACGTCGAGGTGTCGCTCGCCCGCGCCGACCGGGAGCGGTCCGCCGCCGAGGGCGCGAAGGCCCGGCGTGAGCAGGAGCTGACCGTCGCCCGGGGCGCGGGGCGTGACCTCAAGGCCGAGCTGGACAAGCTGACCGACTCCGTGCACCGGGGCGAGGTGCTCGGCGCCGAGAAGCGGATGCGGATCGAGCAGCTGGAGACCAGGGCGCTGGAGGAGCTGGGCGTCGAACCGGAGGGCCTCGTCACCGAGTACGGCCCCCACCAGCCCGTGCCGCCCTCCCCGCCGGCCGACGGCGAGGAGCTGCCGGCCGACCCCGGGCACCCGCGCAACCAGCCCCGGCCGTTCCACCGCGGCGAGCAGGAGAAGCGGCTGAAGTCCGCCGAACGGGCGTATCAGCAACTCGGCAAGGTGAATCCGCTGGCCCTGGAGGAGTTCGCGGCGCTGGAGGAACGTCACCAGTTCCTGAGCGAACAGCTCGAAGACCTGAAGAAGACCCGGACCGATCTCCTCCAGGTCGTGAAGGAGGTCGACGAGCGGGTCGAGCAGGTCTTCACGGAGGCCTTCCGGGACACGGCACGGGAGTTCGAGGGCGTCTTCGGGCGGCTCTTTCCCGGCGGTGAGGGCCGGCTGATCCTGACCGATCCCGACCACATGCTCACCACGGGCGTGGACGTCGAGGCCCGCCCGCCCGGCAAGAAGGTGAAGCGGCTGTCGCTGCTGTCGGGCGGCGAACGGTCGCTGACGGCCGTCGCGCTGCTGGTGTCGATCTTCAAGGCCCGGCCGAGCCCGTTCTATGTGATGGACGAGGTCGAGGCCGCCCTCGACGACACCAACCTCCAGCGGCTGATCCGCATCATGCAGGAGTTGCAGGAGGCCTCGCAGCTCATCGTGATCACGCACCAGAAGCGGACCATGGAGGTCGCCGACGCGCTGTACGGGGTCTCGATGCAGGGCGACGGCGTCTCCAAGGTCATCTCGCAGCGCCTGCGTTAACTCTTCACTCTGCCTTCAAGAGATGAACTCAAGACCGACGATTCTTCGGTCAGATCTGTCTACTTCCTCACAGCAACGGGACTATTGATTTCGAAACTTGAAGGCATAGTCTCTGCAACGTTGCTTTTACCTTCAGGTGGTGTGTGGCGCGAACTTATGCGCCACTGGGTACCACCACTTGCAGGGCTCACCCCACCCGGCAGCGTTGCCGGTGGCCCGAGGAGTTGATCGTGACCAGCAGTACGCAGGCCCCCCAGCCAGGAGCCCGAACGGCTCACCCCGATCATCTCGGGCATGTCATCTTCATCGCGGCCGCCGCCGCGATGGGCGGCTTCCTCTTCGGCTACGACAGTTCCGTGATCAACGGTGCCGTCGAGGCCATCCGCAGCCGCTACGACATCGGGTCCGCGCTGCTGGCCCAGGTCATCGCGATCGCCCTGATCGGCTGCGCCGTCGGTGCCGCGACCGCGGGCCGGATAGCGGACCGCATCGGCCGCATCCGTTGTATGCAGATCGCCGCCGTGCTGTTCACCGTCAGCGCCATCGGCTCGGCCCTGCCGTTCGCGCTGTGGGACCTCGCCTTCTGGCGGATCGTCGGCGGGTTCGCCATCGGCATGGCCTCCGTCATCGGCCCCGCCTACATCGCCGAGGTCGCCCCGCCCGCCTACCGGGGCCGGCTCGGCTCCTTCCAGCAGGCCGCGATCGTCATCGGCATCGCCATCTCCCAGCTCGTCAACTGGGGCCTGCTGAACGCCGCAGGCGGCAACCAGCGCGGCCAGCTGATGGGCCTGGAGGCCTGGCAGGTCATGCTCGGCGTGATGGTCGTCCCGGCCGTCCTGTACGGCATGCTGTCCTTCGCGATCCCCGAGTCCCCGCGCTTCCTGATCTCCGTCGGCAAGCGCGACCGCGCCCGGCAGATCCTCGCCGAGGTGGAGGGCGAGCACGCCGATCTCGACGCCCGCGTCGACGAGATCGAGCACGTGATGCGCAGCGAGCACAAGTCGACGTTCAAGGACCTGCTCGGCGGCTCCGGTTCGTTCCTCTTCAAGCCGATCGTCTGGGTCGGTATCGGCCTCTCGGTCTTCCAGCAGTTCGTCGGCATCAACATCGCGTTCTACTACTCGTCGACGCTGTGGCAGTCGGTCGGCGTCGACCCGACGGACTCGTTCTTCTACTCGTTCACGACGTCGATCATCAACATCGTCGGCACCGTGATCGCGATGATCTTCGTGGACCGGGTCGGCCGCAAGCCCCTCGCCCTCATCGGCTCGGTCGGCATGGCCGTCGGGCTCGCCCTGGAGGCCTGGGCGTTCTCCTCCCACCTGGTCGACGGCAAGCTGCCCGCCACCCAGGGCTGGGTCGCCCTGATCGCCGCCCACGTCTTCGTGCTCTTCTTCGCCCTGTCGTGGGGTGTGGTCGTCTGGGTCTTCCTCGGCGAGATGTTCCCCAACCACATCCGCGCCGCCGCCCTCGGTGTCGCCGCCTCCGCGCAGTGGATCGCCAACTGGGCCATCACGGCGAGCTTCCCGTCGCTGGCCGACTGGAGCCTGTCCGGCACCTACGTGATCTACGCGGTCTTCGCCACCCTCTCCATCCCGTTCGTGCTCAAGTTCGTCAAGGAGACGAAGGGCAAGGCGCTGGAGGAGATGGGCTGACCGCCCCCCCCGAACCCGGGGAGAAGGCCAAGTCCCCGCTGCCCTCTCCCCGACCCCCATAGGACGTACTGCCCCGGCTCACCCACCGAGCCGGGGCAGTACGGCGTCACGGAACAGCCGCGGACCGCGCCACCCCTCCGCCCTGGTCCGCTGTGTTCCGCTGTGGTTCTGCTCGGGTCCGCTCTGTTCCTCGCGGGGCGGTATCGCTGGGCCCCGTCGAGGGGCATGGCCGATACTGGTCGGGATATGGAAACCGTCATCCTTGCTGTAGTCATCGCCGTGGTCGTGCTCGGCGCGATCGGCGGGCTCGTCGTCGGCAGCCGGCGCAAGAAGCCGCTGCCCCCGCCCCCGCCCAGCGCCCCCGACCTCACCGCCCCTCCCGCCGAACCGCAGGTCGGCGACGAGGCCGAGACCCCGCGCGACGAGTCCCGCCGGACGATAGAGGAGGTCGACCTCCCCGCCGGCTCGACCCCCGTCGCCGTCGAGGAGCCGTCCGCCGAGGCGCCCGGGATCGAGGTGCCGGAGCCCAGCGCCGGGCGCCTGGTCCGGCTGCGCGCCCGCCTCTCCCGCTCCCAGAACGCCCTCGGCAAGGGGCTGCTCACGCTGCTGTCGCGCGAGCACCTCGACGAGGACACCTGGGAGGAGGTCGAGGACATCCTGCTCACCGCCGACGTCGGCGTGCAGCCCACCCAGGAGCTGGTCGAGAACCTGCGCGCCCGGGTGAAGGTGCTCGGCACCCGCACCCCCGACGAACTGCGCGCCCTGCTGCGCGAGGAACTCCTCAAGCTGGTCGGCACCGACGTCGACCGTGCCGTGCGCACCGAGCCCGAGGGCCGCAAGCCCGGCATCGTGATGGTCGTCGGCGTCAACGGCACCGGCAAGACCACCACCACCGGCAAGCTCGCGCGGGTGCTCGTCGCCGACGGCCGCACCGTCGTCCTCGGCGCCGCCGACACCTTCCGCGCCGCCGCCGCCGACCAGCTCCAGACCTGGGGCGAGCGGGTCGGCGCCCACACCGTGCGCGGCCCCGAGGCCGGTGACCCCGCCTCCGTCGCGTTCGACGCGGTCAAGGAGGGCAAGGAGATGGGCGTCGACGTCGTCCTCATCGACACCGCGGGCCGTCTGCACACCAAGACCGGCCTCATGGACGAGCTGGGCAAGGTCAAGCGCGTCGTCGAGAAGCACGCCCCGCTGGATGAGGTGCTCCTCGTCCTCGACGCCACCACCGGGCAGAACGGCCTTGTGCAGGCACGGGTGTTCGCCGAGGTCGTCGACATCACCGGCATCGTCCTCACCAAGCTGGACGGCACGGCCAAGGGCGGCATCGTGGTCGCCGTCCAGCGCGAACTGGGCGTGCCCGTCAAGCTGATCGGCCTCGGTGAGGGCGCGGACGACCTGGCGCCGTTCGAGCCCGAGGCGTTCGTGGATGCCCTCATCGGAGAGTGAGTCCAGCACTGGCCTTCGCGAAGAAGCGCCCGCCCCCGAGACATGGCCGGGGACGGGCGCTTCGCCGTTGCGGGAGGCCGCCGAGCGGCGGCGGGAACGGCGGTGCGGTCAGGCGCGTGAGCGGTGGGCGACGTAGGCCAGGGTGCCGAGCAGCAGGCGGCCCTTCGGCGGGTGGGTGGCCGTGTCCAGGGCGGGGGCGCGCAGCCAGCGGGCCGGGCCGAGGCCGCCGTGGTCCGAGGGCGGGGCGGTGATGAACGTCCCGGGACCGAGGCCGCGCAGATCCAGGGAGGCCGGGTCGTCCCAGCCCAACCGGTAGAGCAGGCCCGGCAGTTCGGCGGCGGCACCCGGGGCGACGAAGAAGTGGGCGCGGCCGTCAGGGGTCGCGGCGACCGGGCCGAGGGGGAGGCCCATGCGTTCCAGGCGGACGAGGGCGCGGCGGCCGGCGGGTTCCGCCACCTCGATGACGTCGAACGTGCCCCCCACCGCCAGCATCGCGGACGCCCCCGGGAACCGTGCCCATGCCTCGGTCACCTCGTCGAGCGTCGCGCCGGCCGGCAGCCGGGGGGCGAACTCCAGTGGATGCGCGCCCGGCGCCGGGCAGTCCTTGCGGCCGCACGAACAGGCACCGCCCGCGGCCCGCGCCCCCCGCACCACCTCCCAGCCCCAGAGTCCGGTGAACTCGGCGACAGCGACGCACTCCTCGGAGCGACCGCGGCGACGAGTGCCGGAGCGGATCTCCCGGATACCGCCGATCGTGAAACCCATACCCCCTCCAACGGGTCCGGCGCGCCGTCAGTTACGGCACGGATGCACGACGTGACTCTCTGCTTCCCCTTGCCCGGTTCTGGGCCGTTCAGGCGGCGCTCAAGAGGTCCCGGGGTCGTGGGCGCGACGAAATGCGCCCCCGAACGCTTCGTTGCGCCCACTTCCGTTCGTCATGTGTCAAGTGAATCCTGAACGGGCGACCGTGAGTTCATTCGAAGGGGTGGCGAATGGTGGCGTTTCCTGGATCGCCGTGGCCCGGGGGGTGATCGTAGGACTACTTTGAGTACACGAGGCCTGGGGCATGTGCACTCGTGGGTATGCCGGAGGCAACTCGGTTCTCCGTTCGAGGGGTGACAACTCCGGGACGGGCGGCCCTGTTTACCGGCATTCTGATAGGGCTTGACGCAGACAGCGGCAAGTGGTCTCAGGGAGTGGGGGCGTTCCAGTTGAGTGGCAACGGCGCAGGCGGTAGCACCGCGACCGGCGCGGAGAAACGCCCGAATGAGCTGCTCACCTCATGGTTCGTGCGAAGCGGGTGGTCCAAGGGTGAGCTGGCCCGCCAAGTCAACCGCAGGGCACGGCAGTTAGGCGCCAACCACATCTCGACGGACACCTCCCGGGTCCGCCGTTGGCTCGACGGTGAGAACCCCCGCGAGCCGATCCCGCGCATCCTCTCCGAGCTGTTCTCCGAGCGCTTCGGCTGCGTCGTCTCCGTCGAGGACGTCGGACTGCGCGCCGCCCGCCAGTCGCCCTCCGCCAGCGGTGTCGACCTCCCCTGGACCGCCCCGCAGACGATCGCCCTGCTCAGCGAGTTCTCGCGCAGCGACCTGATGCTGGCCCGGCGCGGCTTCCTCGGCAGTGCCCTCGCCCTGTCCGCCGGACCCACTCTCATCGAGCCGATGCAGCGCTGGCTGGTCCCCGCACCGCAGGCCCCGCGCGCCGAGCCCGAACCGGCCGGCGCCCACCGCAGGGGCGGCCGGCTCTCCCCGCCCGAACTGGACCTGCTGGAGTCCACCACGGTGATGTTCCGCCAGTGGGACGCCCAGTGCGGCGGCGGCCTGCGCCGCAAAGCCGTCGTCGGCCAGCTCCACGAGGTCACCGACCTCCTCCAGGAACCCCAGCCGGCCGCCACCACCCGCCGCCTCTTCAAGGTCGCCGCCGAACTCGCCGAGCTGGCGGGCTGGATGTCCTACGACGTCGGCCTCCAGCCCACCGCGCAGAAGTACTTCGTCCTCGCCCTGCACGCGGCCAAGGAGGCCGGCGACAAGCCGCTCGGCTCCTACATCCTCTCCAGCATGAGCCGCCAGATGATCCACCTGGGCCGCCCCGAGGACGCCCTGGAGCTGATCCACCTCGCCCAGTACGGCAGCCGGGACTGCGCCGGGCCCCGCACCCAGGCGATGCTGCACGCGATGGAGGCCCGCGCCTACGCCAACATGGGCCAGCCCAGCCGCTGCAAGCGTGCCGTGCGGATGGCCGAGGACGTCTTCGCCGATGCCGCCGACTGGGACGAGCCCGACCCCGACTGGATTCGCTTCTTCTCCGAGGCCGAGCTGCACGGCGAGAACAGCCACTCCTTCCGCGACCTCGCCTACGTGGCGGGCCGCAGCCCCACCTACGCCTCGCTCGCCGAGCCCCTCATGCGGCGGGCCGTGGAGCTGTTCTCCCAGGACGGCGAGCATCAGCGTTCGTATGCGCTCAACCTCATCGGCATGGCCACGGTCCATCTGCTCCAGCGCGAGCCCGAGCACAGCGCCGTGCTCGCCGGGCAGGCCATGGCGGTTGCCAAGAAGGTCCGCTCCGAGCGCGTGAACACCCGTATCCGAAAGACGGTCGACACGGCCGTGCGGGACTTCGGTGAACTCGCCGAGGTCGTCGACCTCACCGACAAGCTCGCCATCGAGCTGCCCGAGTCCGCCGAGGCCGTCTGACGCCTCGCGGACCCCCGGAACCCCGGCCGCGGCCGGCCCTCCCGAACTGCCCGACTCGGCTCCCCTACGCCAGGTCAATCGGAAGGCCGCCCGCGGCCGGTCCTCGTCACCGGCACGTTCCGCGCACCCCCGTCCGGCGGTTTTCGGCCAGCCCGACGTCGAGGCACGCCGACGGCAAGGACACCGAAACCTGGCTGTTCCGTGCTGTCATGGCTGTCACCTGCCCGTAACGCGCCGGACCACTTCGTCACGTCCGGGAAACACATCCACGCGCTCCGTGAAATCGGTTTGAGCCAGTCTCCTCAACACAGTCGGCCCGTTGTCACAGGCATCCGCACAGGGCCGTTCCGCAGAATCCGCAGAAGGAGTCTCAAGGCCTTGAATGTTGGAGATACCGGATTCGTACTGATCAGCGCTGCTCTGGTCATGGTCATGACGCCGGGCCTTGCCCTCTTCTACGGAGGCATGGTCCGCACCAAAAGCACCCTGAACATGCTCATGATGTCCTTTGTGTCCCTGGGCATCGTGAGCGTGCTCTGGGTGCTCTATGGTCACTCACTCGCCTTCAGCGGTGACGTCGGAGGTTTTGTAGGCAACCTCGACCTCGTCGGCCTGAAGGGCGTCACCGGTGACACCCTCATGGAGAACTTCGCCGGTCGCAAGATCCCGGTGTTCGCCTTCTCCCTGTTCCAGATGCTGTTCGCGGTCATCACCCCGGCCCTGATGAGCGGCGCCCTCGCCGACCGGGTGAAGTTCGGCTCCTGGATGGTCTTCGTCGCCTTCTGGGTCACCCTGGTGTACTTCCCGGTCGCCCACTGGGTCTGGGGCGGCGGCTGGCTCGCCAAGCTCGACCCGGCGATCATCGACTTCGCCGGCGGCACGGCCGTGCACATCAACGCCGGTATCGGCGCCCTGGCCGCAGTTCTGGTCGTCGGCAAGCGCGTGGGCTTCAAGAAGGACCCCATGCGCCCGCACAACCTGACGATGGTCCTCATCGGCACCGCCCTGCTGTGGTTCGGCTGGTTCGGCTTCAACGCCGGCTCGGAGCTGGCCGCCGACGGCGTCGCCGCCAACATGGCCCTCAACACCCAGGTCGCCACCGGCGCCGCGATGCTCGGCTGGCTGGCCTACGAGCGCATCCGGCACGGTGCCTTCACCACCCTCGGCGCCTGCTCCGGCGCGGTCGCCGGCCTCGTCGCCATCACCCCCTCCGGCGGCAACGTCAACGTCTTCGGCGCCCTCCTCATCGGCGTCGTCGCGGGCGCAGTCTGCTCCTGGGCCGTCTCCCTCAAGTTCAAGCTGGGCTTCGACGACTCTCTCGACGTCGTCGGTGTCCACCTCGTCGGCGGTGTCCTCGGCACCCTCATGGTCGGCTTCCTCGCGATCAACGGCGCCGGCGGCTTCAAGCAGTTCGTCTCCCAGGCGATCGGCGCGTTCTCGGTCATGGGCTACACCTTCGTGGTGACGTTCATCCTGGCCTTCGTCATCCAGAAGACCATCGGCTTCCGGGCCACCGAGGACGACGAGATCACCGGCCTCGACCAGACCTCGCACGCCGAGACCGCATACGACTTCGGCGGCGCGGGCGGCGGCCGCTCCGGCGCCGTCCCGGCCGCGCCCGCCGCCGGCAAGAAGGTGGACGCATGAAGCTCATCACCGCAGTCGTCAAGCCCCACCGGCTCGACGAGATCAAGGAAGCCCTCCAGGCCTTCGGCGTCCACGGACTGACGGTCACCGAGGCCAGCGGCTACGGTCGCCAGCGCGGCCACACCGAGGTCTACCGCGGTGCCGAGTACACGGTCGACCTGGTCCCCAAGATCCGCGTCGAGGTCCTCGCCGAGGACGACGACGCCGAACAGGTGATCGACGTCATCGTCAAGGCCGCCCGCACCGGCAAGATCGGTGACGGCAAGGTCTGGTCCCTGCCCGTCGAGACGGCCGTACGGGTCAGGACCGGCGAGCGCGGCCCGGACGCGCTGTAGTAGACAGCGCACGCGCTCTAGTACAGAAACGAACAGGAGTCGCTGGGTGACGAGCACGGACGTGCGCAACGAAGCAGAGGATTCGGGACCCAGCGGCTACGCGGCGGCCCGGCTGCGCCTCCTCCAGGAGGGGGCGCGGTCCGGGCCGCCGCGCCGTAGTGCCCTCGCCGAACTGACGGACGAGTGGCTCACCGGCCTCTTCACCGCCGGCGCCGAGGGCCTGCGCGGGGTCTCCCTGGTCGCCGTCGGCGGCTACGGACGCGGCGAACTCTCCCCCCGCAGCGACCTCGACCTCGTTCTCCTGCACGACGGCACCGACACCGCCGGGATCGCCGCGCTCGCCGACCGCATCTGGTACCCCGTCTGGGACCTCGGCCTCGCCCTCGACCACTCCGTGCGCACCCCCGCCGAGGCCCGCAGGACCGCCGCCGAGGACCTCAAGGTCCAGCTCGGCCTCCTCGACGCCCGCCACCTCGCCGGAGACCTCGGCGTCACCGCGGGACTGCGCACCGCCGTCCTCGCCGACTGGCGCAACCAAGCCCCCAAACGCCTCCCCGAACTCCAGGAACTCTGCGCCGAACGCGCCGAACGCCAGGGCGAGTTGCAGTACCTCCTCGAACCCGACCTCAAGGAAGCCCGCGGCGGCCTCCGGGACGCCACCGCCCTCAGAGCCGTTGCCGCCTCCTGGCTCGCCGACGCCCCCCGCGAGGGCCTCGACGACGCCCGCCGCCGCCTCCTCGACGTCCGCGACGCCCTGCACCTGGCCACCGGCCGCGCGGGCGACCGGCTCGCCCTCCAGGAACAGGACCAGGTCGCCGCCGAACTCGGCCTCCTCGACGCCGACACCCTGCTGCGCCAGGTCTACGAGGCCGCCCGCGTCATCTCCTACGCCAGCGACGTCACCTGGCGCGAGGTCGGCCGCGTCCTGCGCTCCCGCTCGGTGCGGCCCCGGCTGCGCGCCATGCTCGGCGGCGGCAAACCCGCCACCGACCGCTCCCCGCTCGCCGAAGGCGTCGTCGAACAGGATGGCGAGGTCGTCCTCGCCCGCGCCGCCCGCCCCGAACGCGACCCCGTCCTGCCGCTGCGCGCCGCGGCCGCCGCCGCCCAGGCCGGACTGCCCCTCTCGCTGCACGCCGTCCGCCGCCTCGCCGCCTCGGTCCGCCCGCTGCCCACCCCCTGGCCCGCCGAGGCCCGCGACCAGCTCGTCACCCTGCTCGGCTCCGGGCGCCCCACCGTCGAGGTGTGGGAGGCGCTGGAGGCCGAGGGGCTGATCACCCGGCTGCTGCCCGACTGGGAGCGGGTGCGCTGTCGCCCGCAGCGCAACGCCGTCCACGTCTGGACCGTCGACCGCCACCTCATCGAAACGGCCGTCCGCGCCTCCGAGTTCACCCGCCGCGTCAGCCGCCCCGACCTCCTCCTGGTCGCCGCCCTGCTGCACGACATCGGCAAGGGCTGGCCCGGCGACCACTCGGTGGCCGGCGAGATCATCGTCAAGGACGTCGCCGCCCGGATCGGCTTCGACCGCGCCGACGTCACCGTGCTGTCCACGCTGGTCCGCCACCACCTCCTGCTCGTCGACACCGCCACCCGGCGCGACCTCGACGACCCGGCCACCGTCCGCGCCGTCGCCGAAGCCGTCGGCACCCAGGGCACCCTGCACCTGCTGCACGCCCTCACCGAGGCCGACGCCCTCGCCACCGGCCCCGCCGCCTGGTCCAGCTGGCGCGCCTCCCTCGTCACCGACCTCGTCAAACGCGTCGCCGCCGTCCTCGCAGGGGACGACCTCGACGCACCCGAGACCGCCGTCACCGCCGAACAGGAACGGCTCGCCATCGAGGCCCTCGCCACCGGCAGCCCCGTCCTGTCGCTGCGCGCGCAGACCGAGCCGGCGCCCGAGGACCAGCCGTCCGGCGACCCCGAGCCGCTCGGCGTCGAACTCCTCATCGCCGTCCCCGACCAGCCCGGCGTGCTGCCCGCCGTGGCCGGGGTGCTCGCCCTGCACCGGCTCACCGTGCGCACCGCCGAGCTGCGCACCCTCGACCTCCCCGACGGCGTCGAGGGCGCCGTTCTCCTGCTGGACTGGCGGGTCTCCGCCGAGTACGGCTCGCTCCCGCAGGCCACCCGGCTCCGTGCCGACCTGGTCCGCACCCTCGACGGCACCCTCGACATCGCGGGCCGCCTCGCCGAACGCGACGCCGCCTATCCGCGCCGCCGGGGCTGGATCGCGCCGCCCACCACCGTCTCCGTCCACCCGGCCGCCTCCCGGCACGCCACGGTCATCGAGGTCCGCGCCCAGGACGCCCCCGGCCTGCTGTTCCGGCTCGGCCGCGCCCTGGAGGACGAGGGCCTGCGGGTGCGCAGCATGCACGTCTCCACCCTCGGCGCCAACGCCGTCGACGCCTTCTACGTCACCGGCACCGACGGCCAGCCCCTCCCGCCCGACGAGGCGACCACCGCCGCCCGCAAACTGGAGGAACTGCTGCGGGCCTGACCTCGCCCGTCCCGCCCTCCGCCCCGCTCGCGTCCCCGTCTGCCGCAGTTCTCCGTAACCGGCAGGCGGGGACGAATCGCTTGCGGGGCCGGATACCCTGGAGGGCAGCCCAGACTGTCGCCGACCCCAAGGACCGACGCCGCCGTGTTCGATACTCTTTCCGACCGCCTGTCAGCCACCTTCAAGTCCCTGCGGGGCAAGGGCAGGCTGTCCGAGGCGGACATCGACGCCACGGCCCGTGAGATCCGCATCGCGCTCCTCGAAGCGGACGTGGCGCTCCCCGTCGTACGCACCTTCATCAAGAAGGTCAAGGAGCGGGCGGTCGGGGCCGAGGTCTCCAAGGCCCTGAACCCGGCCCAGCAGCTCATCAAGATCGTCAACGAGGAACTCGTCACGATCCTCGGCGGCGAGACCCGGCGGCTGCGCTTCGCCAAGACCGCGCCGACCGTCATCATGCTCGCCGGTCTCCAGGGCGCCGGTAAGACCACCCTCGCGGGCAAGCTCGGCCACTGGCTGAAGGGGCAGGGCCACTCGCCGCTGCTCGTCGCCTGCGACCTCCAGCGCCCCAACGCCGTCAACCAGCTGAGCGTCGTCGCCGAGCGGGCCGGCGTCGCCGTCTACGCCCCCGAGCCGGGCAACGGCGTCGGTGACCCGGTGAAGGTCGCCCAGGACTCCATCGAGTTCGCGAAGACCAAGGTCCACGACATCGTGATCGTGGACACCGCGGGGCGCCTCGGCATCGACGAGGAGCTGATGCGGCAGGCCGCCGACATCCGCGACGCGGTCTCGCCCGACGAGATCCTCTTCGTCGTCGACGCCATGATCGGCCAGGACGCCGTCAACACCGCCGAGTCCTTCCGCGACGGCGTCGGCTTCGACGGCGTTGTCCTGTCGAAGCTCGACGGCGACGCCCGCGGCGGCGCGGCCCTGTCGATCGCCTCGGTGACCGGCAAGCCGATCATGTTCGCGTCGAACGGCGAGAAGCTCGACGACTTCGACGCCTTCCACCCTGACCGGATGGCCTCCCGCATCCTCGACATGGGTGACCTGCTCACCCTGATCGAGCAGGCGGAGAAGACGTTCAGCCAGGAAGAGGCCGAGAAGATGGCCTCCAAGCTGGCGTCCAAGAAGGGCCAGGACTTCACCCTGGACGACTTCCTGGCCCAGATGGAGCAGGTCAGGAAGATGGGCAGCATCAGCAAGCTGCTCGGCATGCTCCCCGGCATGGGCCAGATCAAGGACCAGATCAACAACCTCGACGAGCGGGATGTCGACCGCACCGCCGCGATCATCAAGTCGATGACCCCGGGCGAGCGCCAGGACCCGCACATCATCAACGGCTCCCGCCGCGCCCGTATCGCCAAGGGCTCCGGCGTCGAGGTCAGCGCGGTGAAGGGCCTGGTCGAGCGGTTCTTCGAGGCCCGCAAGATGATGTCCCGGATGGCCCAGGGCGGCGGCATGCCGGGAATGCCCGGGATGCCCGGCATGGGCGGTGGCCCCGGCCGGCAGAAGAAGCAGCAGAAGCAGGCCAAGGGCAAGCAGCGCTCCGGCAACCCGATGAAGCGCAAGCAGCAGGAGGACGAGGCCGCCGCCCGCCGCGCCGCCGGGCCCCAGGGCGGCGACGCCCTCGGCCTGCCGGGCGGCCAGGACTTCGAACTGCCCGACGAGTTCAAGAAGTTCATGGGCTGACGCTTCACCGGCCGGTGGTTTCACCGGCCGAACGACGCCGGGGGCGCCCCTCGTCCAGGGGCGCCCCCGGCATCGTTCGCGCCGCGAACCCGGCCAGCGCCGGGGCCGGTTGGACGCCCTCGCCCAGGCCCCGCCTGGAGAACGGGACCCCGGGGGAGACGGACCTGTGGCCGGGTCAGGGCACGCGCGCGATGAGGTAACGGAAGACGTTCGGCATCCACACCGTGCCGTCCGGGCGCACATACGGATGCAGCGCCTCGGCCATCTCCTTGTCCACCTGCGCCTGGTCGGTCGCGGTGATCGCCGCGTCGAAGAGGCCGGTGGAGAGCAGGCCGCGCACGGCGCTGTCGAGGTCGGCGTAGCCGAACGGGCAGGAGACCCGGCCCGATCCGTCGACCCGCAGCCCGGCCCGCTCGGCGATGTCCTCCAGGTCGTCGCGGCGGGCCGAACGCCACCTGTCCTGGGCGCCGGGCGAGTCCGCGAGATGCCCGGCCACCCGCAGCACGGAGGTCGTCGCGCAGCGCTCCGGCGGGCCCCAGCCGGTGAGCACGACGGGCGCCCCCGGAGCGGCGAGCGGCACCGCCGCCCGCAGAAGCCCGCCGAGCCGCTCCGCGTCGCCGTCCCGGCAGCCCACCGGTTCGAAGGCGGTGACGACGCTGAACGCCGGCGCCTGCGGGTCGGCCGCGTCCCGGGGCGAACCGTGGACCAGCCGGACGGCGGCACGCGCGCGTGCGCGAGGAAGCAGCCGTTCCCGCGCGAGAGCGAGCCGCTCGGGGCAGCCGGGTTCCACGCCGGTGACGTGCGCGCCCCGGGCGCTCGCCATCAGCAGGGCGAGCCCCGAGCCGCAGCCGAGGCCCAACAGGCGGGTGCCCGCGGCCACTTCCAGTCGTGCGTGGACGGCCTCGAAGAGCGGGACGAGCATCCGCTCCTGGATCTCCGACCAGTCACGCGCGCGTGCGTACGGGTCCACGCGGGGTATCTCCCCCGCGTGCGGTGGGTGTTGCCGCACGAGCGTCGGTGTCATATGAAGCGCCCCAATCCGCCGAGAGTCGGTGCAGTGCTCGTTTCCGTGGCCCCCCGTGACGCCCCCCGTATGCCAGGTAACTCCGTGCGACGAGCCGCGTCCAGGGGTTGTGGCGTCCGGTTGGCGCTCGTACGCGCGAGTGGCGAGAATTCACATTCCGGCAACGTGGACCCGTACCATCGCGCCATGGCAAAGCCCCCCGTTCTCACACCGCGGGCCGAAGACTTCCCGCGCTGGTACCAAGACCTCATCAACAAGGCGGAGTTGGCCGACAACGGCCCGGTGCGCGGCACCATGGTCATCCGACCGTACGGGTACGGCCTGTGGGAGCGGATGCAGCAGGAGATGGACGCGCGGATCAAGGAATCGGGCGCCCAGAACGCCTACTTCCCGCTGTTCATCCCGCAGTCCTACCTGACCCGGGAGGCCGAGCACGTCGAGGGGTTCGCACCCGAACTCGCGGTCGTCACACACGCCGGCGGCAAGGAACTCGACGAGCCGGTCGTGGTCCGGCCCACCTCCGAGACGATCGTCAACGACTACTTCTCGAAGTGGGTGCAGAGCTACCGCGATCTGCCGCTGCTGATCAACCAGTGGGCGAACGTGGTCCGTTGGGAGCTGCGCCCGCGGGTCTTCCTGCGCACCACGGAGTTCCTGTGGCAGGAGGGCCACACCGCGCACGCCACCTACGAGGACGCCCGCGCGTACGCCGCGCACATCCACCGTGACGTGTACGGCGACTTCATGGAGAACGTCCTCGCCATGGACGTCGTGCCGGGCCGCAAGACGGCCAGGGAACGCTTCGCCGGAGCCATCAACACCCTCACCCTGGAAGGCATGATGGGCGACGGCAAGGCCCTCCAGCTCGCCACCAGCCACGAGTTGGGCCAGAACTTCGCCCAGGCCTTCCACACCCGGTACCTGTCGAGGGACGGCCGGGAGGAGTACGTCTGGCAGACCTCCTGGGGCTCGACGACCCGGATGGTCGGCGCCCTGGTGATGACCCACGGCGACGACCACGGCCTGCGCGTCCCGCCCCGGCTGGCGGCGGTCCAGGTGGTCGTCGTCGCCATCAAGGACGACGAGGCGGTCCTCGCCCGGGTCCGCGAGCTGGGCGCCCGGCTGAAGGCCGCCGGGATTCGGGTCCAGGTGGACGACCGCACGGACACGCCGTTCGGCCGCCGTGCCGTCGACTGGGAGCTGAAGGGCGTGCCGGTGCGCGTCGAGATCGGCCCGCGCGACCTGGAGCACGGCACCGCGATGCTGGTGCGGCGGATTCCGGGCGGCAAGGAGCCGGTCGCGCTGGAGTCGGTCGCCGCGCTGCTGCCGGGGATTCTCGAAGCGGACCAGGCGCTGCTGCTGACGCAGTCCCGGGAGCGCCGGGTGTCCCGGACCTCGGAGGTGTCGACGTTCGAGGAGGCCGTGGAGGCGGCCACCGCCGGGGGCTGGGCGCGCATCCCGTGGGCGGCGCTGGGCCCGGAGGGCGAGGAGAGGCTGGCCGAGCACGCGGTGACGGTGCGCTGTCTGGTCGGCGCGGACGGGGCGGTGCCGACAGCGGACGACGCGCCCGGTAACGTCGCTGTGGTGGCCCGCGCGTACTGACACCGGTCCGCCGGTCACCGCTCCGGTTCCGGTCCCCACGTGGGGAGTTGGGCGGGGCGGACGCGGCCGAAAAAGGCTCTTGCGCGGCGACGGATCATGGTCGCACCGGCGCGTGGACATCGCCTACGCGCCGGTGCGTACGTCAGCCTACGCACCGGCTTGGGATGAGCTGTGAGGCTTCTCCGCAGATCAGCGCACCCGCCCTCGTCAGGACACATCAGGGGCAACTGACGGGTACGTGCAAAATATTTGGGATGGCCCGGAATAGGAACACAGGGGCACCTCCGCTCGTTGTCATTACGTGAGCACGACACAGACACCACCTGTTCTCGCCGCGGAGCTGGCACAGGCGTGGGCCGATATTCAGCGGTACCACCCCGAGCTGCCAGACCTCGCCGCGCCAGAGTCCCTGATCGGGGAGTCCTCGTCCGCCTGCGGTCACGAGCTCTCCTTCGAGCGACTGCTCCATGAGGCAGTCCACGGCGTCGCCGCCGCCCGCGGCGTACGCGACACCTCCCGGGCCGGCCGGTACCACAACCGCAGATTCCTCGCGATCGCCGAGGAACTGGGCCTGGACCACCCCGAGGAACCGCATCCGAGCAGCGGTTTCTCCCTCGTCACCCTCAATCCGGAAGCCAAACGCCGCTACCGGCCGACGATGGAACGCCTCCAGCGCGCGCTGAAGGCCCACACCGCGGCCACCTCCTCCGACACCGCCCGCTCCTTCCGAGGCCCGGCGGCCCGGCACGGCTCCTCCGGGGGCGGCGTCCGGGTCAAGGCCGTCTGCGACTGCGGTCGCAACGTACGGGTCGTCCCGTCCGTGCTGGCCCAGGCCCCGATCGTGTGCGGGGGCTGCGGGAAACCGTTCCGGATTCCGGAGGTCGTGGGCGCGGCCTGAGTGGAGACGGCTGTTCGTGGCAGTCGTCCCCACCGGCCGCCGAAGCGGCGTTCCGCCCCGGTGACGTGCGTGGTCTGACGGGCATCCGAGACGTCGGGTGCCCGTCAGGCATGCCCTGGGGACACCCCGGGCGGGGGTGTCCCCGGGCTGTGGCACAATGGCTAGCTGTACTCGACAGTCGCACAGGACCCCTCTCTCCTCCGGCTGACGCGTCCATCGGGGCATTCGGGTACCGCAACCCCACGCGGCCATCTGCCGTGCCCCATCACGTCAAAATCAGGAGAATCCACTCCCGTGGCAGTCAAGATCAAGCTGAAGCGTCTGGGCAAGATCCGTTCGCCCCACTACCGCATCGTCGTCGCCGACTCCCGTACCCGCCGTGACGGCCGGGCCATCGAGGAGATCGGTCTGTACCACCCGGTGCAGAACCCCTCGCGCATCGAGGTCGACGCGGACCGCGTGGCGTACTGGCTCTCCGTCGGCGCGCAGCCGACCGAGCCCGTCCTCGCCATCCTGAAGAAGACCGGCGACTGGCAGAAGTACAAGGGCGAGCCCGCCCCGGCTCCGCTGCTCCAGCCGGCTCCGAAGCCCGCGCGTCCGTCGTTCGAGGCCCTCGGTGGCGACAACGACAACAAGGGTGAGGCCATCACCCAGAAGAAGAAGGCTGAGAAGAAGGACGAGGCCGCCGCCGAGTCCGCTTCCGAGTCGACCGAGGCCTGAGAGCATGCTTGAGGAGGCTCTTGAGCACCTCGTGAAGGGCATCGTCGACAACCCCGACGAAGTGCAGGTCGCCTCGCGCACCCTGCGCCGTGGGCGCGTGCTGGAGGTCCGGGTCCACCCCGACGACCTCGGCAAGGTGATCGGCCGCAACGGCCGCACCGCGCGCGCCCTGCGTACCGTCGTGGGTGCCATCGGCGGTCGCGGAGTCCGGGTCGACCTCGTCGACGTGGACAACGTCCGCTGACGTCGCATCGCAGCACCGGCTCGGGCCGGGGAGGGCCAGTGGGCCGTCCCCGGCCCGTTGTCGTCAGAACAGGAGAACGTCACAAGTGCAGCTGGTAGTCGCACGGATCGGCCGTGCCCACGGCATCCGGGGCGAGGTCACCGTCGAGGTCCGCACCGACGAGCCGGAGCTGCGGCTCGGCCCCGGCGCCGTCCTCACCACCGACCCCGCCTCCACGGGCCCGCTCACCATCGAGACCGGGCGCGTGCACAGCGGTCGGCTGCTCCTGCGTTTCGCGGGGGTCACCGACCGCACCGGCGCCGAGGCGCTGCGCAACACCCTGCTCATCGCCGAGATCGACCCGGAGGAACTGCCGGACGGCGAGGACGAGTACTACGACCACCAGCTGATGGACCTGGACGTGGTCACCGTGGACGGCACGGAGGTCGGCCGGATCACCGAGATCTCCCACCTGCCCTCCCAGGACCTGTTCATCGTGGAGCGCCCGGACGGCAGCGAGGTGATGATCCCGTTCGTCGGAGAGATCGTCACCGAGATCGACCTGGAGGAACAGCGTGCCGTCATCGACCCGCCCCCCGGGCTGATCGACGACGCCGCCGAGATCGCGTCGACCCGGGACGAGTCCTGATGCGCCTCGACGTCGTCACGATCTTCCCCGAGTACCTCGACCCGCTGAACGTCTCCCTGGTCGGCAAGGCACGCGCGCGGGGCCGGCTCGACGTCCACGTGCACGATCTGCGGGAGTGGACCTACGACCGCCACAACACCGTCGACGACACCCCCTACGGCGGCGGACCCGGCATGGTCATGAAGACCGAGCCCTGGGGCGACGCCCTCGACGCCGCCCTCGCCGACGGCTACGAGGCCGGCTTCGGCGCACCCGCGCTGATCGTGCCGACGCCCAGCGGACGGCCGTTCACCCAGGAACTCGCCGTCGAGCTGTCCGAGCGGCCCTGGCTGCTGTTCACGCCGGCCCGCTACGAGGGCATCGACCGGCGGGTCATCGACGAGTACGCGACCCGGATGCCGGTCCATGAGGTGTCCATCGGCGACTATGTGCTGGCCGGCGGCGAGGCCGCGGTGCTGGTCATCACCGAGGCCGTGGCCCGGCTGCTGCCCGGCGTCCTCGGCAACGCCGAGTCGCACCGGGACGACTCCTTCGCGCCCGGCGCCATGGCCAACCTCCTGGAAGGCCCCATCTACACCAAGCCGCCGCTCTGGCGCGGCCGGGACGTCCCGGACGTGCTGCTCAGCGGCCACCACGGCAAGATCGCGCGCTGGCGGCGGGACGAGGCCCTCGCGCGCACGTCCGCCCACCGGCCCGACCTGATCGAGCGCTGCGACCCCAAGGCCTTCGACAAGAAGGACCGCGAGATGCTCTCCATCCTGGGCTGGGCCCCCGATCCGGCCGGGGAACCCTACGGCCGATTTTGGCGCAGGCACGAGGCCGTGGAACAATAGGTCGCTGTTGTGCGTCCGTCCGGCGTGCGCCCCTGCCACAGGGGGACACGACGTCCGCCCGACCGCACGACCCCCTTCTTGGAACTCAACCTTCCGTTGATGACCTGTGGCATCAACGAAGAAAGCAGACGACATGTCCCACCTGCTCGACACCGTCGACTCCGCATCGCTGCGCAGCGACATCCCGGCGTTCCGCCCCGGCGACACCGTCAACGTCCACGTGCGCGTCATCGAGGGCAACCGCTCCCGTGTGCAGCAGTTCAAGGGCGTCGTCATCCGCCGCCAGGGCGCCGGCGTGCGCGAGACCTTCACGGTCCGCAAGGTCTCCTTCTCCGTCGGCGTCGAGCGCACCTTCCCGGTGCACACGCCGATCGTCGAGAAGATCGAGCTGGTCACCCGCGGTGACGTCCGTCGCGCGAAGCTGTACTACCTCCGTGAGCTGCGCGGCAAGGCCGCGAAGATCAAGGAGAAGCGCGACAACTGAACGACCTCGGGCCGTCACAGCGGGGCCGGATAACATCTGGCCCCGATGGACACCGAAGCACAGTCGACGGAGCGCGACCGCTCCTCCCACCCTTCCGCACCCGAGGCCACCTCGGACCCGGAAGGACCGGAGGGACGGTCGCGCTTCTCGTTGCACGACCGCGTCGCCCGCTGGCTGCCCGGCGGCCTCATCAGCGCCACCCTCCTGAGCTGCCTGGTGTTCTCGCTGCTGCTGAACGCCTTCGTGGTCCAGCCCTTCCAGATTCCCAGCGGTTCCATGGAACAGGGATTGAGGATCGGGGACCGCGTTCTCGTAAACAAGGTGGCGTACCGTTTCGGAGCCGCGCCGCGCCGCGGTGATGTCGTGGTCTTCGACGGCACCGGATACTTCGGGAACGGCGACTACATCAAGCGCGTTGTGGGGGTGGGGGGAGACCACGTGGTCTGCTGCGACAAGGCGGGGAGGATCAGCGTGAACGGCCGGTCGGTCGACGAGTCGACGTTCCTGTACCCGGGCGACAGCCCGTCCACGGTCCCCTTCGACGTGGCCGTGCCCGCCGGGACCCTGTTCGTCCTCGGTGACCACCGCGGCGACTCCAGCGACTCCCGCGACCATCTGGGCTCCCCGGGCGGCGGCATGATCCCGGTCGGCCGGGTCGTCGGACGGGCCGACTGGATCGTCTGGCCCACCGCCCACTGGACCCGCCTGCACCGCCCCGTCGCCTACGCGCGCGTACCCGCCGCCGGCGGTGTCCATGGGTAACCGGGGCCGCCCGCGCGGAGCCTCCGACAGCGCGGCGGCCAACCTGCTGCCCACCGGCTCCCGGCGCGCCACCGCGCCCGCCGCCGCCCCGAGCGGTGGCCGCAGCCGCGCCGAGCGCCGCAAGCTCCAGCGCAAGGTGAAACGACGACGCCAGCGCAGCGCGGTCAAGGAGGTCCCGCTGCTGATCGGCGTCGCCGTCCTGATCGCCCTGGTGCTGAAGACGTTCCTCCTCCAGGCCTTCGTGATCCCGTCCGGCTCCATGGAACAGACGATCCAGGTCGGCGACCGGGTCCTCGTCGACAAGTTCACGCCCTGGTTCGGCTCCGAGCCCCAGCGCGGTGACGTCGTCGTCTTCAAGGACCCCGGCGGCTGGCTCGCGGACGAGCAGACCACCACCAAGCAGGACGACCCCATCGTCGTCAAACAGGTCAAGGAAGGCCTCACCTTCATCGGCCTGCTGCCGTCCGCCGACGAGAAGGACCTCATCAAGAGGGTCGTCGGGGTCGGCGGCGACCGGGTCAAGTGCTGTGACTCCCAGGGGCGGGTGACCGTCAACGGCGTTCCCCTGAGCGAAGGTTCCTACCTGTATCCCGGGAACGCGCCCTCCATACAGGAGTTCGACATCACCGTCCCCAAGGGGCGGCTGTGGATGATGGGGGACCACCGGGCCGACTCCGCGGACTCACGCGTCCACCAGGACACCGACTACGGCGGCACCGTCTCCCTGGACTCCGTGGTGGGACGGGCCATGGTCATCGCCTGGCCGTTCGGTCACTGGAACACCCTCAAGGAACCTAAAACTTTCTCCTCGGTGACCAACTCGGCCTCGGGGGCGACCGGGGCCGCCCAGCCGTCGCATAGGGTTGCCTCCGACGATCCGAACGGAACGACCCTCCTCCCGACCCCTGCGGAACTCCCGCTCGTTATGGGAGTGGTGGGCCTGCGCCGGACCTGGGGCAGGCAGCGGCACAGAGTTAGGAGTTGGCGTGGGGGATGTGGCGGTTGGCGCACGATCCGGACACGACGGCGAGGAGCACCGCGGACACCCCGTGGACGAGGCCGACCCGACGGCGGACGGCGCTGTGACCCCCGGGAGTGACGGCGCAGCGGCCGACGAGCGGACCAGGAACGACGGGCAGGGCGGCGGGAAGCGGCCGAAGCAGCAGCGCTCCTTCTGGAAGGAGCTGCCGATCCTGATCGGCATCGCGCTGGTCCTCGCCCTGCTCATCAAGACGTTCCTGGTGCAGGCGTTCTCGATCCCGTCGGACTCGATGCAGAACACCCTCCAGCAGGGCGACCGGGTGCTGGTGGACAAGCTCACCCCGTGGTTCGGCTCCGAGCCCGAGCGCGGCGAGGTCGTCGTCTTCCACGACCCGGACAACTGGCTGGCGGGCGAGCCCACGGCCAACCCGAACGCCTTGCAGAAGGTCCTCAGCTTCATTGGCCTGATGCCGTCGGCCGAGGAGAAGGACCTCATCAAGCGGGTCATCGGCGTCGGCGGCGACACCGTCTCCTGCAAGGGCACCGGCCCGCTGAAGGTCAACGGCAAGGCGCTGAACGACGCGTCGTTCGTCTACCCGGGCAACACCCCGTGCAGCGTGGACGACCAGGGCGGCCAGTTCACGGTGAAGATCCCCAAGGGCTACCTCTGGGTGATGGGCGACCACCGCCAGAACTCCCGGGACTCCCGCTACAACCAGAGCGACGCGAACCACGGCATGGTCCCGGTGAAGGACGTCGTCGGCCGCGCCATCGTGATCGCCTGGCCGATCAACCGCTGGAGCACCCTGCCGATCCCGGACACCTTCGACCAGGCCGGTCTGAACGACCAGAAGGCGTCCGCCGCCGCCCTGACCATCGCGCCGAACGCCGTCGCGCTGGTCGGCGTCGCGCCGATCGCCCTGTGGCGCCGTCGCCGGATCGCCCCGGCCGAGACGCGCTAGCGCGGCACGGTGCGTGATTCGCCCCCGGAGACCTCCTCTCCGGGGGCGAAAGCGTTTGAGGAGCCTTTGCCTCCCGGCCTCGGGGGAAGGGCTGACCGGCTCCCGTACCGCCGGGTAGGGTGCGGACCCATGGGTGGCGAGAGCACGACACGTACGGCCCCGCGCGGCGCCGGCACCGGCCTCACGCGGGGCGCGGGCAAGCTCGGGGAGCGGTTGTCCGGTATCGCGGTGGGACTCGGCATCGTGCTGTTCCTCGGCGGCTTCGCCTGGGGAGCGGTGGCCTACCGCCCGTACACCGTGCCCACCAGTTCCATGGCACCGACGATCGCCGCGGGCGACCGGGTGCTGGCCCAGCGGGTCGACGGCGCCGAGGTCCGCCGGGGTGACGTCGTCGTCTTCGACGACACGAGTTGGGTGACCAACGCGTCCCTCGTCAAGCGGGTCGTGGCGGTGGGCGGCGACACGGTCGCCTGCTGCACCGACGGCAAGCTGACCGTCGACGGCAAGCCGATCGACGAGCCCTATCTGCCGGCCGGCAGCGCCGCCGAGGTCACCGGCTTCGCGACCGTGAAGGTGCCGGCGGGGCGACTGTTCCTGCTCGGCGACGAACGCCAGGGCTCGCTGGACTCCACCGCCCACCTCACCGACGCGGCCAGCGGCACGGTCGCGCGTGACGCCGTCAAGGCCCGCGTGGACGCCGTGGTGTGGCCGCTGGAGGGGATGCTCCAGCGGCCCACCGGGTTCGCGAGCCTCGGCAGCCTCTCCACGCCGGGTCCGCTGCGGGTGATCGTCGCCCTCATCGTGGTGGGCGCGGTGCTGGTGCTCGGGGGCGGTGCCTACGGGCCCCTCGCGAAGCTGTTCGGCCGCCGTGGCGCCGCCCGCAGCGGGACGGAGGCCCTGGGTGCCCGCTGACCCCGCCGGTACCGGCGCCGAGGGCCTGCGCAAGGTCGCCCGGGTGGTGGTGTTCGACCCCGACGACCGCGTCCTGCTCCTGCACGGCCATGAGCCGGACGACCCCTCGGACGACTGGTGGTTCACGCCGGGTGGCGGCGTCGAGGGCGACGAGACGCTGGAGGAGGCGGCCCGGCGGGAACTCTTCGAGGAGACCGGGATCACCGAGGTCGACCTCGGCCCGGTGCTGTGGCGGCGCAGGTGCTCGTTCCCCTTCGCGGGCCGGCGCTGGGATCAGGACGAGTGGTTCCTGCTGGCCCGCACGGCCCAGACGGCGACCGAGGCGGCCGGGCTCACCGAGCTGGAACGGCGCAGTGTCGCCGGAGCGCGCTGGTGGACGTGTGAGGAACTGAGCCAGGCCCATGAGACGGTGTATCCGACCAGACTCGCCGAGCTGCTGACCAGACTGCTCGACGAAGGTCCCCCGGACAGTCCCGAGATCCTTGACACGGAAATCGTCTAGAGGCTCACGGTACTGACGCACAATGGTGGGATCGCACGGCTGAAGGGGAACATGCCATGAGCGCCGAGGACCTCGAAAAGTACGAGACCGAGATGGAGCTGAAGCTCTACCGGGAGTACCGCGATGTCGTCGGTCTGTTCAAATACGTGATCGAGACCGAGCGGCGCTTCTACCTCACCAACGACTACGAGATGCAGGTGCACTCGGTCCAGGGCGAGGTGTTCTTCGAGGTGTCCATGGCGGACGCCTGGGTGTGGGACATGTACCGGCCGGCCCGCTTCGTGAAACAGGTCCGGGTCCTCACATTCAAGGACGTGAACATCGAGGAGCTGAACAAGAGCGACCTCGAACTGCCGGGGGGCTGACGAGGGGCGCGATCCGTGGGCCGGTGTCACACGTGTGAGTGACGGAGTTGTCCACAATCGCTGAGCCGTCCACCAAGATCCACTTCTTGGTGGCGGATGCGTGACGGTGAGCACCGGAGGTGGTGCCCACATGAACACACGCAACGCACGACGCAGTGCGATGGGCAAGTACGGCGAGGACCTGGCCGCGCGGCGGCTGTCCGAGGCCGGAATGACGGTCCTGGCGCGCAACTGGCGCTGTGGCAGGACCGGCGAGATCGACATCGTCGCGGACGACGGGGACGTCCTCGTCGTCTGCGAGGTCAAGACCCGCGCCGGCGGCTCGTACCAGCACCCGATGGCCGCGGTCACCCCGGAGAAGGCGCGGCGGCTGCGCGACCTCGCCGGGCGCTGGACGCAGACCCACGGCGGGGCCCCGCCCGGTGGCGTCCGCATCGACCTGGTCGGCGTCCTGCTCCCCGAGCGCGGCGCACCCGTGGTCGAGCACGCGCGGGGGGTGGCCTGAGATGGGCTTCGCGCGGACGTGTGCGGTGGCGCTGGTGGGCGTCGAGGGAGTCGTCGTCGAGGTCCAGGCGGACCTGGAGCCGGGCGTGGCGGCGTTCACGCTGGTGGGGCTGCCGGACAAGAGCCTGAGCGAGAGCCGGGACCGGGTACGGGCGGCGGTGGTCAACTCCGGTACGGCCTGGCCGTCGAAGAAACTCACGGTGGGACTGAGCCCGGCCTCGGTGCCCAAGGGCGGCTCGGGGTTCGACCTCGCCGTGGCCTGCGCGATCCTCGGGGCCACCGAGCGGATCGATTCCCGGGTGCTGGTGGACCTCGTGATGATCGGGGAGCTGGGCCTCGACGGGCGGGTCAGGCCGGTGCGGGGCATCCTGCCCGCGGTGATCGCCGCGGCCGACGCGGGCTACGAGCAGGTGGTCGTGCCGGAGTGCGCCGCGGCGGAAGCGGCACTGGTGCCCGGGGTGGCGGTGCTCGGCGTCCGCAGCCTGCGCCAGCTCATCGCCGTCCTCACCGACGAACCGGTGCCCGAGGAGGCGCCGGACGAGCAGGGCCGCCCCGACCCGCTGCTGGCCGGACTGCGCGTCCCCGGCGCGGGCACGGCCACCGGGATGCACACGGCCCAGCTCGACCAGGGGAACGACCTCGCCGATGTCGTCGGCCAGTTCTCGGCGCGGACGGCGGTGGAGGTCGCCGCGGCCGGCGGGCATCACCTTTTTTTGGAGGGCGCGCCCGGAGCCGGCAAGACGATGCTGGCCGAGCGGTTGCCCGCGCTGCTGCCCGACCTCACCCGGCAGGAGTCCCTCGAAGTCACCGCGGTGCACTCGGTGGCGGGTCTGCTGCCGCCGGGCAAGCCCATGATCGACGTCGCCCCGTACTGCGCCCCGCACCACTCGGCCACCATGCAGGCGCTGGTGGGCGGCGGACCCGGGGTCGCCCGGCCGGGAGCGGTCTCGCTGTCTCATCGCGGGGTGCTTTTTCTTGATGAGACCCCGGAGTTCAGCAGCCGGGCCCTCGACGCGCTGCGCCAGCCCCTGGAGGCGGGGCATGTCGTCATCGCGCGGAGTGCGGGGGTCGTGCGGTTCCCCGCGAAGTTCCTGATGGTGCTCGCGGCCAACCCGTGCCCGTGCGGCCGCTTCACGCAGACGGACGACTTCTGCGAGTGCGCGCCCTCCGCGATCCGCCGCTACCAGGCCCGCCTGTCCGGGCCCCTCCTCGACCGGGTCGACCTACGGGTCCAGGTGGACCGGGTCACCCGGTCCCAACTCACCGGGCTCGCCGCCCGGGGCGAGTCCACGGCGACCGTCGCCGGCCGCGTCCGGGCGGCCAGGGAACGCGCCGCCGCACGGCTCGCGGACACCCCGTGGGGTACCAACAGCGAGGTCCCCGGACGCGAACTGCGCAGCCGCTGGCACGCGGAACGGGGCGCCATGGACGAGGCCGAACGCTGCCTGGAACGCGGTGCCCTCACCGCCCGCGGCCTCGACCGGGTCCTGCGCGTCGCCTGGAGCGTCGCCGACCTCGCAGGCCACGCCCGCCCCGACGCCACGGACGTCGCCCTCGCCCTGCAACTCCGCACGGGCGTCCCCCGCGGGGTACCGATGACCATCGGGGCACCGGGGTGAGCGATATGAACGGGGGTGGCGAGGCCGACGGGGCCAACGGGGGTGCGCGGGGCGACGAGGTCGGTAGGGCCGACGTCGGTGGGGCCGGTGAGGAGTATGTCGCTCGGGCCTTCCTCACTCGGGTGCTTGAGCCCGGTGACGAGGTGGGCGGGCGGTGGTTGCGGGAGTTGGGGGCCGCAGAGGTGGCCCGGCGGGTGCGGGACGGGCGGCCGCAGCTGGCCGGGGTGACCGACAGGCGGTGGGCCGGGCTCGTGGCCCGGGCGCGGGACGCCGAGGAGCGACGGGACCTCGACATCGCCCGGGCTGCCGGGGTGCGGTTCGTGTGCCCGGGGGACACCGAGTGGCCTCGGCAGCTCGACGACCTCGGGGACGGGCGGCCCCTGGGGCTGTGGGTGCGGGGGCGGCCCAGTCTGCGGATGTGGGCGCTGAGATCCGTCGCCGTCGTCGGCGCCCGCGCGTGCACCGAGTACGGCTCCCACATGGCCGCCACCCTCTCGGCGGGCCTCGCGGAGCGGGGGTGGGTGGTGGTGTCCGGCGGTGCCTTCGGGGTCGACGGGGCCGCTCACCGGGGCGCCCTCGGGGCCGGCGGGGCCACCGTCGCCGTGCTGGCCTGCGGGGTCGACCGGCCCTACCCGCGCGGACACACGGAGTTGTTCACCAGGATCGCGGAACAGGGACTGGTGATCGGTGAGTTGCCGCCGGGCGAGCATCCGACGGCCAGCAGATTCCTCGTCCGCAACCGGGTCATCGCCGCCCTCACCCGGGGCACCGTCGTCGTGGAGGCCGCCCACCGCAGCGGCTCACTGGTCACGGCACGGGCCGCGCGAGGGCTTGGGCGGCACACGATGGGGGTGCCGGGGCCCGCCACCAGCGGCCTCTCCGGCGGGGTGCACGAGCTGCTGCGCGCGGACGCCGTCCTCGTCACCGACGCGGCGGAAGTCGTCGAGGTGGTCGGGGAGATGGGCGACCTCGCCCCGGTCAGGGAAGGCCCCGTGCTCCCCCGTGACCTGCTCGACCCGGGCGCCCGGCAGGTCCTCGCCGCACTCCCGGGACGGGGCGCCGCGCAGGTCCCCGAGATCGCCCGCGGGGCACAGACCACGCAGGACGACACGGTCGCGAGACTGTACGAACTCCGCTCACTTGGCTACGTCGAACGACACGGCGACGGCTGGAAGTTGACACGCCAGGCGGTGATCTCGGTCCGGGCGAAACGACGTCGATGTTGACCGAGCGTGTTCGGCCGTCCGGGGTAAGCCGGACACCGGTGCAAATTCCCGCAGTTGACGACTCGGCCGAGTCACGCAGCGCGACGAGCGTGACTCGGAGGGGTCCTAGAGGAACGTATCTGCGCACGCCTCCCGCCGACTTCTTCGCGCACTGCGACCGTCCAGTCACGCTACGCTCACAAGGATTGCCGCGGAGACAGGCAACTCGACACCAGCGCGACACCTCACCCAGGTACCCCCACTTCACTGCAAGAACGGCACAAGGCGACGAATGCCCCAGCACACCTCCGGGTCCGACCGGGCGGCCATCCCCCCAGCCGCCCGCGACGGTGGCAGTGTCCGGCCGCCGGCTCCCTCGACGCTCGACGAACTGTGGCGGTCGTACAAGGCGACGGCCGACGAACGGCTGCGGGAGCAGTTGATCCTGCACTACTCGCCGCTGGTGAAATACGTCGCGGGCCGGGTGAGCGTCGGCCTGCCGCCCAACGTCGAGCAGGCCGACTTCGTGTCCTCCGGGGTGTTCGGGCTGATCGACGCGATCGAGAAGTTCGACATCGACCGGGAGATCAAGTTCGAGACGTACGCGATCACCCGGATTCGGGGCGCGATGATCGACGAGTTGCGGGCGCTCGACTGGATTCCCAGATCCGTGCGGCAGAAGGCACGCAACGTCGAGCGGGCCTACGCGACCCTGGAAGCGCGGCTTCGGCGGACCCCCTCGGAGGGCGAGGTGGCCGCCGAGCTGGGCATCGCGGTGGATGAACTGCACGCCGTGTTCAGCCAGTTGTCGCTGGCCAACGTCGTGGCGCTGGAGGAGCTGCTGCATGTGGGCGGCGAGAGCGGCGACCGGCTCAGCCTCATGGACACCCTGGAGGACACCGCCGCGGACAACCCGGTGGAGGTCGTCGAGGACCGTGAGCTGCGGCGGTTCCTGGCGCGGGCGATCAACACGCTCCCGGACCGGGAGAAGACCGTCGTCACGCTCTACTACTACGAGGGCCTCACGCTCGCCGAGATCGGCAACGTGCTCGGGGTCACCGAGAGCCGGGTCAGCCAGATCCACACCAAATCGGTGCTTCAGTTGCGGGCGAAGCTGGCGAGTTTCGGCCGCTGAGTGGCTGGCGGGGGAGGTGTCCCGGTGGAGCGACTCCCGTCCGGGGCGGTCCGTCCGTAAAGTGGTGGACGTGCCAAGGATTCGAGCGGCCTCCGTGGCCGAGCACCGGTCGATGCAGCGAGCCGCCCTGCTGGACGCGGCGCGGTCCCTCCTGTCCGAGGGCGGTACGGAGGCGCTGACCTTCCCCGCCCTGGCCGAGCGGACCGGGCTCGCGCGGTCATCCGTGTACGAGTACTTCCGGTCCCGCGCGGCCGTCGTCGAAGAGCTGTGCGAGGTCGACTTCCCTGTCTGGGCCGCGGAGGTCTCGGCGGCGATGGAGCGGGCGGACAGTGCCGAGGGCAAGGTCGAGGCGTATGTGCGTCAGCAGCTCGCGCTGGTCGGGGACCGGCGGCACCGGGCCGTCGTGGCGATCTCCGCGGTCGAGCTGGATGCCGGGGCGCGGGAGAAGATCCGTGCGGCGCACGGGGGGCTGGTCGCGATGATCGGTGAGGCGCTCGCGGAGTTGGGGCATGCCGAGCCTCGGCTCGCGGCGATGCTGCTGCAAGGGGTGGTGGACGCGGCTGTGCGGCGGATCGAGTTGGGGGCGGCGGAGGAGCCGGGGGCGATCACTGCGGCGGCGGTTTCTATGGCACTGCGGGGTGTGCGGGGCGGTTTTTCGGGCTGACGGTTCTTTCCCCCCCACGGGGGAGGGGGCGGTGGGTGGTGCTTGCCCTCTTGACCTCTTGCCCTCTTGCCCTTGCGTGGGGTGGGGGTGGTGGGGGCGGGCCGTGGGTGGGTGGGTGCGGGTCGGTGGGGGGTTTGCGCAGTTCCCCGCGCCCCTGGGGGGTGGGTGTCGGCGTTCCGTCTGGTGCTAGTGGCTGGCCTCCAGTGCTCGTCGTCGCGTGGTGTTTCGGGTGCGGCGGTGTGGGGGCTGGTCGCGCAGTTCCCCGCGCCCCTGGGGGTGGGGGTGTCGGGCATTGGATTGGTGCTGGTCGGCTTCAGTGCTCGTTGTCTTGTGGTGTTTCGGGTGCGGGTCGGTGGGGGCTGGTCGCGCCCCTGGGGGTGGGGGTGTCGGGCGTTGGATTGGTGCTGGTCGGCTTTAGTGCTCGTTGTCTTGTGGTGTTTCGGGTGCGGGGTGGTGGGGGCTGGTCGCGCCGTTCCTCGCGGCCCTGGGTGGGTTGATGGGGGCGTTCGTTCTAGCGGTAGCGGGGTTCAGTGGTTGTCCTGGGTGGGTGAGGTGCCCGGGGTTTGTCCGGTGGCTTCATAGTGGGCGGGCTGCCTTGGTACCGGGATGTTCAGGACCGGGAGTAGTCGGGGGTGGGCTGGGTTTAGGAGCCAGGGGGGTAGGAGGAGCAGGGGGTTCAGGTAGGTCTTGGGGGTGCGGAGGCCCCAGTGGAGGCAGGGGGTTGGACAGTGGAGCGGGGTGGGGGAGAGGGTGGCCACCTGGGTGCCCGGGGTTACCTCGGTGCCGTTGGGGACCGTGGGTGTCACTGGCTCGTAGGTTGTGCGTAACGGGGTTCCCGTGAGGGAGATCGTGACCACGCCTCGGCCTGCTACCTGGCCTGCGAAGGTCACTCGGCCTGGTGCCACCGCTCGGACCGGGGTGCCTGCCGGGGCTGTCAGGTCCACGCCTCGGTGGCCCCGGCCGTAGGGCGTCGCCGGAGGGTCCCAGCCCCGGGAGACCGGGGGACGGTTCCCCACCGGCCAGGCGCCGGCGATCGCGGGGACCTGCTCGGTGGAGGTCGACACCGGGACGGGCGGGGCCGGAGACGGCCAGGGCAGGAGCAGGGCCGCCGGGAGCAGGCACAGCCACCGGGCGGCGTGGTGGAGGAGTGGGCGGATCGTTCGTCGCATGGGCTCACGGTCCCGCAGATCCCCAGGTCGGGCCGGGACCTGTGGAGTACTCCCCGGTTGTGGACAACGAGGTCACCCGGCACCTCGCGGGTCCCGTACACTTCTTCTGGCGATCCGGGTCACCGGGTCGACTTCGCACGCCCCGACACGAGGCCCTCATCGGCCTCCGTCAGCGCCCCTCGGTCCTTTGCGGCAGGGCGCGCGCGGGCGTCAGGCGCGGAAGCCGTCCGGCATCCGCGGCACAACCGAGAAATCCTAGGAGTGCGGCCATGGCCGTCGTCACGATGCGGGAGCTGCTGGAAAGCGGCGTCCACTTCGGTCACCAGACCCGTCGCTGGAACCCGAAGATGAAGCGCTTCATCTTCACCGAGCGCAACGGCATCTACATCATCGACCTGCTCCAGTCGCTGTCGTACATCGACCGCGCCTACGAGTTCGTCAAGGAGACCGTCGCCCACGGCGGCACGGTCATGTTCGTCGGCACGAAGAAGCAGGCGCAGGAGGCCATCGCCGAGCAGGCCACCCGCGTCGGCATGCCCTACGTCAACCAGCGCTGGCTGGGCGGCATGCTCACCAACTTCTCGACCGTCTACAAGCGGCTCCAGCGCCTCAAGGAGCTTGAGCAGATCGACTTCGACGACGTCGCCGCGTCGGGTCTCACCAAGAAGGAGCTTCTCGTGCTCTCGCGCGAGAAGGCCAAGCTGGAGAAGACCCTCGGTGGTATCCGCGAGATGCAGAAGGTGCCCAGCGCCGTCTGGATCGTGGACACCAAGAAGGAGCACATCGCCGTCGGTGAGGCCCGGAAGCTGAACATCCCGGTCGTCGCGATCCTCGACACCAACTGCGACCCCGACGAGGTCGACTACAAGATCCCGGGCAACGACGACGCGATCCGCTCCGTCACCCTGCTCACCCGCGTCATCGCCGACGCCGTCGCCGAGGGCCTCATCTCCCGTTCCGGCGTCAACACCGGCGACAAGGGTGAGAAGGCCGCCAGCGAGCCCCTCGCCGAGTGGGAGCGCGACCTGCTTGAGGGCGAGAAGAAGGCCGACGACGCCGAGGTCCAGACCTCCGCCGAGACCGAGAAGGTCGCTGACGCCGAGCAGGCCGAGGCGCCCGTCGAGGCCGCCGCCGAGACCGTCACCGAGGCGCCCGCCGAGGCTGCTGCCGAGGCCCCCGCCGCGGACGCCGAGCAGGCCTGACCCCTCACCCCTCCGGGTTCTGAACGGCGGGGGCCGCGAAGCCCCCGCCGTTCGGCCCGTAGATCTTCAGACTTCGAGAGAGATTCCAGGATCATGGCGAACTACACCGCCGCCGACGTCAAGAAGCTCCGCGAGCTCACGGGCGCCGGCATGATGGACTGCAAGAAGGCGCTGGACGACGCCGACGGCAACGTCGAGAAGGCCGTCGAAGAGCTCCGGATCAAGGGCCAGAAGGGCGTCGCCAAGCGCGAGGGCCGCTCCGCCGAGAACGGCGCCGTGGTCTCCCTCATCGCCGACGACCACACCTCCGGTGTCCTGGTCGAGCTGAAGTGCGAGACGGACTTCGTCGCCAAGAGCGAGAAGTTCCAGGCCGTCGCCAACCAGATCGCCACGCACGTCGCCGCGACCGCCCCGGCCGACCTCGCCGCGCTGCTCGCCTCCGAGATCGAGGCCGGCAAGACCGTCCAGGCGTTCGTCGACGAGGCCAACGCCAACCTCGGCGAGAAGATCGTCCTCGACCGCTTCGCGCAGTTCGCCGACGGCTTCGTTCTCGCGTACATGCACCGCACGATGCCCGACCTGCCCCCGCAGATCGGTGTCCTCGTCGAGCTGGACAAGGAGAACGCCGAGGTCGCCAAGGGCATCGCCCAGCACATCGCCGCCTTCGCGCCGAAGTACCTGGCCAAGGAGGACGTGCCGGCCGAGGTCGTCGAGTCCGAGCGTCGCATCGCCGAGGAGACCACCCGCGCCGAGGGCAAGCCCGAGGCCGCGATCGCCAAGATCGTCGACGGTCGTGTGAACGGCTTCTTCAAGGACGCGACGCTGCTCGGTCAGCCGTACGCGCTCGACAACAAGAAGTCGGTCCAGAAGGTCCTGGACGAGGCCGGTGTCACCCTTCAGCGCTTCTCGCGCATCAAGGTCGGCATCTGAGTCCGTACCGCGACGGACGCCCACTCCCGATAGGGTCGAGGGCAGGTCGTCCGGGCACGCCGTCACCCACACGCGCGTGACGGACGACAGCAGAACTGACAAGGAGGCCATTGCCGAGCATGGGATGCGAACGACACCCCGGCGGCAATGGCCTTCTTGGTATGTGCACCACGTGAAAGAGGCGGGATCTCGATGACCACCAAGCCCCAGAAGAGCGACGACGGCAAGGTACGCGGCCGGTTTCTGCTGAAGCTGTCAGGAGAAGCCTTCTCCGGCGGTGGCGGCCTGGGCGTCGACCCCGACGTGGTCCACAAGATCGCCCGTGAGATCGCGGCCGTCGTACGCGACGGCGCCGAGGTCGCCGTCGTCATCGGCGGCGGCAACTTCTTCCGCGGCGCCGAACTCCAGCAGCGCGGCATGGACCGGGCCCGCTCCGACTACATGGGCATGCTCGGCACCGTCATGAACTGCCTCGCCCTCCAGGACTTCCTGGAGAAGGAGGGCATCGACAGCCGCGTGCAGACCGCCATCACCATGGGCCAGGTCGCCGAGCCGTACATCCCGCTGCGCGCCGTGCGGCACCTGGAGAAGGGCCGCGTCGTCATCTTCGGCGCCGGTATGGGCATGCCCTACTTCTCCACCGACACCACCGCCGCCCAGCGCGCCCTGGAGATCGACGCCGAGGCCCTGCTCATGGGCAAGAACGGCGTGGACGGCGTCTACGACTCCGACCCCAAGACCAACCCGGACGCGGTCAAGTTCGACGCGCTCGGCTACGGCGACGTCATCACCCGCGACCTCAAGGTCGCCGACGCCACCGCCGTCACTCTGTGCCGCGACAACAAGCTTCCGATCCTCGTCTTCGAGCTTCTGGCGGAGGGCAATATCGCGCGCGCCGTCAAGGGTGAGAAGATCGGCACCCTTGTGGGTGACCAGGACGGCCGCGACTGACAGGCAACACCTACGGCCCCTGACCGGGGGATGGACAATGTCCCGCCGGTCGGGAACCGTGCAAGAAGACGCGACGCAGCCGGCCGCCGCCCCGACCAGGAACCGCAGCCGGGCCTTACTCAAGACACGCAGGAGCAAGTGGTGATCGAAGAGACCCTCCTCGAAGCCGAGGAGAAGATGGAGAAGGCCGTCGTGGTCGCCAAGGAGGACTTCGCCGCGATCCGCACCGGGCGTGCGCACCCGGCGATGTTCAACAAGATCGTGGCCGACTACTACGGCGCGCTGACGCCGATCAACCAGCTGGCCTCGTTCTCCGTGCCCGAGCCCCGCATGGCGGTCGTGACGCCGTTCGACAAGACGGCCCTGCGCAACATCGAGCAGGCCATCCGCGACTCCGACCTCGGCGTCAACCCCGGCAACGACGGCAGCATCATCCGCGTCCACTTCCCGGAACTGACCGAGGAACGCCGCCGCGAGTACATCAAGGTCGCCCGGACCAAGGCCGAGGACTCGAAGATCTCGATCCGCGCCGTGCGCCGCAAGGCCAAGGACGCCCTCGACAAGCTCGTCAAGGACAAGGAGTCCGGCGAGGACGAGGTCCGCCGTGCTGAGAAGGAACTCGACGACGCCACCGCGAAGTACGTCGCCCAGGTGGACGAGCTCCTCAAGCACAAGGAAGCGGAGCTGCTAGAGGTCTGATGAACGACTCTTCCTGGGGGGCGCCGCCGCAGGCCGGGTACTGGGCGCCGTCCGACCGGGGCCCTGTCCCGGGTGCTGCCCCGGCGGGTCCCACGTACGACGCGCCTCCGGCGCAGCAGACTCGCCCCATGCCCATCGTGCCCGAGGGACCCGCGTACGGCGGAGACCAGGATGACGACCGGGGGGCCGCTTCGTCGAGCGGCCCCTCGTTCCGCGACGACACGCCACACGTGCCGCCCCACCCGGCGGCCCAGCAGAATCCGGAGCCCATGCCCGACGCCCCACAGCCGGCGCCCGCACCGCAGAAGAAGAGCGCGGGCCGGGACCTGGGCGCGGCCATAGGGGTCGGCCTCGGACTCGGCGTGGTGATCATCGCGTCGTTGTTCTTCGTCAAGGCCGCGTTCATCGGCGTGATAGCGGTGGCCGTGGTCGTCGGGCTGTGGGAGCTGACCAGTCGGCTCCAGGAGCGCAAGGGCATCAAGGCGCCGCTGGTCCCGCTGGCGGTCGGCGGCGCGGCGATGGTCGTCGCCGGGTACGTCCGGGGGCCCGAGGGCGCCTGGGTCGCCATGGCACTCACCGCGCTCGCCGTCCTCGTCTGGCGTATGACGGAACCGCCCGAGGGCTACCTCAAGGACGTCACGGCGGGCGTCTTCGCCGCGTTCTACGTGCCGTTCCTGGCGACGTTCGTCGCGATGATGCTGACGGCTCACGACGGGGCGTACCGGGTACTGACGTTCCTGCTGCTGACCGTCGTGAGCGACACGGGCGCGTACGCCGTCGGCTGGCGCTTCGGCAAGAACAAGCTCGCCCCCCGCATCAGCCCCGGCAAGACCCGCGAGGGCCTGGTCGGCGCGGTGACGTTCGCCATGGTGGTCGGCGCGCTGTTGATGCAGTTCCTGATCGACAACGGCACCTGGTGGCAGGGTCTGCTGCTCGGCCTCGCCGTCGCCGCCACCGCGACCCTCGGTGACCTCGGCGAGTCGATGATCAAGCGCGACCTCGGCATCAAGGACATGGGCACGCTGCTGCCGGGCCACGGCGGCATCATGGACCGGCTGGACTCCTTGCTGCCCACGGCGCCGGTGGTGTGGTTGTTGCTGGTGGTGTTCGTCGGCTCCGGCTGACCGGCAGTACCGCGCACGGACGTGGAGCCCCTGACCCTTGCCGGGCGGGGGCTCCCGTGCGTTCCGCGGGGCCTGAAGAGGCGGTTATCCACAGGGGGAACGGGCCACTGCGCGGAGTCTGCGACACTGGTACCGCCATGCCTAAGCCCGGAGAACTCACATTCGTCGCCCCGCGCGGAGCCAAGAAGCCGCCGCGGCATCTCGCCGACCTCACGCCCGCCGAGCGCAAAGACGCCGTGGCCGAGATCGGTGAGAAGCCGTTTCGTGCCAAGCAGCTGTCGCAGCACTACTTCGCGCGGTACGCGCACGACCCCGCGGAGTGGACCGACATCCCCGCGGGCGCGCGCGAGAAGCTCAGAGAGGCGCTGCTGCCCGAGCTGATGACCGTCGTACGGCATCTGTCGACGGACGAGGGCAGTACCCGCAAGACGCTGTGGCGACTGTTCGACGGGACGCTCGTCGAGTCCGTGCTGATGCGCTACCCGGACCGGGTCACCATGTGCATCAGCTCACAGGCCGGCTGCGGGATGAACTGCCCGTTCTGCGCGACCGGGCAGGCCGGTCTGGACCGGAACCTGTCGACGGGCGAGATCGTGCACCAGATCGTCGACGGCATGCGGGCGCTGCGCGACGGTGACGTGCCGGGCGGGCCCGCGCGGCTGTCCAACATCGTCTTCATGGGCATGGGCGAGCCCCTCGCCAACTACAAGCGGGTCGTCGGCGCCATCCGCGCCCTCACCGACCCGGCCCCGGACGGGGTCGGTCTCTCGCAGCGCGGGATCACCGTGTCGACGGTCGGACTGGTCCCGGCGATCAACCGGTTCGCCGACGAGGGCTTCAAGTGCCGTCTTGCGATCTCCCTGCACGCGCCCGACGACGAGCTGCGCGACACCCTCGTGCCCGTGAACACCCGCTGGAAGGTCCGTGAGGTCCTCGACGCCGGGTTCGAGTACGTCGAGCGGTCCGGGCGGCGGCTGTCCATCGAATACGCCCTGATCCGCGACATCAACGACCAGGCGTGGCGCGGCGACCGGCTCGGGCGGATGCTCAAGGGCAGGCCCGTGCACGTCAACCTGATCCCGCTCAACCCCACGCCCGGCTCCAAGTGGACGGCGTCACGCCCCGAGGACGAGAAGGCGTTCGTCGAGGCGATCGCGGCCCACGGGGTGCCGGTGACCGTGCGGGACACCCGGGGCCAGGAGATCGACGGTGCCTGTGGACAGCTCGCGGCCACCGAGCGGTAGCCTGACCGGGTGAGGTGATCCCGTCAGGTCGCCTCTTCTCAGGACGAACATCTTCATATTCCGACAGGGGAGCGCCACAGCGCTGAGAGTGCGGCAACCTGGCCGCAGACCCTCTGAACCTCGCCCAGGTCATTCTGGGTAGGAAGTTCGGACACTACTCATGCTGTTGCGCCCTGCCCTGGACCCGTTCACGGTCCCGGGCAGGGCCGCGTCTCTTCCTGGTCACCCCCAGGAGGAAAACCAGTGCACACCAAGAAGCCGCTCAACGGGCGGCCGCACACCAGGAAGCTCACGGCGGTGGCCGTCGGCCTCGGCCTCGTCACGCTCTCCGCGTGCGGCTCGTCGACCGGCGACCACGCGGCCGACTCCACGACCGTCACCCTCGTCAGCCATGACTCCTGGGCCGTCTCCAAGGACGTCCTCGCGGACTTCGAGAAGCGGTCCGGTTACACGGTCCGCGTCCTCAAGGACGGCGACGCCGGGCAGGCCGTCAACAAGGCGATCCTCACCAAGGACAACCCGCAGGGCGACGTCTTCTTCGGCGTCGACAACACCCTGCTCTCCCGCGCCCTCGACAACGGACTGTTCCAGTCGTACCAGGCCAAGGGCGCCGCCACCGTCGAGTCCCGCTACCGGGTCGACCAGGGCAAGCACCGGGTCACCCCCATCGACACCGGCGACATCTGTGTCAACTACGACAAGGCCTACTTCAGCAAGCACCGGCTGGCCCCGCCGACCTCCTTCGCCGACCTGACCGACCCGGCGTACAAGAACCTCCTCGTCACCGAGAACGCCGCCACCTCCTCGCCCGGCCTCGGCTTCCTGCTCGGCACCGCCGCCGAGTACGGCAGCGGGGGCTGGCAGAGCTACTGGAAGAAGCTGAAGGCCAACGGCGTCAAGGTCGTCGACGGCTGGGAGCAGGCGTACAACGAGGAGTTCTCCGGGTCGGCCGGCGGCAAGAAGGCCAAGGGGGACCGCCCGCTGGTCGTCTCCTACGCCTCCTCGCCGCCCGCCGAAGTGGTCTACGCCGACCCGCAGCCGGCCACCGCGCCCACCGGCGTCGCGGACGGCACCTGCTTCCGGCAGACCGAGTACGCGGGGCTGCTCAGCAACGCGGGCAACACCAAGGGCGGCAAGGCGCTGATCGACTTCCTGCTCACCAAGGAGTTCCAGCAGGACATGCCGCTGAACATGTTCGTGTACCCGGTGGTCCGGGGTGCCCAGGTGCCGTCCGTGTTCACCAAGGACGGTCCGCAGGCCGAGGACCCCGAGACCATGGCGCCCGAGAAGATCGCCGCCAACCGCGACCAGTGGGTCAAGTCGTGGACGTCACTCGTACTGAAGTAGCCCCGGCGCCCCCGGACCCGGCCCGCACCCCGGCCCGCACCCCGATCCCGGCCCGCACCCGGAAGGGGAGCGTGGCGCGGCTCGGGCTGATGGCGGTGCCGGTCGCGTTCTTCGGGGTGTTCTTCGCCTACCCGGTCGCCGCGATCGTCGGGCGCGGTCTCGACGTCGACGGCGGCTGGCGGCCCGGGCGGATCGTGGACGTGCTCGGGCAGTCCGGCATCCGGCACGTCCTGTGGTTCACCACCTGGCAGGCGCTCGCCTCCACCGCCCTGACCCTGCTGGTCGCGCTGCCCGGCGCCTATGTGCTCGCCCGCTACGACTTCCCCGGCCGACAGGTGCTGCGGGCCGTGGTGACCGTTCCGTTCGTGCTGCCGACGGTCGTCGTCGGCACCGCGTTCCTCGCGCTCGTCGGCCGGGGCGGGCTCCTGGACGAGCTGTGGGGCGTCCGCCTGGACACCACCGTGTGGGCCATCCTGCTGGCGCACGTCTTCTTCAACTACGCCGTCGTCGTACGGACCGTCGGCGGGCTGTGGGCGCAGCTCGACCCACGGCAGGAGGAGGCGGCGCGGATGCTGGGGGCCTCGCCGTTCGCCGCGTGGCGCACGGTGACGCTGCCCGCGCTCGGGCCCGCGCTTGCCGCCGCCGCGCTGATGGTGTTCCTGTTCACGTTCACCTCCTTCGGCGTCGTGCAGATCCTCGGCGGGCCCACCTTCGCCACCCTGGAGGTGGAGATCTACCGGCAGACCTCGGAGATCTTCGACCTGTCCACGGCCGCCGTCCTCACGATCGTCCAGTTCCTCGCGGTGGGCGCGATCCTCGCCGTGCACGCCTGGACGGTACGGCGGCGGGAGACGGCGCTGCGCCTGGTCGACGCCTCCCGCACCGCCCGGCGTCCGCGCGGCCCCCGCCAGTGGGCGCTGCTCGGCGCGGTCCTCGCCACCGTCGCGGTGCTGCTGGTGCTGCCGCTCGCCGTACTGGTCCAACGCTCCCTGGACGCCCCCGACTTCGCGTACTACCGGGCGCTGACCCGGGACGACGGCGGGACCTTCCTGGTGCCGCCGATCCAGGCGATCGGCACCTCGCTCCAGTACGCGCTGGCCGCCACCGTCATCGCCGTGGTGATCGGCGCTCTCGCGGCGGCCGCCCTCGCGCGCCGGGACGCGGGACGGCTGGTGCGGGGCTTCGACGCGCTGCTGATGCTGCCGCTCGGGGTGTCCGCGGTGACCGTCGGGTTCGGGTTCCTGATCGCCCTCGACGAGCCGCCGTTGAATCTGCGGTCGTCGTGGATTCTGGTGCCGCTCGCGCAGGCCCTGGTGGGTGTGCCGTTCGTGGTGCGGACGATGCTGCCGGTGCTGCGCGCGGTCGACGACCGGCTCCGGGAGGCGGCCGCGGTGCTCGGGGCGTCGCCCTGGCGGGTGTGGCGCGAGGTCGATCTGCCGTTGGTGCGGCGGGCGTTGCTGGTCGCGGCCGGGTTCGCGTTCGCCGTGTCGCTCGGGGAGTTCGGGGCGACGGTGTTCATCGCGCGGCCCGACCATCCGACCCTGCCGGTCGCCGTGGCGCGGCTGCTCGGCCGCCCCGGCGATCTCAACTACGGCCAGGCGATGGCCCTTTCGACGATTCTGATGGTGGTGTGCGCGGTGGCGCTGCTGATCCTGGAACGCCTGCGCACCGACCGCAGCGGGGAGTTCTGATGCTGCTCAGCCTCGACGACGCGACCGTCCGGTTCCATGGCCGGGTGGTGCTCGACGCCGTCGGCCTCGATGTCGCCGAGCACGAGATCGTGTGTGTGCTCGGCCCCAGCGGCAGCGGCAAGTCCACCCTGCTGCGGGCGGTCGCCGGACTCCAACCCCTGTCCGGGGGACGGGTGTTGCTCGACGGACGGGACCAGGCGGGGGTGCCCGCGCACCGGCGCGGGGTGGGTCTGATGTTCCAGGACCACCAGCTGTTCCCGCAGCGGGACGTGGGCGGCAACGTCGCCTTCGGGCTGCGGGTGCGGGGCGCCGCGAAGAGCGAACAGGAGCGCCGGGTGGGGGAGTTGCTCGACCTGGTCGGGCTGCCGGGCGCCGCCCGCAGGGCCGTTGCCGCGCTGTCCGGTGGCGAGCAGCAGCGGGTGGCGCTGGCCCGCGCCCTCGCGCCCCGGCCCCGGCTGCTGATGCTCGACGAACCGCTCGGCCAGCTCGACCGCTCGCTCAGGGAACGTCTGGTGGTCGAACTGCGGGAGCTGTTTTGCCGGTTGGGCACCACCGTGCTCGCCGTCACCCACGACCAGGGCGAGGCCTTCGCGCTCGCCGACCGGGTCGTTGTGATGCGGGACGGGCGGATCGCCCAGTCCGGCAGCCCCCTCGACGTCTGGCAGCACCCCGCCGACGCGTTCGTGGCCCGCTTCCTCGGCTTCGAGAACGTCGTGGAGGCCACCGTCACCGGCCAGGTCGCCCTCACCCCCTGGGGCAAGCTCCCGGTCCCCGAGGGCGCCCCCCAGGGCCCGCGCACGCTTCTGGTCCGGCCGCCCGGCGTCCGGCTCGTCCCCGCCGGACAGGGCCTGCCCTGCACGGTCACCGCCCGCACCTTCCGCGGCACCCATGTCACCGTCCACCTCCAGCCGCCCCACGCCCCGCGTCTCGAAGCGGCCTGCCCGCTGCGCGCGGCGCCGGAGACCGGCGACACGGTCGGCGTCGACTTCGACACGACGGAGATCCTGGTGCTGGAGTGACGGCGGCTCCCTAGGGTGTGGAGCATGCCCGCACTCTCACATGACCGCTACTGCGACGAGATCGCCGATCAGCTGGGCCGCTTGAGGTCCGTGGTGGCCTCCGGCGCCGACCTGTCCACCCCCGTGCCCACCTGCCCCGACTGGACCCTTGAACAGCTCGTGCGGCATATGGGCGGGGTCCTGCGCTGGGTGGAGCTGCATGTGCGCACCCGGGCCGCCCAGAGCATCCCCATGACCGAGGTCCCCGGCTACGCGGGCCCCGAAGTCCAGGGCGACGCACAGGCGTTGGACGCCTGGCTCGCCGAGAGCGGCGACCTTCTCGTCGGCTCCCTGCGCGCGGCCGGTCCCGACGTCGCGGTGTGGAGCTGGGCCGGGATTCCCACGTCCGGCTTCTGGGCGCGCCGGATGACCCATGAACTCACCGTCCACCGCGCCGACGCCACCCTCGCGGCCGGCCTGCCCTACGAGGTCGCGCCGGAGATCGCCGCCGACGCGATCGAGGAGCGGCTGGAGATCGTCGCGTGGGCGCAGCGCACCCGGCCGGGCGACACCGGCGCCCGGGAACTGCGCCGGGGCGGCGACACGATCGCCCTGCACGCCCAGGACGCCGAGCCCCCGTGGCTGATCGAACTGGCCGACGACGGGCTGACCTGGCGCCGTGCGCGGGCCGACGCGACGGTCACCCTGAGCGGCCCGCTCACCGCCGTGCTGCTCGCCTTCTACCGCCGACTCCCGCTGGACGCGCCGGAGTTGGGGATCACCGGCGATCGGGAGCTGCTGGCGTTCTGGCTCACCCGGACGTCGTTCGGCTGACGCACGAGTGGCCCGCCCCGGACCGGGACGGGCCACTCGCACACGCGGTGAGGGGTCAGCGACCGCTGTTCGCCCCACGACGGCGCATGCCGAAGAACACGGCACCGCCACCGACGAGGACGAGCGCGCCCGCCACACCGGCGATGATCGGGGTGCTGGAGTTGGCGCCGGTCTCGGCGAGGTGGGAGTCACCGACCGCCGGGGACGGCGCGTTGCTCGCCGGGGCGGCCGGGGACTCGCTCTCCGACGGCGACACCGACGGCGACTCGGAGGGCGCCGGGGACGCGCTCTCGGCCGGCGGGGTGGGCGAGTCCGAGGGCGCCGGGGAGTCCGACGGCGCCGGGCTCTCGTCCTTCGCGCAGGCCTCGGAGGGGGTGGTCAGGTTGGGCTTGATGTCCTCGTCGACGATGTTGCCGGACGCCTTGACGTGGATGCGGTACTCCGCGTTCGGCTTCCAGTCCTCGGAGAACGTCACCGTGGTGCCCTCGCGGGAACCCTGGATCTCCTGCGCCTCACCGACCTGGTGCACGTCGGCGCCGTTGTTCTCCAGGAAGACCGTGATGACGGCCTTGGTGCCGGAGTAGTCCTTGTCGGTGACGACGATCTGGCCCTTGTCGCCGGCACAGCTGGCTTCGGCCGAGAACTCACTGATGTTGCAGGCCAGCGCCGAGTTGGCGACACCCAGAGTGAGCGCCACGGAAGCGGAGGCGACACCCAGAACGCGCACGGTACGTCGTGCGCTGCGGCGAGTTATGGACACGTTTGTCCTTTACATGCAGAACTGCGGGGGAGTGAGGGGGAGTTGAGGCGATCGCGTGAGGACCGCTTCGCATTCCCCAGGAGTCTCACAGGTCTATAAGCGTTCGATAAGGAGTGTCAACGCATATGCGGGTTCGGGGCGTTGGCTTTGCCTGCTTATTAACCAGCGAGACGTTTCAGCATCGCGGGCGCCTCCTCGATCCGGTCAACGAGTGCGATACGGGACTCCATCGACCGTTCCCGGGCGAGCGACCGCAAGAGGGGCCACGCCGGCAGCCGCTCGGTCCAGTGCTCCCGGTCGACGAGCACCATCGGCGTCGGCTCGACCCGTGACGCGTAGTAGTTGGGCGTCGCGTTGTCGAAGATCTCCTGAACGGTCCCCGCCGCCCCCGGCAGAAACACCACCCCCGCGTTCGAGCGCGCCAACAGGCCGTCCTCGCGCAGGGCGTTGGCGAAGTACTTGGCGATGTGCGACGCGAACGCGTTCGGCGGCTCGTGGCCGTAGAACCAGGTCGGGATGCCCACCGAGTGGTTCCCCTTCGGCCAGCGCTCCCGCACCTCGAAGGCGCGCAGCGCCCATTCGGTGACCGAGGGCGTGAACGACGGTGTCCGGCCGAGGAGTTCACACGCCTCGTCGAGCATCGCGTCCTCGTAGGGCGCGGCGTAGGCACCGAGGTTCGCCGCCTCCATCGCACCGGGCCCGCCCCCGGTCGCCACCGTCCACCCCGACCGGCTCAACTCCCGCCCCAGCCGCGCCGCCCCCGCGTACGCGTCCGTCCCCCGGGCCATCGCGTGACCGCCCATGACGCCCACCACCCGGGCGTGGCGCAGGAGTTCGTCGAGGGCGTCGGAGACGGCGTCGTCGTGGACCGAGCGCAGCATCGACGCGAAGATGTCACCGTCGGCCCGGGTCCGCTGGAACCACGCGTACGACAGCGCGTCCGGCGTCCCCTCGTACCCCTTCTCCAACGACGCGAACAGCTCGTCCGGCGTGTAGAGCCGCCCCCGGTAGGGATCGAACGGCAGGTTCGGCACCGGCGGGAAGACGAGGGCGCCGTCGGCCCGTACCTTCGCCGCCGCCTCCTCCCGCATCGGGCAGCCGAGGAAGACCGCGCCGCCGGTGTCGTGGGCGAGCAACTCCCGGGTCCGGTCGGTCAGATCGACGCTCTGGACCCGGCACCCCGCCAGGGTGGAGCGGGCCGCGACGGTCGCGTCGAAGTCCTCCAGCGTCTCGATCTCGCGGGCGTCGTGAGGGGCCGCATGGGCCGGGCTGGTGTGCACCCCGCCATGCTAGGCAGCCGGTCGCCCTGCGTGAGGCTCAGGCCTCTACGGCCGTCGGGTCCATCCACATGACCTCCCAGGTGTGGCCGTCGAGGTCGTCGAAGGAACGGCCGTACATGAAGCCGTGGTCCTGGACCCGCTCCAGATCGGTGCCGCCCGCCGCGATCGCCCTGCCGAGCAGCGCGTCGACCTCCTCGCGGCTCTCGGCGCTCAGACAGACCAGCACCCCGCTGGTCGTCCGCGGGTCCACGATCTCCTTGTCGGTGAACGTCGCGTAGAACGGCCGGGTGAGCAGCATCGCCACGATCGTGTCACTGATCACGACCGAGGCCGCGTCGTCGTTGCTGAACTGCGGGTTGATCGAGTAGCCGAGCGCCGTGAAGAACTTCTTCGAGGCGTCGAGGTCGGTCACGGGCAGGTTCACGAAGATCATCTGCTGGTACATGGCGGGGTCTCCCGTTCGGTCGTCGCTGATGTGGCGGTCGAAGGGGAGACCGGCGCCCGCACCGGAAATCATCGGTGCCCGTGGGGAGAGCCGCCCCCACGGGCACCGAGGAACACCGGTTAATACTGGCGTCAATACTGTCGGGCTCAGGAGGCCAGGGGCAGTGCCGCCAGCTCGGCGACGATCAGGGTCAGCGGCCCGAACAGCGCCAGCAGCGCGCCCGCCCGGACGGCCGCCGCGCCGCGCAGGGTGGCGGTGGGGGCGCCCAGGCGCACCAGCGCGGCCGTGGTGCCGACGCGGGACTGGCGGGCCTCCACGGCGGCCGTGCCGAGCGTCGCGACCGCGCACCCGGTGACCAGCAGCGCGCCCAGTACGGTGAGCGGCCCGAAGGCGGGCTTCGTCGGGTCGTACAGCACCGCCATCGCCCACGCGCCCGACGCGACCGCGCAGACGACGCCCAGCGGGCGCCCGATCCGGTGCGCCTCCGCCATCAGCACCCGGCCCGCCAGCAGCCGCATCGCGCCCGGCCGGGCCGTCTGGAGCAGCCGCCCGCACAGCTGGGTGAGGCCGGGCCCGGCCAGGGCGAGCCCGACGGCGGTGAGCATCCAGCCGAGCAGCACCGCCGGAGCGCCCCCGGCGAGCCCGCCGGGCAACGGCAGCGCGGAACCGTCGGCGGCCCGGCCCGCGTAAGACTCGACGGCCAGCCCTGCGGCGAGGGTGGTGATGCCCCAGGGCAGCCCGGCCTGCGCGGAACGCGGGTCGGCCGGGTCGTGCGGGCCGTCGGCCTGCCCGGCGGGCGCGGTCCCGTCCGGCGCCTCGTCCGCGCGCGGGCCCCGGCGCCGGGCGCCGAAACGGCCGTACGCCCCGAAGGACTCCCGCACGTCGGGCCTGCCGTACGCGCCGAAGCGGCCGAACGCCCGCCCCGCCGCCAGCGGCCGCCCCCGCCGGGGCAGCAGCAGCGCCACCGTCAGCGACGCGCTCACCGGGACCAGCGCCAGCAGCGTCAGCGCGCCCGGCAGCGGCAACGACTGGCCGACCGCGAGGAACTGCTGCGCCGTGCCGTTCGACGGCGTGCCGGTGAGGTCGCCGCGCAGATGCAGGAAGACCAGCAGCGCCAGCAGCGAACCGAGCGCGCACGAGAGCGCCGTCGTCACCGCCGAGACGGCCATCAGGCGGCCGGGGCCCAGGCCGATCGCCGCGAGCCCCGGCTTGGGCCGGGTGCCGGGGTCGGTGCGGGCCACGGCCACCGCGAGGTAGACGGTCGCGGCCAGCGGCGTCAGACACCAGGCGAGCCGCAGCAGCGCGGCCGTCGAGGCGTCGTCGGGGTGGCTCAGGGCGTAGCCGAGGGTGCACAGGAGGAGGAAGCCGGTGCCCGCGGAGGCCGCCGTCACCAGGGCGCGGCGCAGATGGACGGCGGGGTGGGCGGCCCGGGTCAGGCGGAGAGTGAGCACGCGGCGCGGCCTTCCGACTCGACGACCGGGGGCAGGTGAACGGTGGTGACGCGCCGCCCGTCCAGCAGGGTGACCGTGCGGTCGGCGAGCGCCGCCATCTCCGTGTCGTGGGTGGCGAGGACCACCGTGATGCCGTGCGAGCGGGCCGCCGAGGTCAGCGAGCGCAGCACATGGGCCCGGTCGGCGTGGTGCAGGGGGGCCGTCGGCTCGTCCGCGAACAGCACGCTGGGCGCCTGGGCGAGCGCGCGGGCCAGACAGACGCGCTGGCGTTCGGACTGGGTCAGCTCCTGTGGCCGACGGCCCGCCCGGTCGGCGATGTCGAGGCGGTCCAGCCACTCCATCGCGGCTGCCCTGGCGGCCCTGCGGCCGATGCCGCGCAGCATCAGGGCGAGCGCCGCGTTCTCCCACGCGGTCAGCTCCGGGATCAGCACGGGTGCCGTGTCGACCCAGCCGAAACGGTCGCGCCGCAGCCGTTCCCGGGCCCTCGCGCGCAGGGCGCGCAGGTCGACGCCGTCGAACCAGAGGTCGCCGTCCTGGACCGGGAGCTGGCCGGACAGGCAGCGCAGCAACGTCGTCTTGCCGCTGCCCCGGGGGCCGCCCACGGCCAGGATCTCGCCCTCCTTGACGCCGAGTGAGACGCCGCCGAGCGCGGGCGAACCGTCCTTGTGGCGGTAGTGGAGAGCGCGTGCCCAGAGCACGTCGTTGTCGGGCGGGGCCACCATGGGCGTACACCTCGGTTCGGATCAGGAATGCCGTGCGCGGGCCCGTGCGGGAGAGGCGGGAGAGGGGGGACGGGGCCGGAGGGGTCAGGGGCACGCTAGGCAGCCAGGCCCGTGAGGCCGGACAGCACGCGGCCCCGGGTGCCCGTTTCTCACTCGAACGGGCGCCACCGGGGCCGGTGTTGATCAGTGGGGCGGAGGGTACGGCTCAGAGCTTGGTCCACGCCTCCGTGAGGGTCGCGCGCAGGATCTGCTCGATCTCGTCGAACGTCCCCTGGTCGGAGATGAGCGGCGGCGCCAGCTGCACGACCGGGTCGCCGCGGTCGTCGGCCCGGCAGTACAGGCCGTTGTCGAACAGCGCCTTGGAGAGGAACCCGTACAGGACGCGCTCGGTCTCCTCGTCGTCGAACGACTCCTTGGTCACCTTGTCCTTGACCAGCTCGATGCCGTAGAAGAAGCCGTTGCCGCGGACGTCGCCGACGATCGGCAGGTCGTGCAGCTTCTCCAGGGTGGAGCGGAACGCCGCCTCGTTGTCCAGGACGTGCTGGTTGAGGTTCTCGCGCTCGAACAGGTCGAGGTTGGCGAGGCCGACGGCGGCGGAGACCGGGTGGCCGCCGAAGGTGTAGCCGTGCAGGAACGTGTTGTCGCCCTGGTAGAACGGCTCGGCGAGGCGGTCGGAGATGATGCAGGCGCCGATCGGGGAGTAGCCCGAGGTCATGCCCTTGGCGCAGGTGATCATGTCCGGCACGTAGTCGAACTTGTCGCACGCGAACATCGTTCCGAGCCGGCCGAACGCGCAGATCACCTCGTCGGACACGAGCAGCACGTCGTACTGGTCGCAGATCTCGCGCACCCGCCGGAAGTAGCCGGGCGGCGGCGGGAAGCAGCCGCCCGCGTTCTGCACCGGCTCCAGGAAGACCGCGGCGACCGTCTCCGGGCCCTCGAACAGGATCTGCTGCTCGATCTGGTCGGCGGCCCAGCGTCCGAACGCCTCCGGGTCGTCACCGTAGAGCGGGGCGCGGTAGATGTTCGTGTTCGGCACCTTGTGCGCACCGGGCACCAGCGGCTCGAACGGCGCCTTCAGCGCGGGCAGTCCGGTGATGGACAGGGCGCCCTGCGGGGTGCCGTGGTAGGCGACCGCCCGCGAGATGACCTTGTACTTGGTGGGCTTGCCGGTGAGCTTGAAGTACTGCTTGGCGAGCTTCCACGCGGTCTCGACGGCCTCGCCGCCACCGGTGGTGAAGAAGACCTTGTTCAGATCGCCGGGCGCGTGATGGGCGAGCCGCTCGGCCAGTTCGACGGCCTTGGGGTGGGCGTAGGACCAGACCGGGAAGAACGCCAGCTCCTGCGCCTGCTTGAACGCGGTCTCGGCCAGCTCCGTGCGGCCGTGCCCCGCCTGGACCACGAACAGACCCGCGAGACCGTCCAGGTAGCGCTTGCCCTTGTCGTCGTAGATGTAGGTGCCCTCGCCGCGCACGATCGTCGGCACGGGGGCGTTCTCGTACGAGGACATGCGGGTGAAGTGCATCCACAGGTGGTCGTACGCGGTCCTGCTGAGGTCCTTCTGGCTCACGGTTATCGGGTTCCCCACATGTAGGTCTGCTTCTTGAGCTTCAGGTAGACGAAACTCTCGGTGGAGCGCACGCCGGGCAGTGTCCGGATGCGTTTGCTGATGACGTCCAGCAGGTGGTCGTCGTCCTCGCAGACGATCTCCGCGAGGATGTCGAACGAGCCCGCGGTCATCACCACGTACTCGACCTCCGCCATGGCCGTCAGCGCGTCCGCGATCTCCTCCACGTCACCCTCGACGTGCACCCCGACCATCGCCTGTCGGCGAAAGCCCACGGTGAGCGGGTCGGTGACGGCGACGATCTGCATCACGCCCTGGTCGAGCAGCTTCTGCACGCGCTGGCGCACGGCCGCCTCGGAGAGCCCGACGGCCTTGCCGATCGCGGCGTACGGCCGCCGGCCGTCCTCCTGGAGCTGCTCGATGATGGCGAGGGAGACGGCGTCCGGAGGGGGAGTGCCGCTCTTGGACTCGCGGGAGTCCTTCGGGTCTGCGCTTCGACTGGCCACGCCCTCACTCTGCATGACGTCTCGACGGTCGCGCAAGGGTCGGGCGATGATATCCGTTGTTCACGTGACAGATACCTACGGATTTCGCAGCCCTGGCGCGATCAGGGGTGTTGAAAACGTGGAGCGTCCGATTAGGCTGGTGTCTCAGTCCATGGACAGTTCGACCGATCAGGAGGCCGGCAGTGAGCACCGAGCTGCGTCGTCTGCGCAATTACATCGACGGTGAGTTCCGGGACGCCGCCGACGGACGGACCACCGAGGTGGTCAACCCGGCGACGGGCGAGGCGTACGCGACCGCGCCGCTGTCCGGGCAGGCGGACATCGACGCCGCGATGGCGGCCGCCGCCGCGGCCTTCCCCAGCTGGCGGGACAGCACCCCGGCCGAGCGGCAGAAGGCCCTGCTGAAGATCGCCGACGCGTTCGAGGAGCGCGCGGAGGAGCTGATCGCGGCGGAGGTGGAGAACACGGGCAAGCCGATCGGGCTGACCCGCTCCGAGGAGATCCCGCCGATGGTCGACCAGATCCGCTTCTTCGCGGGCGCGGCCCGGATGCTGGAGGGGCGCTCGGCCGGCGAGTACATGGAGGGCCTGACGTCGATCGTCCGCCGGGAGCCGGTCGGCGTCTGCGCGCAGGTCGCGCCGTGGAACTACCCGATGATGATGGCCGTGTGGAAGTTCGCGCCGGCCATCGCGGCCGGCAACACGGTCGTGCTGAAGCCGTCGGACACCACCCCGGCGTCCACCGTGCTGATGGCCGAGATCCTCGGCTCCCTCCTCCCCAAGGGCGTCTTCAACGTCGTCACCGGCGACCGTGACACCGGCCGGCTGATGGTCGAGCACCCGACCCCGGCGATGGCCTCCATCACCGGCTCGGTACGCGCCGGCATGTCGGTCGCCGAGTCCGCGTCCAAGGACCTCAAGCGCGTCCACCTGGAACTCGGCGGCAAGGCTCCCGTCGTCGTGTTCGCCGACACCGACATCGCCAAGGCCGTCGAGGACATCTCGGTGGCGGGCTACTTCAACGCCGGGCAGGACTGTACGGCGGCCACCCGGGTCCTCGTCCAGGAGTCCATCCACGACGAGTTCGTGACCGCCCTCGCGAAGGCCGCGGCCGACACCAAGACGGGCCAGCCGGACGACGAGGACGTGCTGTACGGCCCGCTCAACAACCCGAACCAGCTCCAGCAGGTCGCCGGCTTCATCGAGCGGCTGCCCGCCCACGCCAAGGTCGAGGCGGGCGGCCACCAGGTCGGCGAGAAGGGCTACTTCTACGCGCCGACCGTGGTGTCGGGACTCCGGCAGGACGACGAGATCATCCAGAACGAGGTGTTCGGACCGGTCATCACCGTCCAGTCCTTCACCGACGAGGACCAGGCCGTCGCGTGGGCCAACGGCGTCGACTACGCGCTGGCCTCCTCGGTGTGGACCAAGGACCACGGCCGGGCCATGCGGATGTCCAAGCGGCTCGACTTCGGCTGCGTCTGGATCAACACCCACATCCCGCTGGTCGCCGAGATGCCCCACGGCGGCTTCAAGAAGTCCGGCTACGGCAAGGACCTGTCGGCGTACGGCTTCGAGGACTACACGCGGATCAAGCACGTCATGACGTCGCTGGAGGCGTGAGGCGGACGTCGTGAACGACCCGGCGTGACACGGGAGTTGTCACTCGGGAGCGGTCACTCGGGCCGGGACGCGTGAGGGAGGTTCCGGGCGGCGCAGGACGCCGTTCGGGGCCTCCCTCTGCCTTTCGGTCCCTTTCAGTCCCTTTCCCCGCCGGGCCGCTCCGGCCCGCTGCCTTGTCCGGCCGTCCCTGCCCTCCTCGACCTGGGCAGATGTTGACCGAGTCGGTCGACAGGGTGTCCGGCGGGGGAGCGGTCGCGCTCGACGCAGCGTCGATTGTCCGGGCCGCCACGGGCACGGCATGCTGCGCCCATGGCGCTGACACCGAAGAACCTCCCGCCGTCCCGCCGGACCGTGCTGCGCACGCTGGGGGCAGGGGCGGTGCTCGGCGGGCTGGCCGGCTGCGGGGTGCCCGCCGCCTATGTGGCGCCCGGTGACCGCGCGGTGGCCGACCTCTCCACCGAGGACCGGAAACTGACGTTCGCGAACTGGCCGTTGTACATCGACACCGACGACAACGACGCGTCGAAGCGGCCGACGCTGGACGCGTTCGAGAAGCGCACCGGGATCACCGTCGACTATGTCGAGGAGATCAACGACAACGACGAGTTCTTCGGCAAGATCAGCCCCGCGCTGATGAACCACCAGCAGACCGGCCGGGACCTGATCGTGATCAGCGACTGGATGTGCGCGCGGTTCGTGCGGCTGGGCTGGGTCCAGCGGATGGACCGGGCGGGCCAGCCCAACGTGGCCACGTACCTCGACCCGCTGCTGCGTTCGCCCGCCTTCGACCCCGGCCGCCGGTACACCGTGCCGTGGCAGTCGGGCATCACCGGCATCGCCTACAACCGGCGCAAGGTGGGCCGGGAGATCCGTCAGGTCTCCGACCTGTGGGCCAAGGACCTGAAGGGCCGGGTGACGCTGCTGTCCGGGCTCGACGAGGCGTTCGCGCTGCTGATGCAGGGCAACGGCGTCGACATCACGCGCTGGACGGCCGCCGACTTCCACCGCGTCTGCGACCAGGTCCAGCGGCAGGTCGCCGACGGCCAGATACGGCGCTTCACGGGCAACGACTACACGAAGGACCTCGTCAGCGGCGACGTCCTCGCCTGCCAGGCGTACTCCGGTGACGTCATCCAGCTCCAGGCCGACAACCCCGACATCCACTTCGTCGTGCCGGAGGAGGGGGCCGAGCTGTGGTCCGACTCCCTGATGATCCCGGACCGGGCGCTGCACAAGCGGAACGCGGAACGGCTGATCGACTACTACTACGAGCCGACGGTCGCCGCGGAGCTGGCCGCCTGGGTCAACTACGTCTGCCCCGTCCCGGCCGCCCAGGCCGTCCTCGCCGCGTCCAAGGACAAGGACACGGCCGCCCTCGCCGAGAACCCCCTGATCTTCCCCCACGGCGCCATGCGCAAGCGCCTCGTCATCGCCCGCGACATCACGTCCAAGGAACGGGTGGAATTCGCGAAACGGTGGAATCAGATCGTGGGGTTGTGAGGCCTGGCGGCCCCGTGAGCCCTGTCGTGGTGAGGGGGTGGCCCCGACGGCATGCCGGGGGCGGGGTGTGTTGGGGGTGTTGAGTGTGTGGGTGTTCTGTGTGGGGGCTTCGGGGGGTCCGGGCTGGTCGCGGCCCTCCTGAGCTGCTGTTTGTGTGTGATGTGGGCCCTTCCGTCGGGCGTGGCGGGAGGGCCTTTGGCGTGTTCGGGGCTCCTAGGGCTTTGACAGGTTCGCGATCGGCAGTTCATCATGCTTCCACTAGTCGACTAGTGGAATGGTGTTGGTGGAGGGTGCAGTTCCGTATCGATAGACGGGGCGGCGTTGCCGCCTATCAGCAGATCGTCCAGCAGACCAAACAGGCGCTGCGTCTCGGTGTGCTCGTGCCCGGGGACCAGTTGCCGACGGCCAAAGCGGTCGCCGAGATGTGCGCGGTCAACCCGAACACCACGCTCAAGGCGTACCGCGAGCTGGAGCGCGAGGGCCTCGTGGAGGCGCGACCAGGGGTGGGCACCTTCGTGTGCCAGTCGCTGGCCCGCCCGCAGGCCGGGGCGGATTCGCCGTTGCGCGGCGAGCTGGCCGCGTGGATGGACAGGGCCCGTGCCGCGGGACTTGACCAGGAGGACGTGACCGCGCTGGTCACGTCGGTGATGCAGGAGCGGTACGCCCCCACCGGGGTGGCCGCCGGGAGGGAAGGAAACGGATGATGAGCTACAGGACGGGCCTCGGCGACCCGGCGGACGAGTCCGCGATAGAAGCCCACGGGGTCGGCAGGAAGTACCGCCGGGGCTGGGCGCTGCGGGACTGCTCCTTCCGGCTGCCCGCCGGGCGGATCTGCGGCCTGGTGGGCCCCAACGGCGCCGGCAAGACCACGCTGATGGGCATCGCCGCCAACCTGCTGGAGCCGACCGCCGGCACCCTGCGGGTGTTCGGGGCGCCCCCACAGTCCGCGGAGGCCGGTCGGCGCACCGCGTTCCTCGCCCAGGAGAAGCCGCTGTTCCGGCGCTTCACCGTCGCCGAATCGCTGCGCCTGGGCCGGGAGTTGAACCCGGGCTGGGACCAGAAGGCCGCCGAGGACATCGTCCGCGCGGGCAACGTGCCCTTCGACGCGAAGATCGGCACCCTGTCCGGCGGTCAGCGCACCCGGGTCGCCTTCGCCGTCGCCTTCGGCAAGCGCCCCGACCTGCTGCTCCTCGACGAGCCGATGTCCGACCTCGACCCGCTGGTGCGCCACGAGCTGATGGGCGCCCTGCTGGCCGAGGCTGCCGAGCACGGCACCACCGTGCTGATGTCCACCCACATGCTCACCGAGCTGGAGAGCGCCTGCGACTACCTGCTGGTCATCGCCGACGGCGGGCTCCGCATGGCCGGCGGCGTCGACGAGATCCTCTCCGCCCACGCCCTGCTCACCGGCGTCCGCCCCGACGGACAGCTCACCCCGGACCTCAGCCGCCACACCGTGGTCGAGACCCGCACCGAAGGACGGCAGTTCACCGCGCTGATCCGCCCCGACGGACCGGTCGGCGGCCCCTGGCAGGCGGACGCCCCGAACCTGGAGGAACTCCTGCTCGCCTACCTGCGTTCCCCCGACGCACCGCCCCTCATCAGCCCCAGCTCCCAGGTCGGCCCGCAGGCGGTGGCGGCATGAGCACGATGACCACCGCCGGGAACCAGGCCCCCACCGGCTCCGCCCCCGCCGCCCCCGGCCGGGCTCGCGGCCTGCGGCTCGGCGGCATGAACTGGCTCGTCTGGCGACAGCACCGGGCCGCCTACTGGACCCTGCTGGCCGCCGCCGCGGTCACCGTCGTTCTCATCGTCGTCGCACGTCAGCAGATGATGACGTACCTCGACGGGTACGGCTATCCGCAGCTGAAGCCCGACTGGGAGGACCGGTTCAACCATCGGTGGCTCGACATAGCCGCCCTGGTGATCGGGTACATGCCCATCCTGGTCGGCATCTTCGTGGGCGCGCCGCTGCTCGCCGGAGACCTGGAGAACGGCACCGCCAAGCTGGTCAACTCGCAGTCCGCCAGCCGCGTCCGCTGGCTCGCCACCAAGCTCGGGGTGACCGCCCTCGTGGTCGCGGTGTCCACCACGGTGGTCGCCGTCGCGTTCGGCTGGTGGTGGACGCCGATCAAGACGTCGTCGTACGTCTTCAGTTGGATCGAGGGCCCCGCCTTCGACAACACCGGGCCCCTTCCCGCCGCGCTCACCCTGCTCACCGTGGTCGGCGGCGTCGCCATCGGCATGCTGCTGCGCCGCACCCTGATCTCCATGGTCGTCACCTTCGGCTTCGCCGTCGCCGTGCAGGTGGCCTGGTCGCAGGTGCGTCAGTCGCTCGGCACCGTCCTCACCGTCACCAGCGACAAGGGCGTCGGCGACGGCTCCATGCCGCCGGTGCCCGAGGGCGCCTACATCGTGGACCAGTCCTACGTCACCTCGTCCGGCGACTTCATCGGCTGGGGCAGCTGCGCCGAGGCGACCGAGAAGGCCAGCAACGCCTGCCTGGAACAGGCACACGTCGTCGGCTGGGGCATCGAGTACATCCCGCTCTCCCAGATGGCCTCCATGCAGTGGCTCGGCGCCTCGATCCTGCTGGCCCTGACCGCCGGTATCGCCGCGTTCGTCATCCTCTGGGGACGCAAGCGCCTCGTCTGACCCACGGACCCACAGGGAACATGCCGCGCCGGGTCCCACGGACGGGACCCGGCGGCCGCCCGGCCGACAGCGCGTCGCCGCCCCGGCCCTCAGCACCCCGACGGTGATCTCCCCGGCCGTGATCTCCCCGGCCGTGATCGGCCTGGACTACGGCCCGCCCGAGCGCACTCGGTTCACCGCTCCGGCGCCTCCCCCCGCTCTCCCTCGCTCCCTCCCTCCCCCTCTCCGTACGCGGCCGCGCGGCCACCTCGCCGCTCCGTCGCGCCCTGACGCTGCCCCGCGCCGTCGGGGAGATCGTCAACAACCCTCATGAAAGGCGCGAGTTGAAGTCGCACAAGCACAGGAAACGAGCGGTCCTCACGCTCCCCGTGGCGGCCGTCGTGGCGACGGCGATCGGTGCCGGGCTGCTGGCGAGCACCTCCGACGACGCCCGGGCCGACGCCGCCACCGGCGCGACCGGCACCGCCGCCAAGACGGTCACGCTCGTCACCGGCGACAAGGTCGGCCTCGACGACCACGGCAAGGTCACCTCCGTGGTGGCCGCCGAGGGCCGCACGGGCATGCCGTTCCGCGTCCAGCAGGCCGACGGGCACGCCTATGTCGTGCCGCGCGACGCCGAGAAGCTCCTCGCGGACGGCACCGCCGACCGGCGGCTGTTCGACGTGACACGCCTGGTCAGCACCCGTCAGGACGACGCCCGCCGCTCCGACCTGCCGCTGATCGTCACCTACGACCGGGGCAGATCCCTCTCCACGAACACCTACCGCAGCTCCGGCACCACGGTCCGCCGCAGCCTGCCCAGCATCAACGGCGATGCCGTGCGCGTCCCCAAGTCCGGGGGCTCCGCCCTGTGGGAGACCCTCACCGGGGCCACCGGCGCCACGAAGGTCAAGAAGATCTGGCTGGACGCCAGGATCAAGGTGAACCTGGACAAGAGCGTCCCGCAGATCGGCGCGCCCACGGCCTGGGCCAAGGGATACGACGGCAAGGGCGTCAAGGTCGCCGTCCTCGACTCCGGCATCGACGCCACGCACCCCGACCTCACGGACCGCATCGACGCCACGAAGAACTTCTCCGCCGCCGCCGACACCGTCGACCGCGCGGGCCACGGCACGCACGTGGCCTCGACGATCGCGGGCTCCGGCGCCAAGGCGGGCGGCACGTACAAGGGCGTGGCACCCGGCGCACGGCTCCTCGTCGGCAAGGTCCTCGACGACAACGGAGAGGGCGACTCCTCCGCCGCCATCGCCGGTATGCAGTGGGCGGTCGCCGAGGGCGCCAAGGTCGTCAACATGAGCCTGGGCACCGACGACACGCCCGGCATCGACCCCGTCGAACAGGCCGTCAACGACCTGTCGGCCAGCTCCCCCACCCTGTTCGTCATCGCCGCGGGCAACGACGGTCCAGGCGAGGGCACCATCGGCTCACCCGGCACCGCGGCCGCCGCGCTCACCGTCGGCGCCGTCGACCGGCAGAACGCCCTCGCCGACTTCTCCAGCCGAGGCCCCACCACCGACAACGCCCTCAAGCCCGACATCACCGCGCCCGGCGTGGACATCGTCGCCGCCCGGGCCGCCGAGGGCACGATGGGCGACCCCGCAGCCGACGGCTATGTCTCGATGAGCGGCACGTCGATGGCGACCCCGCACGTGACCGGCGCCGCCGCGATCCTCGCCCAGGAGCACCCGGACTGGACCGGCGAGCAGCTCAAGGCCGCCCTCACCGCCTCCGCCGTGCCGACCGCCGCCACCTCCGCGTACACGCAGGGCACCGGCCGGGTCGACGTCGCCCGGGCCGTCGTTCAGCAGGTCACCAGCGGGCCGACCTCGCTGGACTTCGGCATGCAGCGGTATCCGCACACCGACGACCAGCCCGTCGTCAAGGACGTCACGTACCGCAACGCGGGCACCGAGCCGGTCACCCTGGACCTCGCCACCGAGGCCTACGGCAACGACGGCAAGCCCGCCGCCGAGGGCATGTTCACCGTCTCCCCGCAGCGCCTCACCGTCCCGGCGGGCGGCACGGCGACCGCGTCGGTGACCGCCGACACCCGGGGCGGAACGGCCGAGGGCGCCTTCGGGGGCTCGGTGACCGCCACCAGCGCCGACGGCACCACCGCCGCGCGCACCTCCCTCGGCGTCGTCCGCGAGGTCGAGTCGTACAACCTGACGCTCAAGCACCTCGACCTCCAGGGCAAGGCCGACGGCGCGGCCGTGACGGACATCTTCGGCCTGGACAACACGATCTGGACGAGCGCCGCCGACGAGAACGACGGCGAGGTCACCGTCCGGCTGCCGAAGGGGCGTTACTCCCTGGACGGCCGGACACCCACCGCCGACACCGGCTGGGCCGTGGTGCTGCACCCGAAGTTCGCGCTGACCAAGGACACCACCCTGGTCATGGACGCCCGCACGACCAAGCCCGCCCGGATCACGGTGCCGGACAGCGCGGCCAAGCCCACCGGCGCCATGTTCTTCTTCCACGTCGACGTCGACGACCGCGCGTACACGTCTCTTTACGACGCCGCCGCGCTCAAGAACCTGCGGGTCGCGCAGCTCGGCGGCGCGGTGCCGGGCGGTGAGGCGTCCGCGATCTACCACGGCATCTGGGCCGGCCAGGCCGTCACCTACCGGCTGGCCTTCCCCCGCACCGGTGACCTGTCCGGCTTCACCGAGCACGTCAAGCGCTCCCAGCTGACCAAGGTCAAGGTCGTCGTCGGGGCTCCGGCCAAGGGCAAGACCGTGGCCGTCTCCTCGACGCCGCTGATGCCCGGCGGTTTCTACAACCCCTTCGCCACCGAGGGGACGTTGCCGCTGACCACCACCGACTATGTCCTCCCCAACGGCCTCATGTGGTTCTACCAGGCCACCCAGCAGGGCGCCCCCGATGCCGACGGCGACCCCACCTGGGAGAACACCCAGGTCAGCGCGCCCACGGCGTACACGGCGGGCAAGGAGTACACCCGGCGCTTCAACATCGGCGTCTTCGGCCCGTCCCTGCCGTCGGCCGACCTGGAGCACGGCTTCGACCGGCCCGGCGCAGTCCGCTCCGGCGACACCATCGCCGCGTACATGCCGCTGTTCTCCGACGGCGCCGGCAACTGGGGCACGTCCGACTACACCAAGGCCAGGAGTTCGCTCTACGCCGACGGCAAGAAGATCTTCGCCGGGAACGACCCGCTCAACGGCGACTCCCACACCGTTCCCGCGGGCAAGCGCACCTACACGCTCGACGTGGACGTCTCCCGTGCCGCGTCGCAGTCCTCGGTCGGCGGCCGGGTCACCGCGTCCTGGACGTTCACCTCGGCGCACGTCTCCGGTGACCGGGCCGAGCGGCTGCCGCTGACGGTGGTCCGCTTCACCCCGAAGCTGTCCACGGCCAGCACCGCCAAGGCCGGAACGACCCTCACCGTGCCCTTCGCCCTCCAGGGCGCGGCCACCAAGGTCGGCACCCTGCGCAAGCTCGCCTTCGCCGTCTCCTACGACAACGGCACGACCTGGAAGCCGGCCAAGGCCGCCACCGGCAACCACCTCACGCTGCACAGCCCCGCGAAGCCCGGCACGGTCTCCCTCCGCACCACCCTCACCGACGCGTCCGGCAACACCCTGACCCAGACCCTCTACGGCGCGTACCGCACCACCAAGTAGGCACCGCACAGGAAGAAAAGGCACCATCCGCCCTGGACGGCGGGTGGTGCCTTCTCGCCGTGGCGTCGGCGCTACGGGGTCGTCCTGGTGTCCGGGGACGGCTGCGGGGTCAGGTCGAGCATGACCTTGCTGCTGTTGCCGGCCGGGTCGGCCGCGGTCGACAGGGCCTTCTCGGCGTCGGCCAGGGGGAAGGTGTGGGTGATGATCGGGGTCACGTCCAGGCCGTCGGCCAGGGCGGTCAGGGCCTCGTCGATCTCCTCGACGAAGCGGTAGGAGCCGATCCAGGTGATCTCCCGGGTCACCAGGTCACCGAGGGCCGCGGAGACCGCCGTTCCGGGGAGGTTGCCCACCTGGACGAGGGTGCCGCCGCGGGCCGTGGCGCGCAGGACCGGGCCGAGTGCGGCGGCGGCGCCGGACGCCTCGAAGACCACCTCCACGTCCTGGGGGAGAGGCTCGCCGCGTGCGAGGTCGCGGGTCTCGTCGGCGCCCATCGCCCGGGCGATCGCGAGGGAGGACGCGGACAGGTCGGCGGCGATGACCGTGGCCGCCCCGTGGTGCCGGGCCGCCGCCGTGACCAGGGAGCCGATCGGGCCCGCGCCGTTGACCAGGACGGTTCGGCCGCGCAGGTCGGGGGCCCGGGTCACCGCGTGCAGGGCCACCGCGAGCGGCTCGGCCAGGGCGCCCTGCCGGGTGTCCACGCCCTCCGGGAGCGGGCGGATCTGCGACGCCGGGACGGCGCGGTACTCGCTGAAGCCGCCGTCGGTGTGCGGGGTGAAGGCCGCCGAGCCGAAGTAGCGGATGTGCGGGTACAGATTGGTGCGCCCGGCGATGCGGGGCGGGAGGGCGCCGTCGCCGACCAGTTGGGCCGGGTGGACGGTGACGGGTCGGCCCTCGTCGAGGCCGGTGACGCCCTTGCCGAGGGCGGCGATCCGGCCCGCGACCTCGTGCCCCAGCACCAGCGGGTGGGTCAGCGCGGCGGTGCCGGACGCGCCGTTCTTCCAGTAGGCGAGGTCGGAGCCGCAGATCCCGCCCCACTCCAGGGCGAGCAGCACCTCGCCCTCGGCCGGGACCGGGCGGGCCCGTTCGTCGACGCGGACATCTCCGGCACCGTGCACCACGACGGCCCTCATACGGCGTCCTCCAGGCGGACCAGGTCACGGCCGCGGGTCTCGGGCGCGAGGAACGCGCTGACGAAGGTGATGAGCGAGTACACGACGAGCATCGCGGCGATCGGCCACCAGCTGCCGGTGACGGCCGTGAGCGAGGCCGCGACGACCGGGCCGATCGCGGTGGCGAGGATGCCGCCGATCTCCTTGGCCAGCGCCAGCTGGGTGAACCGGGTGCGGGAGCCGAAGAGTTCGGCCATCGTCACGCTCTCCAGCGAGAACAGGCCGAGGACACCGACGTTCAGGCCGAGCACCATGCCGACCAGCACGCCCGCCGAGGAGCCCGACGTGATGAGGAACAGCACCGGGAAGGCGAGGGCGACCGTCAGCAGCGAGAGCGCCAGATACACCGGGCGGCGTCCGAAGCGGTCGCCGATCAGCCCGACCACCGGCACGGTCACGAAGCCCACCAGGGAGCCGTACACGATCGCGTCCGTGGGCACCGAGCGGCCGACCGCGAGGTTGGTGGCGATGTAGCCGACCAGGAACGTCTGGATCAGCCCGGAGTTGCCCGCCTGGCCGAAGCGCAGACCGAGGGCGAGGAAGAACGCCCGCCCCTTGCGCCCCCGTACGCCCGCCGCCAGCACGTCGGCCCGTTCCGCACCGGCGGTGGCGATCGACGACTCGACCTCGGCGCGGTCCATGGCCACGCCGTCGACGACATCGGGGCGCTCCTCGAAGACCGGGCTCTCCTTGAGGCCCCGGCGCAGCCACACCGCGAAGAACATCAGCAGGAAGCTCAGCAGGAACGGCAGCCGCCAGCCCCAGGACAGCAACTGCTCCTCGCTGAGCACCGAGAGCAGGATCGCCCACAGCCCGGAGGCGGCCAGGGTGCCGGAGTTGGTGCCGAGGGACACGAGGGAGGAGATCAGACCGCGTCGCCTGGCGGGCGCGTACTCGGCCAGCATCACCGTCGCCCCGGCGATCTCGGCGCCCGCCCCGAAGCCCTGGACCAGCCGGAGCGCGACCAGCAGGATCGGCGCGAGGATGCCGATGGTGGCGTAGGTGGGCAGGGCGCCGATGAGGGTGGTGGACGCCCCCATCAGCAGGATCGTGAGGTAGAGGACCTTCTTGCGGCCGAGCCGGTCGCCCATCCGCCCGAAGTAGACGGCACCGGCGAGCCGGGCGACATACCCGACGCCGTAGGTGGCCATCGCGGCGATCAGGCCGATGGCGGGGCTGACGTCGGGGAAGAAGACCTTGTTGAAGACGATCGCGGCGGCCAGCGAGTAGAGCTGGAAATCCATGAACTCCATCGCCGTGCCGAGCCACCCCGAGACGGCGGCCTTGGTGAGATCGCGGGTCGACCGCTGGGCGGGCCCGGGACTTTCCGTGCGGGCGGGGCTGTGCTGCATCGTGAACTCCGTTGTTCGGGTGCTGCGTTGAGCGCGGGGTGCTCAGATCTCGACGCGTCCGGCCCGCAGGGCGGGGAGCCGGTCGGCGACGGCGGTGGTGAGGACGGCGTCGTCCGCGAGGTCCGCCGCGCCGAGGACGCGCAGCAACGCGCCTACGGCGTCGGCGGGTTGGGCTGCGGGACGCCAGCAGGCGGCGAGCGCGGCGGCCGCCGGGTCGGCGCCGGCGTCGACCCGGCGGGTGCTCAACACCCAGGCGGCCAGGGCGAGTTCGAGCACCGGGGTGGCGGCGCCCCGGGCGCGTGCGAGGCGCAGGGCGGGCAGCCAGCGTTCCGTGATCTTCAGTGATCCGTCGGTGCCGATCTGCCGCAGCAGGTGGTGCATCGCGGGGTTGCGGAAGCGCACGACGAGATCGTCCGCGTAGGCGCGCGGGTCGGGCCCGTCGGCCGGGAGGGTCGGCGCGACCTCCGCGCACAGGGCCCTGACCAGCCGTTCGCCCCAGTCGGTCGCCATGACGTCGGCGATCGTGGTGCGGCCGACGGCGGTGCCGAGGTAGGCGAGGGCGGAGTGGGAGCCGTTGAGGAGCCGCAGCTTGGTGAGCTGGTAGGGGGCGACGTCCGGGACGAACAGGGCGCCGTCCAGCTCCCAGGGCGGCCGGGGCGCGGTGAACGAGTCCGCCAGCACCCACTGCCGGTAGGGCTCGCCCACCACCGGGAGCGCGTCGTCAACTCCCAGTGCGGCAGCGGCCGTTGACCGGTCGCCGGGGCCGGTCGCGGGGACGATGCGGTCCACGACCGTCGCGGGGAAGGTGACGGCCTCGGCCAGCCGGTCCAGGATCGGCGCGCGGTCGGGCCAGGCGGACGCGCGGACGAAGTCCTGGACGACGCGGGCGAGTTGGGCGCCGTTGTCCGCCATGTTGTCGCAGCTGACGACGTTCACCGGAGGCGCTCCCACGCGCATCCGGGCGGCGAGTCCGGCGGCCAGACGGCCGATCACCGTGGTGAGCGGGCCGTCGGGGCCGGCCGCGAGGTCGGCGGCGATCGCGGGCGCGGCGGTGTCGAGCCCGCCCGTGCGGGGCGAACGGTGGTAGCCCTTCTCGGTGATGGTGAGGGTCACCACCGTCACCTCGGGGTCGGCGAGCAGGGCGTCGACGGCGGCGGCGTCCGCTCCCATGACCAGTGCCCCGGTGACCGAGCCGACGACCCGGCAGACACTGCGGTCCGGATGCCGTTCGGTCAGCGAGTACAGGCAGTCCTGGGCGCGCAGGGCGGCCACGGTCGCCGTCGAACGGGGCGCGACGGCGACGGAGCCCCACGGCTCGCCGGAGCGGGCGGCGGCGTTCTCGGTGTACAGGGCCTGGTGGGCGCGGTGGAAGGCGCCGAGCCCGAAGTGCACGGCACGGGTGCGCAGTTCGGCCGGGTCGACGGCGGGGCGCTGCTCGGGCGCGAGCCGGTCCAGTGCCGCGCGGCTGAGCGGGGGGAGTCGGTCGGCGCTCACCAGTCGTGCACCGACCCGTCGAGACGGCGCGCGATGGGCAGGTAACGCTGCTGGTAGGGAAAGCGCTCGGCGGCCTTCTCGTCGTACTCGACGCCGAGTCCCGGTTCCTCGGACGGGTGGAGCATGCCGTCGGCGAAGGTGACGCCGGTGCGGAACACCTCGGCGGCCTCGTCGGGGTGGCCCATGTGCTCCTGGATGCCGAAGTTCGGCACGGTGATGTCGAGGTGCACGGCCGCCGCCATGCTGACGGGGGAGAGGTCGGTCGCGCCGTGCGACCCGGTCCGCACCTGGTACAGCGCGGCCAGGTCGAAGATCCGCCGCAGATGCGTGATGCCGCCCGCGTGCACCACGGTGGTGCGGACGTAGTCGATGAGCTGCTCGGTGATGAGGTCCTTGACGTCCCAGATCGAGTTCATCACCTCGCCGACCGCGATCGGCGTCGTCGTGTGCTGCCGGATCAGCCGGAACGCCTCCTGGTTCTCGGCCGGCGTCGGGTCCTCCATCCAGAACAGCCGGCACGCCTCGACGCTCTTGCCGAACCGCGCCGCCTCGATCGGCGTGAGCCGGTGATGGACGTCGTGCAGCAGATGGAACCCGAACCCGAACCGTTCCCTGACGGCTTCCAGATAGGTCGGCGCGAACCCCAAGTAGGCCTCGGTGTCCCAGGGTTGCTCGTCCGGCAGCTCACTCGCCGCCGGTTCGTAGACCGGGCCCTTGCGCACCCCGTAGGTGCCGCCGACCTCGGGCACCGCGGCCTGCGCCCGCACCGCCTTGTAGCCCAGCTCCAGATACCGTTCGACGTCGTCCAGGAGAGACGGAACGTCGGTGCCGCTGGCGTGCGAATAGACCAGGACCCCGTCCCGGGAGCGGCCGCCGAGCAGCTGGTAGACGGGCAGCCCGGCGGTCTTGCCCTTGATGTCCCACAGCGCGGTGTCCACGGCGGCGATGGCCGTCATGGTGACCGGGCCGCGCCGCCAGTACGCGCCCCGGTAGAGGTACTGCCACATGTCCTCGATGCGGGCCGGGTCCCTGCCGATCAGCAACGGGACCAGGTGATCGCGCAGATAGCTGGCGACGGCCAGTTCACGCCCGTTGAGCGTGGCGTCGCCGAGGCCGGTCACCCCGTCGTCCGTGGTGATGCGCAGCGTGACGAACGTGCGCCCGGGAGAGGCGACGAACACGTCAACGCGCTCGATCTTGCTCACGTGGGGCTCCTTGGGAGACGTGGGGGGCGACTGGAGTGGCCAGGGTGGCCGGGGTAGCCAGAGTGGCTGAAGTGGCCGAAGTGGGGGGGGGTGGCTGGAGTGGCTGGTTCGGGGTGGCCGGTTTGGTCGGGCAGTACTTGTATACAAGTACCTGTCGTGCAGTGGCAATGGTCGCGTCACGACGTTTTTGCGCGCGGCCCCACGCGTGCCCCGCACCCGGCGCAGCGCAGCTCACCGCGTGCGCACCCACCGATACGATGGGCGTATGGCTCAATCGAACCGGGGCCGGACGAGTCGGCGCGCGATCTATCTGCACCTGCGTCAGATGGTCCTGACCCTCGAACTCGCCCCGGGCGCCGCCCTGTCGGAGAACGAACTCGCGGCGTCGCTGGGCGTGAGCCGGACCCCGGTGCGGGAGAGCCTGATCCTGCTGGCGCAGGAGGGGCTGGTGCAGGTCTTCCCGAAGATCGGGTCGTTCGTCTCCCGGGTCGACCCGGTGCAGGTCGCCGACGCGCAGTTCCTGCGGGAGGCCGTCGAACTCGCCTCGCTCGACGACCTGCCCGCCGTGCTCGACCCCGAGGTCGGCCGGGAACTGCGCGACAACCTCGCGCGTCAGCAGCGCGCCGACCTCGGCCTTGAGGAGTTCTTCGCGCTGGACGAGGCGTTCCACCAGGGCCTGATGCGGCTCAGCGGGCACGGCAACGTCTGGACCAACGTCGCCGCCGCCAAGGGGCACCTCGACCGGGCCCGGCGGCTCGGCCTCCACGAGAACGTGTCCCCGGCCGTCTTCGCCGGTCAGCACCGCGAGATCTTCGACGCGGTCGTCGCCGGGAACGTCCCGCTCGCCCGCACGGCCATGCGCACCCATCTGCGGGCCGTCTTCAACGACATCGAGCGCATCCGCGCCCACTCACCCGAACTCTTCGCCAGCGGCCCTTCGACGGTGCCGGTCCGGCGGAACGTGGTGGTGTGGGAGTAGGCGGGGGCGGGCCGACTCCCTTGACCTGACGGCGTTCTGTGGCACCGTCGGCCTGCTCGGGTGGCCCGGCGTACCCGGGTCAGGGGGCGGGGGTCGGTGTGCTCACCGCCGCCGGGTTCAGGGACGCCAGGAGTTTCAGGAGCAGGGCGTGGGCCTGTTCCTGTTCGGCGGGCGTCAGTACCTGGAAGGCGTCCGCGTGAGCGGCGTCCACGGCCTCGCCCGCCTCGGTCGCGAGCCGCAGCCCCGACTCCGTGATGTGGAGCCGGTGGGTGCGGCGGTCGCCCGGGGTGGTCCGGCGTTCCAGAAGCCCGCGCTCGACGAGGCCGTTGACCGCCGTTCCCATGGACTGCGGGGTGATCGCCGCCCGGCGGGCCGCCGTCGCGCCGGAGACGCCGGGCTCGCGGATCGCCTGGGCCAGGGCGCTGTGCTGGGCGAGGGTCAGGTGGAAGGGGCGCAGCGTGCGTTCGACCCGGGACGCCATGATCTGGCCGATCTGCCAGGCCACATAGCCGGTGCGCCGGTCGGGGTGGTTCACGGGGTGGACCTCTTTTGTAAGGCGACTGATAGTGCTGTAAGAATATTATCAGCCACCTTCCAATCGAGGAACGACCCGATGTCTCAGCACGCAGCCGCATCAGGCGCCCCGACCGCCCCAGGCACCCCAGGAGCCTCGGCCGTCCCCGGCGTTCCCGCCGCCCTGGGCGACCGGGCCACCATGCCCCTCCCGGTCGTCCGCCCCTCGCACCGGCGGACCCTCGACGTGGCCCACCCGCCACCGGGACCCGGCAACCTGCGCGCCGTCCTGCTGCCGGTGGCGGTCGTGCTGCTGATCGGCACCGTGTTCGTCACCGTCTACCTGGCAGCCTTTCACGCGCCCCGCCCCCACCAACTGCGGGTCGGCACCACCGAGGTCGGCACCCACCAGGCCCACCTGCGCCAGGACCTCGCGAAGGTGACCCCGGGCGGCTTCAGCCTCACCACCTACCCCGACGAGAACGCCGCCCGGCGGGCCGTCCAGGACCGGTCCGTCTACGCGGCCTACCTCGGCGACGGCACCCTCCTCTACGGCAGCGCCAACGGGGCCGCCGTCACCGCCACGGTGACCACCGCGTTCGCCACCGTCGCGCACGCCGAGCACCATGAACTCGCCGCCCTGGACGTCGCCCCGGCGGCGGCGGGGGACACCCGGGGACTGTCCGTCTTCTACGCGGCGTTCGGCCTGGTCCTGGCGGGCTACCTCTTCGGCATGACGACCTACCAGCTCGCACCCCGGCTCCAGTACCGCTGGCGGATGGCCAGCCTGGCCCTGTTCGGCACGGTCGGCGGTCTCCTGGTCACCACCATCGCCGGGAGCGTCGGCTTCGGGGCGCTGCCGGGACCGTTCCTGCCCCTTGCCGCCGTCGTCGCGCTGATGGGCGCCGCCGTCGGGGCGACGACCATGGTGCTGCTGCGGATCTTCGGCTCGGCCGGGGTCAGCCTCGCGTCGATCCTCATGCTGATCCTCGGCAACAGCAGCAGCGGCGGCATCATGCCGGCCGCCTACCTCCCCGGCTGGCTGCGGCCCCTCTCCGACATCCTGCCCGTCGGCATAGGCGTCCGCGCGATGCAGGGCCTGTCCCGCTTCCAGGACGACGGCCTCGGCCGCGCCCTGCTCCTCCTGCCGCTGTGGGTCCTGGTCGCGGCCCTGATCCTGTACCTGAAGGACGTCTACCGCCGGGAGCCCCCGGCGAGCCCGGCCGCGCCCGCCTGAGATCGGGCCGGGGCCGTAGCCCGGTCCCGTTCCGCCTGGGCCGGCCGGGCCGCGCCGAACTGCTCACCCGGCTGCTGGTGCCGCGCTCCGGCGCCCTGGTCCCGAGCAACGCCGTCGGCACCCAGTTCCTCGACGTCCGCGGCCTCATCGGCACCGGCGGCATCCCCCTGCACCCGGGCGCGGTGACGGCGTACCGGGCGCCGCACGGCTGACGTTGCGGCGGGCCCGAGTGCCCCGGCTCGGGACTTTGCCAACGCTTTACAACCTGGTCCCCTGCTGCCTCGTCTCTTCGCTCGATCACTTCCCGCCCGGCGTCACCGGGCGGCCGACGAGAGCGAGCCACTTCATGCGTCGAACTGTCCTCGGTGCCGCGGCACTCGGCTGTGCCACCGTCCTGCTGAGCTGCGTGCCCGCGTTCGCCCAGGGGACCGCCCCCACCGCCGTACCCTCCCAGGCCCCCACCACCGCGCCCTCCCCGGCGGTGCCGGAGTCGCAGGCGCCCAGCGCCGAACCGACCCGCGCGCCGAGCCCCGTGCCGACCCGCACGGCCGCCCCCGCCCCGGCCCCCTCCAAGGCGCCCTCCGGCGGCCAGGTCTCGGTCGTGCCGTCCGGCGCGCCCGACACCGGCGTCACCGGCACCGGCCAGGACTCCGGCAGCCCGGCCGCCGCGATCGGCGGGGGAGTCGGCGCGGCCCTGCTGGCCGGCGGCGCCGGTTTCGTCGTCGTCCGGCGCCGGAGGGCGACCGGGGCATGAGCCCGCTCTCCAGGCGTGCCCTGTTCGGCGCGGCGGCCGGGCTCGCGGTGCCGGTGCTCGCGGCCTGCGGCCCGGGCGACGGCACCGGCGTCCGCGCGGAAGGCGTGGGCGGCACCGGCTCCGGCTCCGGCACGGGCAAGGACGCCGGGGCCGCGCCGTCCGCCACCCCGGCCGACTCGCCGAGCCCGCTGGCCCGTTCGGTGCCGGTACGGCTGCTGGTGCCGGCCATCGACGTCGACACCCCGTTGCTGCGGCTCGGGCTCGCCGCCGACCACACCGTCGAGGTGCCGCCGATCACCGCGCACGACCGGGCCGGCTGGTACGAGCACTCCCCGACGCCGGGTCAGCGCGGCCCGTCGGTGATCCTCGGCCATGTCACGGTCGGCTCCTTCGGCGACGGCGTCTTCCGCCGCCTCGACCGGCTGCGCCGGGGCGACACCGTCGACGCCCGCCTGGAGAACGGCCGCACGGCCTGGTTCGCGGTCACCGCCGTCAGGACGGTCGCCAAGTCGACGTTCCCCTCGAACGAGGTCTACGGCGACGTCGACCGGCCGGAACTGCGCCTCATCACCTGCGGCGGCGCCCGCACCGGCGACGGTTACGCCGACAACGTGATCGTCTTCGCGGCGCTGACCTGACCGCCGTTCACGGCTGATCCACATATGGGGAGAACGGTGGGCCGACGGAACGTACGCCGTCGGCCCGCCGTCCTTCCTCATATGCCCCCACGACCCGTGCCCCCACGACGATGGAGAGCGTTGAAACGGTCCCGTGACCGAGCGGCGTCCGAGCTGTTCGCCGCCCTCTACCCCCGCCTGGCCGGCTGGTGCCGACGGCTCGTCGACGACGACGAGACGGCGCACGAGATCGCCTCGGAGGCGTTCACCCGGCTCTGGGCCCGCTGGACGTCCGTGGAGGAACCGAGGGGTTTCCTCTACGTCACCGCCGCCAACCTGGTCCGGGACCACTGGCGCAAACTGGAGCGTGAACGCCGGGCGATGCGCCGCGCCACCACCGAGGCCGCCGTCCGCCCGCACCCCGAACAGGCCGACCCCTCCGTCCGGTTGCTGGTCCAGTCGCTGCCGGAACGACTGCGGGTCCCGATCCTCCTGCACTACTACGCTGACATGCCGATCCGTGAGGTGTCCGCACTGACCGGACGCAAGGAAGGAACCGTCAAGGCCGACCTCCACGCGGCCAGAGAACTGCTCCGCGTCCATCTGAGGAGAAGCCTTGACCACACGCCTTGACGACAGCGCGGGCCCCGACCCCGACGACCCGCTGGCCGTCCTCCTGCGCCCGCCCGCCGAGTTCCTCGGCCCGCCCACCGGCCGCTACGAGGCGATCCGCCGCACCGCGGGCCGCCGCCGACTGCGCCGCGCCGCCCTCGCCGCCGGGGTGACCTGCGCCGCCGCCGTCCTGGTCGCCGTTCCGCTGCGGCTGTCGACGCCCGCGCCCCCCGACACCCCGACGGTCCCGATGGCCCCGCCCTCCGCCACCGACCCCACGCCCGGCAGCAGGTCCCCGAGCCCGGGGCCGAGCCGGACCGTCCCCACGCCGGCCCCGACCCTCGCCCCCAGCCGGGTCGCCCAGCAGCCGTCAGCCGCCGCCTCGGCGACCCCGACCTCGGTGCCCCGCACCGCCGCCGCCGATCCCGCGTCCCGGACCCCGACGGCCACACCGCAGACCTGACCCGGCCCGCGCAGGGGCCGGGAACCGGCGGAAACCCGCCGTCGAAAAAGTGTTATCGCCCCCGGACCACCCCCGTCTCCCCTCCCATGGAGCCACGAACCCTCTCTCCGTACCCGCAGCCCGCTGTGACCTCCGCCCTAGGTGTTACCGGGGGTCCGGCTGAGAAGGTGCGGTCGGGCAGGAAGTGATCTCGCGCGGAACGGAACGGGTCGGCATGGACGGGCGGGCGTGGCGTTCCACCATCGCCGCCGCGCAGGCGGGCGACCGCCGCGCGCTCGACGAACTGGTCGCCGGCTGGCTGCCGCTCGTCTACAACGTCGTCGGCCGCGCCCTCAACGGCCACGCGGACGTCGACGACGTCGTCCAGGAGACGATGCTGCGGGCCGTCGACAACCTCGGCTCCCTGCGCGACCCGGACAGTTTCCGGTCCTGGCTGATGGCGATCGCGGTCCGGCAGATCCGCGACCGGGCCCGCCGCCGCACCCCCGAACCGCTCGACGAGTCCGCCGCCCGCGAGGCCACCGACTTCGCCGAACTCACCGTCCTGCGCCTCCAGTTGGAGGGACAACGACGTGAAGTCGCCGAAGCCGTACGGTGGCTGGACGGCGAGGACCGCCAACTCCTGTCCCTGTGGTGGCTGGAGGTGGCCGGCGAACTGACCCGGCGTGAGCTGGCCGCCGCCGTCGGCATCAGCCGCCAGCACGCCGCCGTGCGCGTCCAGCGGATGAAGGAACGGCTGGAGACCGCACGGGGCATCGTCCGCGCCCTCGACGGCGCCTGCCCCCGCCTGCGCGAGGTGACCGCCCGCTGGTCGGGGCGGCCCGACTCGGTGTGGCGCAAGCGGCTCGCCCGGCACATCAGGGGCTGCGCCTACTGCGGCGACCCGCGCGAGACGGTCGTTCCGGCGGAACGGCTGCTGGTCGGGATCGCGCTGGTCCCGGTGCCGGTCGGCTTCACGCTGTCGCTGGCCCTCGGTTCCAAGTCGGCGGTGGCCGCGACCACCGTGAGCTGGTCGGCGAAGGCGCTCGGCGTCCTCACCAAACCGGCGGTGGCGGTGGCGGCGGGCGCGACGCTGGTGGCGGGCGGCGCCTACGTCGTCACCCGCGCCCCCGAGCCGAGCAGCACCCCGCACACGCGGGCCACCGCAGCGCTCACCGCTCCGGCCCCGCCACCCCGGACCACCGCACCCCTGCCGTCGGCCACGCCCACCCCGTCCGCGTCGGCCACCCCGTCCCCGAGCGCGACGGCGGCCCGCTACGGCAGCGTCGTCGACGCCGTCGACCGCGCCCCGAACCCGGACACCCCGCCCGCCGCCCTCCCGCACCGGCCCGCCACCGGGCTCACCAGCACCGGCGGCGCCCACGCCACCATGAACCACCGTGGCGACGCCGTCACCCTCACCGGCCGCGGCTATGTCCTGGTCCGCTGGCAGATCTCCCCGCAGTACCGGGCGGGCAACGTCGTCATGCCGTCCTGGACCGGCCTCAAGGGCAAGCTCTTCCACGTCGCCTCGGGCGGCGGCCGCCGCATGGACGACCGGGTCAGCGCCACCGACATCTCCGCCACCGGCATGGGCAGCGACACCACCGGCTTCGCCGTCCTGCCCCCCGGCACCCAACAGATGTGGCAGAACGAGTACTTCTACGTCGACGGCGCCGTCACCCTCACCGTCAACGAACGCGGCGCCGACTACGGCCTCAACGTCTTCCCCACCAGCTGGGACGCCGTCGAGAACGACCTCATCACCGGCCCCGCCCAGGGCGCCACCCGCTACGGCCTGGTCCGCGACACCGGCTCCGACACCACGCCCGTCCCGCAGTACGCCACCCGCGCCACCCCGGCCGACCCGGCGACGGTGGGTCAGGAGTCGCGGGTGTAGCGGGCGCGCACCGCGTGCAGGGTGTCGACGCGGTTCGTGGTGATCGCGTCGACGCCCAGACCGATCAGCCGGCGCATCGACCGGCCGGTGTCCGGGGTCCACACCGACACCAGGCAACCCGCCCGGTGCACCTCCTCGGCAAGCGCCCGGTCGACCAGCGGGAAACGGTAGTTGAGCCAGCGCGGCCGGATCGCCGCCAGCAGCGTCGGGCGGGCCGGGGCGGACGTCGTGCGGGTCAGCGCGATCTCCGCGTCCGGGTCGGCCGCGCGCACATGGAGCATCGCGGGCGCGGCCGCCGTGTAGAACACGCGGTCGGCCGCGCCGCACTCCCGCACCTCGTCGACGATCCGCCGCACCGCGCGCGCGGACGGCTCGCCGGGCAGATCGACCATCACCCGGCCGCCCTCCGTCGCCGCCAGCGCCTCGGCCAACGTCGGCACCCCGCCGTCCGTCAGCCCCCGCACCTCGGCCGCCGACAGCGACCCGAGCGGCCGGTCGTGCTCCCACAGCCGGGCCAGCGTCGCGTCGTGCAACAGCACGGGAACGCCGTCCTTGGACAGACGGACGTCGATCTCGACCGCGTCCGCGCCCAGGTGGAACGCGGTACGCAGCGAATCGAGAGTGTTCTCACGGGCGTGGTACGGGGCGCCGCGATGGCCCACGGCAGTCAGGGTGCGCATCCGCCCATTGTGGCGGGCGTCAGTTCGCGAGCCACCCCGAGGTGTAGGTGTCGATCTCGGCGGCCAGCCGCGCCTTGCCCGCCGGGTCCAGGAACGACGCCTCGACGGCGTCCTTGGCCAACGCGGCGAGCCCCTGCTCGTCCAGTTCCAGGAGCCTCGCGGCGACGGCGTACTCGTTGTTGAGGTCGGTGCCGAACATCGGCGGGTCGTCGGAGTTGATCGTCACGAGGACGCCGGCCCGCACGAACTCCTTGACCGGGTGCTCGTCGAGGCTGGCGACCGCGCGGGTCGCGATGTTCGAGGTCGGGCAGACCTCCAGCGGGATGCGCTCCGCGGCGAGGTGGGCCAGGAGCTTCGGGTCGCGGAAGGAGTGTGTGCCGTGTCCGATGCGCTCGGCGCGCAGATGCGTCAGGGCGTCCCACACCGTCTCCGGGCCCGTGGTCTCGCCCGCGTGCGGCACCGACCGCAGCCCGGCCGCGATCGCCCGGTCGAAGTACGGCTTGAACTGCGGGCGCGGCACGCCGATCTCGGGCCCGCCCAGCCCGAACGACACCAGCCCCGCCGGGCGCAGCCGGTCGTCCGTGGCCAGCCGCGCGGTCTCCTCGGCGGCTTCCAGGCCCGCCTCGCCGGGAATGTCGAAGCACCAGCGCAGCACGGTCCCGAAGTCGGCCTCGGCGGCCGTGCGGGCGTCCTCGATCGCGTCCATGAACGCCCGCTCGTCGATGCCCCGCCGCGTCGACGACCACGGCGTGATCGTCACCTCCGCGTACCGCACCCGCTGCCGGGCCAGCTCCCGCGCGACCTCGTAGGTCAGCAGCCGGACGTCCTCGGGCGTGCGGATCAGATCGACGACGGACAGATACACGTCGATGAAGTGCGCGAAGTCCGTGAACGTGAAGTAGTCCGCCAGCGCCTCGGGATCGGACGGCACCCGCGAGTCGGCGTGCCGCGCCGCCAACTCCGCCACGATCCGCGGCGAGGCGGACCCGACCTGATGAACATGCAGCTCAGCCTTGGGCAACCCGGCGACGAACCCGTGCAGATCCCGCGCCCCAGCACCCGACGCCCCACGAAACCCGGACAAACTTACCTCCCAGAAACAGCACCCCACACCACCACAGCGACACAGGACACGCACTCAACGGACCAACAACCCGGCCACATGGTAGGCCGCAGAGACGGAACGGGGGCGGACTGAGGAGGTCCCTCCGGGAAGCCCGGGGTGTGCGTACCGGGGACGAGGCGGGACGGGACGGGGAGCGCCGGGAACGCCGGGGAGTGTGCGTGGGCGTTCGCCCGGGGGCACGGGGTGTGCGTACCGGGGGCGCGGCGAGGTGGGGAACGCCGGTGGGTGGGGGGCGCGGGCGCCGGGAACGGGGGTGAGGCGGAGGTGGAGATAGGGAGTGCCGGGGGCGTGGTGGGCTTGGGGAATGGAGAGGCGGCGGGGCCTCGGTCGGGGTGACCCGGCCATGGCGTGAGCGCGGTCGGGCGGGCGATGGGGGTTCGGCCGCGTGCGGGCGGGGAGCACCGGGTGGGGCGTCCTGGTCGAGCCGGGGGGTCGGGTGCGCTGGGAGCGCGGGTGGTGGCGCGTGTGCCTGGGAACCCCGGGCGCGGCAGACGCCCCGGGGTGCCGACGGCCGGCGGTACTGGGCAAGGGCGTTCGCCCGGGCGTGCGGGGTGTGCGTGCCGGGGGCGCGGTGAGGCGGGGAGCGTCGGGAACGCCGGGGAGTGTGGGGCGTGGGCGCCGGGCCGGGGGCGTTATCGCCTCGGCCGGAGGCTGGCCCGGGCCGTAGCATGACGGGACGTTCGACTGAGGGGGACTCCACGCATGTCCGACGACGCGCAGGCGCCGGCCGCGCCGGAGAACGGCGCCGCACACATACCGACACCGGGCGGACCGACGCCGTCGGAGGAGGCACCCCGAGTGCCCCTGGCCAAGGCCGACGACACCGCCCGCCCACCCGGCGGCACCTCCCCGACCCCGGACCCGTGGGCCTCCCTCAGCCAATCCCGCCCCGACCCGGATCACACCAACCCCGGCGCCGCAACGGCCACCCCGACCCCGGGCGACGCCCCGACGTCGCTGAACGCACCGCCGACGGCACACCAGCCGCCCGGCGTTCAGGGCCACGCGGGTGACTCCGCCCACCCGGGCAGCCCTGCCCAACCCGGCGCCCCGGCCCACCCGGGCAGCCCCGCCCACCCGGGCAGCCCCGCCCACCCTGGTGGCCCCGGCAGCCCCGCCCACTCCAGCGCCCCCGCCCAACCCGGCGCCCCCGCAACGCCCCCCGCCCCCGGCGCACCCTCCGTTCACGACCAGCAGACGGTCACCTCGATGCCCGGTGTGCCCGCGCCGACGGCTCCCGGCTCCACGCCCCCCGGCTCGCAGCCGTGGGCCGGTCCCTACGCGGCTCCCGATCCGACCCGGGCCGACCAGAGCGCCGCGCATCCCTTCGCCCCGCCGGCCGACGGCACCGCTCCCCAGGCTTACGCCCCGCCGGTCCAACCCCCTTACGGCCAGACCCCGTTCACCCCTCCCACCGCCGGTCTGCCCTACGCGCCTCCGCTCACCGGCGGTGAGCCCGTGCCGCCGCCCCCGATCGCGCCGGGCGGTCCCGGTCAGGCTCCCTACGGCTACCCCGCGCCGCCGGTCGGGTACGGCTACCCCTCCGGCCCCGCCCACGGCGCTCCGCCGCACGCCGGGTACCCGGTCTGGAACGGCGGGATGACCCCGCCACCCAACAACGGCATGGGGACCGCAGCCATGGTGCTGGGCATCATCTCGGCCGTCGGCTTCTGCCTCTGGCCGGTCGCGATCGTCCTCGGCGTGCTCGCCCTGGTCCTCGGCGGCCTCGGCCGGGGCAAGGCGTCCCGGGGCGAGGCGACCAACCCCGGCGCGGCCCTGACCGGGATGATCTGCGGAGGACTGGGCATCCTGCTCGGCGTGGGCATGATCGCCCTGGTGACCTTCGCGAGGTTCTGAACCCCGGCCGCGGCTAGGCCCAGCCAGCCCCGGCCAACGACCTCCCGGGCCCCCAGCCCACCAACCCCGTAAAGGGGCGCGAGGAACTGCGCGCCCAGCCCCAACGGCGCCGCACCCGAAAACCACACCGACTCCCGCATCCCGCCCCCCCCGCAGGGGGCCCACTCAGCGGGGCCGAGCCCCCAGCCCACGGCCCACCAACGCCGAGAAGGGGCGCGAGGAACTGCGCGCCCAGCCCCAACGGCGCCGCACCCGAAAACCACACCGACTCCCGCATCCCGCCCGCCCCGCAGGGCGTGCACTCAGCGGGCCGAGCCCCCAGCCCACGGCCCGCCAATGCCGAGAAGGGGCGCGGGGAACTGCGCGCCCAGCCCCCACGCCGCCGCACCCGAAAACCACACCGCGCCGCACCCGAAAAACACCCCCGCACCCCCTACCTCGCCGCCCCCTCCCGAAGCCGTGCCCGGGCCTCCATCAGGGCGAAGCCCAGGAGGTTCGGGCCGCGCCACCGCTCCGGCTCCCGCGCCGCCGCGTCATCCGCCGCGAGGCCGATCCCCCACACCCGGTCGACGGGGCTCGCCTCGACCAGAACCCGCTCCCCGGTGTTCACGAGGAACGCCCGCACCTCCTCGTCGGCCGCGAACTTATGGACGTTGCCCTCGACGACGATCCCGTACCGCTCCCGCGCCCAGACCGCGTCGTCGAAGCCCCGGACCAGCCGCCCCGCCTTCTTCGCCTCGGCAGGATGCGCCGCCGCCAGAACCCGGCGTTCGGCCTCCGGGTCGGCGAAGAGACGGGCCTTGGCGGCCATCATCCAGTGCTCGGCGGTGGCGTACTCCACGCCGGACACGGTGAACGGCGACGGCCACCACTGGCTCAGACAGCTCGGCCCGATCCGGCCGTCGGCGCGGGGGCTGTGGCCCCAGAAGTGCAGGTACTTGATCCGGGCGCCCGCCCGCACCGCCGCGATCAGCGCCTCCTGCGAGCGAATGATCCCGCTCGACGCGCTTGACGTGCTCGACGCGCTCATCCCCGTGCCTGTGTCCATGCACGCCACTCTCCCAGCCACCACTGACAATCCGTCCCCCCTTTTCCGAACCCGCTCGACACCTGGTCGACAGATTCCGTCGCGTAACCAAAAGGCAACAACGGAATCACTTGTTGACTGCCACTTGCTCTGTCAGGATCGGCAGTCAAATCGAGCTGGAGCTACGCCGTCCGGCCTCGGCTCAGCCGGGGTGACGGCGGAGGAGAGCGACATGCACAAGCCGGGCAACGCCACCCCGGACCGATTCCCCGCGCAGGACCGTTTCGCCGACGGCGCCCAGTACCTCGGCGGCCGCCTGACGAAGGGCACCTCCGGCCGTACGCACACGGTCGTGGACCCGGCGACGGGCGCGGACGTCCTCACCTACGAGCTGGCCGGAGCCGCCGACGTGGACGCGGCCGTCGCCGCCGCCCGGGCCGCGTTCCCGGGCTGGGCCGGAGCCACCCCGGGGGAGCGCTCGGACGCGCTGCACCGGCTGGCCGGAGTGCTCGCCGACCGCGCCGAGGACTTCGCCCGCGCCGAGTCCCTCCAGTGCGGCAAGCCGCTGAAACTGACCCGCGAGTTCGACGTGCCGGGGACCATCGACAACGCGGCGTTCTTCGCCGGGGCCGCCCGCCACCTCCAGGGCCAGTCGGCCGGGGAGTACTCCGGCGACCACACCTCCTACGTCCGGCGCGAGCCGATCGGCGTCGTCGGCTCCATCGCCCCCTGGAACTACCCGCTCCAGATGGCCGCCTGGAAGATCCTCCCGGCGATCGCGGCGGGCAACACCATCGTGCTGAAGCCCGCCGAGCTGACCCCGCTCACCTCGCTGATGTTCGCGCAGGCCGTCACGGACGCCGGCATCCCCGACGGGGTCGTCAACATCGTCACCGGCACCGGCAAGGAGGCGGGCGAGCACCTCGTCGGCCACCCGGACGTGGCCATGACGTCGTTCACCGGCTCCACCGCCGTCGGCAAGCGCGTCGCCGAGATCGCCACCGCCACCGTCAAGCGCCTCCACCTGGAACTCGGCGGCAAGGCGCCCTTCCTGGTCTTCGACGACGCCGACCTCGACGCCGCCGTGCACGGCGCGGTCGCCGGGTCCCTCATCAACACCGGGCAGGACTGCACGGCCGCCACGCGCGCGTATGTGCAACGCCCGCACTACGAGGCGTTCCTCGAACGGACCGCCGCCCTGATGGCGCAGGTCAGGGTCGGTGATCCGGTCGCCGCCGGCACCGACCTCGGGCCCCTCATCTCGCACGCCCAGCGCGACCGGGTGGCGGGTTTCGTCGAGCGGGCGCGTGCCTACGCGCGCGTGCTGACCGGCGGCACAGCTCCTGGTGGCGCTCTCACGAACGGCGCGTACTATCTCCCCACCCTGATCGCCGACGCGGCGCAGGACAGCGAGGTCGTCCAGTCCGAGATCTTCGGGCCCGTCCTCGTGGTGCTCCCCTTCGACAGCGACGACGAGGGGATCGCCCTCGCCAACGACACCCCCTACGGACTCGCGGCCTCCGCCTGGACCCGCGACGTCTACCGGGCGGGCCGCGCCACCCGTGAGATCAAGGCGGGCTGTGTGTGGGTCAACGACCACATCCCGATCATCAGCGAGATGCCGCACGGCGGGCACCGCGCGTCCGGCTACGGCAAGGACATGTCGGCGTACTCGTTCGAGGAGTACACGCAGGTGAAGCATGTGATGTTCGACAACACGGCGGTGGCCGCGAAGGACTGGCACCGCACCGTCTTCGGGGACCGCTAGCGACCACCGGCCGCCGCCTTCGGCCGGCCCGAACTCCGGAAAGGGCATCCAGCGCATGAAGCAGTACGAGCCCGACCGCCTCTCCCCGGCCCAGCTGGCCGCGGTCCGGCGCAGTGTCCGCAACGGCAGGGCCGCCCTCACCCGCCGCTCGCTGCTGCGCGCCTCCACGGGCGGCGCCCTCGCGGTCGGCGGCCTCGGCGCGCTGACCGGCTGCGGCATCCCACCGGCGGGCAAGGCGCGGGGCGGCACCTCGGCCGAGGACCACTCGGCCACCGAGAAGACGGTCGCCTTCTCCAACTGGACCGAGTACATCGACGTCGACGACAGCGGCAAGCACCACCCGACGCTGGACGCGTTCCGCAGACGGACCGGCATCACGGTCGACTACACCGAGGACATCAACGACAACAACGAGTTCTTCGGCAAGATCAAGCCGCAGCTCGCAGCCGGCCAGTCCACCGGCCGCGACCTCATCGTCCTCACCGACTGGCTCGCCGCCCGCCTGATCCGCCTCGGCTGGGTCCAGAAGCTCGACGCCTCCCACCTCCCGCACGCCTACGCCAACCTGTCCGCGCAGTTCCGCGAGCCCGACTGGGACCCCGGACGCGCCTACTCCTACGTCTGGCAGGGCATCTCCACCGTCATCGCCTACAACAAGAAGGCGCTCGACGGCGTCGAGGTCACCTCCATCTCCGACCTCCTCGACAAGCCCCAGCTCAAAGGGAGGGTCGGCTTCCTCTCCGAGATGCGCGACAGCGTCGGCATGACCCTGCTCGACCTGGGCAAGGACCCCGCGCGGTTCACCGACGACGACTTCGACGCGGCGATCGCCCGCCTCCAGAAGGCCGTCGACCAGGGCCAGATCCGCCGTTTCACCGGCAACGACTACACCGCCGACCTCGCCAAGGGCGACCTCGCCGCCTGTGTCGCGTGGGCCGGGGACGTCGTCCAGCTCAAGGCGGACAACCCGGACGTCGACTTCGTCATCCCCGACAGCGGCTATCTCACGTCCACCGACAACCTGCTGATACCGAACAAGGCACGGCACAAGACGAACGCCGAACGGCTCATCGACTTCTACTACGAGCCCCAGCCGGCCGCCGAACTCGCCGCCTACATCAACTACGTGACCCCGGTCGACGGCGTCAAGCCCTACCTCGCCCGGATCGACAAGGGGGCGGCGGCCAACCCGCTGATCATCCCCGACAAGGCCATGGCCGCGAAGTCCCACGCCTTCCGCTCGCTGACGCAGAAGGAAGAGACGGCCTACGAAGAGAAGTTCGCGAAGCTCACAGGGGCATGACGATGAAGACCACAGACAGCGGCAGCGGCGACGTCCGCCTCACCGGCATCAGCAAGACCTACGGCGCGTTCACCGCCGTGCACCCGCTCGACCTGACCGTCCCGCAGGGCTCGTTCTTCGCCCTGCTCGGCGCGTCCGGCTGCGGCAAGACCACCACCCTGCGGATGATCGCCGGCCTGGAGGAACCCACCGGCGGCGCCGTCCACCTCGGCGACCAGGACGTCACCCACCTGCCGCCGTACAAGCGGCCGGTGAACACCGTCTTCCAGTCCTACGCCCTCTTCCCGCACCTCGACATCTTCGAGAACGTCGCCTTCGGGCTGCGGCGACGCGGCATCAAGTCGGTGAAGAAGCAGGTCGACGACATGCTGGAGCTGGTGCAGCTCGGCGAGCAGGCCCGCAAGAAGCCCCACCAGCTCTCCGGCGGCCAGCAACAGCGGGTCGCCGTCGCCCGCGCGCTGATCAACCACCCCAAGGTGCTGCTCCTCGACGAACCCCTCGGCGCCCTCGACCTCAAACTGCGCCGCCAGATGCAGCTGGAGCTGAAGCGCATCCAGACCGAGGTCGGCATCACCTTCGTGCACGTCACGCACGACCAGGAGGAGGCCATGACGATGGCCGACACGGTCGCCGTGATGAACGCGGGCCGCGTCGAACAGCTCGGCTCCCCGGCCGACCTGTACGAGAACCCGAACACCACCTTCGTCGCCAACTTCCTCGGCACCTCCAACCTCATCGCCGCCGAGGTCGACGGCCTGAGCGGCGGCGACCTGGTCCTGACGGCGGGCGGCGGCACACTCGTGCTGCCCTCCCGGCGCTGTCCGTCACCGACGTCGACCGGCGGCACCGTGCTGGTCGGGGTGCGCCCGGAGAAGATCACCCTCACCCACGCCGACGAGTCGGGCACGATCCCCGAGGGCCGCAACCGCGTCACCGGCACCATCGCCGACTCGTCGTTCATCGGCGTCTCCACCCAGTACGTCATCGACAGCCCGGTCTGCCCCGGCTTCGAGGTGTACGCGCAGAACATCGACCGGGACCCGCGCCTGGTGCCCGGCGCCGAGGTCGTCCTGCACTGGGACCCGGCGCACACCTTCGGGCTCGACGCGGCGCAGGACATCGACGCGGGCGTCGACCTCGTGGAGGAGACCCCCTGATGGCCACCACCACCGAGGCGCCGCCCCTGGCGCCCGACCCCCCGCAGGCCAAGCCGCCCCGCAGGCGCGGCCGGCTGACGCCGTACTGGCTGCTGCTGCCCGGCATGCTCTGGCTGGTCGTGTTCTTCGCGCTGCCGATGATCTACCAGGCCTCCACCTCCATCCAGACGGGCTCCCTGGAGGACGGCTACAAGGTCACCTGGCATGTCGTCACCTACTGGGACGCGCTGTCCGAGTACTGGCCGCAGTTCGTGCGCTCGGTGCTGTACGCCGCCGCCGCGACCATCCTGTGCCTGCTGCTCGGCTACCCGCTGGCCTACCTGATCGCCTTCCGCGCGGGCCGCTGGCGCAACCTCATCATGATCCTGGTGATCGCGCCGTTCTTCACCAGCTTCCTGATCCGCACCCTCGCCTGGAAGACGATCCTCGCGGACAGCGGCCCGGTGGTCGGCGCCCTGCACACCCTGCACGTCCTCGACGTCACCAACTGGCTCGGCTGGACGGCCGGTGACCGGGTCCTGGCGACGCCGCTCGCGGTGGTGTGCGGACTGACCTACAACTTCCTGCCGTTCATGATCCTGCCGCTGTACACCTCCCTCGAACGCATCGACGGGCGGCTCCACGAGGCGGCCGGTGATCTGTACGCGCGCCCCTTCACGACGTTCCGCAAGGTGACGTTCCCGCTGTCGATGCCCGGCGTGGTCTCCGGGACGCTGCTCACCTTCATCCCGGCGGCCGGCGACTACGTCAACGCCGAACTCCTCGGCTCCACCGACACCCGCATGATCGGAAACGTCATCCAGACACAGTTCCTGCGGATTCTGGACTATCCGACGGCGGCCGCGCTTTCCTTCCTTCTGATGGCCGCGATCCTTTTCATGGTCACCTTCTACATCCGTAAGTCGGGGACGGAGGACCTGGTCTAAATGGCTTTCGTCACCTGGTTCAAACGGCATCTCGTCGTTATCGCGGGACTGCTCACCCTCGGATATCTGCTGCTGCCCAATGTCGTCGTCACGGTGTTCTCCTTCAACAAACCGAAGGGGCGCTTCAATTACGCCTGGCAGCAGTTCTCCCTGGACGCGTGGAAAGACCCGTGCGGGGTCGCCGACATGTGCGGCTCGCTCTCGCTCAGTCTCCAGATCGCGTTCTGGGCGACGGTCGGCGCCACCGTCCTCGGCACGATGATCGCCTTCGCGCTGGTCCGCTACCGCTTCCGGGCCCGCCCCGCCGTCAACTCGCTGATCTTCCTGCCGATGGCGATGCCCGAGGTGGTGATGGCCGCCTCGCTGCTCACCCTGTTCCTCAACATGGGCGCCCAGCTGGGCTTCTGGACCATCCTGATCGCCCACATCATGTTCTGCCTGAGCTTCGTCGTCGTCGCCGTGAAGGCCCGCGTGATGTCCATGGACCCGCGTCTGGAACAGGCCGCCCAGGATCTCTACGCCGGTCCCGCGCAGACGTTCCTGCGCGTCACCCTGCCCATCGCGGCCCCGGGAATCGCCGCGGGCGCGCTGCTGTCGTTCGCGCTCTCCTTCGACGATTTCATCATCACCAATTTCAACGCGGGCTCCACCGTCACGTTCCCCATGTTCGTCTGGGGTTCGGCACAGCGCGGCACACCCGTCCAGATCAATGTCATCGGAACGGCCATGTTCCTGGTCGCCGTACTGTTCGTGCTGACCGCCATGGTCATCACCAACCGGCGCGGCAAGCAGAAGGCGTGACCGGAAAAGCCGGAACGACCGGAGAAACCCTGTAGGGAGTTGACAATCATGGCCCCGAGCGCCATGACCCGTTGGACCGCGTCCCTTTCCGACGCGCAGCCGATCCCGTACTGGCTCGACGACCCCGGCCGCCCGCGCCCCGCGCCCGCGCTCACCGGCCCCGAGAGCTGCGACCTGCTGGTCGTCGGCGGCGGCTACAGCGGCCTGTGGACCGCGCTGATCGCCAAGGAACGCGACCCCGCCCGGGACGTCGTCCTGCTGGAGGGCCGCGAGGTCGGCTGGGCCGCCTCCGGCCGCAACGGCGGCTTCTGCGCCGCCTCCCTCACCCACGGCCTGCCCAACGGCCTGGCCCGCTGGCCCGAGGAGATCCACCGCCTCCAGGAACTGGGCGCCCACAACCTCGACGCCATCGAGGCCGCCGTCGCCCGGCACTCCCTGGACTGCGACTTCGAGCGCACCGGCGAGATCGACGTGGCGACCGCGCCCTACCAGGCCCGTGAACTGCGCGACTGGTACGAGGAGATGGAACGGGCCGGCCTCGCCGACGGCGTCGACTTCCTGGACGCCGACGCGGTCCGCGCCCAGGTCGACTCACCGACGTTCCAGGCCGGGCTGTGGGACCGGCGGGGCGTCGCCATGCTCAACCCCGCCAAACTGGTCTGGGGGCTGAAGGAGGCCTGCGTGCGGCTCGGCGTCCGCGTCTACGAGCACAGCCCCGCCACCGCCCTCAAGCCGCACGGCGCCGGTATCGCCGTCCGCACCCCCTACGGGTCGGTGCGGGCCCGCACGGTCGCGCTCGGCACGAACATCTTCCCGAACCTGGTGAGACGGGTGCGCGCCTACACCGTCCCGGTCTACGACTACGCCCTGATGACGGAGCCGCTCACCGACGCCCAGCTGGACTCCGTCGGCTGGCGGGGGCGGCAGGGGCTCGGCGACTCGGCGAACCAGTTCCACTACTTCCGGCTCTCCGCCGACAACCGCGTCCTGTGGGGCGGCTACGACGCCATCTACCCCTACGGGGGCCGGGTGCGGGCCGAGTACGACGATCGCCCGGAGACCTACGCCAAGCTCGCCGGGCACTTCTTCACCTGCTTCCCGCAGCTGGAGGGCGTCCGCTTCACGCACGCGTGGGGCGGCGCCATCGACACCTGCTCGCGCTTCTCGGCGTTCTTCGGCACCGCCCACCACGGGAAGGTGGCCTACGCGGCCGGGTTCACCGGGCTCGGGGTGGGCGCCACCCGGTTCGGTGCCGACGTGATGCTGGACCTGCTGGACGGCGCGGACACCGAGCGCACCCGGCTGGCGATGGTCCGCAGGAAGCCGTTGCCGTTCCCGCCGGAGCCGTTCGCCTGGACCGGGATCGCGCTCACCAAGTGGTCGCTGGCCCGCGCGGACGCGCACGGCGGGCGGCGCAATCTGTGGCTCAGGGCGATGGACCGGATGGGGCTCGGCTTCGACAGCTGAGTGTGATCCGGTTCACCCGCACGGGGTGCCGTAACCCGCGTAATGCGGGCCGGGTGACCTCCCTCTTACTCGTGACGCGCACCGCGTCGACGAGAAAAGGGAGGTCTCCTCATGGCTGGGGCGAAGACGGCCGTCGAATGGCTGGTCTCGGTGGCACCGGAACCCGACGCGTGCCGGTGGGAGTGGGAACGCAATCCGCTCGGGGTGGCGCTGCTGCCCGCCGGGAAGGCCTGGGACGTGCTGATCCTGCCGGCCACGCTCGGCTATCCGACGCTCGACGTGCTCACCCGGGTCATCGACCGACCCGGCCCGGTACTGGTCGACTTCGGGGACGCGCGGATGGGGTTCTTCGTGCCGCCGGGCACCGCCGCGCGCTGGCTCGGCACCGGCATCCGCGCGGCCGGGGCGGGCACCTGGATCGTCGTTCCGTATCCGGGCCGGGCCACCGGAGGGGTGCGCTGGCTGGTCCCGCCGGACGGCTCGGGCACCCTCACCGATCCCGCCCTGCTCGAACTGGCCCTGCACGAGGCGGCGGCCGGGCTCGCCGCCGAGGAGGAGAAGCCCTAGGTGGCCGACCGGTCGCGGCCGAACCGGCCGAGCGTGAGCGTCAGCAGGGTCAGCAGCATCGTGCTCAGACACCAGCTGGCGACCACGTCGAGCGGCCAGTGGTAGCCGCGCCGGACCAGGCCGTAGGAGACGGCGAGGATCAGGGCCGCGCAGCCGCAGACCAGCGCCCGCCGGGCGGTGGGGGTGCGCAGCCAGGGGAGGAGGAGCAGGGTCGCCGTGCCGTACGCGATCGCCGCCGTCGCCGTATGGCCGGACGGGAAGTAGCCGACGCCCGGGGGAACCGCGGGGGTTCCCGGGCGGGCGGTCCAGTCCTTGAGGGGGACGACGAGCGCCGGGACCAGCGCCATCGTGACGGCGCCGGCGAGCGGCGGTAGCCACCAGCGGCCGGTGCCTGCGGCCCGGCCGCGCCAGGCGACGTGGATCAGGGCGAGGGCGAGCACGGGAACGCCGACCTGGATGTTGCCCAGGTCGGCGAGGAGTTCGGAGATGCGGTCCGGATGGACCAGGGCTGCGCTGACCCGCTCGTCCAGGCGCAGCAGCGGGCCGTCGGCCACGACCTGCCAGGTGATCAGCGCGAGAAGGAGAGCGGGGAGCCCGAGAAGGAGGGAGGAAGCCGGCCGCCTCGGAACAGGGGGGGTGTGTCCGAGGCGGCCGACCTGACCGGAACGACGCCCACCCCGGGGGGTTTGGGATGGGCGACTGTCCGATCGGTGAGGAGAACCGGAGCCGGAGACTCCGGGGGTGTGCGCGAGGGCACGACCAGGCTGGAGCTGGGGAGGCCCCAACCTGTTGTCGCCCACAATCCCTTGTGGACGGGGTGTATCTCTCATCTGGGTAGAACCTACGGCAGCCGAGAGGCCCGCGACAGCCGGAATCCCGACCCCCCATCCTCCTCCCACACCTTCTTCACACGCTCTGCCGCTGGTGATCGACGATCTGTGACGGGTGGGGCGGATGAGGCGACGACCTGTGCGTTTCCGGTGGTGAGCGGGTTGCTCAGAGGCGGGCGAGGGCCTCTTCGAGGAGGTCGAGCCCCTCGTTCAGGAGGTCGTCGCCGATCACCAGCGGGGGCAGGAACCGCAGCACGTTGCCGTAGGTGCCACAGGTCAGGACCAGCAGGCCCGCCTGGTGGCAGGCCTTCGCCAGGGCGGCCGTGGTCGCCGCGTCCGGCTCCTTGGTCGCGCGGTCCGTGACCAGTTCGATGGCGATCATCGCGCCCCGGCCCCGGACATCGCCGATGACGTCGAACTTCTCCGCCATCGCGGTGAGCCGGCCCTTCATGACCGCCTCGATGTGCCGGGCCCTCGCGTTGAGGTCCAGCTCCTTCATCGTCTCGATGGCGCCCAGCGCACCCGCGCAGGCCACCGGGTTGCCGCCGTAGGTGCCGCCGAGGCCACCGGCGTGCGCCGCGTCCATGATCTCGGCGCGCCCGGTGACGGCGGCCAGCGGCAGCCCGCCCGCGATGCCCTTCGCCGTCGTGATCAGGTCCGGGACGATGCCCTCGTCCTCGCACGCGAACCACTGGCCGGTGCGGCAGAACCCGGACTGGATCTCGTCCGCGACGAACACGATGCCGTTGGCCTTCGCGAACGCGCTGATGGCGGGCAGGAAGCCCTTGGCCGGCTCGATGAAGCCGCCCTCGCCGAGCACCGGCTCGATGATGATGGCGGCCACGTTGTCGGCGCCGACCTGCTTGCTGATCTGGTCGATGGCCTGCGCGGCGGCCTCCGGGCCCGCGTGCTCGGCACCGGTCGGCCAGCGGTAGCCGTAGGCCAGCGGCACCCGGTACACCTCGGGCGCGAACGGACCGAAGCCGTTCTTGTACGGCATGTTCTTCGCGGTCAGCGCCATCGTCAGGTTGGTCCGGCCGTGGTAGCCGTGGTCGAAGACGACGACCGCCTGCCGCCTGGTGTAGGCGCGGGCGACCTTGACGGCGTTCTCGACGGCCTCGGCACCCGAGTTGAACAGCGCGGACTTCTTGGCGTGGTCGCCCGGGGTCAGCTCGGCGAGGGCCTCGGCGACCGCCACATAGCCCTCGTAGGGGGTGACCATGAAACAGGTGTGGGTGAAGTCGGCGAGCTGCGCCGACGCCTTGCGCACGACGGCCTCGGCGGCGGCGCCGACGCTGGTCACGGCGATGCCGGAACCGAAGTCGATGAGGCGGTTGCCGTCGACGTCCTCGATGATCCCGCCACCGGCGCGGGCGGCGAACACGGGCAGCACCGAGCCGACGCCCTGCGCGACCGCGGCCAGCCGGCGGGCCTGCAACTCCTGCGACTTCGGGCCGGGGATGGCGGTGACGACGCGGCGCTCCTGCGGAAGTGCGGTCATGGGGGCTCCCTGGTGATCGTGCGTGCCGGACGGTTCCTGGCGGTGCTTTTATCGTTTTGACTCTTTTCTCGCAGGCTAGGGCGGGGAAAGGGGGGTGGGCATGCTCCATGTGGGCGTTGTCGGCGGGCCCGGTTGTCCGCCGTGGACATAGCAGGACGGTCGGGCGCAACGGCGCCCCGGCCGGGGCAATCGGTGAACTCCCCTTGCGGGGGCGTTAGATTGGCCCGCAGACGGCCGACGGAACAGCTGGTCAGGAAGCGAGCGCGATGGACACCGACGGGACACAGGACGCGCGAGGCACCCAGGCCGATCAGGTACCCCGACCGGCGGGCCCACCCCACCTCCCCGGCCCACCCCACCTCCCCGGCCCGCCTGAGATCCCCGGCCCACCCCAGCTCCCGGGCCCGCCCCCGCTCCCGGGATCGCAGCACCTCCCCGGCCCGCCCCAGGGCCCGGCGCTGCCGCCCCGGCCCGCCCAAGCACCCGGCGTGCCCCCGCGCCCGGCCCAGGCACCGGGCCACGCACCGGCACCGGGACAGGAACAGGAACAGGAACAGCCCCCCGCGCCCACGTCCGCCGTCGCCGCCTGGCTCGACACCCCACGACCCGAGGCGGAACCCGGCATCTGGCGCTACGGCTACCGCCCGCCCAAGGCCGACCGCTCCGCCGAGCGCCTCTCCCCGGTCACGGTCGTCGGACTGCTGATCCCGCTGGCCGTGGCGATCCTGGTGTGGTCGTTCTGGCAGCAGGGCGCCGTGCCCTACCAGTCGGTCGTGCTGAAACTCTTCACCCCGGACGACTGGTGGTGGGCCGGCACCGTCTCGCCCAAGGGCTACCAGGGCGCCGAGGCCGACGTCGTCTACAGCGGCGTCTTCTTCGCGGTGCTCGTGTTCGCCGTCGGCCGGCTCGGCGGCTGGCCCGACGTGCTGCGGCACTTCGTCGGACGGCGCCCGCAGCCCGCCCGCGCGCTCCTCGCCGCCGCCGGTGCCCTGCTCACGCTGAGCCTCGTCTTCCCGCGCGCCTTCGGCCTCGGCTGGGCCCCGCTGCCCGTCGAGGACCCGGTCTTCTCCCTCGCCGTGCTGCTCTCGGGCGGCTACGACCTGTTCACCTCCCCGCTGTTCACCAACTCCCTCTACGCCCTCATCACCCTCCTCGTCCTGTGGCCGTGGGCCCGGCTCGGCGGCTGGTGGGCCTACGGCAAGGCCCTGCTCGCCGCCCGCCGCGCCGCCGCCGACCGGGACACCCCGCCCGTCAGGGACGTGCCCCCCGCGCACTGGCCCGAACTGCGCGGCGCCGGCCAGCACCAGGCCGCCGACCTGCTCACCGGCGAGGTCGCCGGGGGCCGGATGACCGACGTCGACTGCGCCCGCGTCACCCGCGCCTGGCGGGCGGCACGGCACGACCCCGCCCGGCTCGCCGCGTTCACCGACACCGTGCTGCGCCAGGGCGGCGCCGCCTGGACCCACCCCTCCGGCCACCGCGACCTGCCGGGCCGCAGCGCCGCGCACGACGTCCTCGCGGGCCAGGTGCGCATCGGCAGCTGGGGGACGGGGGAGCGGGCGCCGCTCGCCTACCGGGGCGTCGGCGCGGCGCTGGCCCCCGACGCCCTCGGCACCTCCCTGCTCGTCGTCGGACCCTCCGGCTCCGGCAAGACCCGCCAGGTCGTCGCGCCGGTCGTCGAGTCCCTCGCGCTCCAGGCGCTCACCGGGGGCTGCGCCGTCGTCGTCGTCTCCACCGCCGGGACACCGCTGGGCCCGGACGACGCCTACGACGTCGTCGTCCGCACCGGGTACCCCGGCCACGGCCTCGACCCGTACGCCGACTGCGACGACCCCGACGAGGCCGCCGCCGTTCTCGCCGAGGCCCTCGCCGGGGACGTCGAGAGCGTCGGCACCCAGCGGGCGACCACCGCGCTGGCCCAGCTGCTCGGCCCCTACCGCGCGGTGCACGGCGCCTTCCCCGGCCTGCCCGAGCTGCGCGCGCTCCTGGAGGGCGAGCCGGGTGCCCTCGCCGACCTGCGGGCGGCGCTCGCCGGGGAGGAACACACCGTGATGCGGCGGGAGTTCGAGGCACGGCTGCGGCAGGCCGGCGGCGCCGCCGACGTCGGCCCGGCCCTCGCCGACCGGCTCGCGCTCCTGGACCGGCCGGTGTTCGCCGACTTCTTCGGCGCCGGGGGCGGGGCACGGCCGTTCTCGCTGCGCTCCGTCCTGCGTCATCCGCTGCGGGTCCGCGTCGACCTGCCCGCACGCGGCCACGAGGAGGCGGCCCGGCTGCTCACCCGGCTCGTCCTCGCCCAGTTCACCAGCGTCGTACGGGACGGCGGCCACCCGCACTTCGCGTGCCTGGTCCTCGACGACGCGACCGGCGCCGTCACCACCGAGTCGGTCCGCCAGATCCAGCGGCTGCGCTCCCGCGCGGCCGGGGTGGTCCTCGCCCTGCGCACCGTCGGTGACCTCCCCGAGGCGCTGCACGGACCGCTCTACGGCGCCGTCGGCTGCCGGATGGCGCTGTCCGGCGTGACCACCTGGGACGGCAGCCGGTTCGCGCACGCCTGGGGCACCGAGTGGGTGGAGACCCGGGACGTCGCCAAGCACACCGTCTTCGCCGACCAGCCGATGACCCGCGCCCTGCACGCCCTGCGCAAGCTCGTCACCGGCAAGGCCGTCACCACCGACGCCGTCACCGTCCGCCAGGTCGAACGCGAACGCTGGTCCGCCTCCGAACTGGCCCACGACATCCCGGCAGGCCACGCGGTCCTCTCCCTGACGACGGTGACCGGGGAGCACGGGCCGCCGCTGCTGGTGAACCTGCGGGGGTGAGGGCGCGCGGCGTGCGTGCGCGCCGGTCGGCACCTCCACGCACCCCCGTCCCCCGACCGGACGATGAGGCAGAATCGGGACAGGTCGTTCATACGCGGCGGCCAAATGATCAGCCGTGCGTGAGACCCGGACCTCACGTCGGTTCCTGACGTCCCCGGAAGGGCCCGATGCCGCCGACGCTCGCCTCGCTCGTCCACCACCCGGCGCTCAAGCTGACCGTGCGCGCCGGGCAGGACCACCTGGACGTGCCCGTCCGCTGGGCGCACGCCAGCGAGCTGACCGACCCGGTGCCCTACATGGAGGGCGGCGAGCTGCTGCTCATCACCGCCCTCAACCTGGCCGCCGAGGACCCCGAGGCCATGCGCCGGTATGTGAGACGGCTGGCCGGCGCCGGGGTCGTCGGCCTCGGATTCGCCGTCGGCGTGCACTACGAGGACGTGCCCGGCGCGCTCGTCGACGCGGCCCGCGACGAGGGGCTGCCGCTGCTCGAAGTGCCGCGCCGGACACCGTTCCTCGCCATCATGAAGGCCGTCTCCGCCGCCATAGCCGCCGACCAGTACCGCGCCGTCACCGCCGGATTCGCCGCCCAGCGCGAACTGACCCGGCAGGCCCTCACCCACGGCCCCGAAGGACTCCTCGGCGCGCTCGCCGCGCAGGTCGACGGCTGGGCCGCGCTCTACGACGCGACCGGCGCCGTCGTCGCCACCGCCCCCGAGTGGGCGGGCCGCCGCGCCGCCCGGCTCACCGCCGACGTCGAACGGCTGCGCGAACGCGCCGCGCCCGCCTCCTCGGTGGTCGGCGGCCCGGACCACGAGGACCGCGTCGAACTCCACTCCCTGGGCACCGGACGCCGCCCCCGCACCGCCCTCGCCGTCGGCACCGCCGCGCCCCTCGGCACCGCCGAGCGGTACGCCGTGCACTCCGCGATCGCCCTGCTCACCCTCACCACGGAACGGTCCCGGGCCTTGCAGGCGGCCGAGCAGCGGATCGGCGCCGCCGTGCTGCGCATGCTCCTCGCCGGTCAGCCCGACCACGCCCGCGCGGTCGCCGGCGACCTCTACGGGGGGCTGCTCGACACGCCGTTCCGGATGATCGTCGCCGAGCCCGTGCGGGGTACCGGCGGCGAGCTGCTCGCCGGGCTCACCGAGGCCGTCGAGTCCGCCGCCGCCCGCGCCGGTGAGGTGGTCCTCGCGGTGCCCGACGGCGAACGACTGGTCGTGCTGGCCGCCGACGCGGGCGCCGCGCTCGCCGGCTGCGAGCGGCACGCGACGGCGCTGGAGGCGGCCCGCGCCCCCGACGACCGGTCGGCGGGGGGCGAGGACGAGCAGCTGGTCGTGGGCGTGTCGGCGCCGCTGGGTCCGATGGCCGCCCCGGCCGGGTACCAGCAGGCCGAACAGGCGCTGTCGGTGGCCCGCAGGCGCGGCCGGGCATACGTCGAGCACGAGCAGCTGGCGGCCGGCTCGGTGCTGCCGCTGCTGGCCGACGACGCGGTGCGGGCCTTCGCCGACGGGCTGCTGCGGCCGTTGCGGGAGCACGACGCGACCGGCCGGGGCGACCTGGTGGCGTCGCTGCGCGCCTGGCTCACCCGGCACGGCCAGTGGGACGCGGCCGCCGCCGACCTCGGCGTGCACCGGCACACGCTCCGCTACCGGATGCGCCGGGTGGAGGAGATCCTCGGCCGCTCCCTGGACGACCCGGACGTGCGGATGGAACTGTGGCTCGCCCTGAAGACCACCTCGGCCGCGTAGCCGTCCTCACCCGAGCCGCCGTTCGGCCAATGCGTAGCATCCCGGCGGCGCACCGCTCCACCCCGGACAAACGCACCCGCGCCGTCCCCGCCCTACGGTGGAGCCGAACGTCACGTACACACCACCGATGCGGAAGGGCCGGGACTCGCAGATGCCCAAGGAAAAGACCGTGGGGGCCGTCCAGGCCTTCTGGCTCGCCGGCCGCCAGGTCACCGGCGAGGACACCCTCGACGTCACCTCCCCGTGGGACGGCCGCACCGTCGCCTCGGTCAGCGTGCCGACCGACGCCCAGGTCGAGGAGGCGGTGGCCGCCGCGTACGCCGTGCGCGCCGAGTTCGCCGCCACCCCGGCGCATGTGCGCGCCGCCGCCCTGGACCACGTCAGCCGACGGCTCGTCGAGCGCACCGAGGAGATCGCCCAGCTGATCTCCGCCGAGAACGGCAAGCCGGTCAAGTGGGCGCGCGGCGAGGTCGGCCGCGCGGTCTCGGTCTTCCGGTTCGCGGCCGAGGAGGCCCGGCGGTTCAACGGCGGTGAGGCACAGCGCCTCGACACGGACGCCGGTGGACAGGGGCGGCTCGCCCTCACCCGGCGCTTCCCCAAGGGCGTCGTGCTCGGCATCGCGCCGTTCAACTTCCCGCTGAACCTCTGCGCCCACAAGATCGCCCCGGCCATCGCGGCCGGCGCCCCGATCATCCTCAAGCCCGCCCCGGCCACCCCGCTCTCCGGCCTGATCATCGGCGACCTGCTCGCCGAGACCGAGCTGCCCGCCGGGTCCTGGAGCATCCTGCCGGTCGCCAACGACAAGATGCCCGCCCTGGTCCAGGACGAGCGCCTCCCGGTGATCTCCTTCACCGGCTCCGAGACCGTCGGCTACGCGATCATGGACTCGGTGCCCCGCAAGCACTGCACCCTGGAGCTGGGCGGCAACGGCGCGGCCGTCGTCCTCGGCGACTGGGCGAGCGACGCCGACCTCGACTGGGCCGCCACCCGCATCGCGACCTTCTCGAACTACCAGGGCGGACAGTCCTGCATCTCCGTGCAGCGGGTGATCGCCGACGCCGCCGTCCACGACCGGCTGCTGCCGCGCCTCGTCGCCGCCGTCGAGGCCCAGGTCACCGGCGACCCGGCCGACCCGAAGACCGATGTCGGGCCGCTGGTCAGCGAGGCCGCCGCACAGCGCGTCGAGTCCTGGGTCGACGAGGCCGTGGCCGCCGGCGCCCAGCTGCTCACCGGTGGCAAGCGGGACGGCGCCTCGTACGCGCCGACCGTGCTGACGGACCTGCCGGCCGAGGTGACCCTCGCCTGCGAGGAGGTCTTCGGGCCGGTCCTCAGCGTCGTCAAGGTGGACGGCGAGGCCGAGGCGTTCGCGGCCGTCAACGACTCCAAGTACGGCCTCCAGGCAGGGGTGTTCACCCACGACGTGCAGGCCGCCTTCCGCGCCCACCGGGCCCTGGAGGTCGGCGGCGTGATCGTCGGCGACGTCCCGTCCTACCGCGCCGACCAGATGCCCTACGGCGGCGTCAAGCAGTCGGGCGTGGGCCGCGAGGGCGTGAAGTTCGCGATGGACGACTACACCTACGAGCGGGTCCTGGTCCTCACCGGCCTCGACCTCTGACCCGTCGGACCCGTTCTGATGCAGAGGGGCCCGGCACCGATGCCGTTCGGTGCCGGGCCCCCGCGTCAGCTGCGGACCCTCACCCGGAGAAGCCGACGTACGCGAGCCGCAGCGGGCCGCGCAGTCTCAGGCGCACGTCGTGCACGCCCTCGGCGACGATGCCGGCGCCGAGCGTGGTGTAGACGTAGGGGTCGCCCGGCTCCTCCGGCTTCAGGGTGAGCGAGGCCAGCACCGGGCCGCCGTCCAGGGCGAGTTCGAGGGTGCCCTCGCCCGCGAGGCGCGCGGTGACCTCGGTGACGCCGTCCTCGAAGTCGCAGTCCCGGTAGAGGAGTTCGGCGCTGCGGCCGACGGCGGGGGTGACCGCGTCGCCCGCCTCCTTCGTCCGGTCGACGATCGCGGCGCCGCCCTGCTCGTCGAAGTCGGCTGCCTCCAGGCGCCGTCGCAGAACGGGCCGGGGAGCGGCGGGAGTTCCCTCCAGCAGCACCGTGGCGCGCAGCCGGGTGTCCTCGCTGGAGGCGCCCACCAGCAGGTCGTAGGGGCCCGGCTCCAGACGCCAGCCGCCCAGGGCCACGTCCCAGAACGCGAAGGAGTCCAGCGGGACGTCGAAGCTCAACTCGGCCCGCTCGCCCGGCGCCAGCGTGATCCGGCGGTGCGCGAGCAGCTCACGGCGCGGTCGGACCACCGACGGCTCCACGGCCCGCGTGTACAGCTGGGCGACCTCGTCGCCGGTGACGTCCCCGGTGTTGGTCACCGTGAAGGACACCCGAACGGCCGTGTCCCCGACGTGAGTCGAGAGATCCGCGTACCCGAACGACGTGTACGACAGGCCGTGCCCGAACGGGAACAGCGGCGTCCCCTCGAAGTACAGATACGTCTGCCGCCCGCCGATCACGTCGTAGTCCAGCAGGTCGGGCAGGTCGGCGTCGCTCTCGTACCAGGTCTGCGGCAGCCGCCCGGCGGGGGAGACGTCACCGGCCAGGACCCGGGCCAGCGCGATGCCGGCCGCCTGGCCGCCGTGGGCGCTCCACAGCACGGCCGGCAGCGCCGTGCTCTCCACCGCGTACGGGTAGGCCGACACCAGCGCCAGCACGGTACGGGAGTTGGCGGCGCGCGCCGCCCGCAGCAGCCGCCGCTGGTGCTCGGGCAGCCGCAGCGTCGAACGGTCCTCGGTCTCCCGGCCGTTGATGTGCGGGTCGTTGCCCGCGACCACCACGACCACGTCCGCCCGGGCCGCCGCGCGCGCCACCGCGTCCTCCCCGCGCTCGACGACGACCAGCCGGAACACCTCGGGGTCCGCGTCGGCAACCTTCACCCCGTCGGCGGCGACCGATACAGGACGACCCGTACCGATGTGCCGAAGGAGGTGACCGCCCGCGTGCGGCTCCAGACGGAACGTCTCCTGCACCACCCAGCCGCCCGGCTGGTCGGCGGAGGCGCGCACGAAACCGTCGTCCGCGACCGAGAGATAGCGGCCGTCGGGCGCGCGCAGCGTCCAGACGTCATCACCCCAGTCGATCAGGGCGAGTTCGGTGCCCTCGGCGTCCGTGGTCAGCGGCGGCAGGTCGGTGCGGCCCGCCAACAGCGCCGGATCGAGGGCCCCTTCGGCACCGCGCGCGAGGTCGGGCGCGTCGGGGGCGGCGGGCACACGCAGGAAGGCGCCGGTGGAGGTCTCCAGGCGGACCCGGTCGACGCCCTCCGCGAACGTCACCCGGTCCGCGCCGAACCGCTCGTACAGGCCCTCCAGCGGGGTCGAGCGGTGGATCAACGTGCCGCTGTACCAGTCGAGTTTGCACTCGTCGGCGAGGAGACCGACCACCGCGATCCGGGCGTCCGGGGCCAGCGGCAGCACCCCGTCGTTCTTCAGCAGCACGATTGCCTGCTCGGCCGCCTCCAGCGCCAGCGCCCGGTGCGCCGGGGTGTCGAACTCTCCGCCGTCCGCGTGCGGGTCCGTGCCCGGGTCGAACTCCCCGAGCCGGAAGCGCACCGACAACTGCCTGCGCACCGCGACCTCGACATCCGCCTCCGTCAACAGCCCCTTGTCCAGGGCGCCTTGGACACGCGCGACGATCTGCGAGCCGTCCGTGCCATGGTCGGTGAAGCTGTCCACACCGGCCCGCAGCGAGGCCGCCGTCGCCTCCTCGTGGGAGTCGTAGTAGTGCTCGAAGTCCACCAGGTTGGACGGCGCCCCCGCGTCCGAGCAGACCAGCAGCTCGTCGGCGGTCCAGCGGCGCAACTCCGCGCCCAGATACGGCGAAACGTGGTTGGGGCGGCCGTTGACCAGGTTGTAGGCCGGCATCACCCCGGCCACCGCGCCCGCCTCGACCGTCTCCTTGAACGCCCGCAGGTCGTACTCGTGCAGGACGCGCGGGCGTACCGTGCTCGACGAAGTGGCCCGGTCCGTCTCGTTGTTGTGGGCCAGCCAGTGCTTGAGGACCGGCGCGGTGCGCCAGTACGTCGGATGATCGCCGCGCAGCCCCCGGGTGAACGCCGTCGCGATCGCCGACGTCAGCTTCGGGTCCTCGGAGTAGCCCTCCTCGTTGCGGCCCCACAGGGGGTGGCGCAGCAGGTTCACGGTGGGCGACCAGACGTTGAGGCCGACCCGGTCGTCGCGCTCGCGCATCGCGCGGACCTCCTTCGCGACGGCCTCGCCGACCCGGCGCACCAGGTCGGTGTTCCAGGTCGCGCCGAGCCCGACGGCCTGCGGGAACACCGTCGCCGGGCCCATCCACGCCACCCCGTGCAGGGCCTCCTGGCCGGTGCGGAACGCGGCGACGCCGAGCCGCTCGACGGCGGGCGCGTACTGGTGCAGGAAGGCGACCTTCTCGGCGGGCGTGAGCCGCGCCAGCAGGTCGTCGACGCGCTCCGCGAACGGCAGGCTCGGGTCGCGGAACGGCGGCGTGGGCGGCGGCTGTGCGGTCACGTGGAGATCCCCTTGCGTGGAGCGGCGGAACGCTTTCGAAGCGCTTCGATGCTCAGTGGACGGACCGGCGGGTGTCAAGAGACCCCTACGCAACACGTCCGACTTCCGTCCGCAGAACCAAGGGGTACATAGGGGTGGGCGAAACCCGGATACCTCGGAGGAATCTTGGAAGTGACCCTTGTGCACCCCATGGCCTTCACTTAACCTCGCAGCAACATCGAAGCGCTTCGACTACGAGTTCGCCGCCGAGGGTGGGTCTCCCCCCTCGCATTCGTCGGAGGACCGCTTCGGCTCAGCCAGTTCCACTCACGACACCGCAGCCGACGCCGCCACCGCCGGGTGTCCTGGTGCGCCTCGAAGGGTTGACGCAATGACGCCGAACGCCGCTTCCCGCTCCGCCGGACCGTCAGGACCGAGCAGGAGAGGTTTCCTCGCCTCCACGGCCCTCGCCACGGCGGCGGTCGCGGGCGGGGTGCCGTTGCTGTCCGCGTGCGGAGGGTCCCCGAGCGGATCGGGCGGCGGCTCCTCCGCGGGCAAGGACGCCAAGAAGCTGCTGCCGACCTTCGTCGCCCGGAACGTGGTGACGCCGGACATCCCCGCGAAGAACGGCTCGGCCGCCGGATTCACCGGCGAACTCGACCTCGCGACCCTGAAGACGTCGGTGCCGAAGAAGCTCGGCAAGGGCGGCGAGGTCACCGTCATGGCCCCCTTCTGGGGCTCGCCGCCCAAGGACGACAACGCCTACTACCGGGCGATGAACGACCTGATCGGCGTCGACGTCTCCTGGCAGAACCAGGACGGCAACACCTACGACCAGAAGCTCGGCGCGGTCCTCGCCTCCAGCGACGTCCCCGACCTGGTCGTCATCCCCAGCTGGAACATGGGCGGCAAGATACCCAGCGCCATCATCGGGAAGTTCGCCGACCTCGGACCCCATCTCTCCGGCGACCAGGTCAAGGCCTACCCGAACCTCGCCGCGATCCCCACCGACGCCTGGCAGCGCTGCATCTTCGGCGGCAAGCTGCGCGGTCTGCCGCTGCCGGCCGCGTACGTCACCAACATCGTGCCCCTCTACCGCAAGGACCTCTTCGACAAAGAGGGGTACGACATCCCGCGCTCCGCCGACGAGTTCATGGCCCTGGCGAAGGACATCACCAACGCCCGCGCCAAGCGCTGGGCCTGCCTGGACATGAAGTGGACGGCCTTCAACAACTTCGGTGTGCTGTCCGGCGGCGAGAAGCCGCTCGGCTGGAACCTCGTCGACGGCAAGCTCGTGTACCGCGTCGAGACCGAGGCCTATCTCGAAGCCCTGGAGTGGACCCGCAAGCTGTTCGCCGCCGGTGTCGTCCACCCGGACGCGCTGCTGGGCAAGAGCAGCGCCACCGACCCGGGCCCCAAGTTCGCGGCCGGTGAGTTCCTCATCTACAACCAGGACATCTCGCAGTGGTACAGCCGCTCCGCCGAACAGGCCACCCAGAACCCGGACTTCAGGGTCTGGGGCATGGACATCTGGGGCCACGACGGCGGCGACCCGGCCCCCTGGGCCACCCAGCCCGCCAACCTCTTCGCCTTCGTCAACAAGAAGGCGTCGGACTCCGTGATCCGGGACGCGCTGGCCGTCGCCAACGTGACGGCCGCGCCCTACGGCACCAAGGAGTACATGGCCACCAACTACGGCGTCGAGGGCACCCACTACACCGTCAAGGACGGCGTGCCCGCCAAGACGAAGCAGGGCAACACCGACGTCCTCAACACCTTCACGATGATCGCGAGCCCCGCCCCGACCATCGCCCACCCGGACTTCCCCGACGTCACCCGGGGCATGGTCGAGTGGCAGCAGCGGATGGGCGCCTTCACCAAGAAGTCCACCTTCTACGGCCAGCAGATCACCGAGCCGACCCGCTACACCAACCTCTCGGACAACTTCGAGCAGTTGGAGGACGACATCGTGCGCGGCCGCAAGAAGATCAGCGACATGCAGCAGGCCGTCTCCGAGTGGAAGAGCAAGGGCGGCGACAAGCTCCGCGACTGGTACCAGAAGCTGCTCGACGACAACGGTCCGGCCCAGAGCTGACCCGCACCAAGGCGAGGAGAACGGCCGTGTCCCACAGCACGGTGCCTCGGAGCAGGACCGAGGCCGACACCACCCGCAAGCCCCCGGGAACACCCGGCGCCCCGCCCTCCAAGCGCAAACGCCCGGGGCGAGTGAGCCTGCGCGTCCGGATCAGACGGGACCGCGTCCTGCTCCTGATGACGCTGCCGGCCATCCTGCTGATCCTGCTCTTCAACTATCTGCCGATCCTCGGCAACATCGTCGCCTTCCAGGACTACGACCCCTACCTCAGCGACAACGGCATCACCTCGATGCTGCACAGCTCCTGGGTCGGCATCGAGAACTTCCAGCGGATCTTCGCGGACTCGGCGTTCTGGAACGCCCTGAACAACACGCTGCTCCTCTTCATCCTCCAGCTCGTGCTGTTCTTCCCGGTCCCGATCGGGCTCGCGCTCCTCATCAACAGCGTGGTCAGACCCCGGGTGCGGGCGCTCTCGCAGGCCATCCTCTACCTGCCGCACTTCTTCTCCTGGGTGCTGGTCATCGCCGTCTTCCAGCAGCTGTTCGGCGGCGCGGGCCTGCTCTCCCAACTGCTGCGGCAACACGGCTACGACGGCCTCGACATCATGACCGACCCGGACACCTTCAAGTTCCTCATCACCGCGCAGAGCGTCTGGAAGGACGCCGGCTGGGGCATCATCGTCTTCCTCGCAGCCCTCGCCTCCGTCAGCCCCGATCTGTACGAGGCCGCCGCGATGGACGGCGCGGGCCGCTGGCGCCGCATGTGGCACGTCACGCTCCCCGCGCTGCGGCCGGTCATCGCCCTGCTGCTGGTGCTGCGGGTCGGCGACGCCCTCACCGTCGGCTTCGAACAGATCCTGCTCCAACGTGACGCCGTGGGGCCCTCGGCCGCCGAGGTCCTCGACACCTTCGTGTGGTGGAACGGCGTCCGCAACCAGGACTTCGGCTACGCGGCGGCGGCCGGACTGATCAAGGGCGTGGTCAGCCTCGGGCTGGTCCTCGCCGCGAACAAGGTGGCCCATCTCATGGGCGAGCAGGGGGTGTACAAGAAGTGAGCGCCGTCGTCGACCAGCCGTCCGTGCCCCAGCCGTCCGTGCCTCAGCCGTCCCGGTGGGCCGCGCCGCCCCGACCCGTCTGGGAGGAGGAGCCGGGCGCGGTGGGGCTCGCGGGCAAGGGCCTCGTCCTCGCCCTCGCCTGCCTCGGCATCGTCTTCCCGCTGTGGATCGTCGTCGTCACGAGTCTCTCCTCGCGCCGGACGATCGACGAGGCCGGCGGCCTGGTGATGATCCCCCACGACATCACCTTCGTCGCCTACCGCGAACTCCTCAGCGGCGGCCAGGTCACCCGCGCCACCGTCATCAGCGTCCTCATCACCCTGGTCGGCACGCTGTTCTCGATGACGGTGTCCGTGCTGTGCGCCTACGGGCTCTCCCGGACGACGTCCCTGGGCCACCGCTGGCTGCTGATGCTGCTGCTGGCCACCATGTTCTTCAGCGCCGGGCTGATCCCGACCTATCTGCTCGTGCAGTCCCTCGGGCTGACCGACACCTACCTCGCGCTGATCCTGCCGAGCGCCATCAGCGTCTTCAACATCCTGGTCCTGCGCGGCTTCTTCATGGGCATCTCGCAGGAACTCATCGACAGTGCGCGCATCGACGGCGCCGGGGACTTCCGCATCCTGTGGCAGATCGTGATGCCGCTGTCCCGGGCCGTTCTCGCGGTGATCACGCTGTTCTACGCCGTCGGGTACTGGAGTGCCTGGTTCAACGCGTCGTTGTATCTGAACGATCAGGACATGATGCCGTTGCAGAACGTCATGATTCAGCTGGTGCAGAAGCAGGAGGCGCCGGTGGGGCTCGGGCAGGCCATCAAGACGGGGGAGTTGTCCGGGCTGGCCGTGCAGATGGCGGTCATGGTGCTGGCGTTGTTGCCGGTGTCCGTGTTGTCGCCGTTCGTGCAACGGCACTTCAAGAAGGGCATGTTGACGGGGGCGGTCAAGGGGTGACCGGCGCGGTCTGAACCCCGGGGGGTTCGGGTCTGTGGTCGACTGCCGGGCCGTCGTGGCTGGTTGCGCCCGCGCGGCGGAGCCGCATATCGACAACAGCCCCGCGCCCCTTGGCGGCGTGTTCTCACTCCTCTCGATGAAGCGAGGTCAGTGTGTTTGGTCCCTCTCGGCGTGGTGTTCTGGTGGGGGGTGCTGCTGTTGCCGCGCTTTCGGCGTTGCCTGCCGGCCCTGCCCAGGCTGTTGCCCCCTCCTATCGGTGGCGGAATGTTGTTGTCGGGGGGACCGGGTTTGTCACCGGGGTGTTGTTTCATCCCTCGGTGCGGGGGCTTGCTTATGCGCGTACCGATATTGGGGGTGCCTATCGGTGGGATGAACGGCAGGGCCGCTGGAGCGCGTTGACCGATTTCCTCGGGTGGGACGACTGGAATCTGCTCGGGGTGGAGTCGATCGCCGTCGACCCGGTCCACCCCGACCGGGTGTATCTCGCGCTCGGTACCTATGCGCAGGAGTGGGCCTCCAACGGGGCCGTACTGCGCTCCGACGACCGGGGTGTCAGCTGGCGGCGAGCCGATCTCGGCGTGAAGCTCGGGGCCAACGAGGACGGGCGGGGGACCGGGGAGCGGTTGCTTGTCGATCCCCGGGACAGCGAGGTGCTGTGGCTGGGGACGCGGCATGACGGCTTGCTGAAGTCCGTTGACCGGGGGGCCAGTTGGGAGGCTGTGGGGCAGTTTCCCGTCGCTCCCAGTGGGAGTGGGCAAGGGGTCACCCTGCTCGTTGCCGTCGGGCGGGTGCTCTACGCCGGGTGGGGGGAGTCGGACGGGAGTGCGGCCAACCTGTACCGGACCGGGGACGGGGTGGCCTGGGAGGCCGTGCCCGGGCAGCCGTCCGGCGTCGCCGCCAAGGTGCCGATCCGGGCCGCCTACGACCGGCACGCCCGCCAGCTGTACGTCACCTACGCCGACGCGCCCGGACCCAACGGGCAGACCGACGGCAGTGTGCACCGGCTCGACGTCGGCTCCGGGCGGTGGACGGACGTCACCCCGGTCGTGCCGGGGGCGAGCGCCGGGGACACCTTCGGGTACGGCGGGGTCGCCGTGGATGCCCGTCGTCCCGGGACCGTCGTCGTCTCCACCAACAACCGCTGGGCCGCCGTCGACACCCTGTACCGCTCGACCGACGGAGGGCGCCGGTGGACGTCCCTGAAGGACAGCGCCGTTCTCGATGTGTCCGAGACGCCCTACCTCACGTGGGGCGCGGAGCAAGCGAAGTTCGGCTGGTGGATACAGGCCCTCGCGCTCGACCCGTTCGACGCGCGGCACCTGGTGTACGGCACCGGCGCCACCCTGTTCGGCACCCGGGATCTGCGGCACTGGGCGCCGCAGATCAGGGGGGTGGAGGAGGCGTCCGTGGTGCAGTTGCTGTCGCCGCCCAGCGGGCAGGCGCATCTGCTGAGCGGGTCGCGGGACATCGGCGTCCTGTACCACGACCGGCTGGGCGCCTCGCCCGCGCGCGGGATGGCGTCGAACCCCGTCTTAGGGTCGGCCACCGGGCTCGCGCAGGCCGCCCGCAGACCGGCGTACGTGGTCCGCACCGGCTGGGGCGACCACGGCAACGGCGCCTACTCCGAGGACGGCGGCAGAACCTGGGCGCCCTTCGCGACACAGCCCGCCCTCGCCCCGGACGCGCCGGGACCCATCGCCGCCAACGCCGACGGCAGCGCGCTGCTGTGGTCCTTCGTCCACTGGGACGGCACCAAGTACGCGGGGTACCGGTCCGGGGACAACGGGCTCACCTGGGACGAGGTGCCCTCCTTTCCCAAGGGTGCCGTGCCGGTGGCCGATCCGGTACGGGCCGACGTCCTGTACGCGTACGACACCGATGCCGGGGTGCTGTACGCCAGCACCGACAGCGGGCGGTCGTTCGTCGCGCGGGCGGGGCAACTGCCGTCGGGGGACAGTCAGTTCAAGGTGGTCGCGGCTCCCGGGCGGGCCGGAGACCTGTGGGTGAGCACGAAGGAGAACGGGTTGTACCGGTCCATCGACGGCGGGGTCACCTTCGCCGAGGTCGGCAGTTGCCGGGCCTCCTACACGCTCGGCTTCGGCAAGGCCGCGCCCGGCGCCCGCTACCCGGCGATCTACCACGTCGGCACGGTCGGGGACGTCACCGGCGTGTACCGCTCCGACGACGCGGCGAAGAGCTGGGTGCGCATCAACGACGAGCAGCATCAATGGGGTTGGACCGGTGAGACGGTCACCGGTGATCCCCGTATCTACGGACGGGTCTATCTCGCGACCAACGGGCGCGGCATCCAGTACGGGGAGTTGATCTGATGCCCGGCATCGACGCGGTGACGCGCGGACGCGTCCTGTTCGGCGGCGACTACAACCCCGAACAGTGGCCCGAGGAGGTCTGGCAGGAGGATGTGCGGCTGATGCGGGAGGCGTGCGTCAACTCCGTCACCGTCGGTGTCTTCTCCTGGGCCAGACTCGAACCCCGGCCAGGGGAGCGGGAGTTCGGGTGGCTCGACCGGCTGATGGACCTGCTGCACGCGGCCGGCATCGGCGTCGTTCTCGCCACCCCGACCTCCTCACCGCCACCCTGGCTGGGGCGGCTGCACCCGGAGACGCTGCCCCGCGACGAGGACGGACGCGTCGAGTGGTGGGGCGGACGCCAGCACTTCTCGCACTCCAGCGCCGCCTACCGCCGTTACGCGGCCTCGATCACCGAGGACCTCGCGGCGCGGTACGCCGGACACCCCGCGCTCACGATGTGGCACATCAACAACGAGTACTGCACCTACGACTGGGGCGACGAGGCCGCCGCCCGCTTCCGGGACTGGCTGCGCGCCCGGTACGGCTCGCTCGACGCCCTCAACTCGGCCTGGGGGACGGCCTTCTGGAGCCAGGGCTACGGGGAGTGGGAGGAGATCCTGCCGCCCCGGCACGCCCACTACATGAAGAACCCCGGCCAGGTGCTGGACTTCAAACGGTTCACCTCCGACATGCTCCTGGAGTGCTACACCGCCGAGCGTGACATCGTCCGCCGGCACACCCCGCATCTCCCGGTCACCACCAACTTCATGCCGCTGTGGGCCGGACAGGACGCCTGGCGCTGGGCCGAGGAGGAGGACATCGTCTCCGTCGACCTCTACCCCGACCCGCGCGACCCGTTCGGCGCCCAACACGGGGCGCTCGTACAGGACATGACCCGCTCGCAGGCGCGCGGCCCGTGGATGCTGATGGAGCAGGCCGCCGGGCCGGTCAACTGGCGGGGCGTCAACCACCCCAAGCCGCGCGGCCTCAACCGGCTCTGGTCGCTGCAAGCCGTCGCCCGGGGCGCCGACGCCGTCTGCTACTTCCAGTGGCGACAGTCCCGGCAGGGCGCCGAGAAGTTCCACTCGGGCATGGTCGGCCACGCGGGGGAGGCGGGCCGCACCTTCCAGGAGGTCAAGCAGCTCGGCACCGAACTCGCCACCCTCTCACCGCATGTGACGGACCGTCACAGCATCGCCGACATCGCGATCCTGCACGACTGGCACTCCTGGTGGGCCGGCGCCCACGAGGGCCGCCTCTCCACCCGCGTCGACCTAGCCGACACGCTCACCACCTGGCACCGCGCCCTGTGGCGGGCCCACCTCGCCACCGACTTCGCCCACCCCGACCACGACCTCAGCGCCTACAGACTCGTCGTCGTCCCCCAGCTCTACGCCCTCACCGACGCGGCGATCGACCGCCTCGTCGCCTATGTGCGCGGCGGCGGCACCCTGGTCAGCGGCTTCCTCACCGGCGTCGCCGACCAGGACGACCGGATCAGGGCGGGCGGCATGGACGCCCGGCTGCGCGACCTCTTCGGCATCCGCACCCTGCACGAATGGTGGCCGCTCGACGAGGGCGAGACCGCACCCACCGACACCTTCGACGGCACCCTGTGGTCCGAGGAGATCGACCCCCTCCCCGGCGCCGTCGCCGAAGCCGTCTACCGGGGCGGCGAACTCGACGGCCTGCCCGCCGTACTGCGCACGGGCCGCGCCTGGTACCTCTCCACCCTCCCCGAACCCGACGCCCTGCGCGCCCTGTTGGCCGACATCGCCGAGCGCGCGGGCGCCGAACCGGTCCTCGCCGGACTGCCCGACGGTGTCGAGGCGGTCCGGCGCGGCGACCTGCTGTTCCTCCTCCACCACGGCCAGGACCCGGTCACCGTCGACGTCCCCGGCAGCCACCGCGACCTGCTCACCGGCGACGTCCTCACCGACCGGGTCACCCTCGGCCGGTACGGCGTGGTGGTGCTGGCGTCATGACGCTCGCGCACGGCAGCTGGGAACCGCGCCCCGCCGACCGCTGGGAGGACGGCTACCTCAGCGGCAACGGCCACCACGGCGCCCTCATGTTCGGCTCCCCGAACGACGAGCGGGTCGTCGTCACCCATCACACCCTGGTCCGCCCCAACGGCGCCGAGGACGCCCGCCCGCCCCGCCTCGCCGCCCAACTCGCCTCCGTCCAGGACCGGTTGCTCGCCGGGGACCTCCACGCGGCGGAGAGCCTCACCGACGGGCGCCCCCTCCAGTGGGTCCAGCCCTTCCACCCCGGGTTCCAGGTGCGGGTGCGCCGCCCGCACGCCGAGTGGGCCGGTTACCGGCGCTCCGTGGACTTCACCACCGGCGAGGCCGCGTCGGCCTGCACCGGGCGGGACAGCCGGGTCCTCGTGTCGCGGGCCGACGACGTGATCGTCCAGCGGATCGACGCCCCCCACCTCGACATCGCCCTCGACCACCGGCTCCCCGGCGCACCCCACCGCCTCGCCGTCGGCGACAGCGCCGTCCGCACCGCCGACGGCGCCGTCCTCACCCTGCGCCTGCGCTACCCCGGCAGCGACCGCGCCTACACCGGGCACACCCTCGTCGTCGCCGCCGGTGGCCGCACCCTGCTCACCCCGCCCGGCGTCCGCGTCACCGGCGCCCGCTCGGTGCTGCTGCTCACCCGGGTGCGCAAGGCCACCGGCGAGGTCGACGCCATGGCCGAGGGCGAGGCCCTGCGCGACCTGCTGCCGGACGACCCCGACCCGTACGCCCGCCTCCTGGAGCGGCACACCGCCCTGCACGGCACCGCCTACGGCCGCGTCAGCCTCGACCTGGACGCCGACGCGGACGAACGCGCCCTGTCCGGAGCCGAGTTGCTCACCCGCCCGGACAGCCCCGCCCTCCTGGAACGCCTCTTCGCCGCCGGCCGCTACCACCTGCTCTCCGCCAGCGGCCTCAACCCGCCCCGCCTGACCGGCCTGTGGACCGGCGACTGGGACACCGCCTGGTCCGGCGCCTTCACCAACGACGCCAACCTCAACCTCCAGACCGCCTCCGCCGCCTCGGCCGACCTCCCCGAAGTCACCGCCGCGCACGCCGAGTTGATCCACCGCCAGCAGGAGGACTGGGCCGAGAACGCGCGTGCCGTCTTCGGCGCCCGGGGCGTGGTCGCGCCCGCCCACAGCGACGGCGAGTCCGGACTCTCCTACCACTTCAGCCGCGAGTACCCCCTGCACCTGTGGACCGCGGGCGCCGACTGGCTGCTCAAGCCGCTCGTCGACCACGACGACACCCAGGGCACCCGCGACCCCCGCACCGGCGCCGTACTGGCCCAGGTCGCCCGGTTCTACGAGGACTTCCTCACCCGCACCGACGAGCACGGCGCCCTCGTCGTCGTTCCCTCGTACTCGCCCGAGAACCGTCCCGCCCACGGCAGTTGGGGCGCGCTCGACGCGGCGATGGACCTCTCCGCCGCCCGGCACGCCCTGCTCACCGCCGCCGACTACCACCCCGGTCCCGACGCCGAGCGCTGGCGGGCCCTCGCCGACCGGCTCCCGGCGCACCGCGTCAACGCCGACGGCGCCCTCGCCGAATGGGCCCGCCCCGGCCTCGACGACCGCTACGACCACCGGCACCTCAGCCACCTCTACGGCGTCTGGCCGCTCGACGAGATCAACCCCTACGACACCCCCGGCCTCGCCGCCGCCGCCCACCGCGCCCTCCAACTGAGGGGCGCCGAGAACGACTCCGCGCACGGACACCTCCACCACGCCCTGATCGCCGCCCGGCTGCGCGACGCCGACCGGCTCGGGCACGCCCTCGGCCAGGTCCTCAAGGGCGACTTCTTCCACACCTCGCTGATGAGCGCCCACTACCCGGGGCGTGACGTCTACAACGCGGACGCGGCGCACACGTTGCCCGCCGTCGTCGTCGAGTCGCTCGTGCAGTCGACGCCGGACCGGCTGGTCCTGCTGCCCGCACCCGCCCACCCGCGCGGCCGGGTGCGCGGCATACGCTCCCGGTTCGGGGCCCGGATCGACCTGACCTGGACCCCGGAACGCGCCACCGCGGTGATCCGTCCCACCCGGACCCACCGCGTCGACCTCAGAACTTCTTCCGGAGCACAGGCGCTCGACCTCGTGGCCGGAGAAGACCACGTCCTCACCCTGGGGCCGTGGTGACCCCCCCCCGCAAGTCCCCCACCCATGGAAAGGGACACCATGGCAGCGCACACCCTGAGCCGAGTCGCCAAGGCTCTGCTGGCCCCGGCCCTCGCGCTCGGCGCCACCGTCGGCCTCGCCTCCGCACCCGCCTCGGCGGCCGTCTGGAACTCCTGCGAGCAGTACGGCAACACCACGCTGAACGGCTACATCCTCTACAACAACATCTGGGGCCAGGGCGCCGGCAGCCAGTGCAGCTGGGCCAACTCCGGTACCAACTGGGGCGTCTGGGCCAACCACCCCAACACCGGCGGCATCAAGTCGTACCCGAACTCCAAGAAGGTGGTCAACAAGTCGATCACCTCGCTGGCCTCCCTCACCAGCAGCTACAACGTCACCGTCCCGGCGTCCGGCGCGTACAACGCGTCGTACGACATCTGGGACACCGACTACGACTACGAGGTCATGCTCTGGGTCAACACCCGGGGCGTCAGCCCGCTGGGCACCTCGCAGGGCACCCTCACCCTCGGCGGCTCCACCTGGACCGTCTACAAGGGCAACAACACCGCCAACGACGTCTTCTCGTTCGTGCGGTCCGGGAACTCGACGTCCGGCACCGTGGACATCCTCCCGATCCTCAAGTGGATCAAGGACACCAAGGGCTGGTTCGGCAACGAGACGATCGGCGACGTGCAGTTCGGCTACGAGATCACCTCGTCGTCGGGCGGCCTCGACTTCACCACCAACAACCTGACGGTCAGCAGCAGTTGACCGGCCGGGCGGCCGGATACGGTTGGATGGGGACATGCACACCACCCCCACCCGCCGACTGCTGACCGCCCTCGCCGCGACCGCGGCCGTCGTCCTCCCGGCGACGGGCACCGCGGTCGCGGCACCCACCCCCCACCCGGTCACCGCGGCCCCCGCCCGTGCCCTCCTGCACCCGGTCGCCGACCTCTCCGCCCAGCGCCTGGCCACCGCCGACCTGGTCGCCGCCGCCAAGTTCGGCACCGACAGCCCCATCGACGACCCCGCCCGCGAGGCCCAGGTCCTCGACGCCGTCGCCGCCCAGGCCAAGGAACTCGGCACCGACCCCGACGCGGTCCGCGCGGTCTTCCGCGACCAGATCGAGGCCAACAAGCTGGTCCAGCGCACCCTGTTCCAGCGCTGGACCGACCACCCGGAGCAGGCGCCCACCACCCGCCCGGACCTCGCGGTGATCCGCGTCGAGATCAACCGCATCACCACCGCGCTCGTCCAGTCCCTCGCCGACACGGCACCCGACCGGGCCACCCCCCTGTGCCGCCCCGCCCGCGCCCTGGCCACCGTGCGGGTGATCCACGAACGACGCCTGGACCACCTGCACAGCGAGGCCCTCGCGAGGTCCCTCAACTCCGTTTGCTGACCGGCGCGTTCACTCCCGGACGGGCAGCTGGGCCGCGTCCCGCAGAAACAGCGGGATGCGGTCCAGCGGCGCGTCCACGGTCACCGCCGCACCCCCGTCGAACGACTCACCCGTCCACGCGTCCGTCCAGCGGGCGCCCGCCGGAAGATACGTCGTGCGGGCCGTGGCGCCCGCCGTCAGCACCGGCGCCACCAGCAGATCCCGGCCGAAGAGATAGGCGTCGTCCACCGCCCAGGCCGCCGGGTCGCCCGGGAACTCCAGGAACAGCGGCCGCATCACCGGCAGCCCCTCCTCGTGCGCCTCCCGCATGACGTCGAGGACATACGGCCGCAGCCGCTCGCGCAGCCGCAGATAGCGCTCCAGGATCGCCCCGGCCTCCGGGCCGTAGGACCACACCTCGTTGGGGCCGCCGGTCATGTCAGGACCCAGCGCCATGCCCGGGTCACGGAAGCCGTGCAGCCGCATCACGGGGGAGAGGGCGCCGAACTGGAACCAGCGCACCATCACCTCCCGGTACGCCGGGTCGTCCGGGTCGCCGCCGTGGAAACCGCCGATGTCCGTGTTCCACCACGGGATGCCCGACAGCGAGGTGTTGAGACCGGCCGCGATCTGCCGCCGCAGCGTCGGGAAGTCGGTGCCGATGTCCCCCGACCACACGGCGGCCCCGTACCGCTGACTGCCCGCCCACGCCGACCGGTTGAGGGTGATCACCTCGTCCTCGCCGCTCGCCCGCAGCCCCTCGTAGAACGTCCGGGAGTTCTGCGCCGGGTAGGAGTTGCCGACCTCAAGGCCGGGCCCCGACCAGTAGCGCAGGTTCGCCTGGAACCCCGGCTTCAGCTCCGGCTCGCACGCGTCCAGCCAGAACGCGGTGATCCCGTACCGGTCCAGGTAGTTCTCCTTCACCCGCGACCACACGAACTCCCGCGCCTGCGGGTTCGTCGCGTCGTAGAAGGCCACCTGCACGGTCGAGGCGACCTCCTTGTCGGGCCAGTCTGCGTGCGCCGTCGGACCGTACTCGGTGCCGATGAAGTGCCCGCGCTGCTCCATCAGATGGTGGTTCTCACTGAGCGGCGACACCGACGGCCACACACTCACCACCAACTTGATGCCCAGCTCATCCAGTTCGGCCACCATCGCCGCCGGGTCGGGCCACTCGGCCGGGTCGAACTTCCAGTCGCCCAGGTGCGTCCAGTGGAAGAAGTCGCACACGATCACCGAGATCGGCAGCCCGCGCCGCTTGTACTCCCGTGCCACCGCGAGGAGTTCGTCCTGTGTGCGGTAGCGCAGCTTGCACTGCCAGAACCCGGCCGCCCACTGAGGCAGCATCGGGCTGCGGCCGGTGACCGCGCTGTAGCGGCGCTGCCCGTCGGCCGGGGCGCCCGCGGTGATCCAGTAGTCGATCTGCCGGGCCGCGTCGGCCACCCACCGGGTGCCGTTCCCGGCCAGCTCCACCCGCCCGATCGCCGGGTTGTTCCACAGCAGCGTGTACCCCCGGCTCGACGACAGCACCGGGATGCTCACCTCGGCGTTGCGCTGCACCAGATCGACGACCAGCCCCTTCTGGTCCAGGCGCCCGTGCTGGTGCTGCCCGAGCCCGAACAGCTTCTCGTCGTCGTACGCCGCGAACCGCTGCTCCAGGCGGTGCTGCCCGCCCCCGACCGGCGTGTACAGCCGCGACCCCGGCCACCAGAAGTGGGCGCGCTCCTCGGCCAGCAGTTCCGAGCCGTCGTCGGTGCGCAGGAACCGCACCAGCCCCTCGGCGTCCACCTCCACGGTGAGCGCCCCCACCGTCAACGTCCCCTGCCCGCCCTCGACCTTGACGGTGGACGGCGTGACCGGCGGGGTGTCGAGCAGCGCGCCCGGCAGATCGTCCAGGACCGGGCCGCCGAGCCGGGACCTGACCCGGACCGCGTCCGGACCCCACGGCTCGATCCGCAGCGTCTCCTGACGGCCGCTCCACTCCAACGCCCCGCCGCTCTCCCGGAAGGTGCCGACGGTGGGCGACGACTGCGCCAGACTGACCGCGCCGTGCGGGGCTGAATTCTCGTGCTCGGCAGGCTGATTCACGTGGGGTGCTCCTGAGAACGGGGAGACAGGGGGGTGCCCCGGAGGGCGTGCGGTGGTGCGCGAGAGATCAGAGGGGGGTGGCGGCGGGCGCGGGTCCGGTACTCGCCCGGACCGTCAACTCGGGGGCCAGCAGCACGACATCGTCGGCGCCCCGGCCGTCCAGCTTGGCGACCAGATGCTCCACGGCGTACCGGCCCATCTGCTGGGCGGGGATCGCGACGGACGTCAGCCGCACCGACGCCTGCACGGCGACCTGCTCGGGGCAGACGGCGACCACGGAGACGTCCTCGGGCACGGCCCGGCCCTGCTGCCGCAGCAGCGCGAGCAACGGCTCCACCGCCGACTCGTTCTGCACGACGAACCCCGTGGTGCCCGGCCGCTCCTCCAGCACCCGGGCCAGGGTCGCGGCCATCGCCGGATACCCGCCCTCGCACGGCCGGTGCAGCAGCCTGACCCCCAACTCCCGTGCCTGGGACCTCAGTCCGTCCAGGGTGCGTTCGGCGAAACCGGTGTGCCGCTCGTAGACGGCGGGGGCCTCGCCGATGACAGCGATGTCGCGGTGGCCGAGGCCCGCCAGATGCTCCACGCACAGCGCGCCGGTCGCCCGGAAGTCCAGGTCGACGCAGGTGAGCCCGGAGGTGTCGGCGGGCAGCCCGATCAGCACCGACGGCTGCCCGGAGGCGCGCAGCAACGGCAGCCGCTCGTCGTCCAGTTCGACGTCCATCAGGATCATCGCGTCCGCGAGCCCGCTGCCGGTGACCCGGCGGACCGCGTCCGGGCCCTCCTCACCGGTCAGCAGCAGGACGTCGTAGCCGTGCGCGCGGGCGGTGGTGGCGACCGCGATGGCGATCTCCATCATGACCGGCACATACATGTCGGTGCGCAGCGGAACCATCAGCGCGATGATGTTCGACCGGCTGCTGGCCAGGGCCCGCGCACCCGCGTTCGGGTGGTAGCCCAGCTCCCGGATGCTCTCCTCGACCCGCAGCCGGGTGGTCACGGAGATGGACCGCTTGCCGCTGAGGACATAGCTCACCGTGCTCGCCGAGACTCCGGCGTGCTGAGCGACCTCGGCGAGGGTGACCATCCAGCTCTCCAAGCGGTGTGAAGCGCTTCGACAGTGCGCAGGGTGTACAGGGCGGGTGAGGGCGGTTCGACAGTAGCTTCTCCCGCGAGCGGGTGTCCAGAGCCAGTCGAAGCGCTTCGACAACCTTTACCCACCGCTCGCCGGATCGCCCCTCTCCTCACTGTCTCCTCTCGGCCGAACGGCCGCGCGCAGGGTGGTGACCTCGCCCCGGATCAGGTACCAACGAGCGAGGAGCACCGTTCGACCGCGCAGCCCCCGAGGCTGACCAGCACAGGACCGAGACCCCCCTTCCGGCGAGGTGGCCCGCATGTCCGTACCGACCAGCAAGCCCACCGTCTCCGAACGCGAGGCCCGCGAGGTGGCCGAGGCGGCCCGGGACCAGGAGTGGCACAAACCCAGCTTCGCCAAGGAACTCTTCCTCGGCCGCTTCCGCCTCGACCTGGTCCACCCGCACCCCACCCCGGGCCCCGAGGACGTCCGGCGCGGCGAACAGTTCCTCGCCCGGCTGAACGACTTCTGCGCGACCCGCGTCGACGGCGCCCGCATCGAACGCGAGGCGAAGATCCCCGACGAGGTCATCGCGGGCCTCAAGGAACTCGGCGCCCTCGGCATGAAGATCGACCCGAAGTACGGCGGCCTCGGCCTCACCCAGGTGTACTACAACAAGGCCCTCGCCCTGGTCGGCTCGGCGTCCCCGGCGATCGGCGTGCTGCTCTCGGCCCACCAGTCGATCGGCGTACCGCAGCCGCTGAAACTCTTCGGCACCGACGCGCAGAAGCAGGCGTTCCTGCCGCGCTGCGCCCGCACCGACATCAGCGCCTTCCTGCTCACCGAACCGGACGTCGGCTCCGACCCGGCGCGGCTCGCCACCAGCGCGGTCCGCGACGGCGACGACTACGTCCTCGACGGGGTGAAGCTCTGGACCACCAACGGCGTCGTCGCCGACCTGCTGGTCGTGATGGCCCGGGTACCGCGCACCAAGGACGGCAAGGGCGGCATCACCGCGTTCGTCGTGGAGGCCGACTCACCCGGCATCACCGTCGAGAACCGCAACGCCTTCATGGGCCTGCGGGGCATCGAGAACGGCGTCACCCGCTTCCACCAGGTCCGGGTCCCCGCCGCCCACCGCATCGGCCCCGAGGGCGCGGGCCTGAAGATCGCCCTGACCACCCTCAACACCGGCCGCCTCTCGCTGCCCGCGTCCTGCGTGGCGGCCGGCAAGTGGTGCCTGAAGATCGCCCGCGAGTGGTCGGCGGCCCGGGAGCAGTGGGGCAAGCCGATCGCCGAGCACGAGGCGGTCGGCGCGAAGATCTCGTTCATCGCGGCGACGACGTTCGCCCTGGAGGCCGTGCTCGACCTCTCCTCGCAGATGGCCGACGAGAACCGCAACGACATCCGCATCGAGGGCGCCCTCGCCAAGCTCTACGCCTCCGAGATGGGCTGGCGGATGGCCGACGAACTCGTCCAGATCCGCGGCGGACGCGGCTTCGAGACCGCCGACTCCCTCGCCGCCCGCGGTGAACGGGCCGTCCCCGCCGAGCAGTTGCTGAGGGACCTGCGGATCAACCGCATCTTCGAGGGCTCCACCGAGATCATGCATCTGCTGATCGCCCGCGAGGCCGTCGACGCCCACCTCTCCGTCGCCGGTGATCTCATCGACCCCGACACGTCCCTCCAGGACAAGGCGAAGGCGGGCGCCGGCGCGGGTGTCTTCTACGCCAAGTGGCTCCCGGGACTCATCGCCGGACAGGGCCAACTCCCTGGCGCCTACGGTGAGTTCCGCCGCGAGGTCGACCTCTCCCGGCACCTGCGCTACATCGAGCGCACCGCCCGCAAACTCGCCCGCTCCACCTTCTACGGCATGTCCCGCTGGCAGGGCCGGATGGAGACCAAACAGGGCTTCCTGGGCCGGATCGTCGACATCGGCGCGGAGCTCTTCGCGATGAGCGCGGCGTGTGTGCGGGCCGAACTCCTGCGCGCGCAGGGCGAGAACGGGCGCGAGGCCTACCAACTCGCCGACGTCTTCTGCCGCCAGGCCCGCATCCGCGTCGAGGAACTCTTCACCCGCCTGTGGACCAACACCGACGACCTCGACGGCAAGGTGACGAAGGGCGTCCTGACCGGCACCTACACGTGGCTGGAATCCGGCATCCTCGACTCCTCGGACGATTCCCCCTGGATCGCAGCAACGGCCCCGGGCCCCTCCCAAAAACAGAACCTCCACCGCAAGATCCCGTGACGCCCCGGTGGGGGGCGGGCCGGCAGTTCCCCGCGCCCCTTATCGGCGTTGCCCAGCCGTAGGCCCGAAACTCGGGCACCCAGAAGACAACCCCCCGCCCCCCGCGGATGCGGCTAGCAGTACTTGTCGCTGGGGTCCCGCGTGGTCCAGGAGCAGACGTCGACCTTCGCCCCGCTCGCCTTCGTCAGCGTCGCCGTGTCACTGGTGTTGTTCCAGACGTACGCGGCACGGTTCTGGAACTTGGTCGACGCGGTGTCGGCCCCCTTCCCCGTGCGTACCTTGATGTACTTGCCCGCGCCGATCTTGATGTTCTTGAAGGTGTACCGGTGATTCGACGCGTCCTTGAGAATCCAGCCCTTGAGCGAGATCGCCGCCCGACTGGTGTTCCTGAGCTGCACCCACTCGCCGTTGAGGCTCGCGTTGGACCGGTTGTCCGATCCCGGGCTGTCGAACCAGACGTGATGGATGACGACTCCGCCGGCGGCCTCGGCGGGCGAACTGAGCAGCGTGCCGGTCAATACGGCGGCGCCCGCGAGAGCGGGCAGGGCGGCGCGTACGCGCATGGAGATCCCCCCAGATATCCGTTCGCCGGTCGACCGTTCGCCGACCGGTGAGGGAATGTAATCACACGGCCTTCACTTCATGTTCACAAAGGCGGTTTCCGCTTCATTCGGTTCAGGGACCGACAAGCCACCCGCAGGAGGGACGCGCTGTCCTGCCGCCGCCCGGATACGGCAACAATGGGGGAATGAGCGACAGTCCAGCACCCCTCGCCGACCCCCACCTCGTGTACGACCCCGTGGCGGGCGGCGGCCCCAAGGACCTGGTGATCCTCGGATCGACCGGGTCGATCGGCACCCAGGCCATCGACCTGGTGCTGCGCAACCCGGACCGGTTCACGGTCACCGGCATCTCCGCCGACGGCGGCCGGGTCGCCCTGCTCGCCGAACAGGCCCACCGACTGCGGGTGCGGACCGTCGCCGTAGCGCGGGAGAGCGCCGTCGCCGCCCTGCGCGCAGCCCTCGCCGCCCGCTACGGCACCGGCGAGCCGCTCCCCGAGATCCTCGCGGGACCGGACGCGTCGACCCACCTGGCCGCCTCCGACTGCCACACCGTCCTCAACGGCATCACCGGCTCCATCGGCCTCGCCCCGACCCTCGCCGCCCTGGAGGCGGGCCACACCCTCGCGCTCGCCAACAAGGAATCGCTCATCGTGGGCGGCCCACTGGTCAAGGCGCTGGCCAAGCCCGGCCAGATCATCCCGGTCGACTCCGAACACGCGGCCCTCTTCCAGGCGCTGGCCGGCGGCACCCGCGCCGACGTCCGCAAACTGGTCGTCACCGCGTCCGGCGGCCCGTTCCGCGGCCGCAGCAGGGCCGACCTCGCGAAGGTCACCGTCGAGGACGCCCTCGCACACCCGACCTGGGCGATGGGCCCGGTCATCACGATCAACTCCGCGACCCTCGTCAACAAGGGACTTGAGGTCATCGAGGCCCACCTCCTCTACGACATCCCCTTCGACCGCATCGAGGTGGTCGTGCACCCGCAGTCGTACGTCCACTCGATGGTGGAGTTCACCGACGGATCGACGCTCGCCCAGGCGACGCCCCCCGACATGCGGGGCCCGATCGCCATCGGCCTCGGCTGGCCCGAACGGGTCCCCGACGCGGCCCCCGCCTTCGACTGGAGCACGGCGTCGACGTGGGAGTTCTTCCCGCTCGACAACGAGGCCTTCCCCTCCGTGAACCTCGCCCGCCACGTGGGCGAACTCGCGGGAACGGCCCCGGCGGTGTTCAATGCCGCAAATGAGGAGTGCGTCGAGGCCTTCCGCGCCGGCGCGCTGCCGTTCAACGGGATCGTGGAGACCGTCACCCGGGTCGTCGAGGAACACGGCACCCCGGACACGGGAACCTCGCTCACCGTCCCGGACGTCCTCGAAGCGGAGACCTGGGCCCGCGCCCGGGCCAGGGAACTGACAGCGCAGACGGCGACCGCGGAGGCGCGTGCATGACGTCCTTGATGATGATCCTCGGCATAGTTGTCTTCGCGTTCGGCCTGCTGGTCTCGATCGCCTGGCACGAACTGGGGCACCTGTCCACGGCCAAGCTCTTCGGCATCCGCGTCCCCCAGTACATGGTCGGCTTCGGCCCGACCCTCTGGTCCCGCACCAAGGGCGACACCGAGTACGGGGTCAAGGCCATCCCGTTCGGCGGCTACATCCGCATGATCGGCATGTTCCCGCCAGGCCCCGACGGCCGCCTCGAAGCCCGCTCCACCTCGCCCTGGCGCGGCATGATCGAGGACGCCCGCTCGGCCGCCTTCGAGGAACTGCGCCCCGGCGACGAGACCCGCCTCTTCTACACCCGCGCCCCGTGGAAACGGGTCATCGTGATGTTCGCGGGCCCCTTCATGAACCTCGTCCTCGCGGCGGCCCTGTTCCTCACGGTCCTGATGGGCTTCGGCATCTCCCAGCAGACCACCACCGTCAGCACCGTCTCGCAGTGCGTCATCGCCCAGAGCGAGAACCGCGACAGCTGCAAGAAGGGCGACGCGGCGTCCCCGGCCGCAGCGGCGGGACTGAAGGCGGGCGACAAGATCGTCTCCTTCAACGGCGTGAAAACGACCGACTGGAACGAACTGTCCGACCTGATCCGCGCCAACCCCGGCAAGGACATCCCGATCGTCGTCGAACGCAAGGGACACGACGTCACCCTGCACGCGACGATCGCCACCAACCAGGTCGCCAAGAAGGACTCCAGCGGCGCCATCGTCCAGGGCCAGTACGTCAAGGCCGGGTTCCTCGGCTTCAGCGCGGCCACCGGCATCGTCAAGCAGGACTTCGGCGAGTCGGTGACCTGGATGGGCGACCGCGTCGGCGACGCCGTCGACTCCATCGTGGCCCTCCCCGGCAAGATCCCCGGCCTGTGGAACGCGGCCTTCGACAACGGCGAACGCGCCGCCGACTCCCCGATGGGCGTGGTCGGCGCGGCCCGGGTGGGCGGCGAGATCTTCACCCTCGACATACCGGCCAGCCAGCAGCTGGCGATGGCGTTGATGCTGGTGGCGGGCTTCAACCTGTCGCTGTTCCTCTTCAACATGCTCCCGCTGCTCCCGCTCGACGGCGGCCATGTCGCCGGCGCCCTGTGGGAGGCGCTGCGCCGCAACGTCGCCAAGGTCCTGCGCCGCCCGGACCCGGGCCCGTTCGACGTGGCGAAGCTGATGCCGGTGGCGTACGTGGTCGCGGGGATCTTCGTCTGCTTCACGATCCTGGTCCTGATCGCCGACGTCGTTAACCCCGTGCGCATCTCCTAGCAACCCCGCGTTACCAGCGGCCCGGAACACTGGTGAACACTGGTGTTCCGGGCCGCTCCCGTTCGAGTGGATTCAAACGGCGTGGATGTGCTCGCGCCAAGACATGTGTCGTAATCTCGAAGCCTGGAGCCCGAACGTTCCGGGACCGGAGCTCGATCCACGACTTGGGGTTGCACAGCAGATGACTGCGATTTCTCTCGGCATGCCGTCCGTTCCGATCCGGCTCACCGAACGCCGCAAGAGCCGCCAGATCCAGGTCGGCACCGTCGCGGTCGGTGGCGACGCTCCGGTCTCCGTGCAGTCGATGACCACGACCAGGACCTCCGACATCGGCTCCACCCTCCAGCAGATCGCCGAGCTGACCGCGTCCGGCTGCCAGATCGTCCGGGTCGCCTGCCCCACCCAGGACGACGCCGACGCCCTCGCCACGATCGCCCGCAAGTCGCAGATCCCGGTGATCGCCGACATCCACTTCCAGCCCAAGTACGTCTTCGCGGCGATCGAGGCCGGCTGCGCCGCGGTCCGCGTGAACCCGGGCAACATCAAGCAGTTCGACGACAAGGTCAAGGAGATCGCCAAGGTCGCCCGGGAGCACGGCACCCCGATCCGCATCGGCGTCAACGCGGGCTCCCTGGACCGCCGGCTGCTCCAGAAGTATGGCAAGGCGACCCCCGAGGCCCTCGTCGAGTCCGCCCTGTGGGAAGCGTCCCTCTTCGAGGAACACGACTTCCGTGACATCAAGATCTCGGTGAAGCACAACGACCCGGTCATCATGATCGAGGCGTACAAGCAGCTCGCCGCCCAGAGCGACTACCCCCTCCACCTCGGCGTCACCGAGGCGGGCCCCGCCTTCCAGGGCACCATCAAGTCCGCCGTCGCCTTCGGCGCCCTCCTCTCCCAGGGCATCGGCGACACCATCCGCGTCTCCCTCTCGGCCCCGCCCGCCGAAGAGGTCAAGGTAGGCCTTCAGATCCTGGAGTCCCTCAACCTCAAGCAGCGCGGCCTGGAAATCGTCTCCTGCCCCTCCTGCGGCCGCGCCCAGGTCGACGTCTACAAACTCGCCGAAGAGGTCACCGCGGGCCTCACCGGCATGGAGGTCCCCCTCCGCGTCGCCGTCATGGGCTGCGTCGTCAACGGCCCCGGCGAAGCCCGCGAAGCCGACCTCGGCGTGGCCTCCGGCAACGGCAAGGGCCAGATCTTCGTCAAGGGCGAGGTCATCAAGACCGTCCCCGAGTCCAAGATCGTAGAAACCCTCATCGAAGAGGCCATGAAACTCGCCGAACAAATGGAAGCCGACGGCACCCCCTCCGGCGAGCCCTCGGTATCGGTAGCGGGCTGAACTCCAACGCGGGGGAGTAAAACGTTCCCAGGCAAGGCCCCGCTCCCCAACCCCGGCCGGGCACACCTCCAGCCCGTCTGGGGGCACCCCCTCTGGGGGAGCTTGAGGACGAGGCCGTCCAGGCCGAAGGGGGGCCTGGGGGCACAGCCCCCAGATCTCTTGGCCAAGCTGGCAGTGCAGGCCGCGACAACCAGCCCGTCTGGGGGCACCCCCTCTGGGGGAGTTTGAGGACGAGCCCGTCCAGGGCGAAGGGGGTCTGGGGGCAGAGCCCCCAGGGTCTTGTGCCCGAGGCGGGCAACGCAGGCCGACAAAATCCAGCCCGTCCGGCGCTTGAGGACGAGGCCGTTCAGGCCGAAGCGGGGTCTGGGGGCGCAGCCCCCAGGGGACGGCGCGCACCACCCACCCCGCCCCAGAGCCCGGAGGGCAACCTCACCCACCCCACACCGCCCAGCTTCCGCAGGTACAGTGCGGGGACCAGCAGAACCCCAGCGTGAGGCCCCGCACGTGTTGACCCAGACCACCTCCCGGGTGCTCGAACCGAGCGACCTTGACGCCGCGCTCGCCATCCTCGACCGCGAGCCGGTCACGAACGCCTTCGTGACCTCCCGGGTCCAGGTGGCCGGCCTCGACCCCTGGCGCCTCGGCGGGGAGATGTGGGGTTTCTACGAGGACGGCATGCTCACGTCCCTCTGCTACGCGGGCGCGAACCTGGTGCCGATCTGCGCGACCCCGCGCGCGGTACGGGCGTTCGCCGACCGGGCACGCAGAGCGGGCCGACGGTGCTCGTCGATCGTGGGCCCGGCGGAACCGACGACGCAGCTCTGGCGGCTCCTGGAACCGAGCTGGGGCCCGGCGCGGGAGATCCGGGGCAACCAGCCGTTGATGCTCACGGACCGGATGCCGACCGACATCGAGCCCGACCCGTACGTGCGCCGTATCCGCAAGGACGAGATGGACACGATCATGCCGGCGTGCGTGGCGATGTTCACCGAGGAGGTCGGGGTCTCCCCGATGGCGGGGGACGGGGGCCTGCTGTACCAGGCGCGGGTCGCCGAACTGGTCGGCTCGGGCCGCTCGTTCGCGCGGGTGGACGCCCACGGCAGGGTCGTTTTCAAGGCGGAGATCGGCGCGGCGACAGCGCGGGCGTGCCAGATCCAGGGCGTGTGGGTGGCGCCGGAGTACCGGGGCATGGGGTACGCGGCGCCCGGCATGGCGGCGGTGCTCGGCTACGCCCTGGCCGACGTCGCCCCGGTGGCGAGCCTCTATGTGAACGACTTCAACACAGCGGCCCGCCGCACGTACCGCAGGGTGGGCTTCCAAGAGGTAGGCGCCTTCACCAGCATCCTCTTCTAAAAACCCCACCCTCCACCCCCCACCACCCCTCACCTCCCCCACCACCCCTCACCTCCCCCTCCACCCCTCACCTCCCCCTCCACCCCTCACCTCCCCCTCCACCCCCCACCACCCCCCACCACCCCCCACCACCCCCCACCACCCCCCACCACCCCCCACCTCCCCCCCCTCACCACCCCCACCACCCCTCACCTCCCCCCACCACCCCGCAGAACCCCCCACCCCCCTGTACCCTCCCCGCATGGACCCCGTCATCGGCCCCCTCGACCTGTCCGCCCACGTCGATGAGGCCTTGGCCATCCAGGCCGTAGCTTTCGGCCTCGCCCCCGACGAGGTCGCCGTCCGCCGCCAGATCGTCCTGCGCCACATGACCTACCCCGGCGCGACCGCCCTCGGCGCCACCGTCGGACGACACCTCGTCGGATTCGTCTACGGCATGCCCAACGACCGCACCCACTGGTGGTCCACGGTCGTGGAGCCGTACCTGCGGGCGCAGCAGAACGACGGCTGGCTCGACGACTGCTTCGTCATCACCGAGCTGCACGTACACCCCGCCCACCAGAACCACGGCGTGGGCCGGGCGCTGATCACCGGCATCACCGACGCCGCCTCCCAGCCCCGTTCGATCCTGTCGGCGATCGACACGCAGAGCCCGGCCCGCGGCCTCTACCACTCCCTCGGCTACGAGGACCTGGCCCGCCGGGTCCTCTTCCCGAGCGCCCCGCGCCCGTACGCGGTGATGGGCGCCCCGCTGCCGCTCAGGCGCCGCTGAGCCGTCACCGATTTCCACGCGCACAGCGCCCCCGGCTAACCTCCTGCCATCACCCTTTTCCGGCAGGAGTACAAGAACCATGGCGAACGCACCGGTCCAGCGCATGTCCCAGTTGATGGCGAAGACGCTGCGCGACGACCCGGCCGACGCCGAGGTCCTCAGTCACAAGCTGCTCGTGCGGGCGGGCTACGTCCGCCGTACCGCCGCCGGGATCTGGAGCTGGCTGCCGTTGGGCCGCCGGGTGCTGGCCAACGTCGAGCGGATCGTCCGTGAGGAGATGGACGCCATCGGCGCTCAGGAGGTCCTGCTCCCCGCGCTGCTGCCCCGCGAGCCCTACGAGGCGACCGGCCGCTGGAACGAATACGGCGCCGAACTCTTCCGCCTCCAGGACCGCAAGGGCGGCGACTACCTCCTCGGCCCCACCCACGAGGAGATCTTCACCCTCCTGGTGAAGGACCAGGCGTCCTCCTACAAGGACCTGCCGGTCATGCTCTACCAGATCCAGCACAAGTACCGTGACGAGGCCCGCCCCCGGGCCGGCATCCTGCGCGGCCGTGAGTTCCTGATGAAGGACTCGTACTCGTTCGACGTCGAGGACGAGGGACTGGCCCACTCCTACGCCCTGCACCGCCAGGCCTACCAGCGGGTCTTCGCGCGCCTCGGCCTCGACTACCGCATCTGCGCCGCGACGGCCGGTGCGATGGGCGGTTCGAAGTCGGAGGAGTTCCTCGCCCCGGCCGAAGCCGGTGAGGACACCTTCGCCGACTGCCCGAACTGCGACTTCGCCGCCAACACCGAGGCCGTCAGCTACCAGTTGAAGCCGGCCGACGCCTCCGCCGTGCCCGCGCTCGAAGAGATGGCCACCCCCGACACCCCCACCATCGAGAGCCTCGCCGTCCACCTCGGCATCGAGGCCTCCGCCACCCTGAAGAACCTCCTCGTGAAGGTCGACGGCGAGATCGTCGCCGTCGGCGTCCCCGGTGACCGCGAGGTCGACCTCGGCAAGGTCGAGGCCCACTTCGCCCCGGCCACCGTCGAGTTGGTCACCGCCGAGGACTTCACCGGCCGCCCCGACCTGGTCCGCGGCTACGTCGGCCCCCAGGGCCTGGAGAAGGTCCAGTACCTCGCCGACCCGCGCATCGCCCCCGGCACCGCCTGGATCACCGGCGCGAACAAGGCGGGCACGCACGCCAAGAACGTCGTCGCGGGCCGTGACTTCGAGGTCGACACCTACGTCGACGTCGTCGTCGTCCGCGAGGGTGACCCGTGCCCCGCCTGCGGCACCGGCCTCAAGCTGGACCGTGCCATCGAGATCGGCCACATCTTCCAGTTGGGCCGCAAGTACGCCGACGCCCTCAAGCTCGACGTCCTCGGCCAGAACGGCAAGCCCGCCCGCGTCACCATGGGCTCCTACGGCATCGGCGTCTCCCGCGCGGTCGCGGCCCTCGCCGAGCAGACCGCCGACGAACACGGCCTGGTCTGGCCCCGCGAGGTCGCCCCGGCCGACGTCCATGTGGTCGCCGCAGGCAAGGCCGTGCAGACCGAACTCGCCCTGGACGTCTCGGAACAGCTCCGCGCGGCCGGCCTGCGCGTCCTGGTCGACGACCGGGCCGGGGTCTCGCCGGGCGTGAAGTTCACGGACGCCGAGCTGATCGGCGTTCCGCAGATCCTGGTGGCGGGTCGCCGCAGCGCCGAAGGCGTCCTGGAGCTGAAGGACCGCAAGTCCGGTGAGCGCGAGGAGCTGACGGTCGCCGAGGCGATCGCCCGCCTGACCGCCAACTAGGCTCCGCCACCGCCGTTTAGAGATCTCTCAGAGACTTCTTCCGAGGCGCATGGAAGCCTCACAGACTTCTCTCAGGCCGTTCCCCGACCGTAGGACGTGACACGACGTCACTACGGAGGGGAACGGCGATGACCAGAAGAGAACGGGGTGCCGCGGCAGCGGTCCGCAGAGGAGCCCGCCGGACGGCGGCGACCGCCGCGGCGATCACCCTTGCCGCGGCGGCCGGAATGTTCGCCCTCATCGGCACGATGCAGACGGACACCCAGGCATCGTCGACGACGACCAGCAACAGCGTGAAGTCGACCGACAGTTCGTCGACAACGACGGACAACTCGACGTCGTCCGAGGACAGTTCGCAGTCAACAACGGACAACTCCTCGTCGTCCTCCTCCTCATCGTCCGGCCTGACCTCATCCTCCGGCGGCTCCGGCGGCTCCAGCGACTCCACCTCGGGGGCGTCGTGACCAGCACCGCCGCGCGCGTCACGGCCGCCGCCGACTGGCGGGCGCTGGGGACCGCCGTCCGCCTGGTCGTCACCGATCCGGCCATGCTGGAGACCTGCAACCTGCTGCTGGCCTGCTATCTCGCCGAGGTCGACGCGGCGTGCAGCCGATTCCGCGACGACTCCGAACTCGTCGCCCTCGACGCCGCCCAGGGCCGTCCCGTACGGGTCAGCCCGCTGCTCGCCGAGGCCCTCGCCCTCGCCCTGGACGCGGCCGAACAGACCGACGGGGCCGTCGACTTGACGGTCGGCTCGGCGATGGAGGCGATCGGCTACGACCGCGACTTCACCCTCGTCCAGGAGGACGACCGCCCGGTACGGCTGACGGTACGGCGGGTGCCTGGCTGGCGTTCGGTGCGCCTGGACCGGACGACGGGCACGGTCACCGTCCCGCCCGGGGTCCGCCTCGACCTCGGCGCGACGGCCAAGGCGTGGGCGGCCGACCGGGCGGCGGCGATGCTCGCGGCGACGGCCGGCTGCGGGGTACTGGTGAGCCTCGGCGGCGACACCGCGGTGGCCGGTGAACCCCCGGCGGGCGGCTGGCAGATCCGCGTCCAGGACGTCACGGGCCCGGTCGACGAGGAACCCGAGCACGGCTCCCACACCACGGTCGGCCTCCACACCGGCGGCCTGGCCACCTCCGGCACAGCGGCCCGCCACTGGCACCGCGACGGCCAGGCCCTCCACCACATCCTCGACCCCCACACCGGCCTCCCGGCCCCCACCCCCTGGCGCACGGTCTCGGTAGCGGCCCCCACCTGCGCCGAAGCCAACACAGCCAGCACAGCAGCCCTGATCAAGGCCGAACAGGCCCCCCACTGGCTGACAACCAGAGGCTTCCCAGCCCGCCTGGTAACCCACACAGGCAAAATCATCACCACCCCCGGCTGGCCAACTTGCGACGCAGACCAGCCCAATCCAGCCTGTCCGGCGTTTGAGGACGAGGCCCGTTCAGGGCCGAAGGGGGGCCTGGGGGCACAGCCCCCAGATCTCTTGGGCACCATGGCAGCGCAGGCCGGCATCAACCAACCAGCCCGTCTGGGGGTACCCCCTCTGGGGGAGATTGAGGACGAGGCCGTTCAGGCCGAAGGGGGGTTCGGGGGCACCGCCCCTGACACCACCCGCACCCCCCACCGGCAGGTGACGTCATGACGTCGGAAACCCTCTGGTACGCCAACCGAGCCACCGGCGCCGTCTGCCTGACCCTGTTCACCCTGGTGATCCTCCTAGGAACAGCCGTCCGCCTGCGGACAAAACTCCCCGGCCTCCCCCGCTTCGGCACCGCCTCCCTCCACCGCACCCTCTCCCTCTCAGCGACAGCGTTCCTCGCCCTGCACATCACCTTCGCGGTGATCGACACGTACGTGAACATCACCCTCACCGACGTCCTCGTCCCGTTCGTGGCGGACTACGAGCCCCTGTGGCTGGGCCTGGGCACGGTCGCCCTCGACCTGATGCTGGCGGTGCTGATCACGAGCCTGCTGCGGGCGAGGCTGGGCCACCGCACCTGGCGCGCCGTGCACTGGCTGGCGTACGCGTCCTGGCCGATCGCCCTGATCCACGGCATCGGCATCGGCACGGACACCGGAGCCGACTGGATGACCTGGCTGACGATCACCTGCGTCGCCACCGTCGTCACCGCGTCCGGCATCCGCGTCGCCCACACCGCCCGCGCCGCCCGCCGCACCCCCGCCGCCCTCCTCCGCACCGCAGAAGGAGCCCGCTCATGACCGCGACCTTCCCCGACCTGCACATGTCGCCGCGCCTGCTGGCCCCCGGCCTCACCCCGGCCGACCTGGCCACCCACGAGCAGCGCTACGGGCCGCTGACCTACGGCGATCCCGACGCCCTGCTGCGTACGGTCGCGGAGTCGGGGCTCACCGGCCGGGGCGGGGCGGCGTTCCCCGCGCACCGCAAGCTGGTGTCGGTCGCTGACGCGGGCCGGCGCACCGGGCGGGCGCCGGTGGTGGTCGCCAACGGCGCGGAGGGCGAACCGGCCAGCCGCAAGGACCGTACGCTGCTGCGCCTGTCACCCCATCTGGTGCTGGACGGGCTCCAGTTGGCGGCGCGCACGGTCGGCGCGGGGGAGGCCTGCCTCGCGGTCGAGGACGGCGCGTCCTATCTGGAGTCGGCGCTCACCACGCGACGTGACCCGGTGGAGGTACGGGTCGTACGGGTCCCGAAACGGTTCCTGTCGGGCCAGTCCTCGGCGCTCGCCCAGTACCTCTCGGGCAACGCCGCACTCCCCGCCCACCAGGACCCGCCGGTGCGCGAACGGGGTGTGCGCCGGGCCCCGACCCTGGTCCAGAACGTCGAGACGCTCGCCCACCTCGCGCTGATCGCCCGGTACGGGGCCGACTGGTTCCGGGAGGCGGGCACCCCGCGCCAACCGGGCAGCGCCCTGTGCACCGTTCATGTGCCGGGACGTGAAGTCCGGGTACTGGAGGCGCCGTTCGGGATGCCGTTGAGCCGTATTCTCCCGCTGGACGCCGGTGCCTCGGCCGTGCTGGTCGGCGGCTACCACGGCACCTGGATTCCGGCCGCCGAGGCAGCCCAACTCGTGCTGGACGCGGGTTACTTGGGCGCCGGGGTCCTCGCGGTGCTGCCGGTCGGGCACTGCGGTGTCACCGAGACCGCGCGCGTCCTGCGGTACCTCGCGCTCCAGTCGGCCGGACAGTGCGGGCCCTGCCTCAACGGCCTGCCGCGCATCGCCGCCGCCTTCCAGACCCTCGCCACGCCGGGCCCCCAGGGCACGGCCCGCACCGACATCGCCCGCTGGGCCGGACTGGTCGAGGGCAGGGGCGCCTGCCACCACCCCGACGGCACGACCCGGCTGACCCGCAGCGCGTTGACGACGTTCGCGGCGGAGGTGGACGCCCACGCGCACGGCGTCTGCACGGCGACCGACCACACCCCCCTGCTGCCCGTCCCGAGGGAGACCTGAGATGACCCACCCCACCACGGTCGAAGTCGACTGGACCGCCTGCCAGTCCCACGGCCTCTGCGCCGAACTGCTCCCCGACCACATCACCCTGGACGAATGGGGCTACCCCCAACTCCCCGAGACACCCCTCTCACCCACCACACTCCCCAGAGCCCACAAGGCCACCAGGGCCTGCCCCACCCTGGCCCTGAAACTGAGGCCCGGACAACCCACCTGACAGGGGCGCGGGGCTGTATCACCATGCGGCTCCGCCGCGTGGGCGCGAGCAGCCCCACCGCCCGGCACCCGGCAACGCACCCGGAGCCCCCCGGCCCAGGGGCCTAAAGCCACCCGGCAAACTCAAGGAGCTGCTCGGAATCCCGCCCCCGCCCCACCCGCAACGCCCGAACCCCCGACTCCACGGCCCGGAACAACGTCCACCCCCGCAACCGATCCTGATCGACCTCCAGCGACTCGGCGAGCCGCTTCACCCGCCGCCGGGCGGTGGACGCCCCCGACGGCACGGCGATCAGATCCTCCACCCGGTCCCGGACCAGCCGAGCCAGATCGAACGCACACTCCCCGACCACCGGGTCAGGCCCGACCGCCAGCCAGGGCGACCGCTCCCCGGACAGCACCTTGCTCTGCCGGAACGTCCCATGCAGCAACCGCCGTTCGACCTCGACCGCCAACAACTCGTCCCGAGCCATGAGCGCGGCCTCGACGAGAGGAGCAACCCCGGGACAGGTGACGGCAGTCGCCCGCATCGCCACCGCCTGCCGCCCCGTCCGCTCCGCCACCGTCTCGAACGGATGCTCGTCCGGCGGCTCCACCCACAACCGCCGCAACGTCCCCGCCGCCTCCAGCAACGCCCGCGCCTCCGGCAACGACCGCACCGACACATCGGGATGCAGCCGCTCCAACAGCAACTCGCCCTCGGTGACGAACGGTTCGAGGAGCCGTACCGCGCCCCGCCCGGCCCAGTGCGCCAGCGCGACCCGCTCGCTCTGCGGCCGGGCCCGGGGCGGAGCCAGTTTCAGCACGGCGGGCGTGCCGTCGTTCAGCCGCACCAGGACGACCAGGCTGCTGCGCCCGCCAGGGGCCTGCACCCGTTCCATCGTCGACTCGCGCAGCGCGAGGGCCTGTCGGGCCGTCTCGGGCAGGGTCGCCAGCCAGGCATCACCGTCGGGCGCCGTCTCACCGAGCGCCCGGACCAGACGCTGCGGCGGTTCGAAAGCCATGCGCGAGTCGTTCCTTTCCCGTCCTGTCGGTCACCGGCCCCCGGCGCGCCCCGCGCGTCTCACCCGGTCGGCGCGGCTGTCGGCGTCGCCGAGGCCCCGGCGGGGGACGTCCGTTCGACCAGCCCAGGGAAGGCTACGCTCTCCCCGCGCCAGCGCACCGCACGGACCGCCGCCTCCCGCAGCGCCTCCGCCGCCGTGCGCCGCACCCCGCCCGACGCGGCCCGCACGAGGTCCGAGTAGACCCCGGCCACCCGCTCCTCCAGGTCCGCCGCGAGCCGCACCGCCGCCTGCGCGTCCGGCACCGGGAACGGCAACGCGTACCCCGCAGCCGCCGCCACCGGCGTCCCGCCCGCGTCCCGCACCTCCCGCGCCAGCGCGTCCCGCCGGGCCCGGTGCGCGTCGTACGCCGAGCGGGCCTCGGCCCGCCGGGCCTGCCCGACCCGGCCGCCGACGACGCCGTACCCGTACACCGCCGCGTGCTCGGCGCCCAGCGCCGCTTGGAGCGCCGCCAGCACCGGCTTGTCCCCGTCGCGCACCGCGCGCCGCTCCGTCCCGCTCATTTCTCGGCCCCGTTCTCGCTCGTCCCGGTGGTCTCCGTCAGCAGATACACATGCGCCGCCCCGGCCGCCGCGACCGACGCGAGCAGCCGGGCCGGTTCGCCCGGCACGTCGAGGACGGCGGCGGTGCGCCGGTCGGCCAGGGTCCGTTCGAGGGCGGCCAGCGCGGCGAGGGCGTCCCGCTCGCTCGCGGGGCGCGTGGCCGTGGGGGAGGGGGACGCCGTTCCCGCCGCGCTCTTCGCGCGCGTCGCGTTCTTCTCGGCGCTCCAGCCGAACGCGTCCGCGTGCCGGGCGACCTCCGCCCGCAACGGCGCCAGCCGCCCCCGCAGCGCCGGGAACGCGGCGATCGTCGCGTCGTACCGATCGAGCAGCCCCGCGCTGTCCCGCGCCGCCCGCGCCCGCACCCGTTGGAACGCGGCCTGACTCCCCCCGGAACTCTCCCCGTCGGACGTCGACGAACAGCCCGTTACCGCGACGGCGCCGAGGGCCGACGCCAGCACGGTTCTTCTGCGGGGGTCTGTGCGGGTGCGCGGGAGATGGGGGAACGGCACGGCAGGCGTCCTCGGGGCTCGTACGAACACACGGGCGGGGAAGGGCGGCCCGCCGTGATCACCGTACCCGCGCCCCCGCCGATCGCCCCTCAGCCCCACCGCCGCCGCCCGGGGTGGACGGCAACACACCCCGCGACCGGATACCCTTTGACCTGACACGCGACCTACCCACAACAGCACACGCGGCCGAGGAGTCACCCGGATGAGCACCACCCAGAGCGAGAGGCTGCGAGAACTGCTGGAACCGCTGGTCGGCTCCCAGGGACTGGACCTCGAAGAGATCGCGGTGGACTCCGTCGGACGCAAGCGTGTACTCCGTGTGGTCGTCGACTCCGACGACGGCGCCGACCTCGACCAGATCGCCGATGTGAGCCGCGCGCTCTCGGCGAAGCTCGACGAGAGCGACGCGATGGGCGACGACGAGTACACCCTCGAAGTCGGCACCCCGGGCGCCGAGCGCGCCCTCACCGAGCACCGCCACTACGCCCGCGCCGTGGACCGCCTGGTGAAGTTCCAACTGACCGACGGCGCCGAGCTGGTGGCCAGGATTCTGACCGTGGACGAGGACGGACTCGACCTGGAGGTGCCCGGCGTGAAGGGCCGCAAGCCCACCGCCAGGCGCGTCGCCTTCCCGGACATCGACAAGGCGCGCGTGCAGGTCGAGTTCAACCGCAAGGACAAGAACGAGAAGGAAGAGGAGGCGTAGCCGTGGACATCGACATGAGCGCCCTGCGGGGCTTGGTTCGGGAGAAGGAGATCTCCTTCCCCTTGCTGGTCGAGGCGATCGAGTCCGCTCTCCTCATCGCCTACCACCGCACCGAGGGAAGCCGCCGCCACGCGCGCGTCCAGCTCGACCGGGAATCCGGTCATGTGACCGTGTGGGCGAAGGAGGACCCGGAAGACCTGGAGGAGGGGCAGGAGGCCCGCGAGTTCGACGACACCCCGTCGGACTTCGGCCGCATCGCCGCCTCCACCGCCAAGCAGGTCATCCTGCAACGGCTGCGGGACGCCCAGGACGACGCGACCCTCGGCGAGTACGCGGGCCGTGAGGGCGACATCGTCATGGGCGTCGTCCAGCAGGGCCGCGACCCGAAGAACGTCCTGGTCGACATCGGCAAGCTGGAAGCCATCCTGCCGGTGCAGGAGCAGGTGCCCGGCGAGACGTACCCGCACGGCCTGCGGCTGCGCAGCTACGTCGTCCGGGTGGCGAAGGGCGTGCGCGGTCCGTCCGTGACCCTCTCGCGCACACATCCCAATCTGGTGAAGAAACTGTTCGCCCTTGAGGTGCCGGAGATCGCCGACGGCTCGGTCGAGATCTCCGCCATCGCCCGCGAGGCCGGCCACCGCACCAAGATCGCCGTCCGCTCCACCCGCTCCGGCCTGAACGCCAAGGGCGCCTGCATCGGCCCCATGGGCGGCCGGGTCCGCAACGTCATGGGCGAGCTGAACGGCGAGAAGATCGACATCGTCGACTGGTCGGACGACCCGGCGGAGATGGTCGCCAACGCGCTCTCCCCGGCCCGCGTCTCCAAGGTGGAGGTCGTCGACCTCGCCGCCCGGTCAGCCCGGGTCACCGTGCCGGACTACCAGCTGTCCCTGGCGATCGGCAAGGAAGGGCAGAACGCCCGCCTCGCCGCCCGCCTCACCGGCTGGCGGATCGACATCCGGCCGGACACCGAGCAGCCCGAGGAATAGATCCAAGCCGCACGTCGCTGAGATCACGACAGTTCTTGGCACGGCAACTGTTCGATCTTTGCCCCCAAGGGGTGAGGTCGCTACGGGGAGGTAGACTTAGGAGTGTCTGGCCGGACGCGAGCCCGCGCATGCCCTGAACGCACCTGTGTGGGGTGCAGGCAGCGAGCGGCCAAGCAGGATCTGCTGCGCATCGTGGAGATCGAGGGTGAATGCGTCCCCGATCATCGCGGTACGCTGCCCGGCCGAGGTGCTTACGTGCACCTCGCCCTGGTCTGTCTCGACCAGGCGGTACGCCGCCGGGCGTTCCCGCGGGCACTGCGCGCACCGGGAACGCTCGACATAAAGGCGTTGCGCCGATACGTGGAGCAGGCAACCGTTGCCGAGGAGGCAACACCGTAAGACGTGTCGCACGGAATACCCCCGTGCGGCTTGGTACCTCGCGAGTCGAAAGCAGGTCGAGATTGCGATGAGCACTCGATGAGTACGCGATGAGTACGCCCATGAACTAGCGACGGTCCGGACGCAACCCGGACCTCAGAGGAGCGAAGTGGCTAAGGTCCGGGTCTACGAACTCGCCAAGGAGTTCGGCGTGGAGAGCAAGGCCGTCATGGCCAAGCTCCAGGAACTCGGTGAATTCGTCCGTTCGGCGTCTTCGACGATCGAAGCGCCCGTAGTACGCAAGCTGACCGACGCCTTCCAGGGCGGTGGCAACGGCAAGTCCGCCGCGAAGCCCGCCCCCCGCAAGGCGACCCCAGCCCCCAGGCCCGCCGCGCCCCAGGCGCAGGCGGCGCGTCCGGCTGCCCCGAAGCCGCCGGCCGCACCCAAGCCCGCCGAGGCGCAGCAGCCGTCGGCCCCGGCGGCGTCCGCGCCTGCTCCGGGTCCGCGGCCCACCCCGGGCCCCAAGCCCGCGCCGCGTCCGGCCCCGACCGCGCCCACCACGCCGGAGTTCACCGCTCCGCCGTCGGCGCCGGCCCCGCAGTCCCCGGCCCCCCAGCAGGGTCAGCGTTCCGGTGAGGGCCCGCGCTCCGGCGCGCGTCCCGGCCCCGGCGCCCCCAAGCCCGGTGGCCGTCCCGCGCCGTCCGGTCAGGGCCAGGGTCAGTCCCGTCCCGGTGGTCAGGGCGCGCCGCGCTCCGGCGGCCAGGGTGCCCCGCGTCCCGGTGGCGCCCGTCCGGCCGGACCCCGTCCGGGCAACAACCCCTTCACGTCCAGCGGCTCCACGGGCATGGCCCGTCCGCAGTCGCCGCGTCCGCAGGGCGGTCAGCGTCCGGGCGGCCCCGGTGCCCCCGGCGCCGGTCCTCGTCCGCAGGCCCCCGGTGGCCAGGGCGGCGGTCCCCGTCCGCAGTCTCCCGGTGGCGCTCGTCCGAGCCCGTCCGGGATGCCCCGCCCGCAGGGTGGTCCGCGTCCCGGTGGCGGCCCCGGCGGCCCCCGTCCCAACCCGGGCATGATGCCGCAGCGTCCCGCTGCGGGTCCCCGTCCCGGCGGTGGCCCCGGTGGCGGTCGCGGTCCCGGCGCGGGTGCGCGTCCCGGTGGCGGCGGTGCCCGTCCCGGTGGCGGCGGCGGCTTCGCCGGTCGTCCCGGTGGCGGCGGTAACGCCCGTCCGGGTGGCGGCGGCGGTTTCGCCGGTCGTCCCGGTGGCGGCGCTCCCGGTGGGGGCGGCGGCTTCGGTGGCGGCGGTGGCCGTCCAGGCTTCGGCGGTCGTCCCGGCGGCCCCGGTGGTCGCGGTGGCACGCAGGGTGCCTTCGGCCGTCCCGGCGGTCCGGCCCGTCGTGGCCGCAAGTCGAAGCGGCAGAGGCGCCAGGAGTACGAGGCCATGCAGGCCCCGTCGGTCGGCGGCGTGATGCTGCCTCGCGGCAACGGCGAAGCCATTCGTCTGTCGCGCGGTGCCTCGCTCACCGACTTCGCCGAGAAGATCAACGCCAACCCGGCGTCGCTCGTCGCGGTCATGATGAACCTCGGCGAGATGGTCACGGCCACGCAGTCCGTCTCCGACGAGACGCTCCACCTGCTCGCCGGCGAGATGAACTACACGGTTCAGATCGTCAGCCCGGAGGAGGAGGACCGCGAGCTGCTGGAGTCCTTCGACATCGAGTTCGGCGAGGACGAGGGCGACGAGGACGACCTCGTGGTCCGTCCGCCGGTCGTCACCGTCATGGGTCACGTCGACCACGGCAAGACCCGACTCCTCGACGCCATCCGCAAGACGAACGTCATCGCGGGCGAGGCCGGCGGCATCACCCAGCACATCGGTGCCTACCAGGTCGCGACCGAGGTCAACGCCGAAGAGCGCAAGATCACGTTCATCGACACCCCGGGTCACGAGGCGTTCACCGCCATGCGTGCCCGTGGTGCCCGGTCGACGGACATCGCGATCCTCGTCGTCGCCGCCAACGACGGCGTCATGCCGCAGACGGTCGAGGCGCTCAACCACGCCAAGGCCGCCGACGTCCCGATCGTCGTCGCGGTCAACAAGATCGACGTCGAGGGCGCCGACCCGACCAAGGTGCGCGGTCAGCTCACCGAATACGGTCTGGTGGCCGAGGAGTACGGCGGCGACACCATGTTCGTCGACATCTCCGCCAAGCAGGGTCTGCACATCGACTCCCTGCTGGAGGCCGTGGTCCTCACCGCGGACGCCTCGCTCGACCTGCGGGCCAACCCGCACCAGGACGCGCAGGGCATCTCGATCGAGTCCCGGCTCGACCGTGGCCGAGGCGCCGTCTCGACGGTCCTCGTCCAGCGCGGCACGCTGCGGGTCGGCGACACGATGGTCGTGGGCGACGCCTACGGCCGGGTGCGCGCCATGCTCGACGACAACGGCAACAACGTCGCCGAAGCCGGCCCGTCGACGCCGGTCCAGGTCCTGGGCCTGACCAACGTCCCGGGTGCGGGCGACAACTTCCTGGTCGTCGACGAGGACCGTACGGCCCGTCAGATCGCCGAGAAGCGTGCCGCCCGTGAGCGCAACGCCGCGTTCGCCAAGCGCACGCGCCGTGTCTCCCTTGAGGACCTGGACAAGGTGCTCAAGGCCGGCGAGGTCCAGCAGCTGAACCTGATCATCAAGGGTGACGCGTCTGGTTCCGTCGAGGCGCTCGAATCGTCCCTGCTCCAGCTCGACGTCGGCGAAGAGGTCGACATCCGGGTCCTGCACCGCGGCGTCGGTGCGGTCACGGAGTCGGACATCGACCTGGCGATGGGCTCGGACGCCATCGTGATCGGCTTCAACGTCCGTGCGGCCGGTCGTGCCGCGCAGATGGCCGAGCGCGAAGGCGTGGACGTCCGGTACTACTCGGTCATCTACCAGGCGATCGAGGAGATCGAGGCGGCCCTCAAGGGCATGCTCAAGCCGGAGTACGAAGAGGTCGAGCTGGGCACGGCGGAGATCCGCGAGGTCTTCAAGTCGTCGAAGCTGGGCAACATCGCCGGTGTCCTGGTCCGCTCGGGCGAGGTCAAGCGCAACACCAAGGCCCGACTCGTCCGCGACGGCAAGGTCATCGCGGAGAGCCTCAACATCGAGGGCCTGCGTCGCTTCAAGGACGACGTCACCGAGATCCGCGAAGGCTACGAGGGCGGTATCAACCTCGGCAACTTCAACGACATCAAGGTCGACGACGTCATCGCGACGTACGAGATGCGCGAGAAGCCGCGCGTCTGACCTGCACAGCACGCGATCGGGGCCGATCGGCGGGGCACTTCCCTCACGGGAAATCCCGTCGATCGGCCCCGGCCGTTGCGTGTACCGTTCGGCGTATCGGTGCCCGAGCGGCGGTGCCCGTACCCCGAACCGGCGGGACATCCGGAGACACAGATGTACGTGGGGACCCTGTCCTTCGACCTGCTCCTCGGCGACGTCCACTCGCTGAAGGAGAAACGCTCCCTCGTCCGCCCGATCGTGGCCGAGCTGCACCGCAAGTACGCGGTGAGCGCGGCCGAGACGGGCCATCAGGACCTCCACCGCAGGGCCGAGATCGGACTCGCGGTGGTGTCCGGGGACACCGAGCACCTCACCGACGTACTCGACCGCTGCGAGCGCCTGGTCGCCGCGCGGCCCGAGGTGGAGCTGCTGTCGGTTCGACGCAGGCTCCACAGCGACGAAGACTGAAGCAACAAGCAAGAGAAGTTACTAAGGAGACGGACCAGTGGCCGACAACGCGCGCGCCAAGAGGCTGGCGGACCTCATCCGAGAGGTGGTGGCGCAGAAGCTACAGCGCGGGATCAAGGACCCGCGGCTCGGCTCGCACATCACCATCACGGACACCCGAGTCACCGGCGACCTGCGGGAGGCGACCGTCTTCTACACCGTGTACGGGGGCGAGGAGGAGCGGCAGGAGGCCGCCGCCGGACTGGAGAGCGCCAAGGGCATCCTGCGCTCCGAGGTCGGCCGGGCGGCCGGCGTGAAGTTCACGCCGACCCTCACCTTCGTCGCGGACGCCCTGCCGGAGAACGCGAAGACCATCCAGGACCTCCTGGACCGGGCCCGCGCCGCCGACGAAGCGGTCCGTGAGGCCTCGGCCGGTGCCCGGTACGCCGGTGACGCCGACCCGTACCGCAAGCCCGAGGACGACGAAGCCGACGAGGCCGACGAGACGGACGGCGACGCCGCCAAATGACCGAGAAGCACACCACGCCCGACGGCCTTGTCATCGTCGACAAGCCGTCGGGCTTCACTTCGCACGACGTCGTCGCGAAGATGCGCGGCATCGCCAGGACCCGGCGGGTCGGGCACGCCGGCACCCTCGACCCGATGGCGACCGGCGTGCTGGTCCTCGGCGTCGAGAAGGCGACCAAGCTCCTCGGGCATCTCGCGCTCACCGAGAAGGAGTACCTGGGCACCATCCGGCTCGGCCAGGACACCCTCACCGACGACGCCGAGGGCGAGCTGACCTCGTCCACCGACGCCTCCGGCATCACCCGGGACGCCATCGACGCGGGCATCGCCCAGCTCACCGGCGCCCTCATGCAGGTCCCCTCGAAGGTCAGCGCCATCAAGATCAACGGCGTGCGGTCCTACAAGCGGGCCCGCGAGGGCGAGGAGTTCGAGATCCCGGCGCGTCCGGTCACCGTCTCCTCGTTCACCGTCTACGACGTCCGTGAGGCCGTCGCCGAGAACGGCACCCCCGTCCTCGACCTCGTCGTCTCCGTCGTCTGCTCCTCCGGCACCTACATCCGCGCCCTCGCCCGTGACCTGGGCGCCGGGCTCGGCGTCGGCGGCCACCTCACCGCGCTGCGCCGCACCCGGGTCGGCCCCTACAAGATCGACACCGCGCGCACCCTGGACCAGCTCCAGCAGGAGCTGACGGTGATGCCCGTCGCCGACGCCGCCGGTGCCGCGTTCCCCCGCTGGGACGTCGACACCCGCCGCGCCCGCCTCCTCCTCAACGGCGTCCGCCTCGACATGCCGGAGACCTACGCGGGCACGGGCGCGGTGGCGGTCTTCGACCCCCAGGGCACGTTCCTTGCGCTGGTGGAGGAACAGCGGGGCAAGGCGAAGAGCCTGGCTGTCTTCGCCTGAGATCTGGGGGCTGAGGGCTGGGGACTGAGGGCTGCGTTCTTGGGGGAGTTGAGGGGTGGCTGTGGGGGCGGTCCGCCGGGCCACCCTTCGGTCACGCGTCCGGCAACCCCCAACAGGCGCTGCGGCAACGCCCCTTGAGCGGCGCGGCCCGTTGGCGGCAGGCGCCTCCACCGCACGGGCGCGACAAGCCCTCACCGGCGCGCACGCGACGCCACCGCCTCGCCCACGCGCACCGGACGCCGTAGCGCGCACCGGCGCGCACCCCACCGCGCTGCCCGCGCCCCCCGGCGCACCCCCCACCCCCTCCTCCCGCACGTGCGTCCGGTCACACCCCCATGCCGGTGCGAGCGAGGGGCGCCCGGCATGGCACCCTTAGAGCTGCGTAAGAGGTCGGGACAGACACGGACACGGGTTCGAGGAGCGGTCACAGTGCAGCGCTGGCGTGGCTTGGAGGACATCCCCGAGGACTGGGGACGCAGCGTCGTCACCATCGGGTCCTACGACGGGGTCCACCGGGGTCACCAGCTGATCATCCGGCACACCGTCGACCGCGCCCGTGAACTGGGCGTGCCCTCCGTCGTCGTCACCTTCGACCCGCACCCCAGCGAGGTCGTCCGCCCCGGCAGCCACCCGCCGCTGCTCGCCCCGCACCACCGGCGTGCCGAACTCATGGCCGAGCTGGGCGTGGACGCGGTGCTGATCCTGCCGTTCACGACGGAGTTCTCGAAGCTGTCGCCCGCCGACTTCGTCGTCAAGGTGCTCGTCGACAAGCTGCACGCCAAGGCGGTCGTCGAGGGCCCGAACTTCCGCTTCGGCCACAAGGCCGCGGGGAACGTCGAGTTCCTCGCCGCCCAGGGCAAGGTGTACGACTTTGAAGCCGAGATCGTCGACCTGTCCCTGACCGGCGAGGCGGGCGGCGGACAGCCGTTCTCCTCCACCCTCACCCGGCGTCTGGTCGCCGAGGGCGATGTCACCGGCGCCGCCGAGATCCTGGGCCGGCCCCACCGCGTCGAGGGCGTCGTCGTGCGCGGCGCCCAGCGCGGCCGCGAACTCGGCTTCCCCACCGCCAACGTCGAGACCCTCCCGCACACCGCGATCCCCGCCGACGGCGTCTACGCCGGCTGGCTGCACGCGCAGGGCGAGGTGATGCCGGCGGCGATCTCGGTCGGCACCAACCCGCAGTTCGACGGCACCGAGCGCACCGTGGAGGCGTACGCCATCGACCGCGTCGGCCTCGACCTGTACGGCCTGCACGTCTGCGTCGACTTCCTGGCGTATGTGCGCGGGCAGGCGAAGTTCGACTCGCTGGACGCGCTCCTCGACCAGATGGCCGTGGACGTCAAGCGCTGCCGGGACCTGGTCGCGACCGCCGCCGCCGAGTAGCCCGACGACCGCACGGGCCAACGGCCTTGACGTGAAAGGGCGGCCGGTCCCCTCCGTGGGGAACCGGCCGCCCTTCGCCGTGCCGCTACTGCTGCGGGGGAGGCGGCGGCGCCTGTCCCGGCTGCGGGTAGCCGTAACCGTCGGCCTGCGGGTACCCGTACCCCGGGTGCTGCGGGTAGGGCGGCTGACCCGGCTGCGGATACGGCTGCCCCGGCGCCTGCGGCTGCTGCGGGAACTGCTGGCCCGGGTACGGCTGGCTGGGCTGGCTGGGCTGGCCGGGGTACGGCTGACCCGGCGCCGGCTGCCCGGGCTGGCCCTGGCCGTGGCCCGGCATCGGCGGCGCGGCCACCGGCGGCGGGTTGCCGTCGCTGGTCCACAGGCCGTGCGACTGCTGGTGCCGCACGAAGTCCTCGGCGATCAGGGCCGCGAGGTTGAAGTACGACTCCCGCACCTTCGGCCGCATCATGTCGAGGTCGACCTCGGCACCGGCGGCGAGATGCTCGTCGAACGGCACGACCACCACACCGCGGCAGCGCGTCTCGAAGTGGCTGACGATGTCCTCCACCTTGATCATCTTGCCGGTCTCACGGACCCCGGAGATGACCGTCAGCGAACGGGACACCAGATCGGCGTACCCGTGCGCGGACAGCCAGTCCAACGTCGTGCTGGCGCTGCTCGCCCCGTCCACGGACGGCGTCGAGATGATGATGAGCTGGTCGGCGAGGTCGAGCACCCCACGCATCGCGCTGTACAGCAGCCCGGTGCCGGAGTCGGTGAGGATGATCGGGTACTGCTTGCCCAGCACGTCGATCGCGCGCCGGTAGTCCTCGTCGTTGAACGTCGTGGACACGGCCGGGTCGACGTCGTTGGCGATGATCTCCAGACCCGACGGCGCCTGTGAGGTGAACCGCCGGATGTCCATGTAGGAGTTGAGGTACGGGATCGCCTGGACGAGGTCGCGGATGGTCGCCCCGGTCTCGCGCCGCACCCGTCGGCCGAGGGTGCCCGCGTCGGGGTTGGCGTCGATCGCGAGGATCTTGTCCTGCCGCTCGGTGGCCAGCGTGGAACCCAGCGCGGTGGTCGTCGTGGTCTTGCCGACGCCGCCCTTGAGGCTGATCACCGCGATCCGGTAGCAGGACAGCACCGGCGTCCGGATCAGCTCCAACTTCCGCTGCCGCTCGGCCTCTTCCTTCTTGCCGCCGAGCTTGAACCGCGACGCCGCTGCCGACGGCCGACCGCTCTTCGCCTTCTGCCGCTTGTTGTTGAGCAGCCGGTCAGAGGAGAGTTCGACGGCGGCGGTGTAACCGAGCGGCGCGGCACCGGGGTTGGTCATCTGCCGCTGGTCGTGCTGCATCGCCTGCGGCCACGCGGCCCCGGTCCGCGGGTCCACGGGAGGCTGCGGGACCTGCGGCGCCTGCGGGGCTTGGGGTGCCGGCGGTGCCGGGGTGAAGTCCCCGTCGGGCGTGGGCGGCTGGGGCTGCTGCGGGAAGCCGTAACTACCGGGCTGGGCCTGCGGGTTGGGCGCGGCCGGGTGCGGGAACCCGTAACCGGCCTGCGCGTTGGGCACCGGACCCGGCCCCTGCTGCGGATACCCGTAACCGGCCTGCGGATCAGGCCCGGGCGGCTGCTGCGGGAACCCGTAACCACCCGGCTGGGCCTGCGGGTTGGGCACAGGCGCCGGGGACTGCTGGGCGGGCCCGGGACCGGGCGGCTGCTGCGGGAAGCCGTAACCGCCGGGCTGGGCTTGGGGGTTGGGGGCGGCGGCTGCCGGGGGCTGCTGCGGGAAGCCGTAACCGCTGGGCTGCGCTGGGGGGTTGGGGGCGGGCGCCGGAGGTTGCTGCGGGAACCCGTTGGGGGCCGGAGCGCCGGTCTGGGGCGGCGCGTTCCAGGCGGCGGGCGCCGGTTGCGGGGCCTGTGGCTGGAACTGCGGTTGCTGCGGCTGGGGTTGGGGCGGCACAGGCTGCTGGGGCTGTGCGGGCGCCTGCGGGGCGGGCTGCTGCGGCTGCGCGGGCCACTGGGCGGCGGGCGCGGGAGCGGCGGCCTGGTACGACGGCGGGAGCGGCGGCACGTTCTGCGGCACGGGCGGGGGAGTCCACGCGGGCGGGGCCTCCGGCGCGGCCTCGGCCGACGGGGCCTCGGCGGGCGGCTCGTCGGCCGGGGGCGCGGCGGCCTCCGGCTCGCTCGGCCCCGCCTCGTCGCCCTGCGCAACGGCGGCCTCGGCATCGTCGTCCGCATCCGCGGCGTCCGCTGCGTCCGCCGCGCCCTCGGACTCGCCGCCGGCCGTGAGGGCCGGCTCGGCCTCCGCGACGGCGTCGCCCTTCTCCTCGTCGTCGGTCGCAGCCTCGGGGGCGTCCACGGGGACCTCGGGGACCTCGGCGGCGTCCGGCGCGTCGGCGGAGGCGTCGGACGCGTCACCGGCGGCACCCTCCGGAGCGACCTCACCGGCGTCCTCGGCGTCAACCCCGGACACGGGAGCCACGGACGGGGCACCGGCGTCGGCGTCATCGACGGGCGTCTCGTCGACGTCGTTTCCGGCGGGGGCGTCGGCGGGGGCGTCGGCTTCCTCCTCGGCCGCCTTGGCAGCCGCCTCCGCCTCGGCCCGCAGGGCGAACTCCCGCTTCAGGTCGGCCCGGGAGAAGCGCATGGTCGCGCCGCTCTCCACGTCACCCTTCCAGGGATCGTCGGCGGGGGCCGAGGGCGCGGGGGCCACCGGAGGAGCGACAGGAGCGGCAGGAGCGGGAGGCGCGACCGGCGCGACGGGCGGCGCGGATGCCGTCGAGGCACCCTCGCCCTCGGCAGGAGCCGAGGCCCCCGGCCCGCCCGGGAACGGGAACCCGGTGACAGGGATGTTCGGCACGGCCGTCGGCGACGAGGCATCCACGGCCGGAGCGGGCGTCGGCTCGGCAGGCCGGGGTGCCTGCGGCGCGAACCCGCCCTCCGTCGGCAGGTTCGGCACCGCACCCGGCCCCCCGACGGGCGGCGTGTACGGCGCCGTGGGCCCGGGGGCAGGCGGCGTGAACGGCGTCCCCGGCGCGGGAGCGGGCGGCGGAGGCGTGAACGGCGCACCGGGCGCCGGCGCGGGCGGCGTGAACGGCGCACCGGGCCCCGCCGGCGGAGGAGCCTGCGGCGCCTGGGCCTGCTGGGCCTGCTGGGCCTGCTGAGGCGACTGGGGTGCCTGCGGAGCCTGCGCCTCCTGGGGAGGCCGAGGCCGGGAGTGCGCCGGCGGCGTCAACCCCGGCAGCGACAACGGCAGATCACCGGGGGACGAACCGGCACCGGGCCGGAAGGTCTGCCCGAACCCCTGCCCGGGCACGGACCCCGGCCCGGAACCCTGCCCTGGCCCCGGTGACGGGCCCGGCCCCTGCGCTTGTCCCTGGCCCTGACCCGGTGTCGGGCCCGGTCCCTGGCTCTGACTCTGCCCTTGACTCGGAGCCTGGCCCTGGCCTTGACTCTGCCCCTGTTCGGACCCCGCCCCGGACGCGTTCTGCGTGTACCAAGCCGGCGGGGCGTAGTCGATGGTGAACTCGCCCGTCGTCTCGATGGCGGACTCCGCGTCGGGCTGGTCGTCGCCGGGTGTGGCCCAGCCCCCGCGGTTCCCGTCCCGATCGCTGCTCACAGTTCCTCCTGAAGTGGTCGAGCACCCTCATGCCGTGCCGGGGCGACCGTTCGTTCGTCGTCCAAGGTCCTTCGAGGTCGTCCGATCCACCGGCTCTCCCCCTGGAACACCGCCGCCTGGTCCACGGGTTGTGGCGACGCGCCCTCTCCCAGCCTAATCACCACAAGCCCCACCCCGGCAGGCCCGTCCGCCCGTGAGCCTGAATAGACGGTGAAACCGGAACCAACGCGGCCGTGCCCGAAGCCCCGCACCCCACCCGCGTGTTGACGGCGACGGGCCCCACCTCAGCACAGAGGGGCGGCACGCGCGCGTGCCGCCCCTTTTCGCCGCCGTTACGGAACGGGTTACTCCGCCGCCGCGCCGTCAGCCACCGTCGGCTCCAGATCGAACTCGCCGTCCCGCGCGCCCAGCACGAACGCCCGCCACTCGGCCTCCGTGTACCGCAGAACGGTGTCCGGGTCGAGCGAGGACCGCATGGCCACGGCACCCTCGGGGAGGCGCGCGATCTCCACCCGCTCCTCGTGCTCCTCCGTGCCGGGCGCGCTCTCCCACGTCACACCGGAGATGTCCAGGGCGTAGAGCTCGTCCCGCTCCCGTTCCTTGCGCGCCTTGATCTGCTCTTCCGTCTCCGCCATGCCGCAGCGACCCCTTCCCTGAGTGATGGACGGCGTACGTACCGTCGCGCCCTCACCCTAGTGGCCCAACCCCCGCCACCTGGGTGGTTCCGAAAGCCCGGTGAGAGTGCCCGGACGCTGCTGGTACCCTGGACGACGGCCGTCTCTGTACGGACCTCCGCCTTCCGAGTCATGGAAGCTCCCCCGAGAATCAGACCGGGGGCACTCGGTGGGCAGACCCAGATCACGAGGAGTACGCGTGTCGCTCGACGCCGCCGTCAAGAAGCAGATCATCTCCGAGTTCGGCACCAAGGACGGTGACACCGGCTCCCCCGAGGTCCAGGTCGCGCTGCTGTCCCGTCGGATCACCGACCTGACGGAGCACCTCAAGGCCCACAAGCACGACCACCACTCGCGTCGTGGCCTGCTGATCCTCGTCGGTCAGCGCCGCCGCCTGCTCCAGTACCTGGCGAAGAAGGACATCCAGCGCTTCCGTGCGCTGGTCGACCGCCTGGGCATCCGTCGCGGTGCGGCGGGCGCCAAGTAAGACGCCGTGAGGGGAGCGGTCCCGGGAAGACTCGGGGGCCGCTCCCTTTGCCGTATGTGCGGAAACGTGCGGACTGTCAGTGGCGCTTTGTAGTGTGGTAGCGCACCACGTTCCGCACGTGGCAGTAACAGCATGAAGTACAGAGCACGAGCAGCATGAAGTACGAGGGAGAGGCGCACCTCGCCGCCGCCGGTCCTCGGTAGTGGCCCTCGGGAGACGACAACCCCCGGGAGCTTCGATCGAAGACCGGTCCGCACCAGAAGGCGCGCTTCTCCGCGACCGTCCCCCGCCACACGGGCGAGGAGGGACGAAAGACGACAAGTAACGGAGAAACTCATAGTGGAGAACGAGACCCACTACGCCGAGGCCGTCATCGACAACGGCACGTTCGGCACCCGCACCATCCGCTTCGAGACGGGCCGCCTGGCCAAGCAGGCCGCCGGCTCCGCCGTCGCGTACCTGGACGACGACACCATGGTGCTGTCGGCCACCACGGCCTCCAAGAACCCCAAGGACCAGCTCGACTTCTTCCCCCTCACGGTGGACGTCGAGGAGCGGATGTACGCCGCCGGCAAGATCCCCGGCAGCTTCTTCCGCCGTGAGGGCCGCCCCTCCGAGGACGCGATCCTCACCTGCCGCCTGATCGACCGCCCGCTGCGCCCGTCCTTCAAGAAGGGCCTGCGCAACGAGATCCAGGTCGTCGCCACGATCATGGCGCTCAACCCCGACCACCTGTACGACGTCGTGGCGATCAACGCCGCCTCCGCGTCCACGCAGCTGGCCGGCCTGCCCTTCTCCGGCCCGATCGGCGGCGTCCGCGTCGCGCTGATCCGCGGCCAGTGGGTGGCGTTCCCGACCCACACCGAGCTTGAGGACGCCGTCTTCGACATGGTCGTCGCGGGCCGCGTCCTGGAGGACGGCGACGTCGCGATCATGATGGTCGAGGCCGAGGCCACCGAGAAGACCATCCAGCTCGTCGCGGGCGGCGCCGAGGCGCCCACCGAGGAGGTCGTCGCCTCCGGTCTGGACGCCGCGAAGCCCTTCATCAAGGTGCTCTGCAAGGCCCAGGCCGACCTCGCCGCCAAGGCCGCCAAGCCGACCGGCGAGTTCCCGGTCTTCCTCGACTACCAGGACGACATCCTGGAGGCGCTCTCCGCCGCCGTCCGCCCGGAGCTGTCCGCCGCGCTGACCATCGCCGGCAAGCAGGACCGCGAGGCCGAGCTGGACCGCGTCAAGGGTCTGGCCGCCGAGAAGCTGCTCCCGAAGTTCGAGGGCCGCGAGAAGGAGATCTCCGCCGCGTACCGCTCGCTCACCAAGCAGCTGGTCCGCGAGCGCGTGATCAAGGAGAAGAAGCGCATCGACGGCCGCGGTGTCACCGACATCCGCACCCTGGCCGCCGAGGTCGAGGCCATCCCGCGCGTGCACGGTTCCGCGCTGTTCGAGCGTGGCGAGACCCAGATCCTGGGCGTCACCACCCTCAACATGCTCCGCATGGAGCAGCAGCTGGACACCCTCTCCCCGGTGACCCGCAAGCGCTACATGCACAACTACAACTTCCCGCCGTACTCCGTCGGCGAGACCGGCCGCGTCGGTTCCCCCAAGCGCCGCGAGATCGGCCACGGCGCCCTCGCCGAGCGCGCCATCGTGCCGGTGCTGCCGGCCCGCGAGGACTTCCCGTACGCGATCCGTCAGGTCTCCGAGGCCCTCGGCTCCAACGGCTCGACGTCCATGGGCTCGGTCTGCGCCTCCACCATGTCGCTGCTGAACGCCGGTGTGCCGCTGAAGGCCCCCGTCGCCGGTATCGCCATGGGCCTGATCTCCCAGGAGATCAACGGCGAGACGCACTACGTCGCCCTCACCGACATCCTCGGTGCGGAGGACGCCTTCGGCGACATGGACTTCAAGGTCGCCGGCACCAAGGAGTTCGTCACCGCCCTCCAGCTCGACACCAAGCTGGACGGCATCCCCGCCTCCGTCCTGGCCGCCGCCCTCAAGCAGGCCCGTGACGCCCGCCTCCACATCCTCGACGTGATGATGGAAGCGATCGACACGCCGGACGAGATGTCCCCGAACGCCCCGCGGATCATCACCGTCAAGATCCCCGTGGACAAGATCGGCGAGGTCATCGGCCCCAAGGGCAAGATGATCAACCAGATCCAGGAGGACACCGGCGCCGACATCACGATCGAGGACGACGGCACCATCTACATCGGTGCCGCCGACGGGCCCTCCGCCGAGGCCGCCCGCACCACGATCAACGGCATCGCCAACCCGACCATGCCGGAGGTCGGCGAGCGTTACCTGGGCACGGTCGTCAAGACGACCACGTTCGGCGCGTTCGTCTCGCTGCTCCCGGGCAAGGACGGCCTGCTGCACATCTCGCAGATCCGCAAGCTCGCCGGCGGCAAGCGCGTGGAGAACGTCGAGGACGTGCTCGGCGTGGGCTCCAAGGTCCAGGTCGAGATCGCCGAGATCGACTCCCGCGGCAAGCTCTCCCTGATCCCGGTCATCGAGGGCGAAGAGAACGATGAGAAGAAGGACGACACCGACAAGTGACGTCGAGTAGCTCCACGACGACGGCCCGCACCTCCTCGGAGGGGCGGGCCGTCGCCCGTACCCAAACCCTGGTCAAGGGCGCCAACGGCATCGGCACCGTCCGCAAGACCACCCTCCCCGGCGGCCTGCGCATCGTCACCGAGACCCTCCCCTCGGTCCGCTCCGCGACCTTCGGCATCTGGGCACACGTCGGCTCCCGCGACGAGACGCCGTCCCTGAACGGCGCCACGCACTACCTCGAACACCTCCTCTTCAAGGGCACCGACAAGCGCAGCGCCCTCGACATCTCCTCCGCGATCGACGCGGTCGGCGGCGAGATGAACGCCTTCACGGCGAAGGAGTACACGTGCTACTACGCGCGCGTGCTCGACACCGACCTCCCCCTCGCCATCGACGTCGTCTGCGACATGCTGACCGGCTCCCTCATCCTCGAAGAGGACGTGAACGTCGAGCGCGGCGCGATCCTCGAAGAGATCGCCATGACCGAGGACGACCCGGGCGACTGCGTGCACGACCTGTTCGCGCGGACCATGTTCGGTGACACCCCGCTCGGCCGCCCGGTCCTCGGCACCGTCGACACCGTCAACGCCCTCACCGCCGACCGCATCCGGCGCTTCTACAAGAAGCACTACGACCCCACCCACCTGGTGGTCGCCGCGGCCGGCAACATCGACCACGACACGGTCGTCCGGCAGGTCAGGACCGCCTTCGAGAAGGCCGGCGCGTTCCGCACCCCGCAGGCCGACCCCATCGCGCCCCGCGAGGGCAGCCGCACGATCCGCACCGCGGGCCGCGTCGAACTGCTCGACCGCAAGACCGAACAGGCGCACGTCGTGCTCGGCATGCCGGGCCTGGCCCGCACCGACGACCGCCGCTGGGCCCTCGGCGTGCTCAACACCGCCCTCGGTGGCGGCATGTCCTCCCGGCTCTTCCAGGAGGTCCGGGAGAAGCGCGGCCTCGCCTACAGCGTCTACTCGTACACCTCGGGCTTCGCCGACTGCGGCCTCTTCGGCGTCTACGCCGGCTGCCGCCCGAGCCAGGTGCCCGACGTCCTGAAGATCTGCCGGGACCAACTGGACCAGGTCGCCGCCGAGGGCCTGTCCGACGACGAGATCGACCGCGCCGTCGGCCAGTTGCGCGGCTCCACCGTCCTCGGCCTGGAGGACACCGGCGCGCTGATGAACCGTATCGGCAAGAGCGAACTGTGCTGGGGCGAGCAGCTGTCCGTCGACGACCTGCTGACCCGCATCGCGTCGGTCACCCCCGACGACGTCCGCGCCGTCGCCCGGGACGTCCTGGGACAGCGCCCGTCGCTGTCGGTCATCGGCCCGCTCAAGGACAAACAGGCGTCCCGGCTGCGTGAAACGGTCGCGTGACGCCGTTCCGGGTCAGCCACCCGACCCTGGTTCCACCCCGTCTCCGGTGAGGAAAAGAAGAAGATGAGCAAGCTGCGTGTGGCGATCCTCGGTGCCAAGGGCCGGATCGGCTCGGAGGCCGTCCGGGCCGTCGAGGCCGCCGAGGACCTGGAACTGGTCGCCGCCCTCGGCCGGGGCGACGACCTGGCGACGCTGACGGCGTCCGGCGCCCAGGTCGCCGTCGAACTGACCACCCCCGCCTCGGTGATGGACAACCTCGACTTCTGCGTCCGCAACGGCATCCACGCGGTCGTCGGTACCACCGGCTGGACCGAGGAACGCCTCGCGCAGCTCAGGGCCTGGCTCGCCGAGTCCCCGGAGACCGGCGTGCTCATCGCGCCGAACTTCTCCATCGGCGCCGTCCTCACCATGAAGTTCGCGCAGCTCGCCGCGCCCTATTTCGAGTCCGTCGAGGTCATCGAACTGCACCACCCGAACAAGGTGGACGCCCCCAGCGGCACCGCCACCCGCACCGCCCAGCTCATCGCCGAGGCCCGCGCCCGGGCCGGCTCGGCCGCCGCGCCGGACGCCACCACGACGGCCCTGGACGGTGCCCGGGGCGCGGACGTCGACGGGGTCCCCGTGCACTCCGTGCGGCTGCGCGGTCTGCTGGCCCACCAGGAAGTGCTGCTCGGCGCCGAGGGCGAGACGCTCACCGTGCGGCACGACTCCCTGCACCACAGCAGCTTCATGCCGGGCATCCTGCTCGGCGCGCGCCGCGTGGTGACCACTCCGGGCCTGACCTTCGGGCTTGAGCACTTCCTCGATCTGAGCTGAGACACCCCTCCATGCGCGCCAAGATCACCTACGCCCTCACCGCCGCCGCCCTGGTCGTCTACTTCGTCCTCGTCGGCACCCGAGGCGTCATGCTCATCCAGTCCGGCACGCTCATCACCGTCACCTTCGGGGTGGCGGTCCTGATCCTGCCGGTCATCGGGGTGTGGTTCCTGTGGCAGAACACCCAGTTCGTCCGCCGGGCCAACGCCCTCGCCGCCCAGCTCGACGCCGAGGGCGGCCTGCCCGTCGACGAACTGCGGCGCACGGCGGGCGGCCGGATCGACCGGGACTCCGCCGACGAGGTGTTCGCCCGCCGCAAGGCCGAGACGGAGGCCGCTCCCGACGACTGGCGCAGCTGGTTCCGCCTCGCCGTCGCCTACCACGACGCCCGCGACACACCCCGGGCCCGCAAGGCGATGCAACGGGCGATCATCCTGCACCGCTCCCACGCCGCCTCCGAACCGTCCGCGCGCTGAACCCATCGGCGACGGGACACCCGTACGGCACAGCACGAGGGCCCGGTCACGCCATCCCTGGCGGACCGGGCCCTCGTCGTCGGCGCCGCCGTCAGCCGTGCCGGTTCTCCGCGGCCCAGGCCTCGACGGTGTCCGCCGCCCGCTCGAACGCGGGGGACCGGCCGAGGAAGTCGGCGTTGTGCGTGGTCATCAGGGGCGCGGAGTCCTGCGCGCCGCTCTCCCTGCCGACGAGCGTCAGGGCCTGGCCCTGCACCGTCCGGGGCAACCCGAGCCAGCGCACCGGCTGCTGCACCGTCCGTACCGCGCCGATCCGGTCCCAGGGCGTCGTGCGCGTCGCGAGGAACCCCACACGGCGCAGCCCGCGCGGGCTCACCCACACCCCGACCCGCAGCATCCGCAGGGCGACCACGATGACGACCAGCGCGATACCGAAGCAGAGCCCGGTCTCCGTCAGCGAGGTGGTGAACGCGATGACGACCCCCGCGAACAGCACGAACGAGGCGAGCAGCAGCAGAAGCGCCGACAGACCGACCCGCCAGGGGCCGGGCCGGTAGGGGCGCCGCCAGCGGTCACGGTCGTCGAAGGGCAGCGCGACATCGTCGGCTGTCTCGAAGGCGCGGTCGGCCGTCAGGAAGGGCAGGGGCACGGCTGGTCCTCACTGAATCCATGCATGGGCTGTGCCCGGTGAGGCTATCCGCCTGTGTTCCCCCTCACCACCCTCGGGGGGCCGGATGGGGTCAGGGCCCGGCCGGAGCCGGCTCAGTGTCCTTCGGACGCCTGCGACTGCTGGGTCTGCGTGGTCGGCGTGTCCTGCGAGAGGGCGGGCATCCCCAGGATCACGGAGCCCACGAGCCCCGCGACGATCGTGAGCCCGAGCAGCCAGTGCCCGGCTATCTGACCGGCTGACGCCCGCTCACGGGGCGGGGGAGCGACATTGCTGCGGAACTGGTCGGCTTCGGCGAGGAAGGCGAAGGGTACGGGCTCGCGCCGACGGAACATCGGTGGGCTTCTCCTCTCGGGGTCGGGCGACGGGGGATCGAAAGAGCGGCCGTCACCAGGACAGACGAGCGGGAGACCCAAAAGGTGCCCGGATTACCGTAATTCGTGGAAGTTTCCGGGTTGCCGCCGTTCGCCCCCCTGTACCCCGGCCCACCACGACGGGCTGTCGCAGGGCACAGATGTACGCATCAGCCGCGTGAAGTGTCCGTATTGCGGCATTTGGAGAAGTTCATCTAGCCTGATCAAACGGACCCGGTACTGCCTGAACCCCCGAGCAGGCAGTACCGGGCTCCGCCTTTGTCATGACTTTCCCGGCCCCCCACGGGCAGACCCTGTAGTGAGCAGCGAGTAGCGTGTTCCCCATGGCTCCGACCTCCACTCCGCAGACCCCCTTCGGGCGGGTCCTCACCGCCATGGTCACGCCCTTCACGGCGGACGGCGCACTCGACCTCGACGGCGCACAGCGGCTCGCCGCCCACCTGGTGGACGCAGGCAACGACGGCCTGGTCATCAGCGGCACCACCGGCGAGTCCCCCACCACCAGCGACGCGGAGAAAGTGGAGCTCGTCCGAGCCGTACTGGAGGCGGTCGGCGACCGCGCCCACGTCGTCGCCGGCGTCGGCACCAACAGCACGCACCACAGCATCGAGCTGGCCCACGCCGCCGCGAAGGCGGGCGCCCACGGCCTCCTCGTCGTCACCCCTTACTACAACAAGCCCCCGCAAGAGGGCCTGTACCGGCACTTCACGGCCGTCGCCGACGCCACCGAACTGCCGGTCATGCTCTACGACATCCCCGGCCGCAGCGGCGTCCCCATCAACACGGAGACCCTCGTCCGGCTGTCCGAGCACCCCAGGATCGTCGCCAACAAGGACGCCAAGGGCGACCTCGGCCGGGCCAGCTGGGTCATCGCCCGCTCCGACCTCGCCTGGTACTCCGGCGACGACATGCTGAACCTGCCGCTCCTGTCGGTCGGCGCGGTCGGCTTCGTCTCGGTCGTCGGCCATCTCGTCACCCCGGACCTGCGCGCCCTCGTCGACGCCTTCACCACCGACGGCGTCCAGAAGGCCACCGAGATCCACCAGAAGCTGCTCCCGGTCTACACCGGCATGTTCCGCACCCAGGGCGTCATGACCGTCAAGGCCGCACTCGCCCTCCAGGGACTGCCGGCGGGACCGCTGCGCGCCCCCATGGTCGAATGCTCGCCCGAGGAGATCGCCCAGCTCAAGATCGATCTTGCCGCGGGCGGGGTACAGCTCTGACAACGGACTTCACAACTGAATAAGCAGGCCAACCAGTGCCTGCGCCCGACCAAACCACAACTGCTCATGCACGAACGTCACGCGCGCCACGTGCCACCGGCACGTGGCGTGTGTGGTGAGGAGAGTCTTTTGAGTCATCCGCATCCTGAACTCGGTTCACCCCCGCCGCTTCCCAAGGGCGGCCTGCGGGTCACCCCGCTGGGCGGCCTCGGCGAGATCGGCCGCAACATGACGGTCTTCGAATACGGAGGCCGCCTGCTGATCGTCGACTGCGGAGTGCTCTTCCCCGAGGAGGAGCAGCCCGGAATCGACCTGATCCTGCCGGACTTCACGTCCATCCGGGACCGCCTCGACGACATCGACGGCATCGTCCTGACCCATGGCCACGAGGACCACATCGGCGGCGTCCCCTTCCTCCTGCGGGAGAAGCCGGACATCCCGCTGATCGGCTCCAAGCTGACCCTCGCGCTCATCGAGGCGAAGCTCCAGGAACACCGCATCCGCCCCTACACCCTTGAGGTGTCCGAGGGGAACCGCGAGCGGGTCGGCCCGTTCGACTGCGAGTTCATCGCCGTCAACCACTCGATCCCGGACGCCCTCGCGGTCGCCATCCGCACCCCGGCCGGCATGGTCGTCCACACCGGCGACTTCAAGATGGACCAGCTGCCGCTGGACAACCGCCTCACGGACCTGCACGCGTTCGCACGGCTGAGCGAGGAGGGCATCGACCTGCTCCTCTCCGACTCGACGAACGCCGAGGTCCCGGGCTTCGTCCCGCCCGAGCGCGACATCTCCAACGTCCTGCGCCAGGTCTTCGGCAGCGCCCGCAAGCGGATCATCGTGGCGAGCTTCGCCAGCCATGTGCACCGCATCCAGCAGATCCTGGACGCGGCGCACGAGTACGGCCGCCGGGTCGCCTTCGTCGGCCGCTCGATGGTCCGCAACATGGGCATCGCCCGCGACCTCGGCTACCTGAAGGTCCCGCCGGGCCTGGTGGTCGACGTCAAGACCCTCGACGACCTGCCCGACCACGAGGTCGTCCTGGTCTGCACGGGCTCGCAGGGCGAACCGATGGCCGCGCTCTCCCGCATGGCCAACCGGGACCACCAGATCCGTATCGTCGACGGCGACACGGTGATCCTGGCGTCGTCGCTCATCCCCGGCAACGAGAACGCGGTCTACCGCGTCATCAACGGCCTGACCCGCTGGGGCGCCCACGTCGTCCACAAGGGCAACGCCAAGGTGCACGTCTCGGGCCACGCCTCCGCCGGCGAGCTGCTGTACTTCTACAACATCTGCCGGCCGAAGAACCTGATGCCGGTGCACGGCGAATGGCGCCACCTACGGGCCAACGCCGAACTGGGCGCCCTCACCGGCGTCCCGCACGACCGCATCGTCATCGCCGAGGACGGCGTCGTCGTCGACCTGATCGAGGGCAAGGCGAAGATCTCCGGCAAGGTCCAGGCGGGATACGTCTACGTCGACGGCCTCTCGGTCGGGGATGTCCGCGAGCCGGCCCTGAAGGACCGCAAGATCCTCGGTGACGAGGGCATCATCTCGGTCTTCGTCGTCGTCGACTCGTCGACCGGCAAGATCACCGGGGGCCCGCACATCCAGGCCCGCGGCTCCGGCATCGAGGACTCGGCGTTCAGCGCCGTGATGCCGAGGATCGCCGACGTACTGGAACGCTCGGCCCAGGACGGCGTGGTGGAGCCGCACCAGCTCCAGCAGCTGATCCGCCGGACGCTCGGCAAGTGGGTCTCCGACACCTATCGCCGCAGGCCGATGATCCTGCCCGTGGTGGTCGAGGTCTGACCTCGACCGGCCACCGGCCGGCGTCAACTGGGAGCGGGGGTCCTCGATTTGCATCGAGGACCCCCGCTCCAGTACGTTTACGGCTCCGCCAGAGGGGAACCCGGAAGCTCCAAGCATCCGGAACCAGTTCCCGATCGGGCCGGAAAATCCGACTCAGAACTTCTGATAAAGTCGGAACCGCCGGAAAGGGAAAGCGCGAAAGCGAAGAACCTGGAAAGCACCGAGGAAATCGGATCGGAAAGATCTGATAGAGTCGGAAACGCAAGACCGAAGGGAAGCAGCCCGGAGG